>CAWDRD010000001.1:0-7172 GCA_963804455.1 uncultured Actinomycetes bacterium
CTCCGCTCATGATGGCGCGGGTCCAGCGGATGCGCGGCCCAGGGAGGTGGCAAGCCACGCGACTATCGGCGGCAGCATCGCGCTCATCGTCATCGGAGCGATACTCCGGTTCGGCATCACCTGGCAGCCAGCGCACATCGACCTGAGGGCCATCGGCGTGATCCTGATGATCGCAGGCGTCGCTGTCTTCATCATCGCGATCACACTCCAGGTCATGCGGCGCCGCGGGCGCGCATCCGCCGAAGTCTACGAAGAGCGCCGTTTCACCGAGCCGCCCTCCTGACCGGATCCGGATGTCACGCTGATCCTGGCCCAGTGGCCGACGGTTTCGGGCACTCGTCATGCAGACGGCGTACTTCCAGGACCTCTACGCCGAACGTTTCCAGCCTGGCCAGGAACCCGTGCAGGGCCGCCTGATCCTGAAGCGGACCGTGCACGACGGTCTCGACCGGCTGCACGGATGCGCGGAGCCGCTCGAAATCGAGCAGGGCCTCTGGCGGGAGCAGCCCCGCCACGCGGATCTCATAGTAGAGGGACGCCACAGCCGGGCCCCCAGCAGTATCGGAGTAATCCATCGTGCTTACACGGTCCTCTGGCCTGGCCCGCGGCGCCCCCCTCGGAGCGGGTGATCCGGCGCCCGGGGGAGACGGCGACGTCCGTCACCCTGGTGATATCGGGTGAGGGTGATGACACGTCACCCAGATCCGTGCGAAACACGTAGAAACAAGTAGCCGTAGCCCGGGGGGCTATCCTGCGCCGCTGAAGTGCCCGCACAGGTGGCGGTTGGCCTGGCTGAAGTCTGCGCTGCCCCGGCCGGCGACCGTCGGTCGCCGATCAGGAAGGTGCACCGACTGTGGTGAGCATGGCTGAACTCCCGCCGGCCAGTTCTGCTCGGCATGCTACCGGGGCTGGCGATCCGCTCCTGTTGTCCAAGGTCACCGTGCCCAGCAGGCCCGGTTGGCTCGTGCCGCGCCCACGGCTCGACAAGCTCATTGATGAGGGAGCCCGGGGCCCTGTCACCACCGTCACCGGCCCTCCGGGTGCGGGCAAGACGATGGCCCTTGCACTATGGGCCTCGGGCAGCCCGCCTCCCGGCCCTATCGCATGGGTCACCATCGACCATTACGACAACCGGCCCCGGGTGTTCTGGTCCTACGTCCTGGCGGCACTGCGGCACGCTCATATTGGTATCCCCAGGGCCATGTCCGCGACGGTGCGGCGGTACGCCATCGACCATGAATTCCTGCTCCGGTGCGCCGCCCTGATGGCGGCACAGGATCCCCCGGTGACGCTGGTTCTCGACGACGTCCACCTGCTGACCAGCCAGCGGGTGCTGGACGGGCTGGCCTACGTGCTGAGGCATGCAGGGCAGGGGCTGCGCCTGGTGGTCTCCTCGCGCATGGATCCGCTGCTGCCGCTGCACCGGTACCGGCTCACCGGGGACCTGACCGAGATCCGGGTCAGCGACCTCGCCTTCAGCACCGGCGAATCCGGCCTGCTCATGGCGCAGCACGGGATCACGCTGTCCGCGGAATCGCTGGAGCGCCTGACCGAGCGGGCCGAAGGCTGGGCCGCGATCATGCGCCTGGCCGCGGTTTCCATGGACGGGCACCCCGACCCGGAGCAGTTCGTCAAGGAACTGGTCGCTGAGGACAGCGCGGTGGCCGGTTATCTGGTGGATGAGGTTCTGAATGCTCAGCCCGCCCACATCAGGGACTTTCTGCTGACAACCAGCATCCTGGACCGCATCCGCGAGGACATCGCCAGCGAACTGCTCGGTGCCGGACCAGACGTGGCCGTCCTTTCTGATCTGGTCCGGGCCAACGCGCTCGTTCAGCGGGACGACAGCGGCTGGTACCGCTACCACTCGCTGTTCGCCGCGGTGCTGCGGCTGAAGCTGCGCCGTGAGGACCCCACCCGAGTCCCGGATCTCCATCGGCGGGCCGCCAGATGGCACCGCCGGAATGGGCTCCTCGCCGAGGCGGTCCGGCATGCGGCAGATGCGGGCGACTGGCAGTTCGCCGCCCGGACTGTCCTGGATGAGCTGGCTATTGGGCAGCTCATCGAATCGCAGGGACACGAACCACTGGCCGACGGATTCCGGCACATGCCGCAGGGCGTGACCTGGGCGCAACCGCAGCCCTTGCTGGTGACCGCGGCCCTCGACTTCGCCCGCGCCCTGGACAGCCTGACCGAGCCCGTTCTCAGTACTGCGGAAAGCATGCTCGCGCATCTTCCCGCGGGGGAGGAGATACCCTCCCGGCTCGCCGCCGCACTGATCCGCCTCGCCGTGTCCCGGCGCACCGGGGACCTTGGCGCAGCCCTGGCCGCGGCCGGGGAAGCGCAGGCCCTGGTCGAGGCCCTGCCCGAGGACCGGCTTGCCCAGCACCCCGGGATCCAGGCGCAGGTGCTGGCGGGACGCGGAGCTGTGCGACTGTGGTCAGGCCATTTCGCCGAGGCAGCGGCCTTCTTCGAGGCAGGCGCAGCCGCCGGCGGTGCAGACAGCCAGAGCGAGCGAGCCGACTGCCTCGGGCATCTCGCCCTGGTCGAGGCGATGCAGGGACAGCTGAGCCATGCCACGGAGCTAGCTGCCGGGGCAACAGGCGGCCCGGACGGCGATGTGGACCGGCCGGCTGGCGTCACCAGCCAGGCGGCAGAGGTGGCGCTCGCATCCGTATACCTGGACCGCAACGAGTTGTCGCGTGCGCGCCGCTGGCAGAAGCGGGCGCACGATGCATTGCGAGCCCGGCCGGACAAGCTGATCGGCGCGGCCGCCTGCCTGGTGACGGCCCGCCGCAGCCTGGCCGAAGGCCGGGGGAGCGCGACGCTGGAGATCGTCGGCCGGGCGCGGCTGGGCTGGTCGCCGCCGCCCTGGATCGAGCACAGGCTGATGCTCCTGGGCTCGTGGGCGTACGTCCTGACTGGTGACTTTCCCTCTGCCATCGACATGGCGGTCCGGGCCGGCCCGGACTCCTCGCTCGACGCGGCGGCCGCACTCGCCCGGGCCTTGCTGGCGTCCGGGGATGCGCAAGGCGCCGCGCATGCACTGGCCAGCGCTCCGCCCGGCGACCACGAGCCTGCCGGTGTCCGCCTGTCCGCCTGGCTGGCCGACGCGCAGATCAGTTACGGCCACGGTGACCATGCACGTGGCCGCCGGTCGCTCGAGCACGCACTACGGCTAGCTGAGCCAGAGCAGCTTCGGCTGCCGTTCGTCATGGACCGGGGCTGGCTGCGGCCGGTCCTGCGGCGTGACCCGGAGCTGGCTCAGCCTTACCGTCGCCTGCTGGAGCCTGACCTGGTCAGCGCCGGATGGATCGAGGCCCGGCAGCTCGCCGGGCAGGCAGAGCCCCTGATCGTAGAGCCGCTGAGCGAGCGCGAACGCGAGGTGCTCGAGCATGTCTCAGCGATGGAGAGCACCGCCGAGATCGCTACCGGGATGTATATCTCGGTGAATACCGTCAAGACCCACCTGAAGAGCATCTACCGCAAACTGGCGGTAAGCCACCGTGGCGAGGCGGTCCGCCGCGCCCGGCAGTTCGGTTTGCTCTGATCCGGCCAGGTCGGCCGCAGCCAGGCCGGCCGCAGCCAGGCCCGGACAGCACGCCGGGCAGCAGGGCTAGGCCTGGCCGGCCCGGGGACCCGCTGAGGTACCGGCGGCGGCCCGGTCCATAGCACTGGCCCGGTCGATAGCACCGAGCACAGCGCCTGCCGTCTCGGTGATACGCGCGGTACCCACCATAGGGTGCAGGGCCACCAGCACACCTACGATCTCGCCGGGTGTGACACCATGATCGAGCGCCGTCGTAACGTACTCGTCGTAGGCTGTGCCGCGTTCGCTGGCCGACACCAGTGCCGCCAACCGGACCAGCGCGTGAGTTCTCATGTCGAGCCCGGACTCGTCGATATTCGACTCTTCGATAGGGCCGGCCGCTGACGCGATGGCCTGGTCGCGCACCGCTGGATCGCAGGCGGTCACGCCTGCGATCCAGTCCGCGAAGCCTGCTCCGCCGGGAAAGCTCACCGGCTGCCGTCGATGGCGGTCTGCGGGCGCAGTGGGCCGGCGCCGAGCTCATTAAAGCTGACAATGTGCAGCGCGAAATCCCGGAACCGGTCCAGCAGTCCGTAGAGTTCTGACTCATCCCGCACTGAGGCCAGTACACATGTCCAGCCCCGGCCGGACTCAACTGTGAGCCCATCCAGAAGGCCTGTCAGCAGGTGCTGGCATTCACCGCGAAGGATAATCCGGTACCGGCAGCGAGGGCTGACAGGTGCGGTCATGGCCGGGTTTCCTCCAGTGGCAGCGGTTACCCCGAGTACGTCGCGCGTCCCCAGAAAACCCGACATAAAACATTCTTACACAATGAGTGGGTGAGGCACTCTCACCCGTTTGGCGGGTTCACCCGGGTGAACCCGCTGCATACGCGCCAGCCGCAGATAAGATCCCCAGCTGCTTAGCGTGCACAACGGCGTCGTGCCTGGTGGACACGCCGAGCTTGCGGTAGATGGCCTGGGTGTGGGTCTTGACCGTGTTCGCGGAGACGTACAGCTCCTGCCCGATCTCGCGGAGTGACAGCGTGCTGGCGAGCAGGCGCAGCACGGTCATCTCGCGTTCGGTGAGCGGCTCGGCGCGCGACACGACCCGAGGCGGGCCCGCGATCCGCCGGTCGAGTTCTGCCAGCCGGGCCTGCTGGGCGCCGGTGTCCTCGGGCAGCATGCTCAGCAGATACCGGGCCTCGTCGGCCAGGTCCTTGGCCCCGTCCCGGTCCCCGAGGGCCAGTTTCACCTGCGCCAGCACGAGCGCGGGTTCCAGGGTTGACCAGGGGCTGAGGCCGGGCGCCCTACGGCGGGGCTCCAGCGCACGTTCCAGTTCGCGCCGGGCCGCATCCATCTCGCCGCGGGCGGCGTAGACCGCGCCAGCTGCCGTGTATGCCAGCGTGCTCTGCGCCACTGTGCTGAGATCGCCCCGGCTGGCGAGGACGTATGCCGCGTCCGCGAACTCTTCCGCCTCCGGCAAGCTGCCCAGTTCGAGCGCGACCAAGGACAGCGCAGCCAGGGCATACATGCGTACGACCGGGACGGACGCCTCGCTCTGCACGGCTTCTTCCAGCGGCCCTGCTGCGGCCCGTGGGTCACCGGCCAGGTAGTGGCTGAATCCAAGGGCACTCCTGGCCAGGGCGTAGTACGGCGACGTCGGGTCGCATTCGAGGCGGGCGGCCGTGACCGCTGACTCATGCATCACCCGGAGGCCATCGAAACCGAATACGGCGCGCAGCATGGCCGCTGAGGACGTCAGCGACTGCATTCCATCGGGCAGCCGCCCCTCGCGCTGGCCTGCCTCGACCACCGGGAGCCAGCGGCGCACGGTTTCCCGGTCGCCGGAGAGGGCCGCCACCCAGGCCGCGCAGTGCGCCGCCAGAGGACTGGCCGCAGTCCGGTCATCACCCAGCGAACGCAGCCAGCCGCGGACCGTCGCCATCCGGCCGATGCCGACGTAGGCACCCCAGTGCCGGGAGATGAGGTCAACGGCCCTGGCCGCGTCGTCGGCCGCGAGCGCGTGATTGACCGCCTCGTCCGTCGATCCTGACCGCTCATGCCAGGCGCTCGCGCGCTCGTGCAAGCTGGTGACGACGCCTGGCTCGGTCATGGCGAGCTGGCTGCGGAGCACCTGGGCGAAGAGATGGTGATAGCGGTACCACTGCCGGTTGTCGTCCAGCGGCACCAGGAACAGGTTCTCGCGTTCCAGCCGCTCGATGATGTCTGCAGCGTCGGACGAACCGATGACGGCGTCGCACAGCGGGGCGCAGAACTGGCTGAGAACGGAGGTCCGCGCCAGGAACTGCTGGATCTCGCGCGGCTGGCGGCTGAGGACCTCCTCGGCCAGAAAGTCGACGATGAACCGGTTGTCGCCGGTGAACTGGCGGACAAAGGCATGAGGTGAAGGCTGGCCCCGTAGCGTGAGCGCCGCCAGGTGCAAACCGGCCGGCCATCCCTCGGTGCGCTCCATGAGATCGTCTAGGTCAGGCCCGGTGAGCCGGACATCCGCGACAGCGTCCACGAGCGCGGCCGCCTCCTCCGGCGCGAAGCGCAGTTCGCGGGTGCGGATCTCGATCATCTCGCCCGCCGCCCGTGCCCGCGCTAGCGGCAGGGGCGGGTCGGCCCGCGTGATGAGCACGATCTGCGCTGATGGCGGCAGGTGAAGCAGCAGGAACTCCATCTGGTCATGGCAGCTGCGCTCCCTGATCACGTGGTAGTCATCGAGCACCAGCACCACTGGTGCGGAGAGCGCAGCCAGCTCGTTGGCCAGGAGCGGGAGCACCGCTGCGACTTCTGGCTCCTGCCCCCGGAGCTCCCGCAGGAGACTCTCGCCGCCAAACTCAGGGCAGGCCCGGTGCAGCGCGGTCACCACGTACCACCACAGCGTGCCCGGATCATTATCGCCGTGGTCCAGCGAAACCCAGGCGAACGGCCGGCTCTCGGCCGGGCTGACCCGCCATTGGGTGACCACGGTGGTCTTGCCGAAGCCTGCGGGAGCGTCAACGAGCACCAGCCGGGTGGCGGTGCCTGCCAGGTAGTTCGTGAGCCTGGCCCGATCCACCCCCCCCGGCCGCGAGGCCGGGGCGTGCAGCTTGGCCTCGATCGGCATCTCGAGGCCCATCGGGGCAGGCCGGAGGAGAGGAACGCCGCCCAGGTCGTCTTCTGGCAGCGCTCCTGGCCACTGCCGGACAGGGTGCCGCACTCCTCTGACCTTAATGAACGCATGTGATCCTGGCTAGAACGGGCCGCTATCTGACCGCCAGGCCTTCGTGGCGGCCAGGCGTTTCTGCTGGAGTTACCGCTGGTGCGGGAGGGGCCGGATGGCACCGGTGGTGTCCGGCGGTTCACCCGCGGGGCGAGGCAGCCCCGCTGATTCCGGGCCAGCGTTAGGCCGGAGGAGGTGGTAATTCCCGTGGCCGGCCCGGCGCAGGTACGCCGATCACCGGGTTCGGCCACGCTGATGACCCCGCTACGGCGCCTCCGTGAATGACCATCCGGGACGGGTGATGCCTGCCGTGTGGCGGCGCCCCACACTGCGTACGGGGGCCTTGTTACCCGGTTCTCGACCTAACGTCCCGGCTGTCCCGGACTCCGGCGGCCACGACCCGGATGGATGTTGATCACATGAGCGGATGGTT
>CAWDRD010000002.1:0-32059 GCA_963804455.1 uncultured Actinomycetes bacterium
CAAAAAAAACACAAACAGAAGAAGTTGAAGCCCGCTCCAGTTGAGCGCTGATGCGGCACGAGTGAACTCGTGCCCTTTCCGATCTTGGTGAGCTTTCCAGTCTTACATAACTCGCGAGATTCCCGGAGCCCGAGGAATAGAAAGGCACACAGCCATGACCACTCCCATGGTCCCCGTGACCATCAGCGGCGTCCTCAAGCGCACCGGCAGCGGCTCCGCGATACCCAGCAAATACCCGTACTTCATCATGCTCACCGAAACCGGAGGCGACCGGCGGATGTGGATCTGCGTCGGCCACACCGAGGCGACCGCCCTCGCCATCAGCCTCAGCGGCAATGAGCTGCCCCGCCCGCTGACCTACCAGTTCACCGCCGCCCTGCTCGCTGCTGCTGGGGCACGGCTGCGGGAAATCCGCATCAGCCACCTGACCGACGGCATCTTCTACGCCCAGGCCGTGCTCTCCACCGGAGCCGTCATCGACACCCGTCCCAGCGACGCCCTCAACCTCGCGGCAATCAGCGACGTGCCCGTCTACGCAGCAGCCGAACTGCTCGACCACTACACCCGCAACTCCTCCCCGATTCCTCGCATAAGCGGCCCACGATCACGGCCGCCCGCTATGACCCCGCGCCCCAGCCGGAGCAAGAATGACCACGCACCTGAACTCCGGCACAACCATCCCGGCGCCAGCGTCGCTGACATGTACGCCACGTAAAACCCAACACCAGGGGCGGGCTCGATCCAGGACGGGCACTGGCCGACCGGGTGCCCGCGGTCCTGGCCAAGTTCGACCAGGCGCGCAGGAGCATGGTTCAGGACTTCGTCCGCTGCCGGGACAACTCCCCTGGTCCAGGGTGACGGCCAGGCCCGGGCTGGCCCACCTGCCACGTCCCGGTCCCTCAGCCCCTGAGGAGGGAGGCCGAACGGACGGGGGTGCGAGCGCCGGGTAAGGCTCGATACCCCAGCTAAGACGGCACCCCCGGCGGAAGGTTCCCCCGGCGGCCGGGGCAGCCGGCTGGCTCGCCGCCTGGCGCTGTCATCGAAGAGGGCGGCGCGCAGCACGGTGTCCGCTGCGGCGAGCTGGTCCGGGCTGACCCGCCCGGCGACCTCCCGGTTGAGTTCCTCGACAACGGCTGTGACGGCGCGGGCGTAGTCGCGGCCGAGCTGGGTGAGGGTGACGTTCAGCTGCCTCGTGTCACGCGAGTCCCGCTCGGTCGTGGCGTAGCCCCGCTGCTCCAGCGCGTCGGCGATCTTCCTGGCCGCCTGCCGGGTCACGCCCAGGCCCGCGCCGAGGCCGGCCGACCGGCAGCGGATCCCGCCACAGCATCGGCAACACGGCCGCGTCGCCGCGCCGGTAGCCGGCGTAACCGAGCCGTTCCAGGCGGCTGGTCATCTGGCCGAGCCAGCTCTGCCTGGCCAGCGCGAGCAGGTCGCCGAACCGGTACGCGGCAGTTGACTCCCCGGCCATCACTCCCACATGCTAACGATATGCAACCAGGTTGCTCTTTCTCGCGGCATCTCCCCCGGCCGCGGACCCGCGGTCCCCGCCCCGGCCCGCCCGGCCAGGGGTCGCGGTGACTGCCGCCGTCCCGCCGCCGCGGCAGCGCCCCGCCCCGTCCCGCGCCAAGCCCCTGGCCCGGCTCGCGCTCGCCGGGGTCGCCGTCTACGTGGCCATCGACGTCCTGCTGGCCTTCCTGCGGCCCGGGTACAGCCTGATCTACAACGCGGAAAGCGACTACGGCCGCGGCCCGTGGTACTGGGTGATGGACCTGAACTTCCTGCTGCGGTGCGCCCTGTCCCTAGCCATCGCCGCCGCACTGTCCCGGGTCCTCCGCCCCGGCGGCCGCGCCCGCGCCGGCCTGGCCCTGCTGGTCACCTGGGCGATCTGCTCCGGCCTGCTCGCGTTCTTCGCCGACGACATCGAGGGCACCCCGCAGCACGGCAGCGGCATCGTGCACCTGGTCCTGGCCTTCATCGCGTTCACCGCCATCGCGATCGGCGCCATCCTGATATCCGCCAGCCTCATGTCCGGCCCGGCCTGGCGCCCCGCCGCCCCCGTCCTGCTCGCCATCTCGGTCGCCGGCGCCATCGCCTACCTGCTGCTCGGCGCCGCCCACAAGCACCACCACGCCCCCGGCGGCCTCTACGAGCGCGTCTTCCTCGGCCTGGAACTGCTATGGATCGTCATCGCCGCCATCGCCGTCTCCAGGCGCACCCGGGCGACCCAGCCAGAATGACCCGATAACCAGGCTCAGATTCCGCGGCATGGCCGCGCGCAGGAGGGAGCGCGTGACCGTGGCGGCAGTCCTGCACAGCGATGCCGCCGGGGCCCGCACCCTGCGCCGCAAGGACAACGCCCCGGTCACCGCGGAGGAGGAATCCTTCACCGCCGCCCGCCACCACGCGATCCGCTCGATGGCGTCCTCCCAGGTCACAACCCCGCACCGTCAACAACCTCGCCCTTGCCACCCTCGTCGCCAGCAAAACACTCGCCGATGAATCCGCCGCCCGCGCCGCCGTCACCGAAGTCATCGCGACAGAGTGAGCACCCCGCCGACACCACGAACACCAAGCCCCGCCCGGCACAGCCGGGCGGGGCTCATTTACACACCAACACGTTCACCAGCAACGACGCTTACATGTTCACCGCGAACGACCGGTAACAATGTGGCAGCGACACCAGCAAGGCTCTGCCGGGTGCCGCACCAGTTGCTGGCGCAGATGCTGCTACCCGCACCGGACGGGCCGCCGCGGAGCGAAATCCCCACGTTTCTGGGAACCGGCGCCACCCGGGCGAGGCGAGCACGGGCCGCGGGCCGGCTCGCCTATTCTTCAGTCCGTGTTCCCGGCGATCACTAGCTGGCCTGGTGCGGGCCGAGCCCTGGGCGCGGCCCGGTGACCGGCCGGTGACTGGCCCAGGGACCAGCGGCCCGGCGGCCCGGCGGTGGAGCCGGCGGCGAGTGCTGGCCACCGGGCTCGGTGCGGGCGCCGCAGTAGTGGCCGGCGAGGTCGCCGCCCTGGAACTGGTGAACCACGGGGTATTTCCCGGTCAGCAAGAACTCGACCGGCTGGACGGCGCCTGCTCGGTGGCCAGTCCCGCGCTGGCCTTCGCATCCCCCGGCCCGAGCATCTCCGGCCGGTTCTTCTCCCGGGCCCGGCAGCGCGAGGTCGGCTACACGATCGCCTACCCACCCGGCCATGGGCTGGGCACCCGGCTGCCGCTGGTGCTGGTGCTGCACCCCTACGGCGGAACCCACCTGGATCCGCTGGCCGGGATCAGCATGCCGCAGGCTCTCGCGCTGAAGGCCGGTGGCCAGCCGCTGCCACCGATGGCGTTGGCCGCGGCGGACGGCGGGGGCGGCTACTGGAACCCGCACCCGCACGACGACCCGCTGGGCATGGTCACCGGCGAGCTGATCCCGCTCTGCCAGCGGATGGGCCTGGGCCGACCACCGCACGGGCTGGCCGCGCTAGGCGTCTCGATGGGCGGCTACGGGGCCTTGCTGCTGGCCGAGAAGTACCCACGGATGATCACGGCGGTCGCGGCGATCAGCCCCGCGGTCTGGACGAGCTACGAGCAGGCCCAGGGCGTCAACCCGGGTGCGTACGCATCGGCCGCGGACTTCGCCGCAGACGATGTGATCACTCACGCCGCCGCACTGGCTGGGATCGGAGTCCGGGTCGCCTCCGGGGCCGACGACCCGTTCCACCCGGGGGTGCTCGCCCTGGCCCGGGCGTTGCCAGCTGGCGCGGCCGTGGACATCTCCCGGGGCTGTCATGATGGCCAGTTCTTCACCGCCCAGGAACCACCGTCGCTGGCGTTCCTGGCCCGCCACCTGTGATCAAGTGCCCCGCCACGTACTCTGGGCAACCGCCACCGGAAGGACCCTGGATGCCACCGAAGCGCCTCGCTGATGTGCGCTCAGCCACTGACCTGCCCTTTGCGGCCAGCCTGACCTGGCACGCCGGGGAACTCAGCCCGGGCGAGGACTACGACCGGGTCGGCTTCGCGAAGCTGACCCTCGACGACCCGGACAGCGCGGGCAGCCGTTTCCTGGAGTGTGCCTTCAGCGGTGTCTCGGTCCAAGGCGGCCAGTTCCGCAAGGCCCGGTTCAGCGAGGTGTGGCTGCACGGGGTCCGGCTGACCGCCACCGACGCCGCCGAGACCAGCTGGACCATGGACGCTTTCCGGGATGTGGTGCTGGCCGGGCTGAGCGCGCACGGATCGCTGTGGCGGGAGGTCACGTTCCAGGGCTGCAAGCTGACCGGGGTCAATTTCCGCGGCGCCACGCTGACCGACGTGATCTTCCAGGACTGCCTGCTGCGTGACGTGGACTTCGGCGGCGCCACGCTGCGCCGCTGCCGGTTCCCCGGGTCACGGCTGGAGGAGACCGACTTCACCCAGGTCAGCCTGGACCACGTTGACCTGCGCGGCGCCGACCTGGGGCTCATCATCACGCCCGCCTCGCTGCGCGGCGCGATCGTCAGCACCGCCCAGCTCACCGCGCTGGCCCCGCTGATCGCCGAGCATCTCGGCATCGTGGTCTCCGACGACCCGGACTGACCCTCGACCCGGACTGACCCTGGACGGCCTGGCTGGCCCCGGTAACCAGTTCAGCTGCGCGGCGCTACTCCCCGCGTCAGCCGTGCGGCTCTGCCGCTTGCGTCAGCCGTGCGGCTCTGCCGCTTGCGTCAGCTGTGCGACGGGGTGACCTCCGCCATCCTGGACCAGTCCGTCCCGGGCACGGTCACGTTGATGATCTGCGGTGTCTCGGCGACCACGTCGGGCATCCACTTCATGGCGGCCTTGAAGTGGTTGGAGTTCACGTGGGCCGCGGCCGCATCGTCCTGGAACGCCTCGACCAGCACGAACTGGTTTGGGTTGTCCACGCTCCTGGACCACTCGAAGAAGATGTTGCCTGGCTCGCCGCGGGTGGCCTGGGTGAAGTCATCGACGAGTGTCAGCCATTCGCCGCTCCGCTCGGGCTTGATGGTCCACTTCACGACAATGAAGATCACGGACGTCTCCTTCGCTCCGCGTACGCATCGGTCCAGGAACGGCGCACAAACGGGTCAGTACCCGCGGCGCGATCACCAGATTCCATCCCGCCGGGGGTTTCCGCAAGACCTGTCGCAGATTGAGCCGCGTCCACAGCTGCGTGAGCTTTACCGGGATACCGGTTGGCCGTTGAGGACAGGGGGCGCGGGGCGGCCGAGTGGATCAAGTTCCCGGACCAGTTCGGCGAGGAAGTCGAAAACGCCGGGGTCATGGGCATCTGGCAGGTCCACGATCGCGAGGTCGACGCCCAACTGGAAGCACACCGGCACGGATGGCGGTCTGCCTGCTAGTCACGCAGCCGGGCCGCTGCGTCGCGCAGTGCCTCGTCCATCAGCACCGGCTTCAGCCCGAACGTCTGTGTGGTGGCAGATGAGTCCGCTACGAATGGCCGGGTGAACTGGTACCGCGTGGCTCGCAGTTCCTTCACGGTCGGCGAGAACAGCCCGGTCGTCCACAGGACCGGGTACGGGATGGCCGTCACCTTGGCCCGCGACGCGCCGTTGACCTCAGCGAACCTGTCCGCGAGCTGCCGCACGGTCAGGGCCGGGCCAGTCGGTACGAGCCAGGCCTGGCCGAGTGCCCGCTCGTCAGCCGCCACGGTGACCAGCGTCTTGGCGCAGTCGGTGATCGATGTCCAGCTGTGCGGCACATCCAGCGGCGCGGGCACGTATGCCCGCCTGCCCGCCAGCAGTGGCTTGGCCATGACCATCGACAGCACACTGTTCGCCTCGATGTAGTCACTGGCGCGGACCTCGGTGGCGCGGATTCGGCCGGCCTCGTGCGCGGCTCGGGCGTCGCCCCACAGCTCTGCCCGCAGCCGCAGCTTCGGGTGGGTAGCGGCCAGCGGCGTCTTCTCCGTTATGGGGCCGCTGACCTGCCCATAGCCGTAGAGGTTGCTCATCGTGGCCAGCACCGCGCCGCTGCGCTCGGCCGCGGTCAGCAACGCCGAAGCCAGCGGCGGCCAGTCCGTGAGCCATCGGTGATACAGCGGGCTCGCGCAGTTGTACAGCGCCGCGGCCCCGGTAGCCAGCGCGGTCAGCCGCTCAGCATCGGTCGCGTCAGCGGCCACGCGCTCGATCGCGGCGTGCTCCGGTCCGGTGCCGCGCCGGCTGATGACGCGGACATGCTCGCCGTGCTCGGCGAGCAGCAGCGCGGTGGCTGAGCCAACTGGCCCGGAACCGACGATGATGTGCTCGGACATTTCCTCTCCTCTGGCCCTGACGAGGCTCGGCTCCTCGTCCTGATCGAGAGCACTGCTCTCCCTTAGGAGCAAGAGTCTCATAGTTGCGGCACTCATTCAAGAGCGGTGCTCTTGAATGAGTGCCGCAATCTTTACCGTGCCCGCAGCATCAGCCCGTTCGCGAGCCCGCTGAGCTGACTACCGCCCAGGGCGGTACCAGCTCAAGAGCCCGAGGGGCGGGGGTCGTTGCGGGCCATCTGGGCGGCCCGCAGTTCGGCGTACATCTCCCACGGCGCACGGGGCAGCACGTGGCCGGTCTCCAGCAGGGACTTGAGGTTGGCGCACACGGCCGGCCATCCGGCAGAGACCGCCTCCAGGGCATCGCTGCTGGCCAGGTTCTCGTGTGTGACAGTGAGCCGGACGATCTCGTGGTAGGGCTCGATGTCGAAGGTCACCCTGGACGGGCCCCCCGGCGGCGCCTCGCCCGGGGCGTCGAATGTCATGCTGAGCCGCCGAGGCGGCACCGACTCCAGCACGGTGCCGGTCACATCGGCGATGCCGGAGCCGTCGGTGCGCCGGTGTTCCCAGGGAGAGCCAGCCTGCCAGTCGGAGACGTTGCTATGCCCCCAGTACTGGCCGGTCAGGCCTGGATCGGTGAGTGCTTCCCAGACCCGCTCTGGTGAGCTCTCGATATAGGTGACGTACACGTAGCTCGGCCGGTCGGCCATAGGGCCCTCCTCTGCTCGTTGCTTGATGGCGCTCAGGGCGCGCAGGCGGGGCCGCTCGAACTTCCCGATCCAGCGTTCCTGGATGCTCCAGAGCGGGACGGGGTTGAGGTAGTGCAGCTTCTCCCGGCCCTGGCGAACGGTGGTGATCAGGTTCGCGGCCTCCAGCACGCCCAGATGCTGGGTCGCTGATTGCCGCGCCATCTCGAGGGGCTCGCACAGCTCCCCGAGAGCCTGGCCGTTGCGTTCGTGGAGCCTGTCCAGCAGGGCCCTCCGCGTCGGGTCGGCCAGGGCTCTGAACACCGCGTCGTCGTCGCCCACCCGGACATTATGCAGGTAATTACCTGCATAATGCAACGCGGACACGAGGCAGCCTGACTGCGCAGCTCATCTCGGAAGACCCGCTGGCCGACCCCGGGCGGCGCCCGGAGCGGTGCGATCAGGAGGTGTCCGGGACGTTGATGGTGAAGCTGCTCAAGTAGCCCACCGCCAGCGGGAACACCCGCACCCGCGGCGGCAGCGCGGCCACCACCTGCTGGTACTCCCCGGCCGAGGCGGCGACCACGAACGCGTGCGTCACCTCGGGCCGCTGCTGCAGGGCGGCCGCGAAGCCAGCGCGGTGCGCGGCGCTGAACAGCACGCCGTAGCGGCCGCCCGCGGGCAGCGCGAACGCGGGCGCCTCCGCCTCGACGCGAGGCCCGGCCGCCCCCGCCGCCAGCCAGAGCAGCGGCGCAACGGCGGCGAACGCCTCACCCCGGCCAGCTTCACCCCGGCCAGCCCCATCCTGGCCAGCCCCATCCCGGCCAGCCTCACCCCGGCCAGCCTCACCCCAGCCAGCCCCATCCTGACCGGCCTCAGCGGAATCCATGCAGGTCAGTTCGAAGAACTCGATGTTCTCCGGCAAGCCTGCGGACATCGGGGTGCCGTCGGCGTTCCGCAGTGCGGCCGGGATCACGCTGCCGTCTGGGCGGCAGCCGGTGACTACGGCTTCGAGCCGTGGCCGGGCTGTCCGGTGAACACACCGGCCGCCTCCCAGCCCGGCGCGCCGGGCAGCACCCCCGCCGCGCGCAGCCGGGCCCGCTCGGCTGCCTCCACCTCGTTGTTGGTGATCAGGATGGTGCGCCGGGTGCCGCCGTCCTCAGCATTCAGCATCATCGCCGCGTGCGCCGTTGTGCCGGACCCGGCGAAGTAGTCGATGATCAGCGCGTCCTTCTTGTCCGCGGAGAGCATGCCCAGCGTGTCCCGGACCGCGTAGACCGACTTGGGAAAGGTGAACGGCCGCCCGCCGAGCAGCCCGGAGATGACGTCGGTGCCACCCACCCCCGCGTCGTGCGCGGTGCGGTGCCAGACCGTCTTCACCCGGCGTCCCGCGCTGCTGGCGGGCGCATAAGCCACGTCCACAACGTTGCGGGCCTTGTCAAAGGACAGCACCTCGAGCACCCCCGCAGCGATCTGTTCCTGCGGTTCGCGGCTCAGATAGGTCAGCCCGTAGCTGCGCCGCGCGGCGTCGTAGCTGCCGAGTGCGACGTAACCCGTGTCGATGAGAGCCTGGAGGGTCGCCTGGCCCACGCTCCACCGGCCGAGCGAGCCGTCCCGGCGCACCGGCCAGACCGGGGTGAGGCCGCCGACCGGGGTGTCGAAGTCCGGCGGCTCCGGGTACGGCAGCGGGTCGCCCGCGGCGAGCACGGCGCTCCGGGCCGGGTCGACCAGGACCGGGTAGAACATGTCCTTCCGGTCCTCCCGGCGGGCGCCATCACCGGAGCGGAGCAGCCCCTTCCACCGGGGCCGGGCGGGCGGGGCACTCGCGGCGCCCGGATCACCGGCGGCGCCGGCGGCACTCGCGGCGCCGTTCGCCAGCCGGTCGGCGCCGGTGGTGAGCATGTCGTCCGGCCACGCCGCCAGGCCCGCGCCGCCGAAGAAGCAGAAGTAGGCGTATTCGCCGACCCGGGAGAACCGGCGGAGGCCGGGCCGGGTCACCCCTTTCGGGTTGGTGACGATGGTGACCAGCGTGATGTCCGCGTCCGGGAACACCTGCCCGAGCAGCACGCCGAGCCGGGTCACCTCATGCTCGTCGATGGTCACCACCAGCACCGCGTCGTCCTTCAGCAGGTGACGGCTGGCCAGCAGCCGCTGCTCCATGAAGGACAGCCACCGGCTGTGCCCGTCAGCGTCGCCGGGGCCGGCGTAGCGGTTGTTGTAGGCCCAGTCCCGGGCGCCACTGTTGTAGGGCGGGTCCAGGTAGAGGATGTCGGCCTGCCCGGCCACGGCGTACCGCAGCGCCTGCAGCGCGTGGTAGTTCTCGGCGTTGATAACCGCATGCCAGGGCCGATCCGGGCCGCCGCGGCTGACCGCGCCGAGGCTGCGCATCCGGGGGTACACCGGCTGGCCGAACTCACGGACCACGACGAGGCGGTCCACCGGATGCTGGCACTCGGTTCCGGCCGGGTCCGTCAGGGTGGCCAGGCCGTCCCGGACGCCGCGGACCCGCCAGCAGCCCGCCAGCTGGCCGCCCCGGTCCTGTACCTGGCTGCCGGGCTGGACCGGATGCCCGGGCAGCCACGCCGGGGCAGGCGGGTGCCGGCCGAAGACCAGGCCGCATCGCTGGCCGGGCGGGCCGCCCTGGCCATCAGGGCCGGGCCGGTCGCCCACCGGCAGGGGCATGGGTCAGGCGAGGCGGGCCGGGAAGCCGCCGGTCGCGATCGGGCCCCAGCTGTCGATCGTCACCCGGATCAGCGATTTGCCCTGGCGCTGCATCGCGGCCCGGTACTCGTCCCAGTCGTCGTGCTCGCCTGCGATCGCCCGGAAGTACTCGACCAGCGGCTCCATGGCCTCGGGCAGGTCGAGCACCTCGGCGGTGCCGGTGAGCTGCACCCACGCGCCGTTCCAGTCGTCGGACAGGACCAGCAGGCTGACCTGGGGCTGCCGCCGGGCGTTGTGCGTCTTGACCCGCTCCGGGTAGGTGGCGATCACCACCCGGCCCTCGCCGTCCAGGCCCGCGGTGACCGGGGACAGCTGCGGCGTGCCGTCGCGCTTGGCCGTGACCAGGATGACCTTGTGCCGGTCACGGACGAAAGCGAGGAGCTCGGCACGGTCAACCAGATCCGACGTGGCGATCTTCACGTTCATCGGGCATCCGCCTGTAGTGGTCCGCCTGTGCTGATTCCTGCGGTGTCGGCAGCTTACCTCGGCCGCAATGGCCAGCACCGGAGGCTGGCCGCCAGGCCCGGGCACCCGGGGCGGACGGTGCCACTATGGGTCACGTGCGCATGCTGCAGCCCGGCCCGGAGGTCCGCGACCCGCTCGCGCCGTACGCGGCGGTGGACCGGTCCCGGCCGGACGGCGGATGCTGGGTAATGGCACACATGGTCGGCGGGCTCGACGGCACCGCGGCGATCGGCGGCCGGGTCGGCGCGCTGTCCACCGCACCGGACGCGGAGTTGTTCCGGCTGATGCGGTCCCTGGCCGACGTGGTGCTGGTCGGCGCGGAAACGGTACGCCGGGAAGGCTACGGCCCGGTGACGCTGCCGCCGCAGCTGGCCGCCGCCCGGCAGGCGGCTGGCCGGCCCGCTGCACCCCCGCTGGCCGTGGTGACCCGCTCGCTGGACCTGGACTGGTCAGCCCGGATCTTCACGGCCGCGCCGCCGGAACGCCGGACGCTGATCATCACCTGCCAGGCCGCGGACCCGGCCCGGCTGGACCGCGCCCGCGCGGCCGCCGAGGTGATCATCGCCGGCCAGGACCAGGTGGATCCAGGACAGGCCATGGCCCGGCTGGCCGGGGAGGGGTATCGGGTGGTGCTCTGCGAGGGCGGCCCGACCTGGCTGGGTGAGCTGGTCTCGGCCGGCCGGGTGGACGAGCTGTGCCTGACCATCGCCCCGCTCATGGGCGGAGACCCGCTGCCCGTGTCGGTCGCCCCGCTCGGCGCGCCGCTGGCGCGGTTCGGCCTGCGCCATGTGCTGCAGGCCGGTGACACGCTGTTCCTGCGCTACGAGCGGGGCCGGGATGAGCGATAACGCTGGGTGGGTTCGTGTGCGCAAGCCGTCGCTGGGGCAGCGGCCGAGCGCGAAGGCGAGGGTGAGCGCAATCGTGAACACCACCGCCACCCGCAGCCGGATCGACACCGCAGCCCCTACTCCTGCTGGTCCTGGCGCAGCCGGTAGCCCATGCCCCGGACCGTCTCTATGTCGCGGCGGCCGAACGGCAGGTCGATCTTCCGCCGCAGGTAGGCCACATACTGGTCGACCACGTTCGAACCGCCGTCATAGGCGAAATCCCAGACCGCCTCCAGTATCTGGGATCGGGTCAGCACCGCCCCAGGGTGCCGCAGGAACAGTTCGAGCAGCGCGAACTCTTTGGGCGAGAGGCGAAGTTCGGAGTTCCCCCGCCAGGCCTGCTTGGTGGCTGGATCCAGCCGGAGACCGTCCGTTTCCAGTACGGCGGGCCGGGCCCGGTCATCGCGCCGCGCCAGAGCCCGCAGCCGGGCCGCGAGCTCGAGCAAGCTGAACGGCTTGACCAGGTAATCATCGGCGCCCGCGTCCAGCCCGCGGACCCGGTCACCGACCGCGTCGCGGGCGGTGAGCATGAGCACCGGGACCCACACCCCGGCGGTGCGGAGCTTGCGGCACAGTTCGAAGCCGTCGAAACCGGGCAGCATGACGTCGAGGACGATGGCCGCGTAGGGGTTTTCGGTGGCCATCCACAGGCCGTCCGGCCCGTCCGCGGCGACATCCACCGCGTGCCCCTCCTCTTCCAGGCCCCGCTTGACGAGCCGGGCCATCCTGGCCTCGTCCTCCACCACCAGCACCCGCATGGCATGAGGTTATGCAGTGCCGCATGTCCCGCAGATGTGCGAATTATGTGAACGCCTCACATCCCCTGCTCACGGTCCTTTCATCGGCCATCCCGCATGGTGGGGAAGCCGGCCGCATCCGGCGACATGACCTGGAAGGGCACCGAGATGGACAGCGACTTCGAGAGTGGCGATTTCGAGAGCAGACGCGGACGGCAGGCCTATTCCGGTGAGAATGCCTGGGCGGCCGACCCGGGCCTGCGCCGGGCCGCCATCCGGCGCGAGATGGGGGTGCGCCAGACCCGGCGGGCATCGACCTGGGTGGCGGCCACGCTGATCGCCGGGGTGGCGGCCACCACTGGCTACTTCGCCCATGCCGCGGCCACTCCCGCGGCGAGCGCCGGCAGCACGGTGCAGGGTACGGGCGGGGTGACGGGGGCAGCAGCCACCGGCCACAAGCCCAGCCTCAGCCAGAACCCGGTGGTGACCTCGGGCGGCTCCGGGGTGACCGCAGGCACGTCCGGCCCAGGTGGCACAGCCGGTACAGCCGGTATCCCCCGGACGGCCGGTACCTGGCATGACAATTGACGACCTACCTAGCCTGGCCATCGGCTGTGCTGGGCGGGTGGCCGGGCTGGCTGTCTCGTTTCACGTGTAACTGGTTGCAGCGGACAGGTGCGGCTCGCCCGACAGCCGGAATCGCTGGCTGGCGGTGTTCTTCCCGGGGCCCGGCGCCGGGGCGGCCGGGAGGAGCCTGCCCAGGGCCATCGCCCTCATCCGAGCCGCGGCACCCGTGGGGCGCCTACCGTGCCGAAGACGGAAGGCGCCCCACGCTTTCCAGAAGAGCTACCGGGCCTGGTTGATCCCGGGCCGGGCACCCGGCAGCCACTGCAGCCACCGGGGCAGGTACCAGCACCGCTCGCCGAGCAGGGCCATGGAGGCCGGGACCAGGATGCCGCGCACGATCGTGGCGTCGATCAGCACCGCCGCTGGCAGCCCGATGCCGAGCATCTTCAGCTCGGCCAGGTGCAGCGTGGCGAAGACGGAGAACACCGCCATCATGATCACGGCGGCACTGGTGACCACCCCGGCGCTGCTGCTGATGCCGAGGGTGATCGCCTCCCGGGTCGGGGTGCCCCGGCCGCGCAGCTCGCGGATCCGGCTCAGGATGAACACGTGGTAGTCCATGGACAGCCCGAACAGGAACACGAACAGGAACAGCGGTACCCAATAGGTGATCGCGCCGAAGCTGGTGTAGTCCAGCAGGCCCTGCAGCCTGCCATCCTGGAAGATCAGCGTGATCAGGCCGTAGGCGGCACCGACCGACAGCAGGTTGAGGCCGACGAGACCAGCGGCAGCGTGATCGAGCGGAACGAGATGAGCAGCACCAGGAAGGCCAGCACGGCGACGACGCCGAGTACCAGCGGTGTGCGGGCGTCCAGCGCCTTGGTGTCGTCGTAACTGCCCGCGGTCTCACCGCCGACCGCGTACCTGATCCCGCTGACCTTGCCCAGAGTCGTGGGCAGGATGTTGCTGCGCAGGCTGGTCAGCGCATCGTTGGAGGTGGTGTTCGAGCCGTTGCCCGCCAGCGGGACGTCGATCATCAATGCGCGGCCGCCGCCGATTGGAGTGGCGGTTATCGGGCCACGGATCGGGCCGCTGGCCGTCGCGCGCCCCTGCAGCGCGGTGACCGCGGCCCGCAGCTGCGGACTGGTCAGGCCGGTACCGGTGACGATGACCTGGGCCGGCGTGGGAGCGTGCGGGAACGCCCGCTGGATCGCATTGAAGCTCTGCACGATCGGGGTGCTGTTCGGCACGTCGGTGGCCGGGTTGGTGAGCCGCATGCCGAGCGCGGGCGCGGCCAGCGCCAGCATCGCGATCGCCGCCGCTCCGCCCCACAGCAGCGGGCGGCGCACCACCCGGCGGGCAAGGGCAGCCCACACCCGGGACGGGCGGGCGGCGGTACGGCGACGGCCGAGGAACGGCACCCGGCCCCGGTCCGCCCACTGTCCGAGCCAGGACAGCAGCGCGGGCAGCAAGGTCAGCGAGCCGATGACCGCGATGCCGACTACGGCGATAGTTCCGATCGCGATGCCGGTGAAGCCGCTGTAACCGGTGAGGAACAGTCCGGCCAGTGCCGTCATCACGGTCAGCCCGGACACCACGATGGTCCGGCCAGAGGTGGCCGCGGCAGTCCGGATCGCCTGGGCGATGGTAGCGCCCTGAGCCCGTTCCTCGCGCGCGCGGCGCAGGTAGAACAGGGAGTAGTCGACGCCGACCGCTGTCCCGATGAGCAGCACGACCTCGCGGGTGTTCTGGCCGACAGGCAGCCACTGGCCAGGGATCGACAGCAGCGCGAGCGCCGCCGCGACCGAGGTGAGCGCCAGCAGCAGCGGAATCCCGGCCGCGATCAGCGCGCCGAACACGCCGAGCAGCAGGATCAGCGTGATCGGCACCGAGGTGACCTCGGCCCTGCTGAAGTCGCTGTTCAGCAGCCCGTTGATGGCCTTGTCCTCGCTGGCGTCCCCCGCCTCGGTGATGATCAGGCCGGGGTGGCGGCTTTGGACGGCAGCCACGGCATTGAGGTCCGCCGTGACGGTCTGGTCCTCGCCGAGGGCCTGGCCCGGGTTGATGATCTTGCCGGGGATGGTGAAGGTGACCAGGGCGGCCCGGCCGTTGGCAGAGACCAGCGAGGCGCCGCCGGGGCTGAATGGCGAGTGGATGCCCGCCGCCGACCCCGGCAGGTCACGCAGCGCGGTGACCACCTGCTGGGTGGCCTGGCGCAGCGCCGGATCGGTGCCGAACGTCCGGCCGGCACGGGCCTCGACCAGGACGCTCTCGGCCGGGTGGGAGTTGCGGCCGAACTGGTTCAGGGCCCGCTCGGCCTGGCCGGACTGGCCAGCGTCGTAGGCCCGCACGGTCTTGGCGGGCAGGCTGTGCCCGGCCACGATCACCACGGCGATCAGGAGCAGCCAGCCGAGCACCGTGGTCTTGCGGTGCCGCGCGCTCCACCCGCCGATCCGCTCCACCACGGGGGCGCGGGCGACGGGAGCAGGAGACTCCGGGGGCTGATGACCTGTTTCTGGCCATGCTGAACTGAGCGGCTGGCGCATGACGACCTCTCGGGGTGATGAACGGCTGGGCTACCCGGGCGGGGATTGCCCGGTCACGACGGCTTTCGGGAATGCTGAACGGAGCGGCTGGCGGCTGGGATGTCGGGCCAGGACTATCCGGAGTCCAAGCGGGCGATCTGGAGTGCGGGCGAGGTGGTCAGCTCATGGCCGGCGATGAGCTGATGTGGTCCCGTTCTTGGTCGTGGCGGTCAGCGGGCCAAGCGGGCCGGGACTGTCAAGTACGTCCCTGGCCGCGGCGAGTGGGTCGGCGGGGGGCTTGAGCAAGGAGCGCGCGACCCAGGCTTGTGCGCGCGCGGTGGCCACGATGGCGTAGTTGAGGATCAGGAATCCCGCCAGGCCGACCGCCGCGGCGAGCAGGGCGGCGGGCAGGCTGCCGATGAAGAACCCGACCGTCCCCGGGCCGTGCGGCCCGTTCGGGAACCAGAAGCCGAGCTGGTAGCCGTGGTACCGGTGGCCGTGATAGTCGGTCCACGGCGCCCAGTACCAGACCGGCAGAGTGATCATGGCGAGGAACCAGCCCCAGACGGTGATCACGATCGTGTCCAGGATCATCAGCGGCGCCCACATGCCGATCAGGTAGGCCGTGTCGCGCCAGGTGGCCGGGTCCTTCCACCGGGTTGTGGCCTGGGCGATCAGCCCGGTCCGGGTGACCTCCCGGTAGCTGCCGCGCACCGGCCCGGTGAGCACGTGGCGCAGCCGGCGCCGCTCGACGTTGGCGCAGCCCCGCAGCACGCCCGCCGCGGCGGTGAGCAGCGGGATGCCGGCCAGCGTGATCGCGAACACGGCCGCGGTGGTGACCGCGGTAAAGGCGGCGGAGAACAACACCCAGCTCGTCAGCAGGTAGACGATCAGGTAACCGGCGCTTCGCCACAGACTGGACGACACCGCAAGCCGCAGCGGGCTGAGATACAGCGGCAGCCGGATGCCGGCCTCGCCTGCACTGGCCGCGTGGATCTTGCCGTTGCTGGCCGCGGTCCTGGGCACCGGGGCTGACACGTTCATCGTCAGCCCACTTCGCGCATAAGCTGCTCGACCGCGCGCACGTGCTCGGTGAGCGCGGCAAGCTGGGCGCGCAGCTCCGCCTGGTTCGCCACGGCCTCCTCAGCGAGCTTGCGGTAGGCGGCCATCGCCACCGCGTCGGCGCGGTGGCCCTGCAGGCGCATATAGGACGCCACGACAGTTGCGATGACCGCGCCGACGATGAAGAGGACGCCCAGCACGATAATGATCGCGGTCAGGTTCGTACCGTGTGCCGCCTTCGTGGTCGATGCCAGCACGGTGCTGCCGGTCGCGGCCGCCATATGCATGCCGGTCATAGTTAGCTCTCTCTCCCGTTGTTGTCCTGGTTGTGGTCCGGCTTCCCGGCATCGGCACCGGCGGCCGGCGCGCACCGGCGGCTGCGGCGCCGTTGCGCAGCGCCGCGATGATGGTCTCTGCGTTGACACGCAGGTCGAACGGGGCAAGTTCGAAGTACTTCATGGCCTTGCCGTCCTCCGACAGCTCCAGCTGGCCGGTCACCATGCCGGCCTTCTCCAGCCGGTCCAGGTGCATATAAAGCAGCGGCCTTGACATGCCCAGTCGGCGCGCCAGTTCGCTTACGTGTACCCGGCCCGCCGCCAGCTCGGCTATGACCCTGAGCCGCTGCGGGTTCGACACCGCGGTTAGCGCGGTGAGCAGCTCTTCCTCGCTGTTCAGCGTTGGCTCCTGGTCCTTGCTCATCCCGGCGGCCCCGGCTTCTGGTTGTGCAGCCTATCGACCGCAACACCGGTTCTCCCTATCATCTGTCAGTTAAATATTACATGTACCTGTTAGCTGAAACTTACACATGAAGCTTTGAGCCGTCAAGAGTCCGTCCGGGGCTTCCGTCCGCTGGCCCAGCCCGCACCGGCCGTCGGTCATCAAGAACCGGGAGTCAGGGCCGGTCTTCGGCGCCGAGCCAGGCGCTCAGGTCGGCTAATGCGCCCGGTCAGGTCCGCTGGCCACCGCCCGCCGGGGTCCGCTGGGAGGCGGCCCACCACCTAATCGCGCTAATCGCGCTCTAACGGCCGGTAGACCCGGACGCCGTCTGCCTGGTAGCGGAAGGTGAAGCCGGTTTCGTGCAGGTACGGATAGACCGTGTCGGGTGTTCCCGGCCAGAGCAGCACCCAGCCGATGCCCATCCGGCGGGCGCTGCGCCGCGCGGCGGCCATGCTCACCGGCGGCACGCCTTGGCATTCCGAGTGGATGGCGTTCGCCCGGGGCTGGCACTCGGCCCTGATCAGGCCGGCGTAGAACGCCTCCTGCTGCACGCGGTGCAGCGTGGACAACGGCGTCCTGGACAGGAAGGCGACGGCGCGCGGATGGCCATCGGCCGTGGCCAGCACCTGCGCTTCGGGATCGAACGGCAGCCCCTCGCCGCGGAGAACCAGCCCACTCCTGATGCCGAACGGGACATCGACCACGATCGAGCTGGAATGGTCGGCCGCGATCGGGCGGTCGAGCGCCGGGAGGGAGGTGGGCATCGTGCCGATGGTGCTGCTGATGCCGACGTCGTAGTTGCCAGCCCAGCCGGCCTCCAGTACCGCCAGGATCAGGGCGGCGATGAGGAGGCGCGGCCTGTTGTCGTACAGCCACCGCACACCACTCCCGGCGAGCAGCGCGGCAGGAACCAGGCCGAGCATGCTGATCCGGCCAGGCCTCCCGGAAGCCCTGCAGCCCGGGAACGCGGGTGAACCAGGTGAACGGCATGATCATCGATAGCTGCGCGCCGTGCCAGGTCTCGGCGGCCGGCACGAACGTGGAGTCGCCGATGCGCAGCGTGGCGCCGAGGATCAGCACCGTGCAGCCGAGCCATAGCAGCCCGAGCAGCCGTGCGTTCGGCCGGTGCCAGGAAACGACCAGCCCGAGCACGGCGAGGGCGCTGACCGCCAGCCCGAAATCGGCGATCCCGTCGCTGAAACCCCCGTGGTAGGTCAGGTAGGTCAGCCAGTGCAGGCCGAACTGGTAGACCCGCGGGGAGAGCGCGAACATGTCCGGGAACGGGACGCCGGAATTGGCGTAGTCCACCGCGAGCGCGCTGGCCGGCGGCAGTGCGCCGCCGGTCCCGGTCTGCTCCGCCATGGCGATGATCTGCGGGCTGGCCACCACCGCGAACACCGCCGTGGCCAGCGCCGCTGGCCACGCCCGGCCGAGCAGGTCCGCGCGGGTGCGGCTGAGCAGCAGCCACGGCGCCAGGGCGGCGACCACCACGATGATCACCAGGACGTCCATTTCCTGGTCGGTGAGCAGCGCGCCGGCCATGACCACGCCGAGGACCACTGCCCGCCGCCAGCCAGGGCGGCGCCGCAGCCGTACCGCCGCCTCCAGCGCGAGCGGGATGAACAGCACTCCGGCCGCGAGGTTCAGGTGGTACCAGGAGCGCCAGACCAGCATGGACGACAGGCCGAAGAATGCCCCCGCCGCGATCGCGCCCAGCTGGTCAGGCAGCCAGAGCCGCCCGACCCGGTACATCGCGTAGCTGAGCAGCCCCGGCATGATCGCCGACAGCACGTTGTAGGAAGCTGACGGGCCGAAGACCATGGTGACCGGCGCCATCAGCAGGCCCTCGAGCGGGATCAGGGCGTGAAATCCGAGCGGCACCCCGGCCGGGGCCACGATGGCGTGGGTGAACCACGGATTGGACAGGTGCCCGAGCTGCTGGGCGATCCAGGCGAAGCCCCACACGTACGAGCCCGCGTCCCGGCTGGCCGGCAGCTGGTGGCCGGTCAGGTAGGTGACCCGGGGCCAGCTGAACGCTATCCCGGCCACGAGGTAGCCAGCCAGCACGGCCAGGTGCAGGCGGACCGGGTGGGCGACGCTGTCACGGACCAGGGCCAAGCGGGTCCCGGACGGAACCGGGCCTGGGCGTCCGGGCCTTAGCGCGGGGCGGAAGGCGGCAGCCCAGTGACGCCTGGCGGGCACGGTGCGCGGCACCCCCGCGGGCGTGCTCAGCGGGTCCATAGCACCCGGACGGGTGACATGCCGACAGCCTCGACCGCTGGCAGCAGCCCCGGGACAGCGGGGTTGCCGTCGGCGCCGAGGCCATTCTCGGCGGCGCGGTAGCCGATGAGCACAGAAGTGTCGATTCCCGGAGTGAACGCGGCTGGTGCAGGATGCCGGTCACATAAAACCACATACGGTCACCCGGAACCGCTCGCCAGGCCCGGATCTGATCAACTCCGTGCCGGCCAGCACGGCAGTGGCGCGCCGTTAGGGGCGGCCCGCCCGTAGCAGCCGGCCGAGCACCGCGGGGTCAGCGCCCTCGACATCGAGGATCTTCGTCCGGCTGGCGGCCCCGGAGACCAGCGTCACCGCCTGCTGGCGGACGCCGAACGCCCCAGCCACCGCGGCCAGGGCGGCCGCCGTGGCCCGGCCGTCCACGGCCCGGGCGCTGACCCGGACGACCAGCGCGCCGTCATGCTCACCGCCCACCCCCGGGTGGGCGGACCTGGGCCGGACCCGCACAGTGATCCGCATGCCCTCAGTGTGCGCCCAGGCGGGAAGGCCGTCATGATCGTGGGGGGATCAGGGCCCGATGGCACCGCTGATCCCCCACGATCACGGCGGGACAGCCTGCCGGGGTAGCACCCGGGGTGAGCGGACGGTGGGGAGGGCGGGATGGATGAGTACTTCGACCTCGGCGGTTACACGCGGCCGGTGACTACCTCGTCCGCGGCGGCCCAGGCCTGGTTCAGCCGCGGCCTGGTGTGGGCCTATGCGTTCAACCATGAGGAGGCGGTGACGTGTTTCGAGCAGGCCATCGCGGCTGATCCCGGCTGCGCGCTGGCGCACTGGGGCCTGGCCTACGCGCTGGGCCCGAACTACAACAAGCCCTGGGAGGCGTTCGACCAGGTCGATCTGGCCTCGTCGGTGTCCCGGGCGTTTGCCGCGGCGGCCGTGGCCGCGGACCGGGCGGCTGGGGCGGCGCCGGTGGAGCAGGCGCTCGTGGCGGCCGTGACGGCGCGGTACCCGGCGGCGGAGCCGACCGGGCAGGAAACGGCCTGGAACAGCCGGTACGCGGAGGCCATGCGCACGGTGTACCAGGCTTACCCGGACGATCTCGACGTCGCGGCGCTGTTCGCCGACGCGCTGATGAACCTCACCCCGTGGGCGCTGTGGGACCAGGCCACCGGGCAGCCAGCCGCAGGCGCGGCCACAGCCGAGGCCAGGATCGTGCTGGAGCGGGCGCTGGCCAGCCCCGGCGGCCGGGCCCACCCCGGCGTGCTGCACATGTACATCCACCTGATGGAGATGTCCGCCCACCCGGAGGACGCCCTGCAGGCCGCTGACCTGCTGATCGACCTGGTCCCGGACGCGGGCCACCTCCGGCACATGCCGACTCACCTCGATGTGCTGTGCGGTGACTACCAGCGGGTGGTGTCCGCCAACACCGCCGCGATCGCCGCCGACGAGAAGTTCCTGGCCCGCCGGGGGGCGATGAACTTCTACACGCTGTACCGGGCGCACAACTACCACTTCAAGATCTACGGCGCGATGTTCCTGGGCCAGGCGCAGACCGCCCTGGACACGGCCGCCCAGCTGGCCGCAGCCATCCCGGAGGACCTGCTCCGGGTCGAGGTGCCGCCGATGGCGGACTGGCTCGAGGGCTTCGCGGCTATGACGATGCACGCGGCGATCCGGTTCGGCCGCTGGGCGGACATCATCGCCGCGCCGCTGCCCGCCGATCCCGGGCTGTACTGCGTCACCACGGCGATGATGCACTACGCGAAGGGCGTCGCGCACGCGGCCACCGGCCGGGTCGGCCAGGCTGACCGGCACCGTGAGCAGTTCGCCGCCGCCACCGCGCGGGTGCTCGCATCGCGCACCGTGTTCAACAACACCTGCCAGGACATCCTCCAGATCGCGGAGGCCATGCTGGACGGCGAGATCGAGTACCGCCGGGGCAACTACGGCGCGGCCTTCGGCCACCTGCGCCGCGCGATCGACCTCGACGACGGGCTGCCCTACGACGAGCCGTGGGGCTGGATGCAGCCGGCCCGGCACGCCTACGGCGCCCTGTTGCTGGAGCAGGGCGAGGTCGCCGCGGCCGAGGCCGTCTACCGCGCCGACCTGGGCCTGGACGCCGTGCTGGCCCGGGCCTGCCAGCATCCCGGGAACGTGTGGAGCCTGCACGGATACCACGAGTGCCTGACCCGGCTGGGCAAGGAGGAGCAGGCGCGGATCATCGGGCAGCAGCTCGCCATCGCCACCGCCCGCGCCGACGTGCCGATCCGCTCCTCCTGCTACTGCCGCCTAACCGCCACCCAGCCCTGAACCGGGCGGCTCACTGGGCCTGCCAGTGCACTTCATGACCTGGTCACTCCTCGGCGGTTGCTTCGGCGGCGCGCAGTTCGTCCCGGCGGGACAGCTCGGCCGTCCGGGGCTGGGCCGGCGCGAGGTGGCCCATGGACATGCCGCTGACCGGGCGGGGCTTGGCGCCGTGCGGCAGGTAGGTGGCGGCCACGGCGACCGACCCGTCCAGCTCGGTCTGCCAGAGCCAGCCTTCCGCGCTGCTGAGCCCTGGCCCGATCAGCGCCCCGGCGCCGCGCAGCGAAATGCCGACCGCCCCGACCAGCCAGGCGATCTCGCCGGCCAGCCGGAGCAACGGCGGCACGCTGTGCAGGTGCTGGCCAGCGTAGATGACCACGGCGATCAGCAGCGGGGCCAGCAGGATGGCCCACCAGAACCGGAGCACCACGCGGCCCGCAGCCCGCCGGCCCGCGGCGAAATAGTCGCCCAGGCTGAGGATGTCCCGTGCCTCCTTCTCCCCGGTGAGCAGTTCCCGCCAGATCCGTCCCTGCACCCGCATAGCCGCCCTGGCCTGCTGCCAGTCGGTCCCCTCCGGGTGCTTCCCGGCCCACGTCTGCCAGTCCCGCAGGCTGCTGCTGACCGCGTAGGCGGTGTGGTCCGGCAGGAGGGTCTTCAGGTCGGCGAGCCAGTTATGGATCCACATCAGCCGGCCGGGCGTGAGCACGGCGGCGAACTCCCGCTCCCGGTCAGCGTCATTGATCGCGCCACCCGGCCGGAGCGCCGTCTCAGCCACGGCCCGGCCCAGGCCGTACGCCTTGCCCAGGCGGAAGTCCGCCACGGTCAGCGCTTCCAGCAGCCGGCAGTGCACGGTGAAGATCGCGTCCAGCGTGGCATCCCGGGTCCGGGCCGGGTCGTCCAGCAGCGCCCAGGCATCTGAGAACGCCTCCAGCAGCACCGGCGGCAGCGGCCTGAGCAGCAGCTGGGCCAGCGCCTGGATCTGCTCGCCCAGCCACAGCGACTGGCTGGCGCCGGGGAATTCGGAGCGGCCCGGCAAGTGATCACCGCGTGGCGGGTCGGCCGCCGGGCCGCGGTGCACCGGCGAATGGAACAGCTGGGCCACCTGCCAGCCGAGCGCCACCGCCGCACAGACCCCCGGATCCCCGGTGGACGGCACGGACGGCGGCGGGGTGGGCAACGGCGCTATGGACAACATCGTCGTGGACAACGGCGCAGCGGACGGCACCAGTGTCACCCCCGGTAGCAGCTCACATAACTAACGACATTGGCCGGCCCCAAGCACGCCCGGTAGAAGTATGATCCCGGGTGAGCGCGGCCGGCCAGGGTATGGCAGGGGCAGTCGCACGTCGGGGACAACACGTCGGGGGCAAGACCTCAGGGACAGGGAGCCATCCTGTGGGCATTCTCAACGAGGCCCGCCGCGAATTCATCGCCGCGCCGGACAGCGCTAAGGGCCAGATCGTCTACAAATGGCCGGATCACAATATCCGCAAGTTCGCCCGGGCCATCGTGGAGCCCGACGCAGCCGCCGTGTTCACCAGCCAGGGCCAGGTGATGGGGGTCCTGCCCCCCGGCCAGCACCGGCTCGACGCCGCGGAGCTGCCGTTCCTCGGCATGTTCGTGGACTGGGCGAGCAGTAGCAACGCGTTCAAGGCGGAGATCTACTTCGTCGGCGCCCGGGAGTTCCCCAGCTGCCGGTTCGGCGGCCGGATGGACGAGGTGCAGGACCCGCAGACGGGGCTGATCGTCACCTTGCGCGCGTTCGGCGAGTACGCGCTGCGGGTGATCGATCCCACCAAGCTGATCTTCAACCTGGTCGGCACCGTGGATGTGACCAACAACGACGCGATCACCGGCTGGGTCGCCCAGCAGGTGCTCAAGGTCACCCGCACCACGATCACCAGCCAGCTCATGACCGGGGCCTGGCCGATCCTCGGCCTGTCCATGCACAGCCCGGACATCGAGGCGGCGGCGCTGCCCGCCACCAACGTCCAGCTCGCGGACTACGGGCTGGCCATCACCCGGTTCGGCAACCTCGACGTCAACCTGGACGACGACGACAACGCCCGGCTGAAGAAGCTGGCCGGGGACACCGCCTACAGCCGCCTGGCCGGCGGCTTCCTGCAGGCGGCCCAGGCCGAGGCGCTGCAGGGGGCGGGCGAGGGGATGGCCAAGGGCGGCGGTGCCGACACCCCGCTGTTCCTCGGTGCGGGCTTCGGCGTGGCCAACCAGATGATGCAGCCCGCCCAGCCGCAGGCGGCCCCGCCCCCGCCGGGCCCGGGCTTCGCGGGCGGCGGCCCGGGCTTCATCCAGCAGCAGCAGCCGCCGTCACCGCCACCGACGCAGGCCTCGGGCCCGGCCCCGGCCGCGCCCCCCGCGACCATGGAATGTGGCAACTGCCACGGCCAGGTTCGCGTTGGAGCTAAGTTTTGCGACAACTGCGGCACGCCGATGCAGAAGCACTGCACCAATTGCAACGCTGACCTGAGCGCGACGGCCAAGTTCTGCGCGGAGTGCGGCACGCCCGTCAACCCGCCGCCCGCCTAGCGGGCGCCGCCGGCCAGCAGGCCGCCTGATCCGACGGCGGCCGGAGATCCGGCTTGCCATCATCCCTGCTGCGCCGCGGTCATGGCGGCGTGCGGGGTCCACACGAAAGGTTCACCCGAATGGACCGTATCGAATGCCAGTGGTGCAAGGCCCAGAACGAGACGGGCCGCACGAACTGCACCACCTGTGGGGCTCCGCTGGACACCAAGGACCTGGTGTCCGACTCCGGCTGGGCCGAGGCGCCCCGGCTGCGGGACATGACGGAGTTCCGGTTCTCCAACTCCACCTGCCAGATCGAGGGTGAGATCGTCCCGGTCGCCGAGGTGGCGCTGGCCCAGGGCGACTCGGTGTTCTTCGAGCACCACGTGATGCTCTGGAAAGAGCCGGGCGTGCCGATGTCCGCGCTCAACACCGGCGGCGGCATGAAGCGGATGCTCGGCGGCATGCCGCACATCCTGAGCGTCGCGCACGGGCCGGGCCGCATCGCCTTTTCCCGGGACCACGCGGGCGAGGTCGTGGTGCTGCCGCTGCACCCCTCGATGGAGCTGGACGTGCGCGAGCACGCCTTCCTGGCCGGGACGCACTCGCTGGACTACTCGTTCGTGCGGATCAAGGGCCTGGCCAACGTGCTGCACGGCGGCGGGGGCATGTACATGGACCGGTTCGTCACGCACCGCGAGCCCGGGCTGCTGCTGCTGCACGGCTACGGCAACGTGTTCCAGAAGACGCTGCGGCCGGGTGAGCAGATCATGATCGAGCCGGGCGGCTTCCTGTACAAGGACTCAACGGTGACCATGAACACGGTCCAGCAGAAGTTCCGCACCGGCCTGACCAGCCACGGCATGTACCTGGCCGAGATGACCGGGCCGGGCCGGGTCGGCATCCAGTCCATGTACGTCCACCACGGCTCCGAGTAGGGGACGTCATGTCGATGCCACCTGCCCAGGGCGCCTACACCTGCCCGTACTGCCGGGTCCCGAGCGACGGGAGCGACCGGACCTGCCCGCACTGCGGTGCGCCGGTCGACGTCCGGCTCCGGGTCACCAACTCCGGCTGGATCGAGCAGCCGCCCATCCGGGACATGGCCCGTATCCGGTTCAGCCGCTCCACCTGCCAGATCAGCGGCGCGTACGTGCCCGTGGCGGAGATGGGGCTGCACGACGACGACTGGGTCTACTTCTCCCATCACGTGCTGCTGCATACCGATCCCGGCGTCCGGATGGACAACATGCCGATGCAGGGCGGCTGGAAGCGGATGCGGGCGGGGATGCCGCTGTTCATGATGCGGGCGGCCGGGCCGGGGCACATCGCGTTCAGCGCGGACGAGCCTGGCGAGACCCTCGCCGTGCCGCTCCGCCCGAACCAGGCCGTGGACGTGGTGGAGCACCGGTTCCTGGTCGCGACCGGGAACGTGGGGTACGGGTGGCACAACTCCAACGTGTGGTTCACCACCCAGAGTGGCGACGACCAGGAGTGGCACTACCCGATCGGCCAGACCATCGACCGGTTCACCGCCGCTGGCGGGAACGGCCTGCTGCTGCTGCACGCCCCGGGCAACACGTTCATCCGCGACCTGGCCCCGGGCCAGCGGATCCTGGTCCAGCCCGGCGGGCTGATCTGGAAGGACCCCTCGGTCCGGATGTTCCTGCACTTCGAGTACCCGCACGGGCAGTACTGGTTCAGCTCGGCGAAGTGGCAGGCCAAGTCGATCTGGCTGACGTTGCAGGGACCGGGCCGGATCGCGGTCCAGTCGGTGTTCGAGCGTCCCGAGATGGCCGGCAGCGTGCAGAACAGCTCCGGCTCGACCACCCAGTACTGGTAGGAGCCGGCCGGGTAGCGGCCGGCCGGGGTAGACCGCCGGACTGGCAGCGGCCAGCGTCACCAGTGGCCGGACCGCCGGGCGGACCGGCGGTCGGCGCGCTGCGCCCGCCGGTCCGCCCGCCAGCTGTCCCGCTGCGCCCGCCGGTCGGCCCGCCAGTCGCCTGGCGGCTGGGTAACGGGGGCCTGGGTCCCGGGCTGCGGCTCGGCCCCGGGCCGGGTCCCACCGCGGTAGATCCGGATCCCGCCGACCAGCCCGAATGCGCGAATGTGCACGGTCGGCGCGCCCGGGCCTGGTTCCGGGCCACCGTTGATCCGGGTGCCGCCGATCAGGCTGAAACCCGACGCCTGAACCCGGATGCCCGCTGGGACCCAGATCCGGACCCCGCCGACGAGGGACACCTCGGTCAGGGTGACCTCGGGGGCGGCCAGCTGCGCCTGGCGCAGGTCCAGCCGGGTGCCGCCGACCAGGCTGATCACCACCGTATGCGGCTCCATCCGCCACGGCCCGGAGACGTGCAGCCCGCCGACCGGCGAGACATGCCAGGCCGGGCCGGCGGCCGGGCCCCGGGCGGCCACGGCGGTGCTGCCCGCCGCGGCCGGCGGCGTGTCCGCGGGCAGGTCCGCCACCAGGCGGTCCAGCTCGGCCCGGGTCCGGGCGGTGGTGGCCTGCCCCATCCGCTGGCTGAACTCCTCCAGCGTGAGCCGCCCGTCACCGGTGGCCGCGCTCAGCCGCTCGACTGTCGCGTCCCGCTCGGCGTCCGACGCCCGGATGCCCGGATCCGGCTCGCCGTCACCACTGGTTCCGCCCATGGCCGTCTCCATCCTGCCCGGAATGCGCGATGCCAGGATAGTGAGGCGGCGGCTCCGCGGGGCGGCCGGATCAGCCGAGCGGGACCGCGAAGTCGCAGTCCGGCTGGCTGGTCTCGGTGATCGGCGTGCTGGCTAGCAACGTCGTCCGGATACCCAGCTCGCTCGGCCGTGCGTTGTGCTCCTCGGCCCAGGCGTACAACGACGCCGAGGCCAGCTGCCACTGCGCCGGGCTGATCTGCCCAGGACCTATGGGCACGAAGGCTTCCCGGTGCGCGGTCTCGGTGCGCAGGGTGAGCTCGGGGAACTTCGCGGCGAGCGCCTCGGCCTGGTCGCTGGGCACCGGCTTGCACCACTCGATCGGGCCGTCGCTGTCCTCGCTCACCTCGCCCCAGTAGATGCAGAAGGCGGCCCCGGCCCGGCCCTCCATCCGCGGCAGTGGGCGCGCCGTGTCCCGGACCAGGGCCACGAACTCCTTGCCCAGGGCCCAGCTGGCCTCCTCACCGGTGACGTTGCGCTTCAGGCAGAGCAGGCTGCGGCGGGGGATCTCCCTGACGGCGACTTGATACATGGCGGACCTCTTTCCGTTCAGTCGGTCAACGAGGTAGGCGGCCAGGCGCCGCCGGGCGGAGTGCTCGGCCTCGGCCGCGGCCCAGTAACCGGCGATACGCTCGGCGGCGGCCTCCGGGCCGAGGCCCAGGATGACCTTGATCGCGACCAGCGGAACCTGCAGCTGGCGCAGGGCTGCGACCAGCCGGGCCTGCTCGAGCTGGGCTGCCTCGTAGTAGCGGTACCCGGACGCGGCGTCCACGTACGCGGGCGGCAGCAGCCCCAGTTCGTCGTAGCGGCGCAGCGCTTTCGGTGACAGCTGCGACTGCCGGGCGAACTCCCCGATGCTCATCTGGCCCACGCGCTCACTCCCTCGTTGCCGGGGCGATTGCCCCGTACGGTCAGCGTGCGGCCTGCCCCAGGGTGAAGGTCAAGATGGCCGCGCGGCGGCCCGGATTGACTCGGTCTGTCCGGGGCGGCAGGCTGGGACCGGCCAGAGCGGCCGGGCGATGGCGTTGCCCCGGCGCGGCGGCCGGGGCCCGGCACCCCAGGCCATCCAGGAGGAAACGTGTCTACGCAGCGTGCTCGCTGGCGCCGGGTTGCCCGGTGGTGCCGCACTTACCGGCTGGACCTCGTCTGGGTCGTGTTCGTCCTGCTCAACCTCCTGGCGATGCGGCTGATGCCGGACTGGGGGACGGTGCCGTTCCTGGCCATCTGGGTGAGCCTGACCGCCATCTACGGGTTGCGGCTGTGGCGGTTGCAGCCCACCATCCTGACCCTCGGCGCGGTCACGCTGGCCACCGGCGGCATTATCGTCGTCCAGGTACTCGAAGGCCAGCAGGACGCTGACTACCTGGCCGAGGTGCCGCTGATCGCGCTGATGTTCCTGATGATGGTGTGGCACGGCCGCCGCCGGGTAGCCGCGATGGAGCAGCAGCTCGCGGCCATGGCCGAAGTGCAGCGGGTGTCCCAGGAGAACCTGCACCTGCTGAAGCAGCAGCACCGGTTCCTGCAGGACGCCTCGCATGAGCTGGGCACGCCGATCACGGTGGCCCTCGGGCACGCCGAGCTGATGGAGCAGGCGGCCAGCGAGACGATGATGGCCGAGGACGCCCGGGTCGTCGCGGACGAACTGCGGCGGCTGGGCCGGCTGGCCTCCCGGATGCTGCTGCTGGCCTCCGCGGGAAGCCCGGACTTCTTGCGCCCCGAGCCGGTCGCGGTGGAGTCCGTCGTCGGCGACGCGCTCGAGCGCTGGGGGTACCAGCCCCGCCGGTGGCGGCTCGGCCCCGTCACCGACGCGACCGTGCTCGCCGACCGGGACCGGCTCGCCCTGGCCGTGGATGCGCTGCTGGAGAACGCCATCGCGCACACCACCACGGACGACCAGATCGAGGTGAGCGCCAGGCGCGAGGACGGCCATGTGGTCCTGGCGGTCGCGGACACGGGGTCCGGCATCGCCGCCGCGGATCTGGAGCGGATCTTCCACCGGTTCGCCCGGGCCAGCGCCCGCCGGGGCAGCGAGGCTGGCTTCGGGCTCGGCCTGGCTATCGTGCAGGCGATCGTGCAGGCCCACCACGGCACGGTGCAGGTGCAGAGCACGCCCGGGCACGGCTCGGCCTTTGAGCTGCGGCTGCCGCTCGCCCCGGTCCCCGCGTCCCGCGCCGTCGTGGAACCGGGCGGGCCGGGGCCGGCCGCGACGCCCCGTCCCTGCCCAGGGCCTAGCCGGGGTGACGTCCCGCGGTGCGCGGCCGCCAATCCGCGGCGCCCGGCGCATGCCGATCCAGCACCGGGGGAAGCAGCGGAGCAGGCCATCCGCCACAACGGTTTTTGTCCGGGTGTCGGTGCCAGCACCCTGGATCGAGGTGGATACCACGGACGGCTACCAGCCGGGGCTCGGCGAGATAGCGGCCTTCGTGCGCCAGCCGGGCTGAGCCAGCCCGGTACCGGCCCGGCAGCCCAGGCCCGGCCAGCTGAACGGTCCGGCGGGGCCGCCCGTGATGTGGGTATGGGGAGCCAGGTCACTGCGGTGCGGCTGCGGCACACCCGATGACGGCTTCGATGGCTCGGGCGGGCGCTGTTTCGCTGGGCCTGATTGCGCTGGTGGTGGCCGGGCTGGTGACCGCCGGACGGGCCAGGGACCACCCGGTGGATACTGGCGGCCACCCAGCGGCTGCTGGCGGGCACCTGGCCCAGACGGCTGTCCCAGCCGGGGGCAGCGGCCGCGCTGACGCTGCTGATGGTGGCCGGGTAGGCGGGCTGGCCGCGCGCTACCTGGCGATCGCGGAGCCGGCCAACCGGCGGCTGGACGCCGAGGTGGACGGCGTGGCTGAGCATGAGCGTGACGACCTCGCCGTGGCCGAGGCGGCGCTGCGGGCGGAGGCGGCGACGGAGCGCCGGTTCGACCGGCAGCTGACCCGGATCCCGTTCCCGCCCCGGATCGCGGGCCTGGCCCGTGCGCTCATCCAGGCCAACCAGCGCCGGGCTGTGCTGACGGCGCAGCAGGCCGCGGCGCCGTCCGTTACCGGGCTGCTCTCGTTCACCCGCCGCCACCGCGCCGCGGACGCGGACGTCGAGGTCTGGGTGCGTGCCATCCGCCGGGCCCTGGGCCTGCCGCCGCCGGATACCAGCTGACCGGGCCATGCGGCCCCCGCCCGGCCCGATGCTCACCCGGCTATGAACGGACTGGCCGCGGGGTACGTGCTGGAGATGAATCCACCAATCCTTACGAGTGGAGGCATGTGATGCATTTCCGATGGCTGGCACCAGCAGGCCTAGCCGGTGTGGCCCTGATCGCCGTAGCAGCGTGCGGCAGTTCCTCGCCGGCGTCCAGCACGCCTGCGGCGGGTAGTTCCTCGGCCAAACCCGCGGCCGCGGCGAGCTCAGGGTCGGCCAGCTCGGCGCTGAAGGCCACGTCGATCGGCGGCGCCATGGTGCTGACGAACGCCAAGGGCTTCACGCTGTACTGGTTCGCCCCAGACACGTCCACGAAATCGGCCTGCAACGGGTCGTGCGCGAAGTACTGGCCGCCGGTCAGCGGCCCGGCTACAGCCGGGTCCGGGGTGACCGGCACGCTGGGCACGATCACCCGCTCCGACGGCTCGGTCCAGGCCACCTACAATGGCCACCCGCTCTACACCTACGTCGGGGACACCGCCCCCGGCCAGGCCAAGGGCAACAACCTGAACGCCTCCGGCGGTGTGTGGCACGAGGTGACCGTGACCGGCGCGGCGGCGCCCGCCGCCAGCCCGGCCGCCAGCCACAGCAGCGGCGGGTACGGGTACTGACCGGGCCAGGCTAGAGGTGGTGTGTGGCGAGGCGCGGGCCGCCCCGGCGCTTGCCGCTGGCCGCGGCCCGCATGGCCGGGATGGTCTCGCTGGTGACCAGCCCGCGCTCCCGGGTGAGCCCGTCGATCACGGCGAAGGCGGTGGCGATCCGCTCCGGGCTGTCGATCACGATGGTGACGGCGGGAACATGGCGGCCGAGCTGCAGCATCCGGTCGCCGTGCGGCGGGTGGTCGCCATGGAAACCCCAGATGCCGCGCTGGGTGGTGGCGCCGCTGATCCCGGCTGAGCGCAGCCCGCGGACGATGGCACGGTGCAGTGGCTGGCCGTCATGCCGGGCGGCTTCGGACGTGAACACCATGAGCTTCTGCCACAACGCCAGCCCGTGCTCATCGGCCCCGGGCAGCGGCTGGGGGCTAGCGAGGAGCTGCCCGTCACGCTTGCACACGCGGATGCGTTCCAGGGTGAGCAGCGGGTCGCGGAGCAGGCCGCCCAGCTCGGGCAGGACCCGGCCGATCCGGTCGCCGGAGCCCACGGCGATGACCATCACCGGGACCTCGGCGTTGCGGCTGAAGAACCGGGCCCGTTCCCGGCGGCCGTGGGCGGTGCCGTCCACCCCGAGCAGCGTGGTGGCGCCGGCGATGCCGTGGCGGTGCAGCAGGTCGCAGACGGCGACGAACGCGGGCGCGTGATGAGGATCAGGTTCTGCTCGCGCCGGTGAATGTGGCGTCTCCCGGCGCGTTCTGCCCGGTCAGCCCGATGAGCTTCCGGACGTGGTGGCCTGGCTCGCTCGCCAGGTCGAACCGGGCGTGACCGCGGTCAGGCGGACCAGCGTGGCGAGGATGCGCGCAGTTGTCATCTTCTCGGCAACGTAGGTCCTTTTCGAGCGGCATGTCCGCTTGCCTGGGCGTCTGCCCGCACTCGCGCCGGCGCTGGCGTGTCGGCCACCGCGGGACTGCCGCTCACTGCTAGCTGGGCACGGCCGCTACGGGGTTCGCGATAGCGCCGACGCAGCTGGCCGGAACTCACTTCAGGGGAGCCGAATCCGCTGATCTTGCTGGGGTCTTGGTGGGCGAGGGCAGCGGCCTCCACTATGCTGGAGACTGCTACCATGAATGAAGAGATCTCCAATAAGGCTGGAGGGGCAGGGAAAGTGAGCGTCAACCCGTCACCGGTGCCACCCGGTCCTGCCGGGGCCTGGCGCAGCGTGCACCGGGCGCTGGGTGACCCGCTGCGCATCCGGCTGTTTGAGGCGCTGTGGCAGGGCCCGCGATCGGCGAAAGAGCTCTCCGCCGAGGTCGGGCTGCCGCCGGATCGCCTCTATTACCACTTGCGTCAGCTTCAGCGGGCGGGGATCGTCGAGGTGGCCGAGTACCGGCCGCTGCCTGGCGGCAAGGTGGAGCGCGTCTATCACCGGGTCGAGGGCCAGGCCACCGGTGACACGTTCGTCCCCGAGGAAGGATGGCCAGGCTACAGATAGACCTTGACCTGGGGAGGGCAGGGTAAGAGGAGGAGAAGGGGCAGGGGGACCATGGCCAGGAAGGAAAAGAGAAAGGAAAAGGGGAGGGGAGGCAGGGGGAAGGGAGACAAGGAAGGAAGGAAGAAAGAAAGAAAGAAAGAAAGAAAAAAAAAAAAAAAAAAAAAAAAAAAAAAAAAAAAAAAAAAAAAAAAAAAAAAAAAAAAAAAAAAAAAAAAAAAAAAAAAAAAAAAAAAAAAAAAAATACAAAAATACAAAATTAGCCACTTTAAAAATTTTTAGTAGAGATGTTTGTATTTTTAAAAATTAAAAATATTCATTCATTCATTCGAAGAAGAAGAAGAAGAAGAAGAAGAAGAATGAGTGGAACGGAATGGAACGGAATGGAACGGAATGGAATCGTTT
>CAWDRD010000003.1:0-53727 GCA_963804455.1 uncultured Actinomycetes bacterium
ACTGACAACCTTCTTGCGAAGCGGCGGCGCGCCACGTACGGCGGTACACGTCGTTGGCCCAGGAGGATGTCCCATCGGCCTACGGATGCAGCCGCGGAACGAGAAGTTCTTTCCCTTTGCCGGCAAGGTTCGCGAAACAGTGGTAAGGGCTGCAATCAAAGACCTGCATAAAAGCGGGCGGACGTCAAGCGATGGGGTGGGAAAGCGGCCCGCCGATCTCAGGGTCAGCCCGCCGCACTGAAAGTCTCAGGCATTTCATCCCAGATCACGCCGTCGAGTTCTCGGCCCAGAGCTTTAGGAGTACGCCCGCCCCATTGCTTGAAGAAGAAGGGAACGCCCGCTGCCTGGGAAGCGTCGCGGATACTCCGCGCCCATTCCAGGCGCATAGGACGGTAGTTCGGGCCTGACTCGCCGCCAGCGATGACCCATCCGATGCCTCGAAGGTCGATGTGGCGGATCAGAGTTCCGATTGATGCTGACGGTACGCGTCGGTACGGACGTTATCGGTAGCGCTCAAGACACGGGTCACGGCAGGCCGACGACGATACGACGATCTGATCAGAGCGAACAACGGCCGGTCGCCGAGGAGTCATGTGCTTGCCCTGCCGCATAGAGTCGGGTGGCAGACGGCTGGTGGCTAGCCTCGTCTTGGGTGGAGGTTGCGCCGCAGGCCCGCCAGGAGCGTGTCCAACAACCGCACTGAGGAACGCTGCGCCAGGCGGGCACGCTCGCGTAGCGAGTCCCTCCAGAACCCTTGCAGCGCATCTTTCAGCTCGGCGCGCATCACTGGGCTGACGTGCCCGTACACGCCGCGCATCCCGGGTTCCTCGTCAGTGTGGTGCGCGCGTCGCGAGCGGTGCGGGCGTAACCGCGGGCCGTGATCTGCATTTCCCACGTGCCGATTTCCTGCGCGCTCAGCCCGCAGACGCTCCCGCAGGTTCACCTGCAGATCCTGCTGATACCTCATCCCCACAGCCCTTTCAGAGCTTCACGGATCTGCTGCTCGACAATGCGGCCGACATTCTGCACGCTGCCGTCCGCATCGCGCAGCCGGACACGGCACCGGCAGCACGGACACCGGACGATGGCCTCAACGACGACTTCCGCCCAGGAGACCCAGATCGGCCTACGGTAGTCATGTGCGCCCGCGTTTTCCCAGGTGAACAAGGGTGTCAGATCATCCGGGGGAACTACGGATTAGAGTCCCTGACCTTCCGGAACTCGCTGGGAGACGCGGTCGTGGGGCGCGGCCAGGCCACCGTCGACCCCCCTCGTTAGCAAATCAGGTCAAACTGCCGATGCTTCATTAGGCGCAACCAGCATGAGCCAACTGGAAATAGGGAGGAATCGAAGTCACGATCGGGCGGACAACTGATCGTCGTAGCATCGCGCCTTACTTATGCAAGTACGGCTGTATAAGTGAGACGTGCTCGCTCCGTGTAGGCTGCAAGCACATCCGCTTCTGGGGGGAATCATAGATGACCGGTCATAGCCGCCAATCATCCGCCGCTGGAAGAGCTCAGCACTCGGTGCTGGTCCAGGATGTGGCCAATCGTGGGCGGCTGAGCGGCAGGCGCATCTATGGCCGGCGTGGGCGCCGGGTATCGGCACTAGTCCCCGCGGTGGCTAGCCTCTTCGTGGTCCTGCTCCCAGCCAGCGGGGCAGACGCCGCCGCCATGGCCGCCTCGCCCGCCCCGGCGGGGTCGGCAAACCCGGTGACCGCCTACGTCGCCAACCAGATCTCGGACACGGTGACCCCGATCCGGACCGCCACCAACACCGCCGGCCCGCCCATCACGGTCGGAACCAACCCGGGCGCCATCGCGATTACCCCGAACGGCAAGACCGCCTACGTCGCCAACACCGGCGCGGGGACCGTGACCCCGATCCGGATCGCCACCAACACCGCCGGCCCGCCGATCACAGTCGGAGCCACCCCCGCTGCCATCGCGATCACGCCGAACGGCAAGACCGCCTACGTCGCCAACTGGAACTCGGGCACGGTGACCCCGATCGACACCACCACCAACACCGCCGGCCCGCCCATCACAGTCGGAAGCCACCCCATTCGCATCGCGATCACCCCGAACGGCAAGACCGCCTACGTCCCCAACTACGACTCCGACACGGTGACCCCGATCAACACCACCACCAACACCGCCGGCCCGCCCATCACAGTCGGAACCAACCCGGACGACATCGCGATCACCCCGAACGGCAAGACCGCCTACGTCACCAACCAGATCTCGAACACAGTGACCCCGATCCGGACCGCCACCAACACCGCCGGCCCGCCGATCACGGTCGGATACGAGCCGTACGCCATCGCGATCACCCCGGACGGCAAGACCGCCTACGTCGTCAACTACGACTCGGGCACCGTGACCCCGATCCGGACCGCCACCAACACCGCCGGCCCGCCCATCACGGTCGGAAACGGGCCCTATCGCATCGCGATCACGCCGGACGGCAGGACTGCCTACGTCGCCAACACCGGCTCGGGGACGGGGACGGTGACCCCGATCCGGACCGCCACCAACACCGCCGGCCCGCCGATCACAGTCGGAAGCTTCCCCTCTGCCATCGCGATCACGCCAAACGGCAAGACCGCCTACGTCCCCAACACCGGCTCGGACACGGTGACCCCGATCCGGACCGCCACCAACACCGCCGGCCCGCCCATCACAGTCGGAACCTACCCGGGCGCCATCGCAATCACGCCGTAGCAATCCGGCCGCTGAGCTGAACGCCGCCCCGTACATGATGATCCAGCAAACCACACGGCAGGCGGCTGGGTCCGATGATCAGCGCGGCACCGCACTGGCAACCGATCGTTGTGGCAGCGCATCCACCTCATACATGTACGGGACAGAAGTGAATCATGTTCTGTGTGAGCTACCAAGGTTCGCTGGGCTGAGACCATGTCCGATTCTGGGAGCAGGATGGGAGCGCCAGCAGGCGCAGAGATGCGCCCAGGTGCGGTGAACATGGCCATCACTGGTCTCATGAACTGGGCAAATACCGCTCAGCAGGCCGTCCCTTCAGCAGCGCGCCCGGTTCGGGACAAAGAGGCCGCCGGTTCAAATCCAGCCACCCCGACCAGGAAGTCCCAGGTCACAGTGTGTCTCTGTGACCTGCGGTGACGGTTCGCTTCTCGTGGTGTCCGATTTTGGGAGCGAGACGGGAGCCGATCTTGGGTGTGCGGTCCCGGTAGATGCTGGACACCTTAACTCCCAGGTCACACGCTAGGCCAACGTTACTGCGGTGACGCGCTGTCTCAGTCGGCCCGGCCGTAGACCGTGAAGTCGATCTCGATGCCAGCGAGCGGGGGGTGTTCCGGGCTAGCCAGGAACGCCACCACCTCACCCGGCACCTCGTACACCCTGCTGACCGACCCGCCCGGCGGGACGGTGAAGGAGTCAAGAGCCGTGATGAAGTTGGCGTTGATCGTGTTCGGCTGGTCAACGTGCGAAACACCGATGACCACCGGCGCCGGGCTGTTCACCCAATTGTCAACCGATAGCCGGATGGTGTGGTAAGCAGATACGTCCAGCTGAGCGAGTTCTGACTCGTCCTCGTCAACTGTCATCTGATTGCCGTCAGCCAGGAGCTTCGTGTTAGGCATACGCCGACCGTAGCCGATAGATCATCGACCCTGCCCACCCCTGGCAGCATGCGGCGGCGGGTACGCGGCTACTCACGGACTGGGCGACGGCGGCCGGGACCGCGGCGCCACTTACGAGCTGACCTTGCTAACGGATTTGCTAACAACGGACGTGGCCCCGGATAGAGCTGGATCAGGCGACCGCACACGTCCCCCGCGAGCAGGCCTGTCCGACAACTACGGACTAGTCTGGGCGGCCGTAATCTACGGATCAGAAGGTCGTGCCCGTGGCGTGCCCGATCGGACAGTGATCAGCGGTAAATCACGGTCGCTCACGGGCACGCCACGTCGGCACTCACCTGCGGCAGGCTAGGTCAGGCGGCTAGAAGCACAATTCAGGGCCACGGTAGCGGTGGATGTTGATTGCATAACGCGACTTTTGCATAAGACACAAGGCATATAAATCTGGGGATCCGCCAATGCGCTGGCCGTCCGAGCTAGAGCGGGGTTCATTGGCGAGTGCTGTGACGCCGGATCAGCACCCGTGCGGCTTCCCGGAACGGCACCACCAGGTACACCGCGATACCGAAATAAAGCGCCACCGCCAGTACCGGCAAGGCGAGCCCGATGAGGATCGCGATCACATACCCGATGACGACGGGCAGGAATTTTCGTTGTGTACTGTGCAGCTCCTCGCCCTCTTCCTTCGGTGAGTAGAGGTGCTCGTGCCGCGCGTACGCGTCCAGGGCGGACCCCAGGAGGCGGATGGCCAGGAGCGTGAGCCCGTACATGGTGACATACACCCGCTCGCCGCTGGCATTATGCAGGGCTTCTGCGACGAGCCCGGTGGGGAACGGCAGGAAGACCACCACGAGCAGGACGAGCAGGTTGAGGCGCAGGAACAGCTGATCGGTCCGGGCGAGCTGGTCGGTCAAGGCGGTGTGCAGGAGCCACGCACCGCCGATGGCCAGGAAGCTGACGATGTAGGCCAGGTAGCTAGGCCAGGCGTGCAGCACCTGCTGCAGCGGTGTGCCCGGCGGGCGGAGGGCGAGGCCCAGTACCAGCAGCGTGGCGGCGAATCCGAATATGCCGTCGCTGAATCCTTCCATCCGGTCCTTGCTGAGGAACCGCTGCCGACGCGGGGTGTGTTCGTCAGCTGGCACGGCACTGTCTCCTTCGCGCGGCCGGCAGCCGGTGGCCTTCGCTGGACCCAGGCCGCCTGCCCTGCTGCCGGGCAGCATGGGTCCAGAGTGCCCGACGGGGGCCGATCATGCCACGCGCCAGCGCCCGGGAGATGAGCCCTCGGGCAATGACCAAGGTCCTTGGCCGGGTGACCGATGACCCTGACCGCCTCGATCCGGGTCAGGCACAAGCCACGGGTATGAGCAGTGGCTCGGCAGCACACTCTGCGAACAGATCCTGCCCGGAGCGCCTGGTCGCCCATAGCCAGCTGGACATCCATGCCGGTGGTTCCCGCCGCGTCCGCGGCACCTGCTGCTGTGGGCGGCGGATGGTCAGGGTCGTCCAGCCGCTCCTGCCCAGTTGCGCCAGAGGAATCTCGCCCTGGCGCGTGATGCGGCCGCTGGCCGGGCAGGCCGCGAGGGCAGGCAGACCGGGGTGCCCTAGGCGGCGCCGTCCTGTGAGCCGATGCCGTGCTCGCGGAGCAGATCACGGATCCGCCTGATCTCTTCGCTCAGGGAGGGGGCGTCTGGGTGCGCGGTGACCCACTCCTCCTGGCGGGAGGCCCTGTCCGCGGCCAGTTCCTTCCCCCGGTCCCGCAGCACCGCCGCGCGCTCGAAGTCCTCGGCTTCGATGGCGGCTTCCTTGTCCTGGCGCAGCTGTGCGATCTCCTGGTCCAGGTCGCGCAGGTCCGGCCCGGTGCCGACCCGATGCTCGAGGGTTGACAGCCGCGCTTCCAGCGCGTCGAGACGGCCGGCGACCTGGGCCAGCAGCTTGCGCGGGCTACGGCCGGCCTTGCCTGGGCGGCCGACCTTGAACGCGGCTTCCCCCTGGTAGCCATGCAGTAGCTCGAGCACGACCTGGCGAACACGGTCATGCTCAGCGCCCAGGCTGGCCAGCACCCGCGCCGCGGGCCCCTCGCCCTCGCGGAGCAGGCCCAGCAGGAGGTGCTCGGTGCCGATATAGCTATGACCGAGCTGCAAGGCCTCGCGCAGGGCCAGCTGGAAGGCCTTCTTGGCCCGCGGGGTGAACGGAATGCGCCCTGGCGGCGCCTGCTGGCCCCGGGGGGCGCTCTCCTCGACGCGCTGGCGCACCGTCTCCTCGGTGATGCCCAGTGCCTTCAGGGCCCTAGCCGCCACACCGCTGCCCTCATGGATGAGACCCAGCAGGAGATGCTCGGTCCCGATGTAGTCATGGTTCAGCGTCCTGGCCTCTTCCTGGGCCAGGACCACCACCCGACGCGCCCGGTCAGTGAACCTCTCGAACATCCCACGCCGCCCTTCCCAGCCTCGTTCTGGCCGCCCGCGCCAAGCCCGCCCGGCCGTACAACTCACGATACATCTCGTTCATGAAAACACAAGATATATCGTGAGCTGACGTGTGCTGGCGCCCAGAAGTTATGCGATCGCCTGCGACAACGAACCGCGGGCGGCCATCGTGCCAGGTGGCCAGGGCTGGCGCCCCTTTCGTGCCAATCAAGCCAGCACGGTTTATAATTCCGTGCAGACCAGCGGCACGTAATTCCGGCCAGCGACACATAATGAGGCTGAGGTGAGGTCATGGCCAACGGCACCGGGCCAGCCACCTGCGAGGCCTGCGGGCGCCCGCTCCCACCTCAGCTAGGGCAGGGCAGGCGGCGGCGCTACTGCAACGCCACCTGCCGCAGCCGCGCACGGCGGCAACGGGAGGTGTCCCACCGCGGGACGGCCAGCAGCGTGAAGGAGCCTTTGACATCGGCCTGGCGTCATGACAACCTTGACGTTACGGAGGTTCCTGAGGGGAGCGACCCGGTGGCCATCCGGCTCCGGCAGGCGTCAGCCCACCTGGCTGAGGCGCTGGGCCGGCCGGGCGGCTCGCCGCTCGCCGCCGTCGCGGCGGCCCGGGAGCTGTCCACGGCCGCGAACGCAGCCCTGCAGGAGTCCGTGGACCGGGCCCGCGCCGCAGGCCATAGCTGGAGCGAGATCGGCGATGTCCTGGACACCACCCGCCAGGCGGCATTCCAGCGATTCGGGCGGCCAGTCGACCCGCGCACCGGCAAGCCGATGATCCGGGACACCCTGCCCGAGGCGGCTGACCGGGCGGCGGCGATCTTCGGCCTCCTGGCTCAGGGCCAGTGGGCGGAAGTGTGCCGGGATTTCGACGAGACCATGCGCGAGCACCTGGACGCCGACCGCCTCGCCACCGGCTGGGCGCAGACGGCCGGCCTGGTCGGCGCGCTGGAAGGGATGGGCGAGCCGCTCACCTTCCAGGTCGGGGCCGGCACCGTGGTGGATATCCCGCTGCACTTCGAAGCGGGTGAGCGGACGGGACGGGTCAGCTTCGGCCCGGGCGGAAAGATCGCTGGCCTGTTCATCCGGCCGGCCTCCGGCACGTAACACGCACAGCGGACGGGATCGGGATGAGCCTCAACGCGCCTGGAACCGGAACATCCTCCAGCACCACGCCGTTCCGCGGTGCCTGGCGGGCAGCGTCTGCGCTGGTCACTACCTGCGTCCTGGCTACGGTGGCTGGCTGCGGCGGGGCCGCGCCGCAGCGCCCGGGCGGGCCGCACTCCCCGGCCGCTGCGGCGAGCCTGCCGGACACCCCAGCGGGCCAGCAGGCACGCTGGCTCTTCGGTGCGCTGCGGCACCTGCCGATCCCGGCCGCCGAGATCACGGCTCATTTCGCCAGCTCCTACCTTGCTCTCGTGCCTGCGCCAGCTACCGCGACACTGAACGCGAGCTTCACCGGACTGCACCGCCTGCACCTCGACTCGATCACCAGCAGCACCCCCAGCACGCTCGTCTGCGTGGTCACCGTCAACGGCATGACCAGGCTGAGCGCCCGCGTAGTGGTCGACGCGAAGGGCCTGATCAGCCAGCTGCACACCCAGCCTGCTGGCGCCACGCCCACCACCCCAGCCATAGCGCCATCCGGTTCCGCCGGGAGCGCACCACCCGGTGTCCGGCAGATCGCGGTAGGAGTGGGATCACCGCCGCTCAGGGCAACCCTCACCCTTCCGCCTGGCCCCGGCCCGTTCCCCGCGGTGGTCCTCGTCTCCGGCTCTGGGCCGAACGATCAGGACGAGACACTCGGGCCGAACAAGCCGTTCCTGGACATAGCGCTCGGCCTGGCCAGCCACGGTATCGCCTCGCTGCGCTATGACAAGCGCACCCATGACTACCCGGGGAGCATCGACCCGAAGACCTTCACCCTGACCCAGGAGTACGTGCCGGACGCGCTCGCCGCGATCAGCCTGCTGCGCCGCGAACCGGCCGTGAATCCCCACCGCATCTTCGTGCTCGGCCATTCCCAGGGCGGCACCTACGCCCCCCTCATCGCCAAGGATGCGCCCGAGGTGGCGGGGGTGATCCTGCTCGCGGCGGGAGCCGAGCCGCTAGGCGCGGCGATCCTGCGCCAGACGCACTATCTCGCGACGCTCCCGGGCACGGTCGGGGCGCAGGCCAAGGCTGAGCTGCCCGAGGTCACCCAGCAGGTGGCGCAGATCGACAACCCCGCCGTGCTGGAGAAGGACAGCCCGGGTACGGTCCTGCTCGGCGGGGCTGGCCCGGCCTACTTCCTGAGCGGCCTTCGCTACCACGAGGTGGCGACGGCGCGGTCCATCCCGCAGCCCCTGCTCATCCTGCAGGGAGACCGCGACTACCAGGTCACGGTGGCCAACGACCTCGACGTGTGGCTCGCAGGCCTGAAGGGGCGCCCCGGGGTAACCGTCGTCCAGTTCCCCCGGGCCGATCACCTGTTCCTCGACGGCACCGGGCCACCCACCCCGGTGGAGTACGCACGGCCTGGGCACGTTGACCCGGGCGTGATCACGGCGGTCGCTGGCTGGATCGCCGTGGTCAGCTCAGCCGCCTAGCGCGACTGGGGACCGTGACCGGGCCGCTACCGGTCGGCCGGCTGGCTGCCGCCGAGCGCGGCCCCTACCTGGTCGGCCAGGGCGATGGCTACCAGCCTCTGTTCCAGGGTCAGCTGCGCACCAGGAACGGGGGTCATCAGGAACCGCCCCTGGAGGATGCCGCCGCTCTCGACCAGCAGCTCCGTATCGCCGGGCAGACCCAGGTCATCCGCATCCCAGGCCTGCTCGCCCACCATGACCTGGCCGTCGTGCCGCAGCCGGGCCGGATGGCCGAGCCCGGCGACGCCGTACTGGAAGCGGCAGGAACGCAGCGTCAGCAGCCCGGAGAGCTGCCCGGATACCTGCTCGATCAGTACCGCCGGGGAGCGTCCCGCCGCCACCGTCTCCGCGGCGGCACGGATGCCGTCGAGGTAACCCGCCCGCCGGCTCGCGGTGGCGTGCTGGCGGTGGCCCCAGACCGCGATCTCGGTGACGGCCATGCCGATGAGCAGCAGCAGGATGGTGGTCTCGATGTCTGTCCGCCGGGTGATGCTGAACCGTTCGTAGGGTCTGGTCAGGAAGAAATCGAACCACGCCGCCGCGGACAGGGCCGAGACATACCCGGCCAGCCGGTTCCCGCTCGCGGCGACCGCCACCACGACCAGCAGCAGCGCCAGGGCCGCGTCGGTGTTGGGGAAGCTGGACCGGAACGGGACCAGGATGGCCGCGAGCACCAGCGGGCCCACCAGCCCAGCCAGCACTGCGAGGTGGTCTCGGCTCAGTCGCCATTCCTGCACGGTTTCGTGATAACACGGCTGCCATCGTGGGCACCAGCACGCCCACGATCCCTTAACAGGATCAATACGGCCGGGGGCAGGAGGGCCGCGCCAGGTTCAGGAGCGGACGTCAGTTTCAGGGGCTGAAGGCAGCGCGACCCAGGACAGGTACTTGGCGATGGCGGCGGGATCGTCGCTGGCGGCCTCGGCGAGCCAGGTCAAGATGAGCACCCGGGTCAGCCGTTCCAGCTTGGCGAAGAAGCTACTGCCGAGCGGCAAGTCGTAGTAGGCGGCGGCGCGACCTCGCGGCCGAATTCGGCTAGCAGCCGCCTGGCCCGCCGGGCGATCGACGCGCACCCACTGCCGGTGTAACGGCCCAGCCACACCACCAGCCGGGCGCGCAGCGCCGGGTCGGCCCGGGCGAGCACGCTGAACGCCTCCAGAGTGAGGCTGACCAGGATCCAGTCGTCAACGGTGACGAGGTTGTGCTCGAAGATGGCGACGGCCGCAGCGCGCTGGCCGGCCTCGAGCTGGACCTGGCTGAGGATCTGCGCCAGATACCACTGCACTGACGGCTGCTCGATCCTGGACATCTCCGAGAGCAGCCGGGGCACATACGGCTGGAGCAGGTCAGGGCGGTCCCGGCAGACCTTCTCCAGCGCGTCGCTCGCGCGCATGCGCACCGTTGGGTCGTGGCTGAACACGCACTCCAGCAGCTCGCCGAGCCCGTCGGGCTGGTGCAGCACGAGACTGGCCGCGACGTCAGCGCCGTCAAGGCTAAGCGGATCTCCCCCGGCCAGCAGCGTTTCCAGCTGGCCCCCGTGGCTGGCGGCCGGATGCGGCGAAACTTCCAGGCGACGACCGTGCATGTGAATTCACCACCTTTGCCTGGTATCAGCGTTTATCTGGCCGCCCGGTCCAGCCAGGGGCCAACGTCCCGGCCAACGTCCCGGCCATCGGGTCCGCAGGGCCCGCGCTGGTGAGCAGGCTCGCTGGATCGCGCTGCCCCGCGGGCAGGCCAGCTCACCAGGCGGTCCCTTTTATGCAATATCGACCCTTAGCAGTGGATATTGCGGGATTTACCAATAGGCCGTCCAGATCAGCAAGTAGCTGGAAACGCAGCCCGGTAGATGGAAAAGTCAGTCACATGCGAACCATCTTTGATCAGGTCGTTGAAGATCTGAACGCATGGGGGCTGTTCGAGGATGCCACACGCTACTGGGCCCCGGGCGCCCACCCCGCCGCCCACAGCAGCGCTCCTCACAGCAGCGCTCCTCACGGCAGCCGCTCACGGCACCGCCGGGGGCCGCTATCTGCCCCGCCGCCCAGCGTGGCCCCGCCGCCCAGCGTGGCCCCGCCGCCCAGCGTGGCCCCACCGTCCAGCACGGCCCAGCCGCAGTATCTCAATTCCTGGCAGGCGGGCTCGAGGCCATGACACGATGCCGCATCGCGCCCGCTGGGTCGCCAGATAATGCAGACTTGCCGTGCCGCATTTACGCCGGCAGGTGATATCCAGGCGCTCATCAGGACCGGAAACATCCAGAAGTAAACTGCGCTGAACGCGGCCGTTAAAGGGCGTCCTGGAAATGCCGCCGCCCCCGGATCAGGAAAGCAGGCGGCGCGCGGAATCAGGCTCACGGCTCCGGTGCGGCCATCGCCCCGGCGGCTCCGGCCGCCCTCGCTCCGGCCGCCGCCCTCGCTCCGGCCGCCGCCCTCGCACCGGCCGCCGCCCGCGCCCCGGCCGCCCGCGCCCCAGCCCATCGCCCGGCCGCAGCAAGGCCACCACGAGCAGGCCGGCCGCGGCCGCGGCGGGGATGACCACCGTCAGCGGCAGGTACTGCCCGGCGATACCCCAGAACGCGAAGCCCGCACCCTGGGTGAACATCAGCCCCGCGCTCGCCAGGGCCAGGGCGCGGCTGCGCAGCCCGGCCGGGGCGGCCTCGATGAGCAAGGCGTCCAGGCCCGCTGACCACGCATAGCCGAGCCCGGTGGTCACCAGCAGGACCAGGGCCAGGATGAGGCCGGGACTGGCCGCGAAGGCCGCCAGGGGCACGAAGCACGCGGCCGCGGCCGGGCCGACGATGCGCCGCTGCAGCGGTGCGGAGAACAGCCGCGCCACGACGAGGTCCGCCAGCACGGTCCCGGCCGGGATGCCCATGAGCAGGAAACCCGCGACCCGGGCGGGCTGGCCGATGTGGCTGGCGTACGGGGCGGCCAGAGCTTCGGGCGCGACCGCGCAGGCCGGCACCAGCCAGCTGAACAGCAGGATGCGGCGGACCGCCGGATGCGCAAGCGTGCTGCGGATCCCGGCCAGCGAGTCACCGGTCATAGAGCCCGCGAGGGAGCTCGCGGCCGCGGCCAGCCGGGGCCGGCGCCGCATGCCCAGCCGCAGCACCAGCGCGGACGCGGCGAACGACAGCGCATCCAGGGCCAGCGCCCCACGCGGCGAGGTGAAAGCCAGCAACAGCCCGCCCGCGCCGTAGCCAGCGATCTGCGCGGTCTGCGCGACCAGCCGCATCAGCGAACGGCCCAGGATGTAGCCGGGCCCTGGGGGTAGCACGTCCGGCAGCACCGCGGAGCGCACGCCCTGGTAGACCGGGGAGATCAGGCTGCTCGCGAACAGCAGCAGGAGCAGTCCGGCGATCGGCACCCCGGGGATCACCATGACCGCCACCAGCGCCGCGCTGGCCAGGTCGCACGTCACCAGGACCGCGCGGGCCGGCAGCCGGTCCGCGGCGGCGCCGAGCAGCGCACCGCCGATGAGGTACGGCAGGAACGACAGCGCCATCACCGAGGCCGCCAGCGCCGGGGAGTGGGTCCGCTCGTAAATCAGCACGGTGAGGGCGACCGCGGCCACCACGTTGCCGAGCATCGACACCACGTTGGCCGCGAAGATGGCCCGGAACTCGGCCACCCCGAACACGTCCCGGTAGCGGGCGCGGTCACCGGCCGTGGGCGGCGGCGCAGCGGGTACTGACGTGGCGGTTACTGACACGGCAGGGCCGCGGCGCCGGGGCAGCTTCACGGTGGATGGCATGGGGCCACACTGCCCGGCGAGCTAGCCTCGGTACCAGACATTCGGCACTCCCCGAATGACAGGAGGCGCGACGGTGCGGACACTATGGCCCTGAGCCTGGTTTTCGGCCCGGACGACTCAGCGCGGACCCGGTTCGTGGTGTCGCCGCTGTGGGAGGTCATGCACGCGTTCCGGGTGATCGTCGAACCACAGCGGCACAAGTACCACCTGCCCTGGCTGGAGGCGGTGCGGCCGGAGGTGGAGCGGCTGGACCTGCGCCCGCTGCTGGTGCTCACCCCGCGCCACGGCTGGGCCCCGGACTTCCTCAGCCCGATCCCGGCCGGCCGCGACGTGGACGTCCCGGCCGAGCTCGCCCGGGTCCGTGCCACCCCGCCGGAACAGGTGGCGCACGAAATCCGGCGGTCGCTGACCGAGCGGTACGGCGCCCCGGTGCCGCCGGGTGGCTGGGAACTGCTGGATGACCCGGCCGCCACCCGGGACCTGGCCGCGGACCTGCTGGAGCAGTGCTGGCAACTGCTGGTCGCACCGCACTGGCCGCGGCTGCGCGACCGGCTGGAGGCGGACGTGGCGTTCCGCACCCAGACCCTGGCCGACTACGGGCTGGAGCGGGTGCTCAGCGAGTTGCATCCACGGGTGCGGTGGACCGGCCGGGCCATCGTGATTGAGGGCATGCCGTCGGGGCGGCTGCACCTGGGCGGGGCGGGGCTGCTGCTCATGCCCAGCGTGTTCGGCTGGCCGAGCCTGGCCGCGGCCAGCGACCCGCCGGCCCAGCCGTCGCTGGCCTACCCGGCCCGGGGGATCGCCGAGCTGTGGCAGCCTGGCCCGTACCGGGCAGTCGGACGCGCTGGCCCGGCTCCTCGGCCGGACCCGGGCCGCGCTGCTGGAATCCCTGGCCGAGCCCGCCTCAACGGGCACCCTGGCCCGGCGGCACGACCTCGCGCCGAGCACGGTGTCCGAGCATCTCGGCGCGTTGCGGGCGGCCCGGCTGGTGACCAGCCGGCGGCACCGGCACGCGGTCATGTACCAGCAGACCCCGCTCGGGGCGGAGCTGGCCGGCGCGGGCTGACCAGCAGCGACTGGGCCCCGATGCCGACCTGCCCGCCGAGGTCGGACAGCACCGTTGTGGCCAGGCCCGCACCGCCCGCGGAGATCGCGGTCCGCGCGTCCACGCAGATCCACTCGCCAGCGGCATCCCGGTGCAGGTGCACGGTGAGCTCCGGGTTGATGAACTGCCAGTGGCCGATGTCGAGCTCACCGGACAGGCCGTTGCCGCTGTCGGCGACCGCGAGCACCCGCTCCAGCGGGCCGGGCTCCTCGTCTGGCACCAGCGGGTAGCGCAGCCGGGCCCAGACGGTGGCCGGCCCCGGCTCGGCGAAGTGCCCGCGGACCGGCCGCCACTCGATCGCGGACAGGTACCCGTCGATCCAGCCATCCGGCGGCGGCCCGATCGATTCCGCGGGCAGCTCCGGCGGCGGGTCGGCCTTGGCCGGTACCGGGTCGCTGCCGGTCCGCAGCACCCGCCAGGCGCTGGCCCGCGCGACATCCCGGCCGCCCGCGCTCACCACGGCCTCCACCAGCTCCACGCTCCGGCCCGGGCGGACCACCCGGGCCGCGACCTGGAGCTCCCCGACCGGGATGGCGCCCAGGATCTCGCAGGTGAACCGGGCCACGATCATGTCGTCGCGCGGCTGGCAGCGCTGGATGGCCCGGCCCAGCAACGCGCTCGGGGGGCCGCCATGCTGGGCCCGCTCATCCCACGGCCCGGTGGTGTGCGCGGTCGCGCGCCACCGTCCGTCCCCCAGAGGTTCGTAGAAGCTCTCTGCCACGCTGAGGATGTTACCGGTCAGTCACACCCATCCCGGTCCCACCCTGCGTCCCGGGATCTAGCCCCCGCTCATGTTCCTCTGCAACGACACCCGCTCCCGGGGTCGATGAGAACCTTCAGCCCGGTCCGCGCGGCCGCAATGCGGAACGCCTCCGGGGCGCTGTCCAGCGGATACCGGTGCGGTGACCAGACTGGTGAGATCAACCCGCTTCGCGGCGGCCAGGCTGATCGCCCGCGGGTAGACCTCGTTCATCCGGCGCACCATGGCGATGGTGAGGCCCTTGCGGCGGGCGGTGCGATGCCTGGAAGGTGGTGCGGTCGTCGCCCGGGGATGCCGCCGAGCACCACCCGGCCGCCCGGGCGGGCCGCGGCCATCGCCAGCTGCACCGCCTCGTCGTTGCCAGCGATCTCGAACGCCACGTCCACCCCGTCGCCGGTGAGCCCGCGCAGCGCCGGGCCGGTAGCGGCCTCAGCCGGGTCAACAGCCGTCCGCGCCCAGTCCGGCGGCGGCGGCGCGGCGGTGCGGCAGCGGGTCGAAAGCGATGACCGTGACTCGCGCCCGCCACCTGCAGCAGCTGGATCAGCAGCAGCCCGATCGGGCCGCAGCCGACCACCGCCGCGGTCCCGTCCAGGTGCAGGTGACCAAGGTCCAGGGCGTGGATGGCCACGCCGAGCGGCTCCAGTACGGCGCCGTCGGCGTCGCTCAGCACGTCCGGCAGCGGGTGCAGCAGGTCGCCAGGCCAGGTCAGGAACTCGCGCATCGCCCCGTCCTGGCGGCCGTGGCCCGCGAACCGGATGTGCAGGCACAGGTTGCGGTACCCGGCCCGGCACATGCGGCAGGTCCCGTCCGGGATGGCCGGATCGATGGCCACCCGCTCGCCGCGCCGCGGGCCGTCCTCGATCACCCCGGCGGCCTCGTGACCCAGCACGAGCGGCCGGTCCAGGGTCGCGTCGCCGATCCCGGCCTCGTCCCACCAGTGCAGGTCCGAGCCGCAGATGCCGACCGCGGTGACCCGCACCAGGCAGCTGCCCGGCTCCGCGGCCGGGACCGGTTCCTCCGCGACCCGCAGGTCACCCACGGCGTGCAGCCGGGCTGCCTTCATGATGCGGAACCCGGCCCGGTCAGCCGTCGCGGCACGACCACCTGGTCGTAGGTTTCCTCGCGCACCCCGCTGCGCAGCGCCGCTTCCCGGAGCGTCAGATCCTCCGCCACCGCCAGGTGCGCGATCTTCGTCCGGGTCCCGGGCACATCCAGCCCAACTGGCAGCTGCCGCACCAGCATGCCGTTGCTGCCCTCCGGCTCCACCGCGACTCCTCCCGTCCGCACCGATACGCTGCCCACCGCCCAGCGTATGAAACGGACCGGCGAATCCGCCGCGCCCAGCCGCCAGCGGGCAGCGGGCAGGGTTAGCGGTCGGACCGGCCCGGGAGTTCTTTCAGCTTCTTGCCGCCCGTTTCAGCGGACAGGAGCAGCCCGGTGGGCTGCGCGGCGATCGCCGGGCCAGGCGCGGCGGCCGACCGGGACGGGGTTTGCTGTCCCAGCGACAGCCGGAGCGCCATCGCCGGGCACATCTCCACCGCCTGCTGCGCCTCCCGCTCCAGCCAGAACGGCACCGGCATGTCCAGGAAGGCTCGGGTAGCCCTGGCTGTCCAGCTGGACCATTTCCGGCGCCAGGCTGGCGCACAGGCCGTGCCCCTGGCACCGGGTCCAGTCCACCTGGAGCCGCAGCTCGCCCTCGTCCGGCCCGAGCGGCAGCACGGCCCGGACCGGGCGGCCGCAGGTGCCGCGGAACAGGTGCGCGGTGAGGTCGTCGCTGAACACATCCAGCGCGGACAGGACGAACCTGGACACGCCGTCGGGGTGGGCGCAGGCGCCACGGCCGCGGACCACCGAGGCGGCCCGGCGCGCCATGTCGAGGGTGTCCATCCCGCCGGAGCCGTCCGCGAGCGCGCTCATCGACCGGGCGATGCCCGGGAGCCCGAGCTTGCACGGGCCGCACTGGCCGGAGGACTCCTTGGCCAGGTACCGGACGATCCGGGCCACCTCACCGAGCGGGCAGGTGCCGCCGCCGAGCGGCAGCACGATCCCCGCGCCGAGCGTCCCGCCGGCCGCGTCCAGGCCCGCCCGGGACACCGGCACGTCGTCGGCGAGCTCGCCCGGGATCCACATCCCGTGGTAGCCGCCCACCAGGATGCCTTCGCGGGCGGTGGCCTCGCAGATGTCCAGCACGGTACCCAGCGGGATGCCGTAGGGGACCTCGACCACGGCAGGCCGCCCGGCCGAGCCCCCCACGGTCAGCAGCGTTGTGCCCGGCTCGTCCGGGGTCCCGTCCGAGGCGTAGCCTTCCTGGCCGAGCATGGCCAGCACGGCCAGCTGAGCGAACGTCTCGGCGTTGGACAGCAGCGTGGGCAGCCCGTCCACCCCGACGTCACTCGCGGCGCCGCTTGCTTGCCGGCGGCAGCGCTATCTTGCCGTTGACCGCGTTGACCAGGGCGCCGCCTTCACCGGAGACGAACCGGTCGGGGACCTCGACCACCCGGACGACCTTCTTCAGGTCCGGTTCTGCCTTGGCCGCTTCCACCACGGAGCTGGCCACGTCGCCGGTGGTCACCCCGATGACGATCATCTTGGCGCCCAGCGCGCGCGCCGCCAGCAGCGCGCCGCCCAGGACCAGGTAGGGCGACCGGAGCAGCAGCATCTTGTCCTTGGCGCTGCCCGGCTCTCCTTCGGTGCCGTTGACCAGGATGACCGGCTTGCACTTACGCGCAGTGGCCGAATCGACCACGGCGCGCATCTTGCGGCCGAACGGGAACGCGGCCCCGCCGCGGCCCCGCAGATCGACGCTCTCCACCATTTCGATCAGCTGACGCGCGGTGACGCGCCGCATAGGGCCGAAGATCTCCTGATGGGTAGCGAGATCGATGCGCTCGAAACGGTCCAGTCCAGCGGTCAGCCGGGCCCGGCCAATCCGCATCGCCTGGGGGACAGTGATCGAATTCACGGGCGGTTCCCATTCACCGTTCCAGCGGGCAGCGGGCCAGGCTGCCGGGGCGTACCGAACTGATCCTGGAAGCCGGGCGTCCGCGGCGGCGGGTATGGCGCCTGCGGGCTGCCCAATACTGCTTGCGGCGCAGTCTGCTCATTAGGGTTGACGTCGTCGTAGGGATAAGAGCGGTCATATTGCGCGGCCCGCTCATACTGGCCGGACCGCTGCTCGAATTGACCAGGCCGGTCGTACTGGGCTGGCTGCTGATAAGCAGCGGGCTGCTGATACTGGCCGGACCGCTGCGGCGGGGCGGGACGCTGGTGTTCACCGGACAGGTGCGGTTCCGCTGGCCAGCCCGGCTGCGCCGGCTGCCCGCCGGGCCAGGCGGCCGGGCGCTGGTACTCGCCTGACCCGGACCGCTCGTACTCAGCGGACCACGACGGCTCGGCCGCCCACTGCTGCTGGCTGGGCCACTGCGGCTGGGCGGAACCGGGCTGCGGGTACTGACCGGATCTGGGGCCCTGCTGGTCACCGGGCCACGGCGCAGCCGTAGCCTGCGGATACTGACCGGACGGATGCGGCTCCGCCGGCCACCCGGGCTGGCCCTGCTGGCCAGGCCACGCGGCCGACGCAGGCCGCGGGTACTCACTGGAGCCAGGCTGCTGCGGGTACTCACCCGAACCCGGCCGGGCATACTCACCCGAGCCTGGCTGCGGGTACCCACCCGAGCCAGGCCGCATGTACTGACCCGACCCCGGCTGCGGGTATCCACCCGAGCCAGGCTGCGCATACTGACCCGAGCCAGGCTGCTGAGCCGAGCCCGGCTGCAGGTACTCACCGGACCCGGGCCGCTGGTACTGGCCAGATTGCGGACCGTCCGTGCTCCACTCGTAGCGGCCGGAAGGCTCGTGCTGGTCCGGGCGCTGCTGCCGGTCCACCCGTGGGTACTCGCCGGACATACCGTACTGGCCGACGGGACCGGGCGGGCTGACCCGCGGGATCTGCCCGGTGCCGCCCTGGCCAGACCGGTCGAACGACCCGGTCCCAGCCGGCCCGACCCGGTCAAAGGACCCGGTACCCGTCGGCCCGACCCGATCGAACGACCCAGTCCCAGCCGGCCCGACCCGGTCAAAGGACCCGGTCCCCAGCCGGCCTGTCCCGTCGAAGGCCCCGGTTCCGCCGCGGCTGATCCGCTGGAACGGCCCGGTCGCATCATGGCTGATGCGCCCGACGGTGCCAGTGCCGCCCAGGTCAACCCGGTCGAACGGGCCGACCGCATCGCGGCCGATGCCCTCGATGGGGCCGGTATGGCCCTGGCCGACGCGGTCGAACGCACCGGTCCCGCCCAGGTCCACCCGATCGAATGCGCCGCTCCCGCTCTGCCCGGCCGGCAGCGCCGCCGGGAGCGCCCGCTGCGGGCGCGCGGCGGGCGCCAGTCCCCCGCCAGGCAGCTGCCTGCTGTCCATGGCCCGGGCGTCCAGCGGCCGGGCATCCAGCGGCAGCGGCCTGCTTTCCAGCGCGAACTGGGCCGGGGCGGCCAGCCCCGCGGCAGCCAGCCCCGCCGCCGTGGCTGGGAAGCTCGCCGTCGGCCGGTCCGGCACTGGCTGGCTGGCGACCTCGTTGCGCGCCCGGTCCTTGGCCACGAAGCGCACCAGCAGGGCTAGCGCCACCGCCGCCACGCAGGCGCCGTAGCACCAGTAGACGAAACCTTCGTAACCGAAGAATGCTTTTGCCTCGCGGCCGGCCAGCAGCCCGTGGATGATCCCGAAAATCCAGGCCACATACGCCGAGCCGTGGATGACCCGCCACGTTCGCGGAGTGATCCGGTCAGACAGCCGGGCCCGGAAGATCCCGAACATCACGATCACGATGAACATGTCCGAGGCGACCGTGCCCAGTCCGAGGTAAAACGTGCGCTCTTTGTCAAGAAAGGGCACGACCGCGTCAGCCACCTGGGACCGGCCAGCCACAATCTCAAGGATAATATGAACGATAAGGAAAGCCATTGCACCGAAGCCCATAGCCCGGTGCAATGCCTGGGCGGTAACCCGGGCAGCTGGCTTCATGACAATTCGGTCGGTGGCGACCAGGCCAATTCCGACCTCCGCCGTGAGCGCAATGAGCGCGAGCACGCCGACGTAGAACAAAAGGAAATGGTATGTAGCGGCGACCACCGTGTGGCCGATATTAGTCGATACCGCGGCAGCGGCGACGCCGGCCAGGGTGATGACGACGGCGTTGAGGATCCACAGCCATGCGTCCGACCTGGGCCGGGCTACCTGGTAGCCGCGCCTGCCTATACCTAGTGCTGGTCCACGTGAACGTCCATCCGAACGATCACCCTTCGCCGACACGATTGCCTCCCGGGAGCAGCGCCGCAGCTACCTGGCACCTTCAGTTCCGTGTGTACTAAATAGCCCACGCTTTGGCGACATCGCCAAACCCGGGAGATCCCGCTTCTCTACCGAGCTGCTGAGGAGCCTATCGCGGCAGATTCCGGCTTCGCAACGAAACGATATAGAAAGTGGGAGGCGTGCTCCGTTTCCGCACGTCAGCCCGGAACTTCCGGGGGCTTCGGATGGCGATGCCGACCCACTGCCGGCCGGCTCACCGTGATCTACGGTAACCAAAAGCCGGGATGCGGTCCTGGCCAAAAACCAGATGCGCGCCAGCGCCGCCCGGGCCGACCATGAGCCATGGCCTGGCTGCTTACTGACGCCCACTGTCCGACCGCGCCATCTGGTCCTTCACCCCGGCCCCAAGCTGACCGCCGGGCACGCTCACCGGGCGAGTTCGGCGGCGACCAGCTCGGCGATCTGCGCGGTGTTCAGGGCCGCGCCCTTGCGCAGGTTGTCGCCGCAGACGAACAGGTCCACCGCGCGCGGGTCGTCCAGCGACCGGCGGACCCGGCCGACCCAGGTCGGGTCGGTGCCCACCACGTCGGCGGGAGTGGGGAACTCGCCCTGCTCCGGGTCGTCGTTCAGCACTACGCCCGGCGCCTCGCTGAGCACCCGCTGCGCCCCGGACCGGGTCACGTCGCGGTCGAAGACCGCGTGTACGGCCACCGAGTGGGTGGTCACCACCGGTACCCGCACGCAGGTCGCGGACACCTTGAGGCTGGGCATGCCGAGGATCTTGCGGGACTCGTTGCGGACCTTCAGCTCCTCCGAGGACCAGCCGTCCGGCTTGACGGACCCGGCCCAGGGCACCACATTCAGTGCAAGCGGCGCGGGGAACGGCCCGAAATCGCCGACCGCGGCGCGCAGGTCACCGGCCCGCTGGCCGAGCACGCGGGTGCCCGCCATCTTGTCCATCTGCGCGTACAGCGTGTCGATGCCGGCCTGGCCCGCCCCGGAGGCAGCCTGGTAGGAGGCCACCACCATCTCGCGCAGGCCGAACGCCCGGTGCAGCGCGGCGATCGCCACGATCAGCGACAGCGTGGTGCAGTTCGGGTTGGCGATGATGCCCTTCGGCCGCCGGGCCGCGTCGTCCGGGTTGACCTCGGGCACCACCAGCGGCACGTCCGGGTCCATCCGGAACGCGCCGGAGTTGTCCACCACCACCGCGCCGCGGGCCGCGGCCACCGGCGCCCACTGCGCGGACACCTCGTCCGGCACGTCGAACATGGCCACGTGGACGCCGTCGAACACGTCTGGATGCAGAGCCAGCACCTCGGCCTCGCCGCCCCGCACCCGCAGCCGTCGGCCCGGCCGACCGGGCTGAGGCGACCAGCCGGACCTCGCCCCACACGTCGTCCCGGGTGGAGAGCAGGTCGAGCATGACGGTGCCGACCGCGCCGGTCGCGCCCACCACGGCCAGCGTCGGCTTCGCGGCCCCGGTCCGCGCGCTCACCGGCCGGTCCCCCCGTACACCACGGCCTCCACCTCGCTGGCGTCCAGCTCGAAGGCCCGGTGCGCCGCGGTGACCGCCACATCCACGTCGTTCTGGTCTACCACCACCGAGATCCTGATCTCCGAGGTGGAGATCATCTCGATGTTGACCGCGGCGTCGGCGAGCGCGCCGAAGAACGTCGCGCTGACCCCCGGATGCGACCGCATCCCGGCTCCGATCAGGGATATCTTGCCGATCCGGTCGTTGTAGAGGAGCGAGGCGAAACCGATCTCGCCCTGGATCGCGCGCAGCGCGGCCAGGGCCGTCTCCCCCTCGGCGCGGGGCAGCGTGAACGAGATGTCGGTGCGGCCGGTAGTGGCCGCGGACACGTTCTGCACGATCATGTCGATGTTGATGCCGGCCGCGGCGATGGTCCGGAAGATCCGCGCGGCCTCGCCTACCCGGTCCGGGACGCCCACCACGGTGATCTTCGCCTCGCTCCGGTCGTGCGCGACCCCCGAGATGATCGCCTGCTCCACGGCTTTTCCTTCCGGTTGCACTGCACTGATCATGGTGCCGGTGCGGCTGCTGAACGAGGACCGCACGTGGATCGGCATGCTGTAGCGCCGCGCGTACTCCACGCAGCGCAGCTGGAGCACCTTGGCGCCGCACGCCGCCATCTCCAGCATTTCCGCGTAACTGATCCAGGGGATGCGCCGCGCGGTGCGGACGATCCGCGGGTCCGCGGTGAACACCCCGTCCACGTCGGTGTAGATCTCGCAGACGTCAGCCACGAGCGCGGCGGCGAGGGCTACGGCGGTGGTATCCGAGCCACCCCGGCCCAGCGTGGTGATGTCCTTGCCGTTCTGGGACACGCCCTGGAAGCCGGCCACGATCGGGATCGCGCCCTCGGCCAGCGCGGAGGAGATGCGGCCCGGGGTCACATCGATGATCCGGGCCTTGCCGTGCGCGGAGTCGGTGATCACCCCGGCCTGCGAGCCGGTGAACGAGCGGGCTTCCAGGCCCAGGTTCGCGATGGCCATGGCCAGCAGCGCCATGGAGATGCGCTCGCCCGCGGTGAGCAGCATGTCCAGCTCGCGGCCCGGCGGCAGCGGGCTGACCTGCCGGGCCAGGTCGTGCAGTTCGTCCGTGGTGTCGCCCATCGCGGACACCACGACGACGACCGAATCGCCGCTCTTGCGGGTGGCCACGATGCGCTGCGCTACCCGCTTGATGCCATCGGCATCGGCCACCGAGGATCCACCGTACTTCTGCACGACAAGCGCCACGGATGAGCCGCTCCTCCCGCTCCGGGTGCTGGCGGCTTGAGTGTACCTACCGGCACCCGGCTCTCTCGCCGCGTTTTTCCGCGGCCCGGTTTGCCGCGCCTGCGCCCGGTTCAGTCGAGCGCGTCCTCAGTGGAGCACGGAGTCCTCAGTCGGGCGTGCTGTCTTCCGCCACGTCGAGCATGGCGTGGGCGAGTACCGCGTGCAGTGCCCGCAGCGCGGCGGTGCCATGCGTGCCCCAGTGGTTAACGTAGGAGTACTGCCACCACCACAGGGCTTCCAGGGACCGGCCGGCCTCGTAGTGCTGCAGGCCGTGGATCAGGTCCGCGGCGACCGTGGCCAGGTCGTCGGACAGCCGGAACGGGGTGGGCTGGATGTCGGAGTAGGGGTCGAACAGCTCGGCGTACTCGTCGCAGTCGGCCAGCCGCCGGGCCAGGCCGGTCCGGAGCACGTCCAGGTCCGGGTCGGCGCCCACGTCCGGTTCCCAGTTGTCCGGCAGGATCACGTCCTTGCTGGCGCCGAGCTGCGCGCCAGCCAGCAGGATCTGGCGACACCTCGAGCAGCAGCAGCGGAACGGTCTCGTCGCCGCCCTCGCCGCGGGCCAGCGCCGTCGATGCCGTCCAGGAAGTCCCGGGCCTGCGCGGCGATCCGCTCGGCGAGCGGGTTCCAGCCTTCCCCGGCCGGCGGCGCGGTCGGCCCGTTCGTTGGAGCGCTCATCGGATTCCTCGCAGGGGTGTGGTGTGGTGCCTCGTCGCTGGCGCCTCAGACATCCAGGAGCCGCCGCCCTTCGAACGCCCGCCCGAGCGTGACCTCGTCCGCGTATTCCAGGTCGCCGCCGACCGGCAGGCCGCTGGCCGGCCGGGTGACCCGCAACCCCAGCGGCTTCACCAGCCGGGCCAGGTAGGTTGCGGTCGCCTCGCCTTCGAGGTTGGGGTCGGTGGCCAGGATCAGCTCGGTGACGCTGCCGTCCGACAGCCGGGCCATGAGCTCTCTCGTCCGCAGGTCCTCCGGGCCGATCCCGTCGATCGGGCTGATCGCCCCGCCGAGGACGTGGTAGCGGCCGCGGAACTCGCGGATCTTCTCGATGGTCGCGACATCCTTGGGTTCCTCGACCACGCAGATCACCGAGAGGTCGCGGCGCGGATCACGGCAGATCCGGCACTCCTCTTCCTCGGCCACGTTGCCGCAGATGCGGCAGAACCGCACCTTCTCGGTCACCTCGATCAGCACGGCCGCGAGGCGGCGCACGTCCACCGCATCGGCGGAGAGCAGGTGGAAGGCGATGCGCTGGGCACTTTTCGGCCCGACGCCCGGCAGCCTGCCGAGTTCGTCGATGAGGCTCTGGACAACCCCTTCATACACGTGAGCTCGTGCTCCTCAAGTTCGCGGGCGGGTCAGCCCGGCAGGCGCGGCCTGGGGCCAGCTGGGCCGGGCCGCGCGGCCCGGCCGACCCGGCCGGGCGCTAGGTCAGCCACTCGTCCGGCTGGCCGGCCGCAAGGCCAGCCTGGCAGCCCGGTCAGCCGCGCAGCTCGCCGCCGTGCGGCTGCTCCGGGAAGTCGCCGATGCCAGGCAGGCCAGGAAACCCGCCCACGTCGCCCGCGCCGCCAAGACCGCCGATGCCGGCCGCCAGCGGCCCCATCTTCTCCTGCTGCAGGTCGGACGCGGCCCGGTAGGCATCACGGACCGCCGCCAGCACCAGGTCGGCGATGGTCTGTGCCGTCTCCGCCGCATCAGCGGCATCGATGGCAACCGGGCTGATCGTCAGGTCGACCAGTTCTCCCTGCCCGTTCACCTGGGCCTTGACTAGGCCGCCGCCCGCACTTCCCTCGACCACGGCATCAGCAAGTTCCTGCTGCGCGGTCATGAGCTGATCCTGCATCTGCTGCGCGGCCGCCAGCAGTTGCTGCATGTCCATCTGGCCGCCTGGGTCCACTATGTCCTCACTCGGTACCGTCAGCCAGCGCCATGGCGCCGTATTAGGAACGCCCGCCACGCCGCCCGCTCAGGGCGCCCCGGAGGGCCTGTCCCTTCGAGCCTACGGCCTGCCGGGCGCCCGGGTGGCACCACCTCACCGAAACGCGGCATGTCGCGTTTCATATGGTGCCCGGGCCGACTCCGGCCGGGCCGGATTTCCGTGGGTGAGCCGCCGCAACAGCCCCGGTAGGTGCTCTGTAGCAGCAGCTATCCGCTGCCGTTAGGACGCAGGTCAGGTCTCGTCGATTTCCGCGATGATGCGGCCGCCAAGTTCCCGCTTGATCAGATCCATGCCGGTCAGGTTGGTGCTGGCGGGCTCGATCGGGTCGTCCGGCTGGGCCGAGTCATCCGCGGCGGGCTCGGTGGGCACTGGTGGCGGAGGCGGGCCCGCTTCCCTGGCCGTGCGCTCCCTGGGTGAGGGGCCGCCCGAGTGGCCCGCAGCCCCGGCCGGGCCCGGCCCGGCCGGCCCGGTGTGATCCCGGCGCGGCGCGGCCGCTGCCCCTGCCCCGCCCAGTTGGGCCACGGTGATGGCCTTGACCCGGAGCGTGACGCCGAGCAGGGAGTTCAGCACGCTGATGAGGTCACGGTCATAGCCGCTGGCCGAGAATCCCCTGGCCTCGCCCTCCCGGGCGAACAGCAAAGTGAGCAGGCCGTCCTCGACGGCATGCACGGTGGCGTTGCTGAGCAGCATCCAGGCCACCCGGCGCTGGGCCTTGACCGCGTCGAGGATCTCCGGCCACCGCTGGCTGACCGAGTCCGCGCCGGTCCGGGCCCCGGCGGCCGGGGCCGCCGCCCGGGCCGGGTCGTCGCGGGCTGAATCCGCACGGGCTGGGTCCTCGCGGCCCGGGGCGTTACGGGCGGGCGCTGTGGCGCTGGCCGTCTCGGCGGGCGCACTGCGGGCGGGCGCTTCGCTGGCGCCGCGGCCCGGAGCCTCCCGGCCCGGCGCCTCCCGGGTCGCGGCCTCCCGGCCCGGCGCCTTCCGGTGCGCGGTCTCCCGGGCTGGGTCTGCCCGGACCGGCTCTGGCTGGGCTGATTCCCCCCGGGCCGGTTCTGGCCGGGCTGGGGCGGGACGGGGAGCAGGCTCGGTGGCCGGCCCGGGCGGCGGCGCGGCGGGCTCCCCGGCTGACCCGGTGCCCGTGCCCTGCAGCCGGTGCTCCAGCCGTTCCAGCCGGCCAGCAGCGCCTTCTCCCCGGTGCTGGCCGCGGGCAGCAGGATCTGCGCGCACGTCAGCTCCAGCAGCAGCCGCGGGGAGGTGGTCGCCGCGCATCTGGATCAGGCCCTCGCTGACGATCTCCGCGGCACGGGTCAGCTCGGCCTGGCCGAACCGCACCGCCTGCTCGGCCATCCGCTCCAGCCGGTCCGCGGGCAGGTCGAGCAGCCCGGTCTGGCCCGCGTCCGGCACGGCGGCCAGCACGATCAGGTCCCGGAACCGGTCCAGCAGGTCGGCGGCGAACCGCCGGGGGTCGTGGCCGCCTTCCACCACCCGGTTCACGGCGCGGAACACCGCCGCGCCGTCGCAGGCCCGCAAACGCGTCCGCGACCTCATCCAGCAGGCTGTCGTCGGTGTAGCCGAGCAGTGCCACGGTCCGGTCGTAGCGCAGCCCATCGTCGCCCGCACCCGCCAGCAGCTGGTCCAGCACGGACAGCGAGTCACGCACCGAGCCAGCGCCCGCGCGGACCACCAGCGGCAGCACCGCCGGCTCGTAGGTGATCTGCTCGCGCGGCCAGGATCTCCTCCAGCAGGTCACGCAGGATCGCCGGGGGCACCAGCCGGAACGGGTAGTGGTGGGTGCGCGACCGGATGGTCGCGATGACCTTCTCCGGCTCGGTGGTGGCGAAGACGAACTTCAGGTGCGGCGGCGGTTCCTCGACCAGCTTGAGCAGGGCGTTGAAGCCCTCCCGGGTCACCATGTGCGCCTCGTCGATGATGTAGATCTTGAAACGGCCGGAGACCGGCGCGTAGAACGCCCGCTCGCGCAGATCCCGGGCGTCGTCCACGCCGCCGTGCGAGGCCGCGTCGATCTCGATCACGTCGAGGCTGCCCGGGCCCGTCCGGGGCCAGCGCGACGACAGGACTCGCACTTCCCGCACGGGTCGGGGGTCGGTCCCTCCGCGCAGTTCAGCGAGCGGGCCAGGATCCGCGCGCTGGAGGTCTTGCCGCAGCCGCGCGGCCCGCTGAACAGGTAGCGCATGGTTGACCCGGCCGGTGCGAAGCGCCTGGCGGAGCGGCTCAGTGACGTGGTCCTGGCCGTGGACCTCAGCGAACGTGGCAGGCCGGTACCGGCGGTAGAGCGCTAGGCGCGGCGGCGGCCCACCGGGCCGGTCCGGGTCCACAGGAACTGTGCTGGGCACATCGCCTGCCATGACCTCACCCTCGCCGGGACCGGGAAGGACCCCCCGCACACCCGCCAGAGCCCGCGTACCCTTGCTGCCTTCCGGCCCTGGGGGAGTTGGCGGGATAACGCCGTGCGGGGGGTCGTGGCCCAGTCTAGCGGCGGCCAGCACCCGGCCGCGCCGGATCCGGCCGGGCTGATCCCACCGGGCCGCTGGCGCCGGTAAGCTTGCCGACGGAGGATTCGCCTAGTGGCCTAGGGCGCACGCTTGGAAAGCGTGTTGGGGGCAACCCCTCAGGAGTTCGAATCTCCTATCCTCCGCCCCGCTGACCAGGCAATACGTCCGGCTATCGAGCACGCCGTCAGGTCTGCTGCGCCACGTAGTCTCATTCGACTCACAACCAGGGCGGATCAGCCGGTGGGTAGAGCCCGTGCCCTTATGCCCGGGCCTGGTTTGCATCCGGATGCTCAGCCTTCCTCCTACGAGTCACACTGCCGCTGGCATCAACCCCGGAGGACGCGGTTGCCCCACATACTGGTGGGGTTCACCCGGATGAAGTGCGCAGCCACCCCCTCGATCCACGGCTCAAGCCCGGCGCCGATGATCGGCGCGCGCTCGGCCTCGGTATCCAGATGATGCGCCGCTCCCCGCACCAGCACGATCCACCCTTCGCGCGCCTCCAGATCGAGCTGGTCGGCCTCCACGGCGACCTGGTACTCGGCGTGCGCGATACCAGTACGCAGGTCTTCGTCAAAGAGGGCGGGGTCCCACGTGCCCAAGACAATCGACTCGCCGTCGATCCTGTACACGGTCGGCAGCGCCGTGGGCCCATACCGGCTGTTGTAGACCAGACGTCCCACACCGCCGTTGGCGAGCAGCTGCATGCATTCGGCCTCACTCAAGGGCTCCAGCACACGCCGGTCACTCACTCCGGGGTCGGGCGAAGCAGAACCGCTGGGAGAACTGAGGTCGGCTTGATCGTCTGGCATAGCTCCAAACCCTAGTCGCCCTGGACGTCTACGGCACGCGGGCTCGGCGCGTCGGTCGAGGCAGTCAGCCTGCCGGGGGCGAGGCCGCCGGTCAGGCAGCCCACCACACAACGGGATGCGAGCGCGTCACCCGGACAAGGTACCCCGGGCAGGCCCCCTCCGGCCCGGGGCGCCCCTGCCCGTGGTCAGCTGGCTGGGGGGATGTTCTGGTTGACCCGGAAGAAGTTCCCCGGGTCGTAGCTGGCCTTGATGCGGGCGAGCCGGTCGTAGTTGGGGCCGTAGGAAGCCCGGACCCGGTCGGTCCCCTCGTCCATCATGAAGTTCACGTACGCGCCGCCGGCGGAGCTGGGGTGCAGCGCCTCCCAGTACGCCACCGCCCACTCCCTGATCGCGCCCGCGTTGGCCGGGTCAGGATCCACCCCCACGATGACCCCGTTCCAGCCCGCGTTCCGGTAGGCGAACGCGGTCGCCTCGGTGCCGACCCGATGCACGGCACCGTCGATCGGATACAGGTGCATCGTGGAATAGGGCGTGGGCAGCGCCTCGCCGAACTTCTGGTGGACAGCGACGGCCGCATCCGGGATCTCGTTGAAGAAATCGGCCCGCCAGTACCACTGCAGCCCGGGCGGGTACAGCGCATCGAACATGCCCTGCAGGACTGGGTAGGGCATCGGCTGGACGGCGTCGAGTAGCGGCGAGCCGAAACCGCGGACCGGCGCGAGCGCCTGCTCGGCGCGCTCGGCCGGGCCGCTGTAGCACCAGAGGATCCCGCACACCTTGCGCAGCCAGAGCGCCTCCGGGAACGGCGGGACCGGCGGGATGGTGAGCAGCGCGAACCAGCCGTTGAGTTCCTCGGGCAGGCCGGGCTCGACCTCGCGGTACCAGCGCAGGACCTCGGTGGTGTCGGCGATGTCGTAAAACACCGGCCCGGCGACGACCATGCCGACGTCGTGGCAGCGGAACTCGAACGAGGTCACCACGCCGAAGTTCCCGCCGCCGCCCCGCAGCGCCCAAAACAGGTCCGGGTGCGCATCGTCGCTGGCGGTGACGAACGAGCCGTCCGCGAGCACCACGTCGGCGGACAGCAGGTTGTCCACGGTGAGTCCGTAGCGCCGGGTGAGATGGCCGGTCCCGCCGCCGAGCGTGAGTCCGCCCACGCCGGTGGTGCTCAGGATGCCGGAGGGGGTGGCCAGGCCGAATGCGTGGGTGGCGTGATCGACATCACCCCCGACGCACCCGCCCTGGGCGCGGACCGTCTTGGTGGCCGGATCGACCCGGATGCCACGCATGGCTGACAGGTCGATGACCAGGGCGTCGTCCCATACGCCCAGGCCGGCGGCGTTGTGCCCGCCGCCGCGGACGGAGACGGTCAGCCCCTTCCCGGCTGCGAACCGGACCGCCGTCATGACGTCGGCCACGTCGGCACAGCGGGCGATTGCCGCCGGCCGCCGGTCGATCATGGCGTTGTAGACCGCCCGGGCCGCGTCGTAGCTGTCGTCCCCGGGCTGGATTACGGGTCCTCGCATCCCCAGCTTGAGCTCGTCGAACTGGGTTGGCTGTGCGGTGGTGGTCATAGCCACCTCCCAACTCGGCCGGCCGCCTGATCGGCTCGGCATCTGCCGGGACGGTATGCCGCGGGGCGTTCGGTAAGCGTTCACCGTCCGTTCTGGCCGCGTGCTGGCGCTCCAGGTCGGCGGCGGCCCGCCGCACTAGCGCCGCGCTGCCCTGCTCCTCGGCGAGGGTGATCGCCTGGCGCAGCAGATCCGCTGCTGCCGCGCCCCGGTGGCGCTGGGCGTCGATCCGGTACAGCTCCGGCAGCCACCAGCGGTCGTCGTGGACGGCCGCCGCCGCGCGCGCCGATTCCAGCACCGCGCCCGCCGCGTCGCTCTGCCCGGCTGAGAGCAAGGTCTCCGCCAGCAGAGACAGGTAGTACGGCTGGCGGGCCAGCGCGCCCTGGTGACGGAGCCGGTGAAGGCCGTCGCGGATCTGGCTGGCGCCCTCAGTGCCGCCGGTGCACCAGCCGGCCAGGATCAGGCCCCAGTTGCCGTAGTAGGCGAAGTCGTAGCGGGTGCAGATCTCCTGGACCCGGCGGGCGAACTCCATGGTCGCCTCGGCGTCGCCGCGCAGCTGGTGGGTGATCGCCGCGTAGGACAGCGCGACGGCGAGGCTGTAGGGGTGCTCCGTCTCCTTGCCGCGGCTGACCGCCCAGTTGCACCAGTGCAGCGCCTCCTCGTCGCGGCCGAGCAGCCAGAAGGCGTGCGCGGACCAGGCCCGTGCGTGCACCTCGACCCGGGTGCCGAGCAGGTACGGTGGGTCGTCCTGGCACAGTTCGTGGGCCAGTGCGAAGTGCGGCAGCGACTGCTCGTGCCGCCCCAGGCTGGTCGCCGACCCAGCCACCGCGAAGTGCGCCTGCCCGGTGGCGTCGGGGGGCAGGGGGCTCAGCTCCAGGCAGCGGTTGGCGATCTCGTAGGACTCGGCGATGTGCCCCTGCACGTAACGGACGCCGAACAGCCCCACGAGGACGAGCAACTGCAGCCGGGTGTCGCCTCGCTGCTCGGTAAGGTCGCGAGCACGTTCGAGGGAGTGTTGCAGTTCGGTCGAGGCGTAGCTGTACTTCGCGGTGAGCGGCGCGCTCATGGCCAGCAGGATGGCCAGCTCCTGGGCATCGCGCTCGCGGCCCGCTGGGGCCTGCCGCAGTAGCTCGGCGGCGCGCCGGTAGTGGCGGATGGCCTTCTGGTTCGCAAACACGCCCGTGGCGACTTCCGCGGCCCGCACGTGATACGGCACCGCGCGGGCCGCGCGGCCGGCCCCCTCGTAGTGGTAGGCGATGGCCGCAGCGGCAGCCGGGTCGTCGGCGTGGGTCAGCTCCAGCGCCTGGGCCACGCGGTGGTGCAGGAGGGCCCGCCGCGGCGGGCTGATCTCGCCATAGGCGGCGTCGCGCAGCAGGTCGTGGAAGAAGTCGTAGCTGGCCGGCGCGTGCTCGCGGATGATGCGGCGCCGCCACAGCTCGTCCACCGCCCCGACCACCGCATCGCTGTCGAGGTCGCTGGCCTCGGTGAGCAGGTCGAGGGAGAAGTCGCGGCCGATCACCGCGGCAAGCTCAGCGACCTGGCGTGCGGCCGGGCCCGCCTGCCGTATCCGGTCGGTCAGCACGGCGCGGACCCGGGGCCCCGGGTCGGGGGAATCGAGGTCGCCGGGCCCGGTGTCATCGGTCGGCGGCGCCGGCTGGTCACCGGGGGCAGCTGGACCGGCGGGCCGGCCCAGCTGCCACGCCCGGATCGATTCGATGACGAACAGCGGGTACCCACCGGTGGCCGCGTACAGCCGCCGCGCGTCCCGGCCCACCGGCACGGTGCCGAGAACCTCACCTGCGAGCTCGGCGGAGCAAGCGGAGTCCAGCGGCGCCAGGTCCACGTCGGTGACCTGGCCTGCCGCCCGCAGCGCCCGCAGCGTCTCGGTGAGCTCGGCGTTTCCCTCGGCCTCCTGCGGCCGGCCCGCGGCGAGCACGAGCAGCGGGTGACCCTGGCCGAGGTGCAGCAGCAGTTGCAGCCAGGCGAGGGTGTCCTCGTCGCACCACTGGAGATCGTCCAGCACCAGCAGGGCGGGCCGGCCAGCCGACAGCACCGCCCTGGCCAGGCCCTCCAAGAACCGGTGGCGCTGCCAGGCGTCGGCCATCGGCCGTGGGAGGGCCATGGGGTCGGCGTCGGCCGGCGGCACGAGCCGGTCGACCTCGCGGGCCCACACCGGCTCCAGCCGGTCGCGGGCCGACCGCAGCGGCGGGCTGCGCAGCCACTCCGACACCGGGGCGAGCGCAAGCCGCCCGCGGGCGGCGAAACAGCGGGCGCGCATGGCGTCAGACCCGGCGCGCTGGACCAGCGAGGAGAGCTCGTCCAGCAGCCGGCTCTTGCCGACGCCGGCCTCGCCGGTGACCAGGACGAAACCGGCCAGCCCGGCCATGGCCTGGTCCCAGCGTTCCTGCAGCAGCGCCAGTTCGTGTTGGCGGCCAACCAGCCGGAGCGGGCTGGCTGCTGGGACCGGGCCGGCCATCCGGGCCGGTGCCGCCGCCGGGACCACGTGTGCCACCGCGGGCGGCTGGCCGCTCGCCAGCCGTTCGTATTCGGCTGTGGTCGCCCGATCCGGCGCGACCCCGAGCTCACGCTCCAGAATCGAGGTGCATCGATGGTAGGTCTGCAGGGCGGCCGCCCGGTCCCCGGACAGGGCCTGCAACTGCAGCAATGTCCGGTACCCGACCTCCTCAAGCGGCTCGAGATCGATCCGCCGGCGTACCCGCTCGATCGCCTCTCCATAGGCACCGGCGTTCCGCTCGGCCGTGATCAGCTGGTCCAGCAGCGCCAGGCACTTGCGGTGCAGCCGGTCCCGCTCCACGGTGACCCAGTCGTCATACAGCGCGGGCATCAGCTCGCCGCGATACACCCGCACGGCGTCGGCCGCGGCCCGCCGGAACGCGGTCTCGTCGGCCACCGCGAGCGCGGCCGACGCCTTATCGGCGGCGGCCTCGAAGACGGCAACATCCACCAGGCAGTCGCGGTCGGGCCGCCACAGCAGCGTGCCGCCCTGCGCGGCCAGCCACCGGTCCACCTGGGGGAGCCCGGCCCGCAGCGCGTGCAGCTCCCGGCGCAGGTTCGTCCGGGCCTGGGCTTGGCGGCAATCCGGCCAGAACTGGGCCGCGATGTAGTCCCGGCGCTGCGGCGCGCCCGTGTGAACCAGCAGGAAGCCGAGCAGGGCCATAGCCCGTGGCGACTTCAGTGCCATCACCACCGAGCCATCCACGGCGACCCGCTGCTCGCCGAGCAGTGAAATCTCTAGCACCAGCTGAACCCCCGGCACTGGCACTCTACCGCTGCGCCCGGCCGCCGCCCGAGATCTCGGGCGGGTGCTGGTCTCAGTTCTGGTCCAGAATCTCGCGTTCTAATGGGCCTTGATCAGGGCATACGTGGCCTTCGACGCAACCACGGCAGCGTTCTGCTGCACCTCTTGACGGCATACAGATGAGCTGATGTGTCCCGAGTTGTTTCCCCACCCGGAATCTTCTTGATGAGGCTGGCATTGCGTTTAGCCGCGGATCTGTACGCGGGCCGCGCGTCCGGCATGCGGCCGACGGGTCTGCGGCAGGACTGGCAGGGGGAAGGCGACGTCGATGGCCAGGCCGCCGCCGGGCCGGGGTTCCGCGGTGATAGTGGCGCCGTGGGCGGTGGCGATAGCCCTGACGATGGACAGGCCGAGGCCGTGGCCGCCGTCGCGCCGGGCGGGGCGCGGGCCGAGCCGCTGGAAGGGCTGGAACAGGCGGTCGACCTCGGTCGGCGGGATGACCTGCCCTGAGTTGGTCACCGACAGGACGGCGCGGTCGCTGCTGGTCCTGGTGGCGATCTGGATGTCGCCGCCGGGGATGTTGTGCCGGACGGCGTTGTCGATCAGGTTGGTGGCCAGCTGCTGGACCAGGAGGGGGTCACCGTCGAGGATGGCGGGCAGGATGTCGGTCTGGACGTGCAGGCCCAGGCGGCCGATCGCGGGGCGGGCGGCGGCCAGGGCTTCGCTGGTGATGGCAGCCAGGTCGGCGGGCTCGTGCTCGCTGGGGCCGGCTTCGCTGCCGGCCAGGGTGAGCAGCGCCTCGATGAGGCGTTCCTGCTCGGCGTTGGAGGCGAGCAGTTCTGCGCTGACGGCCTGCCAGGTGCTGGTGGTGGCGGCCGGGTCGGCGCGGGTGACCTGGAGCAGGGTGCGTTCCCGGGTCAGCGGGGTGCGCAGCTCGTGTGACGCGTTGGCGGCGAACCGCCGCTGGGCGCCGAACGAGGCCTCCAGCCGCGCGAACAGGTTGTCGAGGGTGTCGGCGAGTTCCCTGAGCTCGTCGTTGGGTCCGTGCAGGGCCAGCCGCTCGTGCAGGCTGCTGGCGGCGATCCGCCGGGCGGCGGCGGTGATCGTGCTCAGCGGGCGCAGCACCCGGCCGGCGATGATCCAGCCGATCGCGGCGGCGGCCACCGCGATGACCGCCAGGGCGCTGGCGCAGATGATCAGGATCTCCCGCTTGTCGTAGTTGATGTGAAACTGCGCATCGGCCAGCAACTTAGCCTGCTGAGCGCGGGTGAGGACAGGCGGCCCCTGAAGCAGCCGGGCGGCGGCGACGGGCATAGAGGCGTTGAGGACGTCGTAGTTACCTGCCCGCTGGACGTCGGCGATGGGGACTTTGACGGGGACTCTGACTATGTCGTAGCCACCTGCCTGCTGGACGTCGGCGATGGGGATTTTGCCGTGCAGGACTGCGGAGGCGGAGCTGTTCGGCTGGCTGGACGGCAGGTGCGTCGCCGTGTGCCCGTAGAGCAGGTAGGCAACGACGGCGAGCACGGCCGCGCCGCAGGCCAGGAACGCCGCGCCGTACAGGACGGTCAGGCGCAGCCGGGCGGTGCGGCGGGGCAGGTGCAGCCAGCGCGGGGGACCGGGACGCGGGCGGGGAGTGCGCATTAGGGTTCTCCGATGCGGTAGCCGCTGTCCCGGACGGTCTGGATCACCGGCGGGTCGCCGAGCTTGGCCCGGAGCCGGCCGACGGTGGTTTTCACGGTGCTGGTGAACGGGTCGGCCGCTTCGTCCCATACCCGCTCCAGCAGTTCCTCGGCCGGGACCGGCCGGCCGTCCGCGGCGAGCAGGCATTCCAGCACGGCGAGTTCCTTGGTGGTCAGCGGCAGCCGCCGCCCGGCGCGGACCGCGACGCGGCGTGCCGGATCCAGGCTCAGGTCACCGCGAGTGAGGCTGACGGGCAGCGGGACAACGGCGCGCCGGCCCAGGGCCCGGATGCGGGCCACGAGTTCCGCGAAGTCAAACGGCTTGGGCAGGTAATCATCGGCCCCCAGGTCGAGGCCCTCGACCCGGTCCCTGACCGACCTCGCCGCGGTGAGCATCAGCACCCGGGTCTCGGATCTGCCCGCGGCAAGGGCCCGGCAGACGTCGTCGCCGTGCACGCCGGGCAGGTCCCGGTCAAGTACCACCACGTCGTACCGGTTGACCGCTACGTGCTCCAGGGCCGCCCCGCCGTCCAGGGCCACGTCGACGGCCATCCCCTCCCGGCGCAGCCCGGCCGCCACCGCCGTGGCCAGCACCTCGTCGTCCTCGGTCACCAGAACCCGCATCGCCTGCCCGCCGCCTCCTGCGGCCCCGGTATGTCAGCCAGCCGCCCGCTTCCCAGGATCGCAGGCCGCAGGTGACAGCCAGGTCACATTTCCGGTCACCGTGCTGTCACCTCCCATTCTGTACAACTGGCTCGTACCGGGATCCGGAAAGAGGACTCGATTACCACCCGGCCATTAAGGAGCGACGCGATGAGCGGCAATACCGCCGGTAACCGGGGCCCGCGGCGCGCGGGCGCCCTGGCTGTCGCCGCAGCCGTCACCATGCTTGCCACGGCGTGCGGCGGCGGTGGCGCCTCCTCCTCTGCGAGCGCGCCGACCTACGCCCACGCGCCGACCTACGCCCAGAAGATTGCCCTCGCGCAGTGCATGCGCAGCCACGGCGTGCCGAACTTCCCCGACCCCAATGCATCGGGGAGCTACACCTTGACATCAAACGGATCAATTGAGGGCGCCGGGGGGTCATCAATTGACATCGACAGCAGCCAGGCACAGGCGGCTTATGGCGATTGCCGGCATCTGGTGCCTGGCGCCCCGTCCATCTCACAGCTGGAGCAGGACGTACAGCAAGAGAAGCAACGGCAGGAGCAAGCGCTCCCCATGCTGCTGAAGTACTCCCAGTGCATGCGCAGCCACGGCGTGCCGAACTTCCCCGACCTCGGACAGAGCCACCGGAGCCCGCCGCCGGGTAACAGTGCTGCCATCAACCCCAACTCGCCGCAGTTCCAGGCCGCGTCGACCGCCTGTCAGCATCTGCTGCCCCCAGGCGCGCACGTATCGATACACACGAACGCGTCAGCGTCATGAGCAGGACCGTTGCCCGTGGCGGCGAGGCCGGCCAGCGCGACGGTGCCGTGGCGGCCGGGAAGACCGGCCAACCGCGGCCGCACGTCCAGCGCCGACGGGGTCGCGGTGGTGCTGGTGCTGGTGGTGCTTGGGGCGGGGGCAGGGCGGGGGGACGCGGCTCACACGGTGTCTCAATCAGGCGGATCAGGAGCGCTTCCCCAGCGTCAGTCGGCCGACGGGGTCGCGGTGGTGCTGGTGCTGGTGGTGCTTGGGGCGGGGGCAGGGCGGGGGACGCGGCTCACACGGTGTCTCAATCAGGCGGATCAGGAGCGCTTCCCCAGCGTCAGTCGGCGGCTCGGGGGGTAGTGGATGCTGAAACTCTGGTCGCCTCGGGCTGCTGCAGCGGTGACCGCCGAGGCTGCACCATGTCCTGCCCGAAGAGCCTGGCCCCGTATGCAGCGATGGACAGGCCTGCCACGCCGCGGGGATCGCTGAGTGACTGACCGCTGAGCGCTTCGAGGCGGTGCAGCCGGTTGCGTACCGTGTTGCGGTGGCAGTACAGCTGCCGTGCGGCGGCGGAAGCGTTGCCGCCGCACTCGAGCCAGGTCCGCAACGTGGTCAGCAGGATGTCCCGCTCCTCGGGCGCGAGGGCGACGACCTGGCCGAGCAGCCGGTGCACCACCCTGGTTGAGATCTCTGGCGCGCCGGCGAGGAGAGCCGCCGTCCAGTCGTCGTCGACGCTGGCGACGCCAGTGCTACCGGGTGGCAGGCACCTTCTGGCGACGGCGGCGATCCCGAGGGCCCGGCCAGTGTCGAGGGCATCGTCATACTCGGGGCTGATCCCTACCCGGCCGGTCGCCACCTCGGCGAGCAGATCCCTGATGACAAGCGCGTTCCGGTCATGGCTGATGGCGGCCAGGCCCACCTGCTCGTCCGCGCGAAGGCGCCAGGCCGAGGGCACGCCCCGGCGCCGGAGGAACTGACCCGCTCCCGGTAGGTTCTCGGTTCCCGCTCCCGGTGTTTCCGCGGACACCGCCAGGTAGGGCCCCCGTTCCGGCAGGCCGATGGCGGGCAGGCTGCCGCCCAGCATTTTCCACTCGCCCAGCCGCCCCTCGAACAGGGCGTCGAGCAGCAGCATCCTTTGCTGCTCATCCTTCCGGGCGGACTCGATCAGAGCGTCGCGGTACTCAGCGTTGACGGCCTCGGAGCTGGTATCGACCCAGGCCCAGACCGTGGCCGATCCGCGCACCAGGCCGTCCAGCCAGTCCGGGCCCTTTCGTAGCGCCCGGTCGGCGAGTGCGCCCCAGATGACATGAAAGCCCAGCCGGTAGGCGTGCAGCACCGACCCGAGCGGCACGCCCTGCTCGGCCCGGCGCCGGGCGGTGTCTCGCGAGGAGGAAGTGCTCGGCGATCGCTGGCTGGCGAGATCACCGACGAAGCTGGCCAGGTTTTCCCTGACGCTGCGGCGCAGGTCCTCGATATCGACGGCAAGGTAAGACTCGTCGGCCTGCCGCAGCATGGTCACAAGCTGCTCGGTCAGGGCGCCGAGGTCGTCGATCAGCTCGGCGGCGAGCCGGGCCACCATGGGGTGGCCTGCCGGCCCTGTGGTGGCACGGCGCATGGCCTGAACAGTACCGGTAGTAGTGGATGTGACCAGGTCGTGTGCCTGCCGGGCGTGCATCCGGCGGCCGGTGCACAACGTGACGTGGTGATTTCTGTCACTGCGAACAGTGCAGTGCGTACTGCGAAGTGTGCATACTCACCCCAACTGCCCCAGGCACTGCCGGGTGGCCGCCGACGGATGACATTTCGTGACCTTACGCCGGGTCAGCGCTTCCTAGGCTGCCGGGTGCGCCGCCTGGGGAAAGGTGCAAATGGGCGGCATAGGCATAGACGGCGCCCTGCGGGAGAGTGTGATGGCGAACCTGAATTCCGTGCTCGAACAAGCGGCGGCCGATCATGGCGAGCGCCCGGCTATCCGCATGGACGGCCTCGTGCTGAGTTACTCCCAGCTATGGGACGCGGCACGCCGCATGACATCCTGGCTGTCGTTTCTCGGGATAGAGCCAGGCGACCGGGTCGCCGTCATGCTGCCCAACGTGCCAGCCTTCCCGATCGCCTTCTACGGTGCGCTCGGCGCCGGGGCTGTGGTCGTGCCGATGAACCCACTGCTGAAAAGCCGCGAAGTCGCCTACCATCTCAGTGATTCCGGCGCGACGGTCCTGTTCGCATGGCACACCGCGACGGACGACGCCGACAAGGGCGCCGTGGAGACGGGCGCGCGGGTGATCGAGGTCGCCGAGCCCGACCTCTCCTCGCTGCTCGCCGGCTTCACCCCGGTTCCCGAGAGTGTGCAGCGGGTCGGCGATGACGACGCCGTGATCCTCTACACCTCGGGAACCACCGGCAAGGCCAAGGGCGCCGAGCTCACCCATGCGGGCCTGGCCCGCAATGCCGAGCTGATGGCCACAACCCTGCTCAACGCAGGCCCCGGCGATGTGATCATGGGCTGCCTGCCGCTGTTCCACAGCTTCGGGCTGACCTGCGCCCTGAACGCGACGATCATCAGCGGCGGCACCCTGACCCTGGTGCCCAGGTTCGAGCCGGCCAAGGCCCTGGAGATCATCGGGCGGGACAAGGTGACGATCTTCGAGGGTGTGCCGACGATGTACACGGCGATGCTGCATGATCCGGCCAGCGCGCAGGCCGACACCTCGTCGCTGAGAGTGTGCGTATCCGGCGGCGCGGCCATGCCCGTGGAGATCATGCGCGGGTTCGAGCAGGCGTTCGGCTGCATGATCCTGGAAGGCTACGGGCTGTCGGAGACCTCTCCGGTCGCTTCGTTCAATCATCCTGGCCGGGTGCGCAAGCCCGGCTCGATCGGCACCCCGGTCGAGGGGGTCCAGATGCGCGTGGTCAACAGCGAAGGCGCTGAATTGCCCGTCGGCGAGATCGGCGAGATCGTCATCCGGGGCCACAATGTGATGAAGGGGTACTGGGGCCAGCCGGAGGCAACGGCCGCGGTGATCACGGACGGCTGGTTCCGGACCGGTGACCTTGGCAGGGTTGACGAGGATGGCTACTTCTACATCGTGGACCGGAAGAAGGACCTGATCATCCGGGGCGGGTACAACGTCTACCCGCGCGAGGTCGAAGAGGTCCTCTACGAGCACCCCGCCGTGGCTGAGGCCGCTGTCGTGGGGATCCCGGACGAGGAACTCGGCGAGGAGATCGGCGCCGCGGTGACGCTCAAGCCGGGCGCGAACGCCACCGCGGCGGAATTGCGCGCGTTCGCCAGCGAGCGGATAGCGCCGTACAAGTACCCGCGGCATGTCTGGCTCGTGCCTGGCCTGCCGAAGGGCCCCACTGGCAAGATCCTGCGCCGCGAGGTGCAGCCACCGAAGGATGTGCGATGACCGCCAACCCTGTCCGCCCGCTGGATGAGGACGCCGACCGCCAGGCGAGTGAGTCAGCCGAGTTCGACGCCACCGACGCAGCCGGCGAGCTGGATGCAGCCGGCGCGCTGGACCTGTTCCTGCCCGACGCTGCTCTCGGCACGCTACGGCGGTTCCGGCCGGATACCAGCATGGTCCGGTACACGGCCAGGCTGGCCAGCCGTCCGGGGACGGTGACCCGGCGGGCCGGCCAGCTGGCCACGGACCTCGCCGGCATCGCGACGGGCAAATCCGAGATCGCCCCGGACCGCCGCGACCGCCGCTTCGCCGATGCTGCGTGGAGTGAGAACCCGCTGCTCAAGCGCACGGTCCAGGCCTACCTGGCCATCGGGCAGACCGCCGAAGGGCTGCTGGCTGACGCGGAGCTGGACTGGCGGGACAACGAGCGCCTGAAGTTCGTGCTGACCAACCTCATCGCCGCATCCGCGCCGAGCAACAACCCGCTGCTCAGCCCGGCCGCATGGAAGGCGGTCATCGACACCCGCGGGCTGAGCCTGGTCCGGGGTATGCGCGCCCTGGTCTCGGATATGTCCTCTGCCCCACACATCCCGACGATGGTGGCGCCCGACGCATTCGAGGTCGGCAAGGATCTCGCCGTGACGCCGGGAGCGGTGGTGGCCCGCACCGACGTCTACGAGCTCATCCAGTACCAGCCGACCACGCCCACCGTGCACCGGATCCCGCTGCTCATGGTCCCGCCGATGATCAACAAGTATTACATCATGGATCTTGCGCCGGGGCGCAGCATGATCGAGTTCTTTGTCGCGCAGGGATACCAGGTATTCGTGATCTCCTGGTGCAACCCCGGCCGACGGGCCAGGCACTGGGATCTGAACAGCTACGGTGGTGCCGTCGCGGACTCGCTCAGCGCGCTACGCGACATTACCAAGGCTCCCAAGGTCAACCTCATGGGCCTGTGCGCCGGCGGCATCACCTCATCGATGGTCAGTGCGCACCTGGCCGCGACCGGGCAGCTGGATCAGATCAACAGCCTGTGCCTGGGCGTAACCGTCCTGGACCAGTCACAAGCGGGCACGACCGTCGCGCTGATGGACGCGACCACTGCCGCGGCCTCGGTTCTCGCCTCCCACAGCCGCGGCTACATGGACGGGCGCACGCTCGCCGAGGTGTTCGCCTGGCTCCGGCCCGATGACCTGATCTGGAACTACTGGGTCAACAACTACCTGCAGGGCAAGACCCCGCCGCCGTTCGACATCCTGTACTGGAACGCGGACACCACCAGGATGCCCGCCGGGCTGCACCGCAATTTCATCGAGATTGCCATGGCCAACGGCCTGACCAAGCCAGGTGCCACCAGCATGCTCGGTTCCCCCGTCGACCTGTCCACGATCGACGTGGACAGCTACGTCGTGGCCGGCATCGACGACCATATCGTGCCCTGGCCGTCGGCCTATCGCGCCACCCAGCTGCTCGGCGGCAACTCCCGGTTCGTGCTGTCCACCAGCGGGCACGTTGCCGCGATGGTCAACCCGCCATCGAACCCGAAGGCGACCTTCCGGCTCGCGGCCTGGCAACCCGCCCGACCACCGCGAATGGCTGGCCCAGGCCGAGACGGTCCAGGGCAGCTGGTGGCCGGACTACACCACCTGGCTCGCGGAGCGAAGCGGCGAGATGAAGCCAGCCCCGCGCACGCTGGGCAACGCGAAATTCTTGCCGCTGGATCCCGCACCAGGTACCTATATCCTTCAGCACTGAGTTGCAGGATTGGTCACGGAACGTGACAGCGAATCCGGTGCGGCGAGTGTACCTAGCTCACGCCCAGCCAGCCACGGGGCCACAGCTGGTGACCGAGGTCCCGGCTGACCGTGACATTCGGCCATGACGAACCTAGCGGCTGAAGAGAAACCTCAATTCTGCGGGAGTGTGCAGTACCCCCCGGTACGGATCATGAAAGGGGGGAGCGGACATGACACGCACCGACATGCACCGGGACGCCATGCTCCGCCGCCTTGGGGTCACGTATTACGAGTCCCTGTACGGCAAGGCCACCGCAGCCGACGTGTCCCGGGCGCTCGATTCCGTCGCGGGCCACACGTCGGGGCACTCGGGGGAACGCGCCGTGACAGCCGGGTCCGTGGCCGCCAGTCCGCATGCCCACGGCGGTGGGAAGCAGCACCACGGGCGATGGCATCACCGGGTCAAGGACGTCATGACGACGTCTGTGGTGACGGTTGACCGGGTCACCCCCTACAAGGAGATTGCCGTCCTGATGGCCAGGCACGAAATCAGCGCTGTGCCGGTGCTGATCCTGGGCCGCCACGTCGCCGGGGTGGTATCCGAGGCCGACCTGCTCAGCGTGCTGGACAAGCACGCCCGGGAGGCCCACCTCGGATCGGGTCGCCTGCACCAGCACGTACACGATAGGAAGCACCCGGGGCTCACGGCGGGTGAGCTGATGACCTCACCGGCCATCACGGTCCACCCGGACGCAACGCTGCCGGCCGCCGCGAGGCTGATGAACAGCCGCCACCTCAAGCGGCTGCCGGTGGTCACTGGCGGCGGGATCGGCCTCGGCGGCACTCTGGTCGGGATCGTGAGCCGCTGTGACCTGCTGAGCGTCTTCCTGCGCCCCGATGAGGACATCGCCCGGGAGGTCCGCGAGATGCTCACCCAGATCCTCCTCGCGGACCCGGCGGGCGTCACGGCACGTGTGCAGAACGGCATCGTGACCCTGGCAGGCCAGCTCGGGTCCGCCGAGCAGCATGACCTGATCCCGGTAGCGGTCCGGCTGACCTGGGACATTGACGGCGTGGTGGATGTGGTGAACAAGCTCACTGCCAGCCAGCCGACCACGCCGTCCATCCCGGCGCCCGGCCTGCCATCCAGCGACACGCTGCCCAAGCCCGAGGAGTTCGTGGCCAGTGCCTACGACTTCGCCGAGCAACTGCTCACCTCCCAGCGGAAGTTCGCTGAGGACGTGATCGAGGCAACCAAGCCGTTGTTTGGCGCCAAGGTAGACCCGGCGGCCAGGGAGGACGACACCAAGTAACATCCCGCATGCGCTGTCGGCAGTCCGCTCGTGGTCTCAGTTCCGGTCTCATTCACCTGCGTTAAGAGCCGTCTGCGCACGCGGCAGCGGTGCCTGCCGGGAGCGCATTCCGTCAGCGCCAGTGCGGGTAGGAAATCGGTGCCCGTGGCACGCCCATGCTGCGGGCGGGAACTGAGTGAATGCGGCGGGTTAGCCTGGTTCGGTGGGGAGGCTGCTCGAGCGCGAACGTGAGCTGGCCGCAGTTGAGCTGCTGCTGGAGCGCGGCGGCGGGCACCGCCGCAAGCTGACCCGCTTGTTGTCGGACCTTTCGGCTACCGTCATCGTCGTTGAGCACCAGGACCGTCTGACCCGGTTCGGGTTCGAACATCTGGCTGCGTCGCTGGCTGCCGCAGGCCGCCGCATCGTGGTGCTGGATGAGACGGAGACCACCGATGACCTGGTACGCGATGTGACCGAGGTACTCACCAGCCTGTACGGGCGCCGGTCGGCGTCGCGCCGCGCGGCCAGGGCGGTCGCGGTCGCGACCGGCCGCGCCGGCGATGAGGAGGCCGGGCGGGTGGAGGGATGAAGAGGTTCACCGCCCGCGACGGGTGGACAATGCAGGCCTACCGGTTCGCCCTCGACCCCTCCCCAGCCCAGGAACGGGCACTGTGGTCGCACTGCGGAGCGGCCCGCCTGGCTTTCAACTGGGGCCTGGCGTATGTGAAGGCGGTCATGGACCAGCGGGCGGCCGAAGCCTCCTACGGGATCGCCGCGCAGGATCTGGCCCCGGCCATCTCCTGGACGCTCCCCGCGTTGCGCAAGACGTGGAATCAGGCGAAAGATCAGGTCGCGCCGTGGTGGGGCGAGAACTCCAAGGAGGCCTACAACACCGGCCTAGACGCTCTGGCCCGGGCGCTGGGCAACTGGAACGAGTCGCGGACCGGCAAGCGCAAAGGCCCGAAGATCGGGTTTCCCCGGTTCAAGTCCCGGCGCAAGAGCACACCTACCGTACGGTTCACCACCGGGGTGATCCGGATCGAGCCCGACCGCCGCCACGTCACCCTGCCCCGGCTGGGCACGATCCGCACCCATGAGAACACCGCGCAAGCTCCAGCGGCGCCTCGCCGACGGGACGGCCCGGATCCTGTCGGCCACGGTCCGGCGGGATCGGGGCGGCCGTTGGCATGTGGCCTTCCAGGCCGAGGTCGAGCGGGCCGCCGCCACCCCGGCCCGGACGGACGCCGTGGCCGGGGTGGACCTGGGCATCAAGCACCTGGCCGTCATCGGAACCAGGGCCGCCGGCACCATGTCGTGGACAACCCCCGCCACCTCGAGGACGCCCTGGGCAGGCTCCGCCGGGCCGGCCGGGTGCTGTCGCGGCGGGCCGGGCCCGTCGTCTACGACCCGGTGACCGGGGCAAAGACGTTCCGGCAGCCATCGGCGGGCTGGCTGGAAGCCAAGAACGCCCTCGCACGAGCGCATGCCCGGGTCGCCCGCCTGCGCGCCGACGCGCTCTGCAAACTCACCACCACCCTCGCCCGCACCTACGGGATGATCGTGGTCGAGGACCTCAACGTCGCCGGGATGCTGCGCAACCCGAAGCTGGCCCGGCACCTGGCCGGCGCCTCCTTCGGCGAAATCCGGCGGCAGCTCGACTACAAGACCGGCTGGAACGGCGGCCGCCTGGTCGTCGCCGACCGGTGGTACCCCAGCAGCAAGACCTGCTCGGCCTGCCAGACAGTGAAAACCAAGCTGTCCCTCAGCGTCCGGGTCTTCACCTGCGAGCACTGCGGCCTGGTCCTCGACCGGGACGTCAACGCCGCACGCAACCTCGTCGCCCTCGCGGCGATCTCTGGCCCCGGAGCAGCCGGGCCCACACCACCAGGTGGAAACGCCCGCCGAGCCGACCAGAAGACCAGGCCACGCCTGGCAGGTGGCGATGAAACGGGAACCGTGCACGCCCCGCACCCACGGGACAGCAAGACACGGACTGTCGCCCGAAAAGGGTGATTGACTGAGGTTCACTGATGCCTCACTCAACGGTACGGGCGGGAAATCGGCCGGCAGGGTGGCCTGGCCGGGGCCCCGGCTCACGCTGCGGCGGCCAGTGCTAGCCCTCGAGTTCAGGGCTGTCCGCCGGGTGGCTGTCAGGCCGGGGTGAGCGCATCTGCCGACGGCGGGCCCGCTGCGCGCGCAGCCGCTTGACCAGTACGGGGTCGGACGCGAGGGCCTCCGGCCGGTCGATCAGCTCGTTGAGCAGCTGGTAGTACCGGGTGGCCGGAATGCCGAATGCCTCGGCGATGGCCTGCTCCTTGGCCCTGGGCGGTCGCGAGCAGCGTCGCTCGAAGTCCAGGATCTTCATGTCAAGCTCCGGCAATCCGGACATGGGGTCCTCCTCCAGGCTGCTCCGCAGGCGGGGATGTCTGTGCCCGTCCGGGTTGAGAGACGACCAAGGCGGCGGCCTGGGCGCGTTGACGGTCACCACGTCATCCGGGGGTGGTCCGTCCCGATATCCGCGGGCAGCACCGGGCGGGATGACGGTGCTTCACGCGGCGATCCGGTACGGCTTGTCTGGAGACCTTCGCCGGGTCGGTGACGTGCCACGGTGCCGCGCTATAGCCGGGGTAGCAGCTAGATCCACCAGAGCCGCAGGCGGCGGCAGAACTCATGCGCCTCGCTGCCCTCCCAGGTCGGGTGACTGGCGCACTGACTCTCGTCAGCCGGCCGCGCCGTCCTGTCCGCCACCGCCCGCGCCACCTTTCTAAATTAGACGTAATACATGTATTATATCGCCGGGTCTGGCATTCTGCGTGCTTGGGTCACGCTGTAGCCCGGCATGGCGCCGACGGCCGTCGGGGTCTGGGGTTGTCAGGCATCGGGAGCCTTCCTCTCGGACCGTGGCCCCGCGTTCGGCCGAGATGGGTGCGGAAGGCGTCGAGGCACCAGTTCTGGATGGCCTGGCCGGGGCGGTTGGGGGCGCTGTCGGGGATGTGGATGCGGGCGGCGACCTCGGCGCTGATGGCGGGGAGCCGGGGCGCGTTCTCGGCGGTGCGGCAGGTGAGAGGGTGGTCGTTCAGGTCGCCGATTAGCCTCGATTCCCGGTGCGGTAATCCAGTTGAGGCCGGGGCTCTTGACGGGCAACGCCTACGGCCGTGACCTGAGCAGATGCCAGCATCTCTCCGGCCGACTGCAAGCGGGCTTCAATCAGTCCAACATGCTGGACCGCCGGAACCTGCAAGGAATGCCCAGGTCGCGAGGATGGCGCCTTCACCACTGTCCGGTTTCGTCCGGAGATTCTCGCTGGCGCCTGTTCAGGAAGACTCGTTGAGGTTAGGGTGTCTGCCCTGGTCGGCGCTGCGAAGAACGGCCATGCGCCGGGTCAGGTGGCTTCCCGGGAATCGAGGTTAGCTGACGGCCCGGGGGCCGCCTGGCGAGGCGAGCGCGGCTGCGGCGGAGACGCGTGCTTAGCCTCGATTCCCGGTGCGGTAATCGAGTTGAGTCCGGCGGCTGCGGCAGCCGACGCCGCTGGTGGTGACCTGGGCAGATGCCTGGCGGTTCCCTGCCGGGCTACCGGCGGGCCTCAACCGGCCCGGTGCGCTGAACTGCCGGAGCTCTGCAAAGGACCCGCAGGTCACAACCGTTTCGCCGTCGGCACTGTCCGGATTCCGCTTGAGGTCTCCGGCCGCGCTGGTTCAGGAAGACTCGTTGAGGCCGAGGGGTTTGGCCTGGTCAGCGCCACCGCAGGCGCAACGGAATCGAGCTTGGCCAGCTCCCCGGGAATCGAGGTTAGGCAGCCTGGATGCGGTCGGTCAGGGCGCGCTGTCCTGGCCGTCGGCCTCGCTTGCGTGCCCTGGCGGCCAGCTGAACGTCGGCAGTGCCTTGTACCTGCCGATCAGGGCGGTGTTCGGCTGGGGCGCGCGTAGCGCGCCGGCACAGTCGGCGCTGTTCGCATGCCGGTACCGGGCGGTCCCCTTCTTGCGCCCTCTCTGCGGGACGCGGATCTCGCGGAGGCCTTCTGCGATCTGGCATCCGCATCCTAGGCAGATGTGCCCGTCTGCGTCGGCGATGAGCCCTGCCGGGCGGTCACTGGCTCCGCCGTCCTGGCCGCGGGCATGGGCTTGCGGGGATCTCCCGGGCTGGATGCCGGCCGCTTGCCCCATGATCGCCTCCATTGCAAGCTAAATAGATGTATCGGATGTAATATATATGACAGGTGTGACATTTCACTGCAGCCAGTCCGTCTAGCCAGCCCTCAAGGGCGTGATCTGGGGCTGAGGTTGCTCCGGTCACTGTCCGGGCTCTCTGTCCGCAGGGCCGCGTTGTTCGCGGCCGGATGTCAGTCGGCCTGGCTAAGCCCGGTCCTTTTGAGGGTGCGGTTAATGTGGGGGCGCGGTTCATGAGGCACAACTCGCCCGCGCCAGCCCGGCCCATCCCTCTGTGCGTGGTGCTGGATCGCGAGGCCGGTCATATCCCGGCTTCTGTCGGGATGCCGGGCGTGACCAACGAGCACAGATACCTGGCCATCGCGCAATCCGTGCGGGAACGCCTCACCCGGCCCTGACCGTGGTTCCAAATCCCGAGAAGGCTGCAACTACCGCGCCCCAGCTCGACAGGACAGGCCTGCGCCCCAGGCTGACCAGCCTAGGGAAGGAACCTGTATCCCCGCCGCTGGCGTCACCCGGCGTAGCATCAGGAACGGATACGCCCGTCCGCCGTCTGCGCCGCCGGCCGGAGATTGGACGGGCCTACGCGGATTCCCGCTGATCCCGTTCCGGCACCCCGGGGGAGGGAAACCGCGTCGGCGCACCCGCCAGGTGCTGCCCGGCAAGCGGCGCGGATGACGTAGCCCACGGGCAGCCGGAGCCACGGGGCAGGCCCACCCGCATCCTGGGCGCTTCTCTCCCGTTTCTCCAAGTGCTTGGAGGTATCCCATGGGACGCACCCCGATGGACCACGACGCAGCCGACCGGATCAGCGCGGCAGCAGCCCGCGACCCGGACGGCCCCACCGCCCAGAGCGGGTTCGACGAGCGCGCCGAGGCCGCTGCCGGCCGCAACGATTACGACGACTACGAGGACTACGACGACTGAGGGCAGCGCGCCTGCCAAGAGGATCGGGGGCCAGTTCACCGGCATGACCGCCGGGCGAGCCGGCCCCCGTCGTCTTGAGGCCGGGACCTGCCTGCCTAGCGCAGGCAAAGCGTGATGACAGGCGGCTGGCAGATCGAGTACGAGCTGGCCCGCTGGAAACAACGGAGCGCTGACTGGCGATCCGGGGACCGTCTGCGCTAGCTGGCCGGCTGGCTACCGCCACCGGGTGAATAGCCGGTCTCCGGGCGTTGCAGCGATGGCGACCGGCAGGCCGAGCGGTTCGCTGAGGGAGATTGCCGCTCCGGGTGGCTGGACGGTGAATCCCAGCCGCTCGTAGTAGGGCGCCAGCCTGGCGCGGGCGCTGAACTGCCCGTAGGCGAGGTAGTAGCCGAGCTGGAAATACAGCTTGGTGCAGGCGTTGATCAGGGCGGTGCCGATGCCGCGGCGACGGGCCGGTTCCGCGACGGCCACGGCGCAGATCTTGGTCACGACGGCGGTGCCCAGCAGCGCCTGGGGCAGCGGCACGCCGTTGCCGGCGGCCTCGGCGAAGATCCAGGACGGGGGACGCGCCTCGATCGCGCCGGCAAGGTCACCGGCGGCCTCGGCGACGAGGACGACCGATAGCCCCGGCATCGCGGCCTCGGGCTCGTTCGCATGTGCCGCGATGGCCAGTGCCCGGATCAGCTGGTCCTGGCCGTCCGCCAGGCCCTTGAGCAAGGTGGCGGCGATCGTGCCGTCCCCGGCCGCGGCCGCGACATCGGCGGCGAGCCCGGCGTCCGCGGCGGCCAGCAGCCGGCTGACGGCGGCGGTCTCCCCGGGCCGGGCGAGCCGCAGGCTTACCCTGCCGGGGCCGGGCATCCCGCCGGGCAGCATCTGGGCGGTGAGGCGGCGCACCGGCGTGGCGGGGCTCGCGCTGATCACCGCGGGATCGCCTGCAGCGGCGCCATCTGGAGTGCGGGCGGCAGGGGGATCTCCTCGAGCAGGAGGCCGGCGGGTCCCGCCGGGGCCGTGGACGGCGAACCGCCAGTTCGTCTCCTCATCCAGGTCCCCCGGGGGCGGCGCTGAGCCACAGCATCGGCAGCAGCAGCATGATCCGCATGTCAGCGGGATCCGGTCGTTTGCGAGCAGGTCGGCGATCTTGTCATCGCTCATCCGCCGCCAGCCGCGGCGCGAGCTGGCCGCGGCGGAGCACGCCATCGGGCCCGCGCGGGCCCGAACCCTTGCGGGTGGCCTCAAGCGTTCAGTCACGGACAGCATCACGTTCCTGCATTGAGGCCGCAGGACGGGGGGAGCCTGGCGTGATCACCATTCACAAGGCGGTTCTCAGCAGCGCGACATTAAGCGAGATCCGGGACCAGGTTGAGGAGCTGGCGCGCGGACCCGGCGGGAACGCCGCCGCGGTCCGGCTCCGTGACCTGGCCGTGGAACTAGCCGCTCACCGCGACCTGCGCGTCTCGGTGATCACCTACGAAGACGGCACCGAGGAACTCGAGGTACTCCACGCCGGCCCGCCGCACCTCAATCCACTGGGCGATCCCGCGGCCAGATCCCGGGCCGCAGGCCCCCGGTCCTGGGGGGGTGAGGACAGGGGCCTGCGGCCCGGGGAGGGGTTTGCGCCCCCCTGGCCCGCCGGCGATTCTCCCCGCGGAGGTCCTGCGGGCTTGCGGCCATGCTGCCCCAATGCGGTCAATACCGTCAAACACCGCGTGCACCAGGCCGGTTAACGATCTTCCGCTGACCGGATAGCTCCCGCCGCTGGCAGCAGCCCGGCAGCCAGGAATAACTACGTTCCGTGCACGTAATCGGATCTTAGTGCGATCTCCGGTCTAAACTGAGCCGCATGGGTTGAGCAGTTAGCCCGCCCCCCATCCCGCTTCGGGCTGATCGCGCCTGCTCACCTGGCTGGGCTGGACCGCGCGGTTATGCCGCCGTGACCCGGAATGGGGGGAAAGCATGGCGGCGCGTTCGCATGTCCCGTCCCTGTCGGTGCGGTGCCACTGGAACGGCCGTTCCGCCACGGTGACCGTCTGCGGCGAGGTCGACTTCGCCACGGTGAGCATCTTGTCGCAGCGGCTCAGCGAGGCGGCGGCCCGCCAGCCGGGCCGGCGGTCATTGACCTCAGCGAGGCCGGGTTCATCGACGCCGCCGGCGTTCACGCCATTACGCGGACCCGGCATGCACTGCCGGAGCACTGCCCGCTGGTCCTGTTGTCGCCGGCGCCGCAGGTCCGCCGGGTCCTCGAAATCTGCGGCCTGGACTCGCTGTGCACCATCGAACCGCCAGGCGAGACCGCAGGCTAGGCGCCGGTGCCCGCTCCGGTGCGCAAGAGCCGGGTGCCATGGATCGCGCTTCAGCCCTGCCAAGGGCTACCTGAGCTGCCGGTTTCTGTCTTGATCTCGCGCCGCGCTCGCCTGGCGCCTGCGGAGTCTGTCAAGGCAGGCGGCGAGGCGCTGACATTTCCAGGCAGGGACACGCTGGGATGAGCCGGGCGCGGTAGATGTGACAGGGAATTGCCTCTTTCCTAGTCGCATCTACCGCAAGGCCTGGGGCTGCTGCTCTGCCCGGCGAACGAGGAGAAGCGGAGCATGCCGTCTGCCCAGGTCAGCACCTGGCACTCCGCGCCATCGCGTGGTAGCACCACCATGTGCATGTCGATCTCCTGGTCCTCCGGATGCACGCTACGCAGGGCGGATGCGGCATCAGCCTCCTCGGCGCGGTAGGCATCGAATACATGCATCGATCGCCGCAGTGCGTACGCCCGCCGGAGCGGCCCGGGCTGCGGCAGCGGCGCCGCGGCCAGGCTGCACGGCGCGGATCCACTCAGTTCTGGCGCGCCCAGCCAGCCGGGAACCGCGCCGTGCCATCCGGCGCGCGCCAGCTTGCCATGCCCGGACAGCCGGCCGTCCATCACGATGGCGCGCTGACGCAGGCTGGCGGGCAGATCGCCGGGCCGCAGCTGGTTCTGTCCTGCGCTCCCCAGATTCTGGCTGATCAGCGCGAACTCTGCCGACGATAGTGCCCCGGATCGGGGTGTCGGCCGCGTGGTGATCGAATGCAGTCCGGCTGCGGTGACGAGTACAACGAGGGTTGGGTTGATGGTGAGCTCACCTGCGGCAGCCGGGCTTACCGCCCGGGGGGGGTGCCCCGGGCGCGGCGGCGGCGTGTCACGCGCTGCGCAATATCCCCGAGGAGAGACTGAGCCCGGCAGGGAAAGTACATACCGCCGCCATTAGGAGGGAAGTTCCCAGATGGCTACGGGCGCGCCCGGACGCAGGATGAACCCGCCGCAGGCGCTCCGGCAGGCCAGGATGACCCAGGCTCGCGGTCTTGCCGCCCGGCTCGGCCTGTCACCGGCCGCGGCAGCGGGCCTGCAGGCGGCCGCCAGCCATCTTCCCGGCCCGGACCTGCGGCAGGTGCAGGTGGCTGGCCGGCGAAGGGCTGGCCGATCGTGCCGCCGTGCTGCTGGGCCGTGCCGTCACCACGCCAGGCCTGTACGGTCCGGTGTGCGAGACCGTGGACCTGGCCGCGGAGCTCGACTAAGCGGCCGCGGTGACCGCGCCCGGCACTGGATCGAGCGCGCGGAAGACAAGGTGGCGATCGCCCGCGGCGAGGCCGCGCCCCGGCCCGCGGCAGTCATCTTCTATTTCGGCAGGCCCGCCCCGGCACCAGCGGCGTGACCGGCAGATGGGAGGCTGGGTTTCACGTGCTGGCGATCGACGCCACGGGAGGGCCTGTCAGCATCCTGGTGGAGCGGGCCAGCTACGAAGGCGCCTGGGAGGCGGCCCGCGCGTGGGGCGCGGCCCGCGGCGTGCCGCTGTACGGCAGCGTCTGTGAGGGCCATCCAAATCATCGGGATCCGCGCGCGAGGTCACCGACACTCTCGGCCCTCGCGTCGTGAACTGGCTGTGCGAGGTCGACGAGCGGGCCCGCGCCGAGGGACTCGAATTGTGACGGGGAAAGACCTGATGCATGGGTCAACGCCTATGAAACACCAGCGGCAGCCCGCGGCAGCGGATCAGTCTGGCACGGGGAACCGGTAGTCGAAGACGGCCATGTCCGCGCGGATGACGTACCTGGCGACGTCGAGCGGCCCTCGGGCAGCGGCGTGGTAGGTGCGGATGATCTCGAAGACCGGCGTACCCTCGGGGATTTCCAGCCGGGGACGCCTCTGGGCTGGTCGGCATCCGGGCGGTGATCTCCTCCTGGATCTCCAGCACCGGGGAGATGGCGTTGATCCGGGCTATGTGGCCGCCCGCGCCCTGCCCGGTCAGGAGGCCGGGGTTCCGCTCGCCCGCGGCGATGGTGAAGTAGCTGTCGACGGACTGGTTGATCATCCCGTCGATCGAGGTGACCCGGCGGCGGACGTGCACGAGGTCGCCCTCGGCCACGCCGAGCCTGTCGGTGGCGAACGCGGGGCAGGGACCTGGCCGGTCTCGGTGGCCTGCTCGACGGTCCTGCCCTGCCGGGCTCCCTCGGAGGCCAGCAGCGGCCGGGGGTCGGCGCCGCCCCAGACGGAGCGGCTGTAGCGGCTGATGCCGAACCGGCGGACGGGCGGGTGCTCGCGGACGAAGTTGCCGACACCCTGCTGGGACATGACGAGGCCCTCCTGCCTGAGCCGGGCGAGCGCCAGCCTGACGGTCACCAGGCTTGCCTTGTAGGTTTCCGCGAGTGCGGGCAGGCCGGGCAGCCTCGACCCCGGCGGGTACTCGCCGGACTTGATTCTGGCGCGGATGGCGTCCGCGATGCGCAACTGCAGTGACCTGCCGTCAGTCGTGTCGCTCACGAGATCAACACTATCGGGCTGTTGATCTGTTTACACAGGGAGGCGGTCATGTTCCAATTGAACTGTAAACAGACCAACAGATCATGGCTGCCGATCGGACGGGCGGGATGGGCGCGGTAGAACTGGAGATGGACCTTGTGCTAGGCGCGCAACGGGCCGCGGCTGCGGAGCGACGCCCCAGGGCTCCTGGCAGATGTCACGTCGGTGATGGTGCCGCCCTGCCAGCAGGATGACGTGGCAGGCGCGGACGCCGACTGGCTGATCGACTTCTCGGCCTGCACGGAGGACCATGCCGGGCACGACGACGACGAGGGCCTGCCGGTCCTGTGCTGGCCGCAGCCTGGGCGGCGGCTTATCGTGCATCGCGGCGACAATGGGGTCATCGCCGTCACGGGCGTCTACCGGCGCGGGGCGGCACCCGCTTTCATGGAGGCCGATATGAGGACCCGTCAGACGCAGGTCCGCCTCCCGCCCGGAGACGCGGCGGGCAGCCGTTGGGGTGACTGGGTGGCGCGGGCGTTCTTCGGGTCGCGGCTGCTGTCTGACGGCTGGCTGCTGCTGCACGCGTCCGCCGTCCGGGTCGCGATGCCAGCCGGAGGCGGCGCGCTGCTCGTGCTCTCGGGCCCGCACGGCGGCAAGTCCACGCTGGCGTACAGGGCCTGCACGGAGCTGGGCGCCGCGCTGATGGCTGACGACTTGGTGCTGGCCCGCCCGTGCGCGGAAGGGGTTGAGGTGGCCGGGTGGCCGACGCGCGCCTGCGTCCCTGTCGAAGGTGCTGAGCCGCTCGGTGCTGGAGTCGCTTCCCGGGCACCTGATCGCCCATGGCGAGGCGGCCGGCATGCGGCGGTCCAGGGTGGTGCTCAGCCCGCCCGAGTGCGAGCGGCTCCTCGGGATCGGCAGGGCAGGACCCGCCCGCTGGGGGCATCATCTACCTGGCCCCCGGCGCAGGGGCACCGGGGGATCCAGCGGTCTCCGTCATGCCTGGCAGGCAGGTGAACGAGGTGATTGCGGCGTCCGCGCGAATCCCGGCCCAGCGCCTCATGATGACGGACCTGCTCGGGCTGGCCGGCGGCCCGGGCACGCAGGGCACTCCCATGGCCGGCCTTTCGGCGGCGAGCCAGGGGCTGGCCATGGCCGGCGTTCCCGCCGTGTCCGTGCGGGTGCCGGACATGTCGCTCCTGCCTGGCATGCCGGTCTGGGACCTCGTAGGCGGCCTTCTTCCCTTCCTGGGCGGCAGCCGGTGAGCGCTTCCTGGATCGTGTCGAGCGCGGGCCTGCGGCTGGCGGTTGCCGGGCCAGAGGCGCTGCCCGCATGGTGGCCGTGCATTGCCGCAGGTTCCCGGCGCCAGCACGTGCCTCGCGAGCGGCGAGGGCCGGGACCCGGCGCTCGTGCTTCCCGGGGACGTGAGCGCCGCCGACGCTCGCCGGCGGATCAATGCGGCGGTCCACGCGGGCCACCTGCGGCGCGGCACGCTCACCGTGCACGGCGTTGCGGTGGTCCGGGATGGGGCAGGCGTGCTGCTGCTGGGCGGCCATGGCAGCGGGAAGAGCCTGACCGGGCTCGCCCTGGTCACCGGGCACGGGTGGATGCCAGCGGCAGGCGACGCGTGCCTGGTCCGAGCTGGGCAGGACGGCCCCGCGAGGGTCGCCGGCGGGACGCGCTCGTACGTCATCTGCCTGCGGGAGGCCGGCGTACTGGTTCCCCGGCGGCGTGCCGCTGCCGGGCGAGGGCCCGGACGCCGACATCGGCGGGCATATCGGGCCATGGTGGCAGCCATCCGGCAGGTGGGCGATGCGGCTGGCCATCGTCTCGGGGTCCGGCCGGCGGCGGG
>CAWDRD010000004.1:0-12900 GCA_963804455.1 uncultured Actinomycetes bacterium
CGTCGCGCAGGAGCAGGACTTCCTCCCTGCCGCATCAGGTGCGACGGGAATTGCCTGTTTCCGTATCATGTTCGCAAGCCCGACTGCCTATGTGTTTTCGCGCGTAGCCTAAAAGGTCGAAAATAAACTAATCAAATAAATCAAAATGAGTTCTATAACACAACGCGGGGCTACGGGCGCCGCCACCCGCATCGCGCTGCGCGAGCTGGGACGGCGCGCGGAGTTCCTTGATGCCCAGCTCGAGCGCCTGGACGAGCTCATCCTCCCCCTCGTGACAGCGCACGCTCCCGGCCTTCTCGCCGATCTGACCGGGATCGGCCCCCACACAGCGGCGCTTCTGCTCATCGCGGCGGGGGATCACCCCGAGCGGCTGCGCAGCGAGGCCGCCTGGGCGCACATGTGCGCCGCCGCGCCTATCCCGGCCTCCTCGGGCAAGACCGTCCGCCACCGGCTCAACCCTGGCGGCAACCGCCAGGCCAACCACGCCCTGTGGCGCATCGCATTCACCCGCATGGGCTCCGACCCGGCCACCCGCGCCTACGTGGAACGCCGCACAGCCGAAGGAAAATCCAAGGCAGAGATCATCCGCTGCCTCAAGCGTTACGTCGCCCGCGAGGTCTACCCCCACCTCCGCCCAGCCGCCGGTGAGGACCCCAGATCCCCGGGGACGGCCTGACCCACTAATCGGCTGCCGCATCCACTGCTGGCCTGCGAACGATTCGCCTGCCGTCCCCGGCTCATCCCTGACCTGCTGGGCGTGACCTCATAAGAGCTTGCGCTCCATCCCGAGCGGCCCATCCCTGTCTTGTCCGCAACCCAGCAATAACCCGGTCGGAACACCACACTCGCAACCCCAGAACTGCAGCCATCGAAAGGTCATCCGAGCCACCTTGACAAACATAAGAGCATCGATCTGCGCGGTCCTGAGCGTTGGGGCGGTCGATTTCCCTGTCACGCTACGTCATGTCCGTATCTGACGGCAGCAGTTGAGCGGCGCACCGGCGGCGACCGATGACGGCAGGTCCTGCGGGCAGGCATGCCAGGCAGTCTCCGGGGAGCGGCACACTGCAGCGCTGGCCAAGGCCAATCTCCTGTCGGCCAGCGACCGTGCGCCGGCCGACAATGAATGTCACAATTCCGTTACGGGCTTGCCCGCACCGTTCGGCCCGAGCAGCGCGGTCACCGTCCCGGCGCTGGCCTGGAGGCTGACGTCACACAGGGCAGCGGTTGTGCCGTAGCGCTTGGTCAGGCCGGCCGCGGCGATCGCCTCGTTCCCGCCGGTCATCGCTGCCCCTGGCCGAGGCGGCGGCCGAGCCACGCCTGCCACCTGGCAAGCAGGCGCGGCGGCCGCCCATGGTGGCCGCTCGGGCTCGGCAGCGGGGTGTTGCGCAGCGCCCGGTTCCGGAGCGGGCGGTCATGCAGCCGCCGGGCTGCGGCATTCGCGTTCAGCTCAGCAGCCTGGGCGTGAGCGGGCATCCCTGGTAGCCGGTGCAGCGCGTCATGCAGGCGCGCGCCGACCGCCTTGCTGGTTCCCATCGAGATCCTTCCCATCGCGGCACCATATTCGTACATGATACGAATAGCTTATTCGTATGCTATACGAGTGGCAACCGAGCACGACCACCGCCCCATCTGGGCCCTCCCCCCGCCGGCGGACCGCAAGCCGCGCTACATCCGCGAGCAGATCGCCGGCGCCGCGCTGCGGATCGCGGACGCCGAGGGATTCGACGCGGTCACGATGAAGCGGATCGCCGCCGAGCTCGGCGCGGGAACGATGACGCTCTACTACTACGTGCGCAACAAGACCGACATCGTCGCGCTGATGCAGGACGCGATCCTCGCCGACGCCCTCATTCCCGACGCCAGCCTCCCCGCTCACTGGCGGGACGCCATCGCCGCCATCGCGCGGCGGACCAGGCAGGTGCTCATGGCCCACCCGTGGTCACTGGCGTCGCTGAACGACGCCCAGTTCGGGCCCAACGCCATGCGCCACTTCGAGCAGTCCCTCGCCGCAGTGGCCAGCACCGGCCTGCCCGCCCCGGCCAGGTTCGAGCTCCTCGCCACCGTCGACGACTACGTGTCCGGCAACGCCCTGCACGCAATCGAGTCGCTGGCCCGCGCCAGGACGGCCGAAGAAAACCCGGCCATGGTCGCCGCCGCGGTCGCATACGGCATCGCCCAGCTCCAGGCCGGGGACTTCCCTCAGCTAAGCGCGATCTACGCGGAAAGCACCCAAGCCGCTGAGCCCGCCGGGCCCCCGATGACAGAAGCCGCCCTGAGCAGCCAGTTCGAACGCGGCCTCCAGGCCCTGCTCGACGGCCTCGCCGCGCGCATGAACATCAGCTGACACCGAAGGCCCCGAGCAGAAGACCACCGAGCGCGGCTCTGCATCGCATCAGACCACCCATCCTGCCCCTCGGAATGCCCGCTGACCTGCTATTTCTCCATTCCCTGCGGCGTGAAGAACTGGGTTCTGTCCGTGTGGCGTCCGTAGTCCCGGAGCGTGCCTGGTCAGCGCGGTGCAGGTTCTGGATCATGGCTCGTGACGTCCAGCTGAGTCCAGCTCTTCTCGTCCTGTTAGTGCATGACAAGAGCTTTGCCGGGTGGGTGGGTGAGCTGCCGCGGAAACTAAGCGTGCACTGTTCCCTGGCGATCGAAGGTCATGGTGCGCTGCAGGGCCGCGGCGCGGAGCTCGACCGGGATCTCGGCGGGGCCACCCAGCGCCGCAGCGTTGATGCCTGCCTGCGCGGCCTCCTCGATGACTCCGCCGACCAAGATGGCCAGCTCCGGTGTGCGGTGGAACACCAGCACGCCGTGGTTAGCCAGCAGCACAGCGGGGACCCCGGGGGTGACCGAGGCCCGGATGCTGGCTACCGCTTCCGCGGAGCCACGTGGCCCGTAGCCTGCCACCGGGACCCCGTCGGCCAGGCCGAACATGGCCAGGGCCTCCACCCAGCATCCGATCGGGCGGCGGGCCACGGCGTAAGCAGTGGCATATGGCGAGTGGGTATGCAGGACACAGCCAGTATCGGGGTGATCGGCGTACATCGCCGTGTGCATGGCGACCACAGCGCCCTGGATGGGCGGCAGATCGCCGTCCAGCAGAGTCCCGTCCAGCCCGAGCCGTACCACCGCTGAGACCGGGTGGCCGCGCAGCGACGGGCCCGCCGTGAAGTAGATTTCCTCAGCCTCAGGGACACGTACGCTCACGTTGCCATGCCCGTTCGCGGAGATCGCCCCGCTGGCGACCACCCGCTGGGCGATTTCGACCACCTGCCCGGCCAGGTCCTTGTCCATGACAGCAGTTCCCCCCTGGCCGCAGCGGCCGGTAATCCTGGTGACACCGGCCCATCGCGGACCGCGTCGATGCGATGGGCCCAAGCTAGCGCAGCCGCCCTGGACAGGACAGCGGCCCCGGACGGACGCCAGCCCGCGTTACGTGCGCGTGCTGATCGGGGGGAATGCCGGTGCGGTGTGGGCTGCTGGTGTGGCGCTGTGGGTGGCGGGCACATGCCGGAGGGCTCGTGCGGACAGGGCTGTGAGCCAGGCGAAGCCGGTGATGATGCTGGCGCGCTGGAACAGCCCGCCCAGCTGGACCAGCCGGGGCGACTGGCCGAAGCCCGCAGCGGCCAGGGCCATGGTGGCCAGCATGGTGACGGCGGTGCCCGCGCTGTAGAGCCCGAACCCGCGCTGGCCGGCCCGCCAGGACCGCCAGCTGCAGGCGAGCGCGGCCGCGGGCAGGCCGAGGAACACCGGGACGGCCGCCAGATTGTGCGCGGTGCCGGTACGACTGGGCCGGGTGAGCGCATCGGGTGTTCCCGGCGGGTAGCCGCTGACCGGGTCGGTCGTGCAGACGGCCGAGCCGATCAGCCCCGCGCCTGCCGCGCCGATCAGGGCCGGTGCTGCGCGGCTGCTGCCCGCAGGATCACTAGCGCGCGCCAGCCCCGCGGCCCCGGCCAGGAACAGCGTCCCTGCCACGGCGAAGTTCCCGGCCTGGATCCAGCCGCGTGATCCGAGCGCGAGAGAACTGACGGGGTGGCGCAGCGGCCGGTAACCATCCCGGACGCCACCCTCAAGAAGGAACACCGCGACGAAGACAGGGCCTGCGGCCACGCCGCAGCGCAGCAGTCTGCGGGTCCATGCCTGCGGCGTGCCGGGGATGCTGGCAGTTGTCACGAGCGAAGCATAGCGGGCCAGGCACTGCGGCCACCGGCAGGCACCCAGCCGCCTGCAGTGCTGCAGCCGCCCGTCCACTGGGCACCGAGCACCGCCTCCTCCAGATGCCGGACCGCGGCCATGGCCTCGAGCGCACAATAGGCGGGCAGCGCCCAGCGCCAGAACCGCGACGGTGTACCGCTCCACACTGTTGCGACCGGTCTGACCTGCGGGTTTCGGTGAGGGCCCGCCCTCGCTAGCAGCGGTCCAGCGCGGGGTGGATCCGGGCGGCGAGTGGCCGCCAGACGACGAACTGGAGCACGGCGAGCGCGACAGTGAACGGCAGGAGCGTCCAGATCCCGGTGCCCTGGGCGATCACGCCGGCCAGCCAGGGCAGCCCGGCGCCGCCTATGACGGATCCCGCGTTCATCACGCCGATGGCGGTCGGCGCCAGCCGGGGCGTCGTGAACCGCGGCGCGATCGCCATCGTGGTCGGGAAGACCGGCCCGAGGAAGAAGCCGAGCAGGACCAGCGCCGCGCTGGCCGCCGCGGCGGTCGGCGACAGCCAGACAAGGGTGGCGGCGGCGGTGATGCCGGCCAGGCACGCGTATATCATGCCAGCCGTGGTCACGCCGGTCCGCGCGGCGACGGGGCTGATCAGGAACCGGCCGACAGTCAGCCCCAGCCAGTAACCGCTGACCGAATACCCGGCGAGCGTCCCGGTCAGGCCGCGCGCCTGCACCAGGTAGCTGAAGCCCCAGTTGCCCACGCCAAGCTCCAGGCCGACGTAGACGGCCAGCATCGCCGCGCCGCACAGGACACCCCGGTCCCGCAGCGCGGCGGCCAGCAGGCTCCCCGCGGGTGAACCGGACGTCTCGGCCACGTGTGTTCTGGGCTCAGGCGCCTGGGATCCGGGCTCCGCCGGCACCGGCCCCGGGCAGGCCACCAGGAAGCCAGCGACCAGCGGGACGCAGGCCACCGCCAAGACCAGCCAGACCACCGTCCAGGAGGCGAAGCCGACGATCCAGGCGGCCAGCACCGGCCCGAGCAGCGCGCCGACGCCGAAGAACGCGTGCAGGCGGTTGAGCAGCGTCGTCGCGCCGGGCAGCGCCGCGAGGTAGGTGTTGAGCACCGACTCCAGCACCCCGGTGCCGTACCCGGTGACGAGCTGCACCGCGACGAACGCCGCGAACGGCGGGCGGGTGGCCAGGTACAGGCCGGCCAGCACGTACGCGCCGCCGCCCGCGGCCAGCGCCATCCGGATGCCGAACCGCTGGATCAGCGCGCCGTTGCTCAGGCCAGCGAGCACGAACCCGGCGGAGCTGGTGAAGAACGTGATCCCGATCGTGGCCCGGTCCACGCCGTAGTCGCTCATCTGCGCCAGAAGCAGGACCCCGCCGACTCCCGCGCTCACACCGACGAACACGAACGCGGCGTAGGACAGCAGGACCGGCGCCCGGACCCGGCTCAGCCTTCCGAAACTATCGGTCACCGGTCCGTCCCACGGCTCACCATATTCCGATGATCGGCGCCGAACGGGCCAGCCACAAGCGCGCATTTAGCGGCCCGTAGGTTTCCGAAAGTTTTCGGCAACTATCGGGATCAGCCGGTAGGGCTTCCGGCCGACGGCACTTTCGGTTCCACTGGTGGGGTGCGTCGACGAATATTCGCTTGATCTCGTTGCGCAGCAGGATCGGCGGGTCGAGCATTTTCCCATCATCTTGCTGATGTAGACACCGGCCGGCCGGCAGACTGGGCGCTTGGCCGCGCCCCGGTTTCCGGTGAGCCGCTCCACGAGTTCCTGCTCGGCGGCGGAGTTCGGCAGCGGCGGTGGTTCCCGCCCGGGTGGCCCGTCAGGAGATGCCGGCGTCGTAGCGGGGGAGGGTGATGGCGGTTGCGGTCTTGGTCGCTGCCCTGCGGATCAGGCCCTTGACGGGCAGGTAAGGCAGCATCTTGAAGAACCGGTTGCGCTGGCGGATCTTCCGCCAGGTCGGCGGCGCGAGGAAGGCCTGGCCGCCGACGGCCTGCTTCTGCCCGCCGGCCACGTAACCGCGCAGCCGCTGCTCGTAGTGGCCGAAGGCCGCCTGGTAGTCGCCGCGCGCCGCGGCCAGTTCGGCGGCGAGGATGTAGGCGGCCACGACCGCGGTGCCGGTGCCGTTGCCGCCGGGCCCCGCCGCGTAGCCGGCGTCGCCGATGAGCGCCACTCGTTCATTTGACCATTTGTCCATGTGGATCTGGCTGGTGGTGTCGAAGTAGAAGTCCGGCGCCCCGGCCATCTCCTGGAGCAGGCGCGGGACCTGCCAGCCCAGCCCGGCGAAATGACGGGTGACGATCTCCTTCTGCTGCCCGGCGTCGTGCGGGTCGTAGCGGGCGGGGGGCGCGGTGAAGTAGAGCTGCGCGATGGCGTTGGCTGCGTCCGTGCTGCTGAACAGGCTCGCGGTCTTGCCGGGGACGCTGTAGAGCAGGCCCTCGCGGTCTAGGCCGGCGAAGTTCGGCGTGGTGAAGATCGAGACATACAGGCCAAGGTCGCGGATGAAGCCGGCTTCCGGCCCGAAGGCCAGGCTGCGGACGTTGGAGTGGATGCCGTCGGCGCCGATGACGAGATCGAAGGCCCGGGGCGCGGCGTGGGTGAAGGTGACCTGCACGCCGTCAGCGTCCTGGGCCATGCCGGTGATCGAGTCGCCGAAGATGTACTCCGTGTGGTCCCTGGTGGCCTGGTAGAGGACGTCGGCGAGGTCGCCGCGCAGGATTTCCACGTCGCCGGCGAAGATCTCCGGCGGCATGCTGGCCACGGGCCGGTTGTCGGCGTCCACGTAAGAGAGCCGGCGCAGGTGCGTCTGGCGGGCCCGGACCTGCTCCAGCAGTCCCATCTGCTCCAGGACACAAAGGTGGGTGCGGCCGCGGAAGTCGACGGCGTAACCGCCGCCGCGCAACTGGCCGGATCGCTCCACGATCACCGGGCGGAAGCCGCGCCGGGCCAGCCACCAGGCGAGGGCGGGGCCAGCCACGCTGGCCCCGGAGATCAGGATGTCTCGGGATTCCATGCCTGCGACCATACAAGCGTCTTACACAGATGTATAGAACACTTGTATAGATTTCTGGGCTATGATTTCCGGTGTGGGACACCGTGAGGACCTGCTCGCCGGCGCCATGCGCTGCCTGCGGGAGAAGGGCTACGCGCGGACGACCGCCCGTGACATCGTGGCGGCATCCGGCACCAACCTGGCCTCGATCGGCTACCACTACGGCTCGACCGAGGCGCTGCTGAACGCGGCCGTGCTGCAGGCGATCGATGAATGGGGTGCGCAGCTCGCGCAGGCGATGGCCGCCGGGATCGACCCGGCCGCCCCGGTCGTGCAGCGCTTCGAGCAGTACTGGGACTGTGTCCTGGCCACCTTCGAGGACTACCGGCAGGTCTGGCGGGCGAGCCTCGATGTCTTCCAGCTGGCCGACCGGGTGCCCGGCGTGCGCGACGCAATCGCCGACGGCCTCCAGGATGGCCGGATGGCCTGGGCGCAGCTGCTGCACGGCATCGACGCCGAGGCTGAGCCGGAAAAGGCGCGGGCCGTCGGCTCCGTGCACCAGGCCCTGCTCAGCGGGATACTCGTGCAGTGGCTCATTGATCCCGCACGCGCCCCGTCCGCCAGCGATCTCACCAGGGCGCTCAAGGCGATCGCCGAGGACATCACCCGTACCTGAATACTCCAGGGCGGCATGGCCGTCGCTCGCCCTGATGGCCTCCTATGAGCCCGGCACTGTGGCTAACCGTTACCTGATCCATCAACATCTGTTGCTAACCCCCCGGCCAGGACGGCCGGCAGCCGGATTCCGCCTGGCTAGCGTGATCTCTAGCGTGATTTCCAGGCACGCGCCCGCGTGCGGAAACGGAGATCCGATGATTTCGGCCAGAGGCCTAACTAAGCGCTTCGGCTCGACGGTGGCGGTGGACTCGCTCAGCTTCGAAGTCCAGCCGGGCATCGTGACCGGCTTCCTGGGCCCTAACGGGTCCGGGAAGTCCACCACCATGCGGATGATCATGGGCCTGGACGCGCCCGATCACGGCCAGGCGACCATCAACGGCCGCCGGTACCGGCAGCTGCGCTGGCCGCTGTGGGAGGTCGGGGCGATGCTCGACGCCGGCGGCTTCCAGCGCGGCCGCAGCGCCCGCAGCCACCTGGCCGCGCTCGCGGCCAGCAACAGCATTGCCCGGTCCCGGGTGGACGAGGTCCTGGGCGTGGTCGGCCTGACCGAGGACGCCGTCCAGTACCGCGCCGCGGAATCGGGGCGGTTATGAGCGAGCTGAGCATGCCGACTAACAACGGCTACACCGGCCTGGCGGTCGCCCAGCTAGCCGTAGCCGTCCTCGGTGTCCTGGCCGTTACCGGAGAGTACTCGTCCGGGATGATCCAGTCCACGCTGGTCGCGGTGCCCTGGCTGCTGCCCAACAGCCGCCTGGTCTCCAGCGACAGCTGGGGCCACACGGCTCTGCTGACGTCCGCGTGCGTCAACAACACGGTATGGGACTACCTGATCCATCCGCTGGCCCCGGCACCGAAGATCACGCGCTGCCGCGGCGACGTTCAGCCCTTCGCCCCGTCGCCGTCCACCCCCTGAACGGGTTGCCCGGCGCCCGGCCGGCAGCTGGTGGCACGCTGGTGACCCGATGGCGGCAATGGCGCGGAGTATCGGAGGTAACTGCGGTGGTTGCAGATCTTGACGATCCCCGGCGGCACGAGCCGGCGTTCGTCCTTGGCGAGCGGCAGATGCTCGAGGGATGGCTGGAGTTCCACCGGATGACGCTGCTGCTCAAGTGCGAGGGCCTCGACGATTCCGGCCGCAAGCGCCGGCCGGTGGTGACCTCGAACCTGTCCCTGCACGGACTGGTGCGGCACATGGCGGAGGTGGAGCGGAACTGGTTCCGGCGGGTGCTCCTGCGCGAGCCTGGTACGCCGCCGATCTGGTATGACCCAGCTGTTGACGACAGTGAACTCGTCCCGCTCGATGACGCTGACTGGGAGGCTGACCTGCGGGCCTGGCAGGCCGAGTGTGAGGCAAGCCGCACTGCGGCCGCGTCCCGCGGCCTGGATGACACCGGTCTGCGGCGCGGGGAGCCTTGCACGCTGCGGTGGATCTACACCCACATGATCGAGGAGTACGCCCGTCACAACGGGCATGCTGACCTCATCCGCGAGCTCATCGACGGAGCGGTCGGCTGCTGAGCGAACCCGGGCCGCAGCCCGCTGCCGATATCAGGATGCGGCCGGGGCCCTGTTTCTCAACGCCGTGCAGGAGACGACCCGGGCGGACATCAACGCGGCAACCCTCGCCCAGGAGGCCGGAGAGGACCGCCGGCTCGCCCTCGGGCGGACGGCGGTCAGGCATCACCCGCCAGGGGTGAAGACGAAGTCCGCGCGGCCTACCGCCACACCGCTGTGCACCGAACCGGATGACCTGAACACTCGGGCCCCATTCGCGGACTTCCCTGGCCTACGCGCAGAGGGGCGCACGCATCATCGGGCCCAGGGCTGGAAACGGAGCGGCTTCCCAAAAGCTCGGTCTGGCGTCCCCATTCCGGGCGCGCTATCCGAGGACTGGCCATTGCTGGCTTGCAGCGAGAGAATGCGTGGAGCCGGAACGGCGCCGCGCTGATGTGACTGGCCAGTTGCACGTATCAGCAAGGCCTCGAGCGGGCAAGGGGGGCCGCCCGTGACTGAAAGTGAGCACGCGCACGAGGAATGGGCGGACGTGCGGCGCGTCGGCTGCCGGCTCGCGCGCTGGTTCCTCGACCAGGTCGAAGAAGCGATCGAGCAGGTATGTGAAAAGCTTGAGCACGGGGAATGCGGCGAACACGGACGGCCAGGGAAGCCGGTTCCCCCTGGGCAGGCCACCCCGCCGGTCACGGTCCCGGCGAGCGCCGTCAGCCAACTGACGATAGCGGCGCTTAGCTCGGCGTACGCTGCGCCGGGTCAGCCACCACCCGCGCAGGTGATCTGGCAGGACGGCGACGGGGAGGTGCTGGTTCATCTCGACCAGACCATGGTTGAGATGTTTCCCGGCCTGATTCTCGTCGCGCTCGCGCTGGAGACGGACGAGACGGGTCCCGGGCAGCTGGTCGTGCCGTTCGCGGTCGGGAGCCCGGGCAGCCCGGCTGGGCTGCTGGCCGTGACCGAGCAGCAGCCGCGCGGGCCCGTGCCGCTCGTTGACCGCTGGGGGCAGGCCGCCACCGCCGCCGCATGGCTGGCCCTGCTCGACGTCGCCCACGGCCTGGCGCTGCAGTCGGGCGTGGACACCAACGGCGCGCGGCTGATCCCGGGCGCGATCAGCACTGACGGCTCCGGGCTCAGCGTGGTACCGCAGGCCCGCCATCCGGGTGACCAGGTCGTGGGGCGATGACCGTCGACAGCGCGAGCCTCGGCGACGTCGGCGCGCTGGCGACCGCGCTCGGTTTACTCGGCCCGGACGGCAGTGTCGACACCACCTGGTTCACCGACCCGGGTGGGCACATCCGCGGGATGCTGCGGAACCAGCCGCAGCGCGACGCGCTCGTAGCGTTCATCCAGGCCGCGCTCGGCGACCAGACCACGCCGGTCACCGACGACCCGGGCCGCACCTGGGTTCCGCTGCTCCGGCTGACCGGAACCGACGAGGCCGGATCCGATCTGTTCCTGGTGCTGGAACCGGGCGCTCGCGGGGTCGTGGTCTCCATCGGGGTCCGGATCGAGGTCAGCGCCCCGGTGGCAGCCTCCGCGGAGATCCGGCTCCCGCTGCTGCGGGTGAACCAGAGCGAGTCCGCAGGGGTCACCTTCCTGCCGGGCCTGGATTCCGCCGACGCCGGTGACATCACCGACGCCACCGCGGGCCTGACCGCTTCCGTGACGGTCGCCGACCCAACCCTCAACAGCGTCGGAGTCACCGCCTCCGTTCCGCTCACTTTCCCTAGCGGGCAAGCCGCCGGAGCCCCATCCGTCGGCATCGTGGTGCGTGGGCTCCGCTTGCCCGGAAGCAGCGCGCCGCTGGATATCTCGCTCGACAGCGCCAGCGCGATCGGGCCGGATCTCGCCCACTTGCTGACGGCGATCCTGCAGGCCGAGGCGGCATCGGCCACCGGGGCAGCCCGCGACCTGCTCGGCCTGATCGGGCTGCTCCCGGCCGGCGGGGCGATCCCCCCGCTGCCCGTCGGCGACATCCTGGCCAGCGGGCTGCCTGCGCTCGCGCCATGGCTGCAGTCGGTGGCTGCCACCCCGGCCGCGATGCAGGCCTGGGTGGGCCTGCTGGCCGATCTCATCGGCGCGAACACGACCGCGGCCGGGCCGCCGTACGGCATCAGCCTGACGGTGGGCCGCGCGGAGCTGGACCTCACGGTTGACGTGAGCACCGATAACGCCGGCGGCCTGATGATCACGCCAGGTGCCTCGGTGCGGGTGAGCACTCCCCTGACTGCCGTGTCCGAGGTCAGCGTGGCGGCCGATGCCGGGCTCGCCCGGATCAGCCTCGGCGCTCATCCCGGCGTGCAGGCCCTGCCGTACCTGCAGCTCGCCGCCAGGTACGGGGCGGATACCGGGACGATCGTGAGCGTGACCAGCCCGGCGGTGGTCACCGTGGGCGCGCTGCACGCCGGGCTGGGCCTCGACAACGGCCGCAAGCCGGTGTTCGTGCTCGGCGCGGAGCGGGTTGACGTCGGCCGCGACGCCAGCCACCTGGATCATCACGACGTTCTCGACCTGACGTCCCCGGACGCGCTCGCCGACGTGGGCACCGAGGCCCTTAACGCGATCGTCACCGGCATGCTGGCCGGCCTCGCGCCGGCCGGCACCGCCATCGAGGTGCTGCTCGGGATGACGCCGCCCGCCAGCCACGCCGGGGACCCTTCCTGGCCGGCCCTGTCCCTGGCCGGGCTGGTGGCCGACCCGGTGGGCGCCGTCGGCGCGTTCGTGCGCTCCGTCGTGGCCAGGGGCGGAACCGACTTCGCCGACCTGCTCTCGGTGCTGCCGGGGCTGCTGGGCAGCACCGCGGTGGGCGCCGGGCCGGGCACGGCCGACCAGCCATGGTCGCTGGAGCTCGCTGCTGGCGTGTCGCTGACCGCGTGGTGCGACGGCGATCCCGTCGTCGTGCACCTGGGTTTCCGGGCGGCTCCGGCGATCCCGCCGCTCGGCGGGGATGGCGGCCCCGTGCTCGGGCTGGCCCTGGTAGCCGAGGCGCTGGCCGTCACGCTGCCGCCGGCCACCGCCACCGGCCCGCCGTTCCCGGTGAAGGTGACCGCGCTGCCGGACCTGACGCTGGAGGTCACGGTGTCGGCACCGGCCTGCCAGCCGCTGACCTTCGGCAGCGGCTACCAGATCAGCCTGCAGGAGGCCCGGCTCCGGCTGGCCTGGGCACCGGGCGGCGGACTGCAGGCGAGCTTCGACCTGCCGGGCGCGACCGTGCTGGTAGCCGGTGTGTTGACGCCGCTGGGGCCGATCACCCTCGGCCCCGGCGGCCGGCTGCACCCTTCCGCTCGATCTTCCCTGGGGCCTGGTGGAGCAGGTCGCCATCTCCGCACTGCGGTCGGCGGCCTCCGGCTGGGTCCAGGGCCTGCCCGACCTGCTCGGGGCCGACACGACCGCCTTCGACCAGGCCGGAGGGCTGGCTGCACTGATCCGGACCCGCTCCGGTTCCTGCAGGGACTGCTCTCAGCGTTCCTGACCAGCCAGGACGCGAGCAAGTTCCTGGCCACGCTGGCATCGGCGCTGGCCGGCCTGGGCGGGC
>CAWDRD010000005.1:0-146720 GCA_963804455.1 uncultured Actinomycetes bacterium
GTCTATGCCGCGCCTGACCAGCACGTCTGCGGCGTTGACATGTAGCTGGACAGTGTCCATCCAGTAGCTGCTTAGTTCTAAAAACGGCAGCGACAAGAGGATTTGTGCCAGGCGTGCGGCGGAGACACTGTCCAGGTAACGCGTCCACCACGCAGAAAATGCACACAAAACACCCGCGGCGCTTACAGCGAGGACACCCAGATCCGGACTCCAGATAACGGCGGGACTGCGCGTTACTGCCCGGCCCTCCGGTTACAGGGCCATTCGCAGGTAACGCTGCGCAACGACCGTCACTCATGGTAGTCATGTAGCGGGGCGCGAGCATCCGGTCAATATGAATCATTTCCGCCATCCTTGATGGATTTGACCGTTTACGGTGCGGGTCCTGGCGTGGTCCGCGGCCCCGGGATGTGCATCGAAAAGTGACGTGATGACTACAGATTGTCATCTGCGAATGGCCCTGCTCCGGTTACCCTCTGTAATGCCGTCGGCCCCACGGGACTACCCTTGGGGGCCCACGGGACGGCCTGGATGGGCGACCGCCGACACCAGGCAGCTTGAGCGCAGGCTCCCTGACTTCGGCCACGATTCAGATTCGATCTTGGTCGCAACTTGATGACCTGCGGGTTCGCTGTTCGCGGTGGCTGAAGTTGCGCACTAGGCACGGCCGTATTCTGGGCTGGTGTCCCCGTATCTGCGGACGGGTCACCACCACGGAGGCTGCAATGATCGTCATCACCGGCGGCAACACGGAGTTCGGCCGGCTGGTCGCCGGGCACCTGCTGGATCATCTGCCCGCCGGCCAGGTCACCGTGACTGTCCGCGAACCGCGGAAGGCCGGGCCGCTGAAGGACCGCGGCGCGGACGTGCGGCACGCAGACTACGACGAGCCGGCGACCCTGGTGCGGGCGTTCCAGGGCGCGGACACGGTCCTGATCAACGGAACCAACTACGACATCGATCCCGCCAGGCGCGCGCAGCGGCAGGCCGCGGCGATCACGGCAGCGGCGGAATCAGGCGCGGGACGGCTCGTCATCACCACCTGGCAAGATCTTGACCACTGCCCCATGCCCGAAGTCTCGGACTACCCCGCCACCGAGACGCGCGCCAGGGCCACGCGCACCCCGGTGACCATCCTGCGGCTGACGTCCGACCTGGCTCCATTGGTCGCCCGCGACGTCCGGTGGGCAGTAGCAGCGGGCACGCTGACGGCTCCCGCCGGCCAGGCCCGCATCACGCCAGCTGCCATCACCGACCTGGCCGAGGCCACCGCCAGCGTCCTCCGCGAGGCTGGCCATGAGGGCGTGACGTATGAGCTAACCGGGCCCGGCCCGGTCAGCTGGGACGATCTCGCCGCGCTCGCCTCATCAATCAGCGGCAAGAACGTGCGCTACCAGCCAGCCGAAGACCGCGAATACCGGGAGCACGTCACTGCTCTCGGCATCCCCGAGGCGGCCATCGGCATGCTGCTCGGCTACTACGCCGCCGTCCGCAGCGGCTGGGCCAGCTCGCCCACGACTGACCTGGCACAGCTCCTGCACCGGGCACCGGCCAGCACGATCGAGGCCATCCGCCAGGCAGCCGCGGCCTAGCGCTGGCTCACCAGCACCAGGAAACGCCGCGAGCTGACCGAATGACCACCGGACCGATTTAGCCAGTCTGCCCGCCAGCTGAGCAGCGACCCGCAGCCCCGCATGACAGCGCTCTCGCTGGCGCAGCGCTACTCCTACGTACTGCCTGACGCCCGGGCGCTCGCCATGATCGCCGACCTCAGCCCGCTCGCCGAGATCGGAGCAGGCACCGGCTACTGGGCACACAAGCTCCGGGCCCGGGGAGCCGGGCATCCTCGCCTTCGACCAGGCCCCCGCCCGGCAGGCGCGCTTGCGCACTAGCCTGGCCGAAGTCAGGTTACTGCCCGGCCCTCCGGTTACCCTCTGTAATGCCGTCGGCCCCACGGGACTGTCCTTGGGGGCCCACGGGACGGCCTGGATGGGCGACCGCCGAGACCAGGCAGCTTGAGCGCAGGCTCCAGTGATCGCCCTGTCGGCGGCATTATGTGGGTGACCTTCGGTCACCTGCGCCTTTGGCATGCTAACCATTCTCGATGGCGGCCTGTGGCCAGCACGTAATCGTCCTTCTGGATGCTGTTGCCTGGCAATGGAGGGCGTTCAACCTCAGCTGCCGTTGCAGGCGCACGTCCTCTGCCTGGTTCTGGCCTCTCCCTAGCTCATAGCGGGGATCGCGGAGGCTGTCTTCTGGAAACGCGGAAAAATTGCCTTGGAGAAACGGAAAATAGATAGCGAAATCACGGAAGTTAGTGGGTAGAGTGCGAGCATGCGCGGAGCGTTGACCGGCCTGGCGGAGCGGCGGCTGGCGGATGTCGTGGGAGCACGGCTAGCCGAGGAGCCTGTCGTCGTGCTCAACGGGCCGCGCACTGTGGGCAAGAGCACCCTGCTCAGCCGGCTGGGTGAGCGGCTGGGGCGTGTGGTGATCGACTGTGATGATCCCGCTACCCGATCGGCGGTGCGAAGCGATCCGGCCCGGTTCGTCGAATCTCGCCGGCCTGTCCTTATCGACGAGTACCAGCATGTCCCGGAGTTGCTGGATGCCATCAAAGCTCAGCTGAACCGGGATCTGCGGCCCGGCAGGTACGTCCTGGCCGGGTCAACCCGGTACCCGACCTTGCCGGAGGCTGGGCAAGCGCTCACCGGGCGGGTGGACATCATTCCGGTGCTTCCGCTGTCGCAAGGGGAGATCGACGGCGTGCGCGAGACGTTCGTGGCCAGGCTTCTCGACGGCGGGGGCGTCGAGATGGCATCGCGCCGAGAGCCGGCAACTCGTGAGGAGTACGCCGAACGGTCGGCATCGGGAGGCATGCCGGTGCCCCTTCGCCGCCCGCCCGGCCGCTCCCGGTCTCGCTGGTTTTCCAACTACGTCAATCTCGTCATCGACAAGGACGTCCTGGACATATCGCGAGTCCGGCAGCGCGAGATGCTGCCCCGCCTGCTCGGCCAGCTCGCCGCCCGGTCCGGGCAGGTGCTGAACATGGCGGCGGTCAGCGGGACCATCGGGCTGGAGAAGTCCACGACGGAGAACTACATCAAGCTCCTGGAAGCTGTTTTCCTCATCTACCGGCTGCCCGCGTGGGGCACGACGCTCGGATCACGCATCGCCAAGCACCCGAAGGTGCACCTGGTGGATTCTGGCGTGATGGCATGGCTGCTGAACCTCACCCCGCAGAAGATCGCCCAGGGTGCGCCTGCGGCCCTTACCGAATACGGCCATCTCCTGGAAACCTTCGCTGTCGGGGAGATCCTCAAGCAGGCCAGCTGGTCGGATGCGCCGGTCGCCAGCGGGCACTTCCGCACCGAGGCCGGCGACGAGGTCAACCTGGTGCTGGAGCGCGACGACGGCAGGGTCATCGCCTTCGAGATCAAGGCCGGCTCCCGGATCAGCGGCGAAGACCTCCGCGGCCTGCGCCAGCTGAAAGAGCGCCTCGGCACCCGACTAGCAGAAGCGATCGTCCTGCACACCGGCGTGCACGCCTATACCCACGATGACTGGATCAGGATCTTGCCACTAGACCGGCTCTGGACGTGACGATCTGCTTGAGAAACCATCACGACGGATTCCCGGTGTGCCCATCAGGGCATCAGACTCGGCGTCAACCACCGGGCGCGCGCGGGGAACAGGGCAGTTCGGCGGCCATCTCACTTGACGGCGCGATGAACGTATGGGATTCCCCCTTACAAGCGAGGGGGCGCTGGTTCGAACCCAGCTGCGCCCACCAGAAAGCCCAGGTCAGGCTCTGAGCCGAGGGGCCGACGCACGGGGTAGAAGATCCTTTGACCGTCATCTGACCGTCGTTATGAATGTCGGAGAGCGACAGACAGCAGCACGAACTGATCCGGAATGACAGCACCATCAAGATCAGCTGGTCAGCAGGTTGAACACTTCTGACGGCCCGCTCCGGTGGCTGTGACGCCGCATCTAGGCTGTAGCCTGCCAGCGTCTGTCACGCTGGTCGGCGGCACACGGCAGTGTCCGGCAGAATGACCGGGTGACCCTGCTCTCCTGGAGGCCGGTCAACTTCGATCGGTGGTTGTGCCTGGCCGGCGCGACGAGCCGCACCGCAGCGGTCCAGGCCAGCAACCTGGTCGTAGTGGTCGAGCGCATGCGGCATTCCTGGAATCGTCTCCGGAGCGATCTCGGCGACTTGTTCGTACCGTCCGGCCCGCCCGGCACCCACGCCCACGCACATTTCCATGCCCCGGCCGATCCTGGCGCCAGGGAGTGGGCGCTCGGCGCATGCGCAGCCGACTACGAGATGTTCCTCGTTTATCTGGAAATCGCGCTGCAGCTGTCAACACGGTGCATCAGCGTGCCGGCCGGATTGGCGATGCAGAACTGGAAGACCCTGGCCGAGGCAGCCGCGCGGGGTGATCCCGGGCTGGCGACCGACGCGCGGGATCAGATCCTCTACCTGCAAAAGACTGTGCTTTACGCGAGGCACAAGGGCATCGTGCATCCGCGCGACCACCTCCTTGACGGTGAAGGCCTGAAGCCGTGGACGGTCCAAGAGGCATGGCTGATCAACAGCCCCGACCGGGAGATCAACCACTACGTCAACATCACCGACACGTTCGGCCGCAAGGTGGCCGCGGTCCGGGCCCACGCCAGCCAGATCAAAGACCCTGATGGTCTCGAAGAACGCCTGAGGCAGCGCATCGCCCCCAACACCGCGGCCGCGGGCCTGTTGGCACATCGCTGAGCAACGCCACGTTGCGCTTCACTTTGTCGCGTGCCTGCGCATGCCGGATTGAACGCGCCAGAATTGAATGCAACAGTCGCAGAGTCCGAGTGCCCACCTTCTCAGACACCGCCGATAGCCACCTGTCCACGTCTTCGGCGGAGAGTTGGCGCAACGACTCCGCCGCATCGTCAACCGGGCAAACGTAGCCTGACACGGCACTAGTTCGCGGTCGTCCCGCCCACGGATCGCTTTCTCGATGTCATCGGCCATAGTGCGTCTGACTTCACCAGCTCGCTTGGTTGACCGGAACTGTTCCCAGACGTCAAGCAGGGCTGGCAGCAACGGCAGTGTGACACCGAGCATGAACTGGGGAAGCGTCAGGCCAACAACCAGGCTGCTGATAACGGCCGCACCCGAATCGACCCGATTTTCACCCAGGCTTTAGGAGCAGCAGCAATAGGGCAGCTCCGGCCTTATGCGCCTCCGTTATGCCAGTTACATAGGTCGTAGTCGTCTCAGCTCTCACGGATCCCACGTTATATCCAGTCTCATCGTAGACAGAGGTGCCCGAAACTCTCCCGACGCCGCGACCTTCGGTGTCGCTGACCTGGCCACTGCTGCTAACTTGGCCGGCGTACCGTTCGCGATCGTCGTCGACCCCGCCGCCGCCAGCGCTGTGCACTTTGCCCACCGTAGAGCCACGACGATTAGTTACGTACCCACTGTAGTCTACCTCGCCTATTTCACTATGGGAGGTATCGTAAATGGTAGCCATGGGCATTTTCTTGCCCCCCCTTGGTTCATTAGCTTAGCTGCCGGGGGTATCGCCAAACTGATACGAAGCCATGAGCAGCTAGCCATGATGTTTATGCCTGCGAATTGTAGACCCTTCGATGCACAAGCACAATATGAAAGCGGGCATCGTTGACGTCCGGTGGCCTGCTCCAGGAGCAGTCGTCTACGTACCCGCTGACACAGTTCAACGCCACCAAATGACACATATGTTCGATTAGTAACGGCCTTACAAGCGAAAGTCAGTGGTTCGGAACCGCAGCGGGGTGCAGCAACCGCGCCGCCGCGGACCGACCAAAGCCGAACGAGTTCAACCCTCTTCCCTGGGGACCACTTGGGGACCACACGCCATGTCACACCCTGAGCGAGCTGCACGTCAGCGATTGACTATCACACGGCAAACACGCTCTGAGCAGCGGTAAGCCTTAACCCGCCGTCCTGGGGGTCAAGCGGTCGTCGGTTTCGGCGGGCGGATAGCCCAAGTGCCTCAGCTTGCAGCGCTGAGGGGCTGTATCTCGTCGAGCGCCGTCCCCAGGCGGTCTTTCTCGACCTCAAGGTCGTAGCGGGCCTGCAGGTTCATCCAGAACCGCTCCGAGGTACCGAAGTAGCGGGAAAGCCGCAGTGCCGTGTCGGCGCTGATCCTGCGCTGCCCGTGGACGATCTCGTTGATCCGCCTGGCTGGCACGTCCACCGCCTTGGCCAGCTGGTACTGGCTCACCCCGAGCGGCTCGAGGAACTCGGTCAGCAGGATCTCGCCGGGGTGTACCGGCGGCATGATCGTGTCGGTCACCATCGCTCCCTCCTAGTGGTAGTCAACGATCTCGACGTCTTCCGGCCCCGCATCGGACCATGAGAAGCAGATTCGCCACTGCCGGTTTATCCGGATGCTGTACTGCCCGGCCCGGTCGCCGGTCAGCTTCTCCAGGCGGTTACCGGGTGGCACGCGCAGGTCGGCTAACACCTCCGCGGCATCGAGCATGGCCAGTTTGCGCCATGCAATGCGTTGGGTAGGGCCGTCCAGCCTGCGCGACCGCTGCCGGTGCCAGATGGCTTCGGTGTCCCGGTCCGTGAAGGAGCGCAGCACATTCCCATGATAACGCGCCACGTTATTAACGCAATACGTTACTAAGAACTACGCGTACCAAGACCGAAACGATCTCCATCTGGCAACCAGGAAAGGCTGACCAGCCTCCTGGACCACCAGGGCTCCATCTGAGCGGAGGCAGCAGCCCTGGATGGGGCCTGCGATGTGATCCCGCCGGACCTGCCCATCCACCCGGCGGGGGTGGTGCCCGCTGGCACAAGATCTCATTAAGGTCGCAGTGGCGGCCCCAGGAGGGACGATGGGTCAGGCAATCGGCGGTATCCTGCCGCTGGCGATCGCGGTGGACATCAGCGTGCTGTCCATCATCGCGGTCATCCTGATGCTGATCACGCCCAGGGCGCGCAGCAATGGCCCCGCGTTCGTGGCGGGCTGGGTCCTGGGGCTCGCTGTCGTCGGCGGCCTGGTGCTCATCATTGCTAACGCGGCCAATGTCTCCAGCAGTAGCGGCCCGTCAACGGTGGCATACGCCATCAAGCTGACCCTGGGGGTGTTGTTCCTGCTGCTGGCGGTCAGGCAGTGGCGCAGCCGTCCTGGGCCCGGCGAGCAGGTCCCGGCGCCGAAGTGGATGGCGGCCCTGGACACCTTCACCCCGGTCAAATCGCTCGGCCTCGGTGCGGCAATGTCGGGGGTCAACCCCAAGAACCTTGCCCTGACCGCCGCCGCGGCCATATCGATCGCGCAGGCCGGCTTGCCCGGCGGCCAGCAGGCAGGGGTCCTCGCGGTCTTCATCGTGGTGGGCACCGTGGCGGTCGCTGCGCCGCTCGTTGTCTACCTGGCCCTGGGCAGCAAGGCGGACAGCATGCTGAACGGCTGGCGTGAATGGCTGGCCGCCAACAACGCGACAATCATGCTCGTAGTCTTCCTCGTCTTCGGGTTCGTGCTCATCGGGCAGGGTATCGCCGGCCTGTCCTGAGGTAGCTGGTGACGAGGTCATCTTCTCCTGACGAGATGGAACCCCGGGTGTTGCAGACGATGGCTGCTGACCTGCGCAAGCGGGGCATTACCCATGTGGTGATGGAGGCCAGCGGCGTGTATACCGAGCCGGTGTATTAAGCGCTGATGGAGCGGATCAGCGAGGGATCCCGCCCCCGGAGCCAGTGATGGCGCAGCCCCGGCCAGGAGGCGGGCCTGGCCAGGGCCGCGCGTCAGAGCACCGGCGTGACCGCTAGCGCCCGTGCTATGGCATCAGCCAGACAGGCAGCTCCCGGGGCAGCGGCCGCGCGGCGTAGTCCGCCTGGATCTCCCGATCGAGCTGCCCAGGGTCCGGGGCGTGGACCTGGGCGCCGTTGTCTCGTCGCTCCGCGTGGTAGAGGCCGTTGGCGTAGCTGATCACGTACGCCTCACCCCAGTTCCAGATCAGGCTCCCGATCGCCGCCGCGTCACCCTCGTAGGCGCTCACGCCGACCCACCGCCCGCCGCGTGCCCCAGCCACTCCCCCGCCTGCCGTACCTCATCGGCCAGCACATCAAGCTGCCGGTCCAGCTGCGGCAGGGGCGCACCGCCCTGATCCGCGAGCCGAGCCACGATGATCCCCAGATCCAGCGGGCACTGGCTGATCGTGCCGCGCGCCGCTTCCCGAGGGGTTAATGCCTGACTAGGGGTAATGCGAGAATCCATCAAGCCACCTCCTGGTAGGTGGTTAGGGCGCGGCCCGGTGCTCTCATCACCGGCCGCGCCCGCCTCTGCTACGGGCAAGGCCTAGCCTAGATCAGGCTCGTCGGGTTAACCAGGTTAACCCTCATAACGTGCCTGACCAGGTGCACGGGTATGAATATGATCATGAGCTGCGGGATAGACCCGATGAGCGGCGAGCCCGTCTACCGTCAGCTGGCCGCGATCATCCGGTCCAAGATCGAGTCCGGTGAGTACCCACCCGGCGCTCCGCTGCCCTCAGCCAAGTCGATGGCTCAGGAATACGGCATATCGGTCGGCGCGGTCACCCGCGCCGTGGATGTCATCCGCGCGGAAGGCCTAGCACGCACGGTGCCAGGCCGTGGCGTCTGGGTGCTCCCGCGCTCCTAGGTTCTTCCGGCAGCCGAGGCTCAACACAGCTCACCGCCGACAGCATCCGATTGGGTCCGAGTGGGTCCACCTGACGCTCCTAATTCCGTCAAGTCCCTTGAGGCGGGAGTCCTAGGGTCAGGGAAGCCGCCGGCGGCGGTGGGAGTTGCGGTTGTCGTTGGCCAGGTGGTCAACCAGACATCGCCAGAAAGCCTCCTGGATACCTACCATGCCGAGCGGCACCCGGTCGCTGCCCGCGTGCTGCGCAACACGATGGCGCAATCGCGCTTCGCCGCCCAGACGACCGCATCAAGGCCTTGGGCGACACCATGTCCGAGCTGCTGAGCATGGACGAGCCGCGCAAGCGGTTCGCCGCGATGATGTCGGGTCTGGACATTCATCACGACCTCGGTGAGGGACACCCGCTGCTCGGGCGCCGCATGCCCGATCTCGACCTGGTCACCGCCAACGGCCCGCTCCGGGTATTCACCCTGCTGCACCATGCCCGGCCGGTGCTGCTCAACCTCGGTGAGCCCGGCGGCTTCGACATCACCCCATGGGCGGATCGGGTTCAGCTGATCGACGCTGAATATGCTGGCATGTGGGAGCTTCCGGTACTTGGCGTGGTCACTGCTCCCGCCGCCGTGCTGATTCGGCCCGACGGATATGTCGCCTGGGTGGGAGACCCAGCCCACCTAGGCCTAGGGCTCCCTGACGCGCTAACCACCTGGTTCGGACCGCCTACTGTGGCGTAGCGCGAAAGGGGCACACGGCTGACCCGAATGCTGCCGCGGCACGACGAAGAACGAAGCCGTGGGTGACAAGGCCCGCATAGGCCCGGGCTCGTCTGGGTCGAGGATGGACAGCGCCCGGAAGTGCGCGGGAGGAGCCCGATGTCGGACACCAATGCGCTGCACGGCGCAGCGCGCAGCTCACTAGGGAGGTCATGATGAGCCCGTTCACCGACAAGGAAATCGAATACCTACGCGGGCAGCTGCTTGGCCGGCTGGCGACGACCGGCAGTAACAGCGCGCCGCATATCGTCCCGGTCGGCTTCCGCCTCGACCCTGGGTCGGAGACCATCCAGATAGGCGGTCACGGCATGAGCAAATCGAAGAAGTGGCGCGACCTGCAGGCAAACCCGAAGATCGCGTTCGTGGTCGACGACCTCGCCAGCACGGACCCGTGGACGCCGCGCGGGATCGTGATCCGCGGAAGCGCCGAACTCCACCACGAGGGCGGTGAGCAGCGCTTCGGCGGCGGCTGGGACTCAGCCTGGTTCGCCGTTGTGCCACACCGGATTATTAGCTGGGGCATCGAGGGGCCGGCCTTCTCCGAGGCTGGGCGGCGCAGCGCCCGGTCAGTCACAACGGAATGACCACGGTTCGCAACAGCCGGGCACCGGCCGATGCGGCGAGGCGACCGAGGATGCCGAGCCGAGCCGATTTTGCCTAGCTTCACTTGATCTTTGACGAATCGGCCTCAGTTGATCCTTTACACGCCCTAGCCATTTTTCGATGCGAGGCACCCGGATGCGAGTGCTGGTCCCGACGAGGGTAGCGCCGGGCTGCGCCAGCAACGCGATCTGGGCACGTGCCGGGCCGCCGCTATGGGACGTTCCAGGCGGCGAGGCCGACCAGGCCGACGCCGTTGACCATCCGGTTGACCTCGATTGCGGCGCCGTTCCCGGACGGCAGGGGCGAGGGACCCGGCCGGGCCGGCGCATGCGGAGGATCACACGACGAGGGCCACGGGCGCTGTTACTGCGGCGACATAGGTCTATGAGTTTCCTGCCTGCCGTGTTGCGACTGCGATGAGGTCGCTCAGCACCCCTTGGCCCGCCAGTTGCGGCCCAGCGCCGGGCCCGGTGATCGTGATCTTTCCGAGAGGTTCTGCCTGGCACACGACAGCGTTGGTCGTGCCGTCGATGCTCGCCAGCGGGTCATCGAGGGGAACGAACTCGGGCTGCACGCGGGCAGTCACGGCGCCGGTCCCATCCGGCCCGGAGAATCCGAGCGTTGCGACGTGCTTGAGCCGTCCCTGGGCCGAGACTGTTTCGCCGATCTCCCGGCTGGTGAGGCTGGTGATGCCGCGGCAGATTACCTGCTCGCGGCTGAGCTGCCGGCCGAAGACCAGGCCTGACAAGATCATCAACTTGGCCGTGGTGTCATATCCCTCGACGTCGGCGGCTGGATCCCGTTCAGCAAGCCCAGCACCCTGCGCCTCAGCCAGCGCCTCCTCATACGACCCGCCGCCGGCCATCCGGGACAGGATGAAATTGGCGGTGGCATTGAGCAAGCCCCGGACCGCGAGCGGGACCGCGCCCGCCAGGCCCTCGCACAGCGTGCTGAGCACCGGCGTTCCCGACATGACCGTGGACTCGGCGCGGAACGCGACGCCCTGGCGCCGCGCCAGCGCGGCGAGCTCGGCCCCGTGCAGGGCGACCGGCCACTTGTTGGAGGTGACCACGGGAATCCGGCGCAGCAGAGCCTCACGCATGTGGGCAGTACCGGGCTCACCGTCAGCCGGCGGACTTGCTGACACCTCCACGAGAACGTCAGCCTCGGTAGCACGCAGGCCATCGAGCGCGCTGAGCCAGCGGCGCACCCCAGGCAACTCAGCAATCGACCGTCCGCCGGCAGCAGCCTCGGTCAACGACGAGAGGTCAAGCCCGCGGGCGTCATAGACGAATCCATCTCGTGCAGTCGCGATGCCCACGACTGTCACCTCGGTGCCATACCTGGCCGCGAGCCGCCCCGCCTGCGAGTCGAGGACACCGGCCAGCCATTTGCCGACAGTGCCGTAGCCGACCAGCCAAATCCGCAGTGGACTCACCACACGACCGAGGGTTCTAGCACGCGTCGAGGATAACCCCGGCCTCGGCCGGGCCGTACTTCGCGTCGATCAGCCCGGTGTGGTCATATCAGCGCCCGATGAGCCGGGCTGGTCTGATACTGAACCCATCCGGATCTGCCGCGGTTCTCGGTGCGGACCCTGATGGTCGCCGCCGTACCCTGGGGCTCGTGTATGACCACGACCCGGACGATGTTGCGGTTTTGGGGTGGGAGGAGTTCATCCTCCGCCAGTGGGAGTCCCTCTTCATCGGCTACCGGTCCTGGGCAGGCTTGCGAACGCTAGGCCGCCGCTGGAGTGACCTGATCGAGGCCGGTCTTGGCTGCTCGCAGGAGGTTGCCGACGGGCTGGTCAACGCCGCGGTCATCAACGGCCCGGACCGCCACCTGGAAGGCGCGGCGGATGCCGTGGCCACTGTGTCCGCAATGACCGGCGTGCTGGCGGACCTCCCAGCCGCGCTGACCGATATGGCAGACCTGGAGCCAGGAGTTATCGCCACGCTGCTCAAGCAGCACGCCCGGTTGCTCAGTTTCATCCACGCCCAGGCGCTGGGCCCGGATAACTCCTGAATCACCGGACTCTGAGGGCAGGGACAACGCCGGCGGACATCCGGTCATGCCCGCTACTGCGGATCAAGAGCCGCGCCGCCTACGGGAAAGGTCAGACGGCCCCACCGGACTGGCGGATCGCATGCTGTGACGCCGGTGCTGCGGCGCTTCACCCAGTTCTCTTACGCGCGCCGTTCGTCCCCGATCAGCACCAGCGGCTCCAGCCTGCTATCTCCCATCCCCCCAGCAGACCGCATCCGCCAGCCAGGAGATAGCCCCAGGGCCTTGACGTCAGCCGCTCCGTTAGGCAAAGCTAACCGTTAGTGGATCCTGACCGAGCAAGTGACGGCTGGAGCGCGCTGGCGGACGGCACCCGGCGCGCCATCGTCAGCCGGCTGGCAGAGGGGCCGCAGGCGGTGGGACAACTGGCCGCGGAGCTGCCGGTCAGCCGGTCGGCGGTCTCCCAGCACCTAAAGATCCTCAAGGATGCCGGCCTGGTAAGTGACCGCGCGGTCGGCACCAGACGTGTCTACCGGCTCAATCCCACGGCAGTGGCCGCGTTGCGCGATCAGCTCGACACCTTCTGGCAGAGGGCTCTGGCCAGCTACGTGGATGTTGCCGGACAAGCGACGGAGGAGAGTCCATGACCCGAACCGAGGTCCCCGTTGTCCGCAAGCAGGTGGTGGTCAACGCGCCGGCCGAGCAGGCCTTCACAGCGTTCACCGAGAGGTTCGGCGACTTCAAGCCGCCGGAGCACAACCTGCTCGCGGCCGCGATCACCGAGACAGTCTTCGAGCCCCACGTCGGCGGGCACATCTACGACCGCGCCGTCGACGGCAGCGAGTGCCGCTGGGCGCGGATCCTGGCCTACGAGCCACCAGCCCGCGTGGTATTCAGCTGGGACATCAGCCCGCAATGGCAGGTCGAGACCGACCCGGAGCGGACCAGCGAGGTCGAGGTCCGGTTCGTGGCCGAGGGACCGGACCGCACCCGGGTCGAACTGGAGCACCGTCACCTCGACCGGCACGGTCCCGGCTGGCAGTCGGTCAGCGACGGCGTGGACGGCGACCAGGGATGGCCGCTCTACCTGGCCCGGTACGCCGCCCTGCTCGAGGGCCGCTGACATGGCACCGACCATCGCCAGCACTGTGGTGGACCGGCCCGCAGCAGAGGTGTTCGCCTACGCCACCGACCCCACACGCTTCCACGAATGGCAGCAGGGCGTCATCGACGGTCACCTGGACCAGCCCGGCCCCGCGCAGGTAGGCACGAAGTGCCTGACCACCCGGCGCATCGGCGGGGCCAACCGGGCCGTCACCTCCGAGCTAACCCACATCGACGCACCCAGGACATGGGGCGTGCAGGGCATCGACGGACCCATCCGCGCCACCGTCGACGTCACCGTGGAACCCCTGACCGAAACCAGTTCCCGGCTGACCATCGCGGTCGACTTCGACGGGCACGGCATCGGCAAACTGCTCGCCCCGCTCATCGTCCGTCGCCAAGCACAAAAGGAAATGCCAGCCAACGTCGAAGCCCTGAAGCGACGCGTCGAGGCCCAACAGCTACAGCACCCGGCGTAGGACCAAGCCGAGGAGCCTGCCTCGCGGTCAGGAAACGGCTCGGCGGGACTGCACACAAGGAGGAACGACGGGCTAGGAACGAAACTCACCTGCTTCGCGGCCGGTAGATGTGGACGACCACCCCGCATTCGAAGCTTCTGGCCTCGATGAGTTCCAGGCGCATCGCCACGGGCAGTTCCGCGAACAGTGCCTGCCCGCGGCTGATCTCGCGGGGCTGGGAACTGAACGGGGATCACCCGCTCCGAGGCCGTCCCGCCCGGCGGGGCGAACCCGCGAGCTTGACGCGACGCAGCCGCCATCTACGCCCTACCGCGGACCAGGGCAACGGCCAGGGTACAGACCAGGGTAACGGCCAGGGGATGTCACTGGCGTGACGCGCCCGCCAGATGCACGATCGTGAGGCAGTACCACTTGTGAAAGGGGATCCTCATGAGCTCATCTTCGACCCGCCTGCCCACCCCGGCAGGCCCCGGCTCGGGCTAGAACGGCCAGCTCTGCATCGACCAAACCAGACCAAAGGAGACACATGTCTGTCACGACCGAAGGCTCAGCGGGCGCCACAGCGATCCGCCCGTTCACGATCCCGATCACCTCCGCGGCGGAACTCGAGGCCCTGCGTGCGCGCATCACGGCCACGCGCTGGCCCGAGCGCGAGACGGTCACCGACGACTCACAGGGCGTACGGCTCGCGCTGATGCAGGACCTCGCGCGCTACTGGGAGACACACTACGACTGGGGCAAGTGCGAGGCGAAACTGAATGCCCTGCCGAACTTCATAACCGAGATCGACGGGCTTGACATCCATTTCATTCACGTCCGCTCCCGGCACGAGGACGCGCTGCCGCTGATCATCACGCACGGGTGGCCTGGCTCGATCATCGAGCAGCTGAAGATCATCGAGCCGCTCACCAACCCGACCGCGCATGGCGCAAGCGCGGCGGACGCGTTCCATCTGGTGATTCCCTCGCTGCCGGGGCACGGATTCTCCGCCAAGCCGGCCACCACCGGCTGGGATCCCACCCGCATCGCACGTGCCTGGGTGGTGCTGATGAAGCGCCTCGGATACACCCAGTTCGTGGCACAGGGCGGCGACTGGGGCGCGGCCGTCACGCAGGCGATGGGTGAACAGGCAGCACCGGAGCTGCTCGGCATTCACTCGAACATGCCCGGTACCGCTCCAGCCGACGTCACCAAGGCGTTCGAGCGCGGCGACCCGCCGCCATCCGGTCTCTCAGCCGAGGAGCGACGCGCCTACGAGCAGCTGAGCACCTTCTATGCCAAGCACGTGGCCTACGCACAAATCATGACCACCCGCCCGCAAACACTGTACGGACTGGCGGACTCACCCGTCGATCTAGCCGCGTTCATGCTCGACCACGGCGACGGTACCGGCCAGCCCGGGCTCGTGGAACAGGCCCTGCAGGGACACCCGGCGGGCGACCTTACCCGAGACGACCTCCTTGACAACATCACGCTCTACTGGCTGACGAACACCGGGGTTTCCGCGGCTCGTCTCTACTGGGAAAATAAGGCGGACTTCTTCAACGCCAAGAACATCTCCATTCCGTTTGCCATCAGCGTCTTCCCTGACGAGCTCTATCAAGCCCCGCGGAGCTGGGCCGAGCGCGCGTATCCCCACAACCTCATCTACTTCAACGAGGTCGAACAAGGGCGGCCACTTCGCGGCCTGGGAACAGCCGCAACTCTTTTCAGAAGAGGTCCGCGCGGCGTTCCGGACACTGCGCTGACCAGACACCGACGGGGGCGGCGCGCACCACCGGCGCGCACCACCGGCGCGCCGCCGCCGGAACACCTGACGGCCCCGGCCCGGGACCCCTGGCCGGGACATCCAGCCATAGGGAGAGCATCGTCATGACAGCACACTGGCCCATGCCCGCCGGGCTGCACACGGCGTCGCTCCGGCTGCCTGTCGAAGGCGAGCTGCCTTCTTTCGACGGCGCGACTGGATGGCTCAACTCGCCGCCGCTGACACCAGCGGGCCTGCGCGGGAAAGTCGTCCTGGTCGGCTTCTGGACCTATACCTGCATCAACTGGCTACGCCAGCTTCCCTATGTCCGCGCCTGGGCCGGGAAATACTCCGGCCAGGGCCTGGTGGTAGTCGGCGTCCACACACCAGAGTTCCCGTTCGAGCACAATGCCGATAACGTCCGGCAGGCCGTCCAGGAGATGCGGATCGATTACCCGGTCGCAACCGATAACAACTATGCGGTATGGCGTGCCTTCGGCAACCACTACTGGCAGGCCCTCTACTTCGCCGACGCGCAGGGGCGTATCCGGCATCACCACTTCGGCGAAGGCGAATACCAGCAATCCGAAATGGTTATCCAGCAGCTCCTCGCCGAGGCCGGATCCGCCGGCGCAGGCAATGAACTTGTCTCGGTCAACGCACGCGGGGTAGAAACACCGGCCGGCTGGGACACCCTCAGATCACCGGAAAACTACACCGGCTATGAGCGCACCGAGAACCTCGCATCCCCCGGCGGCGCCGTACCGGGCAAACCCCACGTCTACACCGCCCCGGCGGAGGTGAGGCTCAACCACTGGGCCCTGTCCGGGGACTGGACGATGGACGAACAGGCCACCACGCTGAACACGGCCAACGGGCGCATCACCTGCCGTTTCCACGCCCGCGACCTCCACCTCGTCATGGGACCGGCCGCACCAGGAACTTCCCTACGGTTCCGCGTACTCCTCGACGGACAACCGCCCGGCACCGCGCATGGAATCGATGTGGACGGCCACGGCAACGGCATGGTCACCCAGCCGCGGCTATACCAGCTCATCCGGCAGCCCGGCCCCATCACCGACCGCACCTTTGAGATCACCTTCCTAGACCCCGGCGCCCAGGCCTACGCGTTCACCTTCGGCTAGACCGAAGCGAAGCGTGCGAACTGCGCCGTCTCCCGGGGACGGCGCGGCTCAGCGCGACAACGTCTCGGGCCAAGCGGCTTCAGCACCGGTGGCTGGTTACCGCTCAGGCCTGCCCGCGCTCGCAAGGCAGGCACAGAGATAGCTGCGCGGGTACGTCGGTTCAGTTTGAACCGTGGCCGGGGCCACGCCGTTCAACAGACGACGGCATACATAGGCCATATCCGGCCACCCAGAAAGAGGCAGTGATCATGAAGTGGGCGCTGCTCGTCGGCGTGGGAGTGCTCCTCATACTGGCGGGCATCATTTTCGCGCTCCAGGGTGCTGGGGTCATCGGCGGAAGCGCCATGTCAGGCGTGACGTTCTGGGCGGTGATCGGCCCGGTGATCGCAGTTGCGGGCTTGGTCATGGCCGCTGTCGGCCTGCGCCGTCGGGTGGCTTCCTAACCACCCAGCGCGGCGAACGTCAGGGCAGGCAGCTGTCCTGGCGAGCCGCGACAGCACGTCCACACCGGCTGCGGACCGTTCGCTCTCGAAGCGCTTCATTTCCTGGAAACCGAGGGCCGCATGAAGCTGAAGCGATGCGACGTTGTCGGCCCCGGTCACATAGAACACCTCGTCGGCACGGGCGAAGACCCAGCGCAGCCGGGCCCGCGTCAGCCCACGGGCGATACCCCCGCGCCGCCACGCCGGGTCCACTAGAACGCCACTGAGGTAGTAGCCAGCCGGAGTCGCCGGGGCTGCCTCATCTGCGGCCAGCTCGATAACCCTGCCATAGGCAACCACCTGGCCACTCGCCTTGGCGACGAACATCTGGCGTCGGTCATCGACGATGTCCGAAGCAAACTGCTCCCCGCGGTCACCGGCCTTCACCCGAAGGATCCGCGCCGCCAGCTCCACGGCAGATGCGACATCCGCCTTCGTCAGCGACTCGATCCGCGCGGCGGCCCCAGACACGCCATCGGCTGGCATGTAAGCCGTCATACCCTGGGACCGCCTGGGACCACACCGGGTTCTGAGGGTCTGGCCATCGTCGAGCGGATGCCACGCCCGGGGCGCCGGCCGAGCCGCTGGGGATACCTCGGTAATGCCTTCGTTCTCGCGGTATACCGCAACCAGGGCATCGGCCGGCAGCTCCTGGACGCCGTGCTGGGTTACGCCGGCCAGAACGGTTTCGCCCGGGTGGTGCTGAGCCCGTCCGAGAGGTCCATCCCGTTTTACCGGCGCGCCGGGTTCGGCCCGGCCGATGCCCTGATGCTGTGGACGCCGTGGTCAATCCCGTGACTGAAACCGCGGGGCGCCCCGGGACAGGGACAGTGGGAGGTCACCTGCGTGCTGTGCGGCGAAGAAGCCGCTGCGTGTGATGGCCATGGGCAGGCGTGTTCCGGAGATTTGTTTTCCGCAACGCTTTTGCCGTCCGCGCCACAGCAGCCCGCACCGTGGCTGGGCCTGGTGGCGGGGAAGACCGGGCGGCGCTGGTTACAGGCGGCGCCGGAAGCGGGCAGTGCTAGGAGCGGGTGGTGAAGGCCACGTCGTGAATGTCGCGGACGATGCCGTCCAGGATGGGCAGGACCTCGGCTATTGCCTGACTGGCACTGTCGCCGGGGCGGCTGGGCGCGGTCTGCAGCCGCAGCCCGATCTCGAAGATCCTCTTGGTGATGCTGTCCAGTACCGCGTGGCTGGCTGGCCCGGCCGCAGCCGGCAGGGCGGCCGGCTGGGCGGCCGCGAGCTGGGCATGGCCCGGCCGGCCGGGATCGCCGGGCCGCTGTGGCTCGGTCATGTCGCGAATCGTCGCGAGGGTCAGCTGAGCCGATGTGGTCAGCACCGGGCTGAGGCCGATCCGCACCGGGAAGGTGCTGCCATCCTTGCGCAGCCCGACCAGCGGGGGCCGGGAGCCCATTGGGCGGTCCGCGGCGGCCCGCGCGTAGGCCGCCCGGAGATCGCCATGAGCCGCCCGCAGGTCCGCCGGGACCAGCAGGTCAACCAGGAGCCCGGGCAGTTCAGCCCGCTGGTAGCCGAACATCGCCGCCAGCCGCCGGTTGGCCAGCAGGATCACGCCATCGGCGTCGGCCAGCGCCACTCCGTCCTCGATGGCGTCCGCGAGCTGCCAGGCCACGGCGGAAGCGGCGGCTTCCGTGAGCGCCGGTGCGGGCCTGGCCAGGCGCGGCCTGGGCCGGGCCACGCCCTGCCTGGCCTGGCCACGCCACCTCGAGGCCGACGTCAACGTCGGGGGTGGGCGGCCCGGGCTCCGCACTGCCGCGCAGCTCAGCAGGGCCGGGTGGCTCGGCCGCCGCGCTGGCAGCCCAGGACGCCTCCAGAGTGGGGTAGATAGAGACCAGCCGGTCCACACCGCTGATGCTGAGCGTGCGCCGCACGATCTCGTGGCTGACGGCCAGCCGCAGCTCTGTGCCACTGGCGACAGCACGCTGATAGGCGCGGCTGATGGCGTCCGCGCCGGAGTGGTCACACGAGACCGTCGCGGTCATGTCCACGATGAGCACGGCCGGCCCGCGGTTGATAACCGACAGCAACTGCTCGCGGATCTGGCCGGAATTGGCCAGGCTGACGTCCTCCGGCAGCGTGACCACGGCCTGCCTGGCTGTCCACTGCACTGGGTACGGTTCGTCAAGCACGATAGCTGCCGATAGTCCGGGCGGTCATGGGTCCCTCCGACTGCCAGCTGGAAGCCACCACTACGCTGTGGTGAGCTGCTGCTTCGTGCACCCACAAACGAAGCGCTACCAGCCATGCTGCCCAGATCTCCGCCGAGACCGCAACACGCGAGGCCCCAGGCCGGAGGGGTGCTGGACTGGTCGCTGCACGACGCCCCGGGCCGGCTGCGGCTACCGATCGACCTGGAGATATGAGTGGCGGATAATTGGTACGCCGGTAATGCGCACGACGATGCGGGACAGTACCGGGGCTGGCTGGCCGGGCATTTCGTTGATCCCACGGACGGCCCGGCCCGCGCCACCGGGGCGGTCGAGGTCAAATGGGGCATCCACCCCCGGGACGAGCAGCGCGCGGGCTGGACGACCGGTGAGTGGCGGTCCACGCTCGTGATCCTGGTCAGCGGGGTGTTCCGGATCGACCTCACGGCCGGCAGCGTGACCCTGTCCCGGCCGGGCGACTACGTCACCTGGGGCCCGGGCATCGACCATTCCTGGCAGGCCGAGGAGGACGCGATCGTGGTCACGGTCCGCTGGCCGTCCACCCCGGGTCAGCTGGGCTGAGCTTCCGGGCCGGGGGCACGATCGTGACCGCCGAGGACAGCGGCCGGGCCGCGGCACCCGGCGCGGTTACTGCGGACGGCGGCGCCGGGATGTCCCGGCGCCGCCGCACGGCCGCAGATCCGGCAATCTCGGCGGGCGCCACCTCACGGCGCTCACCAGGATCCCCCTCCGCCGCCAGCTCCATCAGCAGCCCGTCCAGTGGCACCCGGTCATCCTGCCGGTCCAGGTAGATGATCAGGCAGGACGCGGTGATCGGCACGCCGTGGCTCTCCGCCAGGCAGACCAGCCATCCGCCGGCATCCCCCTGCTGTGTCTTACTCAGAAGTTCGCGTTATTCAGACACCTGCGATCACCTGCGTCCGCGCTCCCTGCACCGGCCGCTCGCCCGGGCCTGACGGCCCGGAGCCACTAACCGGTCCTGAATAACGCTCAATGGGCGTTTCGCGTCGCTGGCAGTATGTCGTCCTAACGATCTTCCCGCCACCGATTCCGCCGGACAGCTCCTGAGGGAGCGTGGACGGGCGTGATGATCGAGATGTATCTTGTGGCCATGGATCAGCTGGCCCGGGAAGACATCGCCGCCGCGGCGGCCGTGCACAAAGAACTCGGCCGCGACTACGACGATGCGGTCGCGGCGAGTCTCGTCGAGCGGATCGGCGCGGAGATCGACAAGCGGGTAGACGCCCGGCTCGGCCAGCCCGCCGCGAAGGCCGCGGCGCGGCCGCCGCGGGACCGCCAGCTGACCTCTGCGGCCCGCCCGACCTGGGCCACGATCGTGCTCGGGCTCGGCTCGATGGGCATCGGCATCGGCGCCACCGGGACGGTGCTGGTCAACAGCCCGTCCAACGCCTGGCTGGCCGCCCTGATCTGGCTCATCATCGGGGTGGTCAACGTCGCCTGGTCGCGGCACGGCGAACCGCCCTCGCGCTGATTACCCCGTGCTGATTACCCCGTGCTGATTACCCCGTGCTGATTACCCCGTGCTGACTACCCAGGCCTGCTCGCCCGGGCCCGGGTCGCCCCCGGGCCCGGGTCGCCCCCGGGCCCGGTCACCCGAGCTTGCTCAGGCCGGCCTGATCACCCCGTAAGCGGTGGCTGATCCAGTCCTGTGGCCTGGGCCGTCTGCGGGTCCAGCGCCTCTGGCAGCACCTGCGCGCCCGCAACGCTCTTCGCCACGGACGGCGCCGCCCCGGACCCGGCCGTCCCGGATCCAGCTGTCTCAGCTGCCGCCTTCTCAGCTGCCGCGTCCGGCCACTGCTTGAGCTCGACCTGCGGGATCAGCCAGGTGGCCAGGAAGGCGAGCGCGGCGATCGGCACCGCCACGATGAACACGGTCTGGATCGACTCGGCGTAGCCCGCCACGAAGCCCGCGTGCACTGCCGCGGGCAGGTGCTTGAGCAGCGCCGGGGTGGCGTCCGCGGCGCTGAACCCGGACGGCAGGCGCACCCCGTGCAGGTGGCTGGCCAGGTTGCCGACGAGCACGTTGGAGAAGATCGCGCCGAAGATCGCGGTGCCGAACGAGCCGCCGATGGACCGGAAGAACGTGGCCCCGGAGGTTGCGACGCCCAGCTCGCTGTGCGGCACCCCGTTCTGCACGATGATCACCAGCACCTGCATCACGCCGCCGATGCCCAGGCCGAGCACCAGCATGTAGACCGCGTCCAGGAACGTGGACGTGTGCACACCCATCAGGTGCAGCAGGTACAGGCCGACGGTCATCAGCGCCGACCCCATGATCGGGAAGAACCGGTACTTGCCGGTCTTGGAGATGATCTGGCCGGACCCGATCGACATGACGAGCAGCCCGGCCATCAGCGGCAGCAGGTACACCCCGGAGATGGTTGGTGAGATGCCCCGGACCACCTGGAAGAACGCGGGCAGGTAGGTGATCGCGCCGAACATCGCGAAGCCGACGATGAACCCGACGATGCTGGTCACCGAGAAGGTGCGCAGCTTGAACAGGTGCAGCGGCAGCACCGGCTCGACCGCCCGGCGCTCGACGAAGATGAACGCCACGACGAACAGCACCCCGGCCACGCCGAGGATGTAGATGGGCGCCGAGGCCCACCGGTAGGTCGTCCCGCCCAGGCTGGTGAGCAGGATGAACGAGGTCGCGGCGGCGGACAGCATCAGGGTGCCGAGGTAGTCGATGACGTGGTGCACCCGGGTCAGCGTGCCCGGCACCTGGCTGGCCACCACGATCAGTGCGATGGCCCCGATCGGCACGTTGATGTAGAAGATCCAGCGCCAGGTCAGGTTGTCCACGAACACCCCGCCAAGCAGCGGCCCGACCACGCTGGCGAAGCCGAACACCGCCCCGAACAGGCCGACGTACCGGCCGCGCTCCCGGGGCGAGACGATGTCCCCGACAATGGCCTGCGCGCCGACCATCAGCCCGCCGCTGCCCAGGCCCTGGACCGCACGGAACGCGATGAGCTCGACCATGGAGGTGCTGAGCCCGGACAGTATCGATCCGATCAGGAAGATCACGATCGCCGCCTGGAAGAAGATCTTCCGGCCGTACTGGTCGCCGAGCTTGCCCCACAACGGCGTGGACACCGTCGTGGCCAGCAGGTACGCGGTGATCACCCAGGCAATGTGCGAGCCGCCCTTGAGGTCGCCGACGATCGTCGGCAGCGCGGTGGAGACGATGGTCTGGTCCAGCGCCGCCAGCAGCATGCCGAGCATCAGCGCCCCGATGATCAGCAGGATCCGGCGCCGGCTCAGCCCCGGAAGCGCGTTATCGGCCCCGGCGGCGGGAAGTGCTGGCGACGTCATTGCGTGTCCTTCTCAGTAGTGACGGTGGCGCTACGCAGCGCACAATCCTCAGGTAGCCCACTGGCGAGCGCCTGAAACGCCAGGTCAGTGAGGTATTCGAGCGGCACGGTGCCGCCGGACTTGGCCCAGAACATGTTGGTGGCGCGGAGCACCCCGCCCGCGACGCCGGCCAGCAGCCCGGGGTAGGGATCCCGCTCCGGGTCGGTGCCGAGCCGCTCGGCGAGCGCGTCGGCGATCACCCGCTCGACCATGGCCATGTGCCCGGCCTGGGCCGCCCGCAGGTGCGGGTCCCCGTGCGCGGCCTTCATCCGGCGCAGCCAGGCGGCCGGGTCGCCGCCGAGGTGGCCGAGTTCCTCGACCACTCCCTGGGCCTCGTCCGCCAGCACCACGCGCAGCGCCTGCAGGGCGGACTCCCCCGGCGCGGCGTGGATGAGCCGCTCCCGCAGCGAGGCGATCCGCTCCGGGCTGGCCCCGAACAGGGCGGCTTCCTTGGACGGGAAGTAGTTGAAGAACGTGCGCGGCGACACGTCCGCCGCCTCGGCGATGTCCTCGACGGTGACCCCGGCGAAACCACGCTGGGCCACCAGGTCGAGCGCCACCCGGCGGAGCGAGCGGCGGGTCGCGAGCTTCTTGCGTTCCCGCAGCGAGACGACCGGCCCGCCCGGCGACCCCGTGCTAGTGGATCCGGTGCTAGTGGACCCCGTGCTAGCAGACTCTGTGCTAGCAGACTCTGTGCTAGTGACCGTCATGTTGCTCTCATTGAAAGTTTGCGTACCAGATAAAGTTGCAGTGACATCAACTTTACGCAGCCCGCAACGATAACCCTCACGTGCTTATTCCCCGATCCCGGCCCGCAGCGGGCGGGGTTAGACAGCGGCGCGGATGGCGGCGGGGGTGAGGGCGGTCATGGCCTCGACCACGGGCTCCGGGCCGGGGCGGGCGGTGATGACCCGGACGATGGCCTCGTCCAGGCCGGCACTGAGCCGGGCAAAGGCCGCTGGAGCCGGGCCGGCCGGGCCGTAATAGCCGACCGCCTGGAGCAGCTCGTCCGGGGCCGCGTCCACCAGCTCCTTCATCGGCACCCCGCGGTCCCGGCGTTCCTCGAGTTTCCGCAACGCCTCGTCGAACCCCATCTGCGCGAACAGGGCGCGGTACCCGGCGCCGGCGGGCATGCCGGGGTGGGCCATGGCGTAGCCGAGTACCTGGGCGCCGAAGGCCTGCCGCGCGGCGGCCACGTCGTCGTCGATGCAGACCCGCACGTACATGGTCACCGGCACCTCAGCCGGATCCCGCCCGGCCCGCGCGGCGCCTTCCGCGATCAGCGCCCGGCTGGCCGCGATCCGGTCCGGTGTGGCCCAGTTCGAGCAGGGCACCGTCCGCGGCCCGGCCGGCCAGCCGGAGCATCTGCGGGCCCAGCGCCGCCAGGTATACCGGGGCCGCAGGCAGGTCACGGACGCCGAGCGAGGCGTACTGGAGCCGGGCGCCCGGGCCTTCGTAGCTGACCGTCTCCCCGGCCAGCAGGCGCCGGATCACGGTGACGTAGTCGCGCATGACCGCGACCGGCCGGTTCGGCAGGCCGAGCGACGCCCAGAACTCCGGCCCGTAGCCGCCGGTGCCCAGGCCGAGCACGAACTGCCCACCGGACAGCTGCGCCAGCGTGGCCGCCTGCACCGCCAGGGCCAGCGGGGTCCACATCCGCGCGGCCGGGACCACGGAGATGCCGGTCGGCAGGCCGGTGTCGGTGGCCCAGAAGGCGCATACGTGGAACGCGTCCGGCACCGTGCCGGCCAGGCGTCCACAGGCTCTCGAACTCCAGCCGCGCTGCTTCCCGGGCCACGTCCCGCAACTCGGGGAAGGGCAGGCCGAGCCGGGCATCCAGGCCGACACCGATTCTCATGGTCATGAGTATGCCGAATGGCCGGGCCCGCGACGCTGGCGGTCTGGCGTCATGGTCCAGGCACCCCGGAGGGCGGGGTGGTGCAGCCGAAGCAGCGCGGCCCGTCCAGGAACGCCAGGGGGACCGACGGCGAGTCGGTCGGCGGGTTCGTGTCCAGCAGCAGTGGCGGGCGCGGGGCCTGGTTGAAGTCGAAGTCCGCGGTCAGGTTGCCCAGCACCGGCTCATCTTCGCGTACGTCGGGCCGGGAGTCGGGGCGGCCGTCGGTCAGCGGGTTGAGGCGGTCGCCGCCGAGGAAGTCATCCTCGATGAACTTCAGGTACGCGTCGCTGCTGAGGGTCTGGTGGTCGATGAAGCCCTCCTTTGCGTACGGGGAGATGACGATGGCCGGCACCCGCAGGCCATAACCGTTCTGGTCCACCGCGGGCGGCACCACGTTGTCGTAGAAGCCACCCCAGTCGTCCCAGGCCAGGAAGATCGCGGTGGAACTCCAGTCGGGGCTCTTCATGGCGGCGTTGATGACCGCGGTGACGTAGGCCTGGCCGCGGTGGATGCCCGCTGGCGGGTGGTCGCTGTCCGGCCCGGACGGGGTGACCCAGCTGACCGACGGCAGCGTGCCAGCCTTGGCCGCGGCGAAGTAATGGCTCAGGTCCTGCACATTGTCCAGCTGATGGTCGGCCTGCACATCGCCGAACAGCGGCAGCGGGTTCCAGATCCCCGGCGTCTGCGAGTTCTGCTTGACGGCAGCGCAGGTCTCGGCGGAGTCGTCCGCGCAGTCCGGCTGGATGCCCGCCTGGATGTAGTAGGCCCAGCTGACGTGGTGGGCGAACAGCAGCCAGGTGATATCGGTCCAGGCCAGGTCGATCGAGGTCTTGCCGGTGGTCAGCTCCTCGTGCACCGCCTGCTGGAACTGGTTGACGCCGTACGGCCCGACGATGTTGGTCACGCAGCTCATCGGCGAGCGGTTGCGGCACCTGGCCGACCAGGCGGACACGATGTACAGGTGATCCGGCAGTGACCACGACTTGACCGGCTCGAACATGTGGTCGTCGAGCACGAAGTCCTTGGCGTAGGTCCAGTAGTTGGGGAGCTCCGCAGCGGTGTGGTAGCCCATCACGTCCGGCGGGCCGCTCCCGCCGCACGCGGGGTCATCGACGTTGTGGCAGCTCACCCGGGCCAGCTGGTGCTGGATGACGAAGCCGTCCATCTTGCCGTGGTCCGCGTCGGCGACCGCGTTCTCCTCGCCGTGCGGGCCGCCGCCGTTGACGTCAGCGGTGTCATGGTAGGGCCGGGTACACCCGCCGCCCAGCTGCGGCACGCACACCGTCGGCACCCCGTTCTTCATCGGGATGCCGTCCGCTCCGGGAAAGGTGCCGAAGTAGCTGTCGAACGAGCGGTTCTCCTGCATCACGATGATCACGTGCTTGATCTTGTGGATGCCAGTGGGCACGATGTACGTGCCGTTGGGGCCCCCCGCGACCTGCTCGCCGTGGTTCTTCGCGGCCTTCACGGCTGGTGTGGACATCGGCTTGGGCACCGTGCACGCCGCGATCAGGGCCGCAGCCAGCAGGCTGGCCAGCACAGCCGCCACGGATCTCGGGGGGGCGTGCCGCGTTCTCATCACGAGCCTTTCTGCGCTGCCAGGTACTGAGCATCCGGCACCACATGGCCGCGTCGCCAAGCCCCTGAGTTTCCCCCGCCCGGAAAAATACCGCACTTTGCGGGGCACCCGGGCCGGGGTTTCCCATCCCATCGTAGGAATTTGGCCGTCCGGCCGGGTGCGGTCAGCGGCGGCCCACGATGGCATCGCGCCAGTCCGGGTCATGATCGTCCACGAAGAACGACCGGGTGGCGGCCCAGCCGTCGTTGCTCCAGCGCAGCGAGCCGCCCAGGATCCGGTCGGCGTACGAGCCGAAGTCGATCGCGTAGCCGTCGAACGCGGCGCCGTCGATGGGCGATCTGATCCCCGATTTCAGCAGGTGGATGAGCCGCTGGTCGTAGAGCTTGTGGTAGAGCGGCCGCTGTGAGTCGGTCCTGGCCACCAGGAAGGTGCGCCTGCCCCGTTCCAGCGACCGCTGCAGCACGTCCCGGAACAGGTTCTCCAGGGCGCGTTCCCCCTCGATGTTCTTGTATTTAGTGTTCCAGAAATACTCGTTCGCCGCCTTGAGCACGTCCCGCCGGGCGATGACCCGGTGCCCGGCGGCCCGGGCGGCCTTCGAGGCCAGATTCATCGCGTCCCGGGGATTGCCTTCCGAGGCGTGCACCAGGGTGGCGAAGGCCGCGTGCTGGAAGGAGGACCGGACCACCTGGTCCGGCGGCAGGGCGCCGAGCACGGCATCGTTGCGCTCCTTGGCCACGGCCAGGAAGTGCTCGCACAGCAGCAGCCGGACGAAGTCGGCCGTCTGGCTGGCGTCCTCGCCGATGGTCAGTGACTCATCCAGGCTGACCGTTTCCGCGGTGTCCGCGCCGAGTTCCAGCCCGATATAACCGCCGCGGCCGGTCGGCGCACGGAAGTTGGAGCGGTGCTCGATTGCCATGATCTTGATAGTCACGTGCGGGAAGCGCATGAACGTCCGGCGCAGCATGTCCGCCAGCACCGGCTGCAGCTCGTACGGGATGGCCTCGGACCACTCGTCGATGAGCAGCCACAGCGACCTGCCCTCCAGCGCTCCGCAGACCCGCTCCACGGCGGCTTCCAGCGAGCCGAGGTGGATGTAGAAATCCTCGTTGCCCTCGCGGGTCAGCGCGATGTTGTCCGCCACTTCCTGGTCCTGGGTCACCGACGCGCTGAGGTCCAGCCCGGAGCCGCTGCGGGCCAGCCGGGCGGCCGCTCGCTTGGACACGGCCCGGCTCAGCTTGGTCCCGCTCCCCTGGGTCACCGAGATGGTGCCGTTCACCCGGATCTGGGTGCTGGCCTCGCCCAGGTCGTCCAGGGCCGGGCCGAGCTTGGCCAGGTCGAGGTCGTGCGCGGAGTCGGCCACGCACATCTGGAAGAGGTTCTCGTGCACCACCTCGATCAGGTCGATCAGCAGGCGGCTGGCCCGGGTCGGGAACGGCATCCCCGGGTTGTCGTAGATGCCCGAGTTCGAGCCGAGCCGCCGCATGTCGATGTAGACCGGGATGTTCCCGTTGCCCCGGACGAGATGATCGAGCTCGAGCAGGGTGTGCGTCTTCCCCGCACCGCGCCGGCCGAACAGCACCATCGAGTCGGGCTCGGACGCGGGTGAGAAGTAGTCAGCCTCGACGAACGCGTCGTGCAGCCGCTCCCGGTCCGGCGAACGGTCGGCTCGGCGGCGCAGCGCGGTCCAGGTCCGGTTGATGTCGCTGAGCCGGTCGGCCATGCCCTGAGCGTCCCTTCGGTGTCCGGCGGGCCCGGGGCGGGCGGCAGTCCGGCTGAGCGGGGCGGGTGACAGACAGGCACCATACCCCGCGGGCAGCCGTCCGATTACGCGTTCCGCCGACCTGATGCGCGTTCGCCAGACCGCGGGCCTGGCTCACGTTCCGGGTGGAGGCCCGGCCAGCCAGCGCTCCATGCAGGCGAGAAGTTCCTCGGTGTCGACCGGCTTGGTCACATAGTCGCTGGCCCCGGCGGCGAGGCTCTTGTCCCGGTCCCCCTGCATGGCCCGCGCCGTCACCGCGATCACGGGCAGGTCCGCGAACTGCGGCAGCTGCCGGATGGCGGCCGTGGTCGCGTAGCCGTCCAGCTCCGGCATCATCACGTCCATCAGCACGAGATCGATGCCGTCGCCCTCGCGCAGCGCCGCGATGCCCTGGGCGCCGCTGGACGCGTGCAGCACGGTGAGCCCGTACAGCTCCAGCACGCTGGTGATGGCGAAGGCGTTGCGCAGATCGTCGTCGACGATCAGGACTTTCTTGCCGCGCAGCCGTTCGTACGGCCCGGCCCGGCCAACCTGCCGGGCCGCCAGCGCGGGGCTGCTGGCCGCGGGCGGGGCTGGGACCGTGGCGGCACCCGGGCCGGCCGCCGCCGCGGCGGAGCCGCGGCTGCGGGATTGGCGGGCAGCGCCGGGGTCACAGTGGCATCCGGGCCGCCCTGGTAGCTGACCGGCAGGTACAGGGTGAACGTGCTGCCGCTGCCGGGCTGGCTGCGCGCGGTGATCTGGCCGCCGAGCTGCGCAGCCACCTCCCGGCTGATGGCCAGGCCCAGGCCGGTGCCGCCGTAGCGGCGGCTGGTCGTGCCGTCGCCCTGCTGGAACGCCTCAAAGATCGTTTTCAGGCTGTCATCAGAGATGCCGATGCCGGTGTCGGTGACCGAGAACACCATCGCGGCCTGCTCCCCCGGTGCGTATGGGCTGGTCAGCCCGATCTGCAGGGCCACCTGGCCGTGCTGGGTGAACTTGACCGCATTGGACAGCAGGTTGTGCAGCACCTGGCGGAGCCGCTGCCGGTCGGTGAAGATCTCGGCCGGCACCCCAGACCCCACCGAGACCGCGAAGTCCAGCCGCTTCTCCGCCGCCAGCGGCTCGAACACGGTCCTGAGGTCCTCAGCGAGCGACGCGATCGCGCACTGTTCTGGGTGGATCTCCAGCTTCCCGGCCTCCACCCGGGACAGGTCCAGGATGTCGTTGATCAGCAGCAGCAGGTCCGACCCGGACGAGTGGATCACGTTGGCGTACTCGACCTGCTTGGGGGTCAGGTTGTCCGCCGGGTTCTGCGGCCAGCAGCCGGGCCAGGATGAGCAGGCTGTTCAGCGGGGTGCGCAGTTCGTGCGAGACGTTCGCGAGGAACTGCGACTTGTACCGCGAGGCCAGGTCCAGCTGCTTGGCCCGCTGCCTCGATCTCCTGCCGGGCCTGCTCGATCTCGACGTTCTTGATCTCGATGTCCCGCTTCTGCCGGGCCAGCTGGGCGGCCTTGTCCTCCAGGTCGGCGTTGGACCGCTGCAGTTCTTCCTGCCGGGCCTGCAGTTCCCCGGTGCGGGCCTGGAGCTCGGCGGCCAGCCGCTGCGACTCCTGCAGCAGGTCGTCGGTGCGCGAGTTCGCGATGATCGTGTTGACGCTGACCCCGATGGTCTCCATCAGCTGCTCCAGGAAGTCCTGGTGCACCTGGGTGAACCGGCTGAACGAGCCGGCCTCGATCACGCCGAGGACCCGGCCCTCGAACACGATCGGCAGCACGATCAGGTTGACCGGCGCGCCCTCGCCCAGCCCGGAGGAGATCTTCAGGTAGCTGGGCGGCGCGTCGCTCACCAGCGACCGGCTTCCTGGTCTTGGCCACCTGGCCGATCAGCGACTGGCCGAGCCGGAACTGGCGGGGCGCACCGCTGCCCGGGTCGCTGTCCGGCAGGCCGTACCCGGCGATCAGCCGCAGGATGGTGCCCACGCCGGCGTCGTCGGCAATGAAGAACGTGCCGTGCTGGGCCCCGACCAGCGGGATCAGCTCATCCATGATCAGCTCAGCCACCGTGGCCAGGTCCCGGTGACCCTGCAGCAGGCCGCCGATCCGGGCCAGGTTGGTCTTGAGCCAGTACTGCTCCTGGTTGGCCTTGGTCGTCTCCCGCAGCGACTGGACCATGGCGTTGATGTTGTCCTTGAGGTCGGCCACCTCACCCTCGGCCTCGACCGAGATGGACCGGGTCAGGTCGCCGGTGGCGACCGCGCTGGTCACCTCGGCGATGGCACGGACCTGCCGGGTCAGCTCGCCGGACAGCTCGTTCACGTTCTCGGTGAGCCGCTTCCAGGTGCCGGACAGCCCTTCCACCTCGGCCTGGCCGCCGAGCAGGCCCTTGCTGCCCACTTCCCGGGCCACCCGGGTGACCTCGGCGGCGAACGAGGACAGCTGGTCCACCATCGTGTTGATCGTGGTCTTCAGCTCCAGGATCTCGCCGCGGGCGTCCACGTCGATCTTCTTGGACAGATCACCCTGGGCCACCGCCGTGGTCACCAGGGCGATGTTGCGCACCTGGCTGGTCAGGTTGCCGGCCATGAAGTTCACCGAGTCGGTCAGGTCCCGCCACGTCCCGCCCACCCCCGGCACCTGCGCCTGACCACCCAGCCGGCCATCGGTGCCCACCTCGCGGGCCACCCGGGTCACCTCGTCCGCGAACGCGGACAGCTGGTCGACCATGGTGTTCAGGGTGCCCTTGAGCTCGAGCATCTCGCCCTTGACGTCCACGGTGATCTTCTGGGTGAGATCGCCGCGGGCCACCGCGGTGGCCACCTGCGCGATGTCGCGGACCTGGCCGGTGAGGTTGCCGGCCATGGCGTTGACCGAGTCGGTCAGGTCCTTCCACGTCCCGGCCACCCCCGGCACCTGCGCCTGGCCACCGAGCTTGCCCTCGGTGCCCACCTCACGGGCCACCCGGGTCACCTCCGACGTGAACAGGGCGAGCTGGTCAGTCATCCCGTTGAACACAGTGGCGATCTCGTTCATCAGCGGATCACCCGTGAGCGGCAGCCGCGTGCTAAAGTCGCCGCCGCGCACTGCGGTCAGGCCCTCCAGCAGCTGTTGCAGCCGCGGGTCTGCCTGCTGCTTCCCGGCCAGCGCGACCTCTGGCATCGAAGCACTCCCATCTGTCCGGCTGCGCGGCCCAGCGCAATCGACGATCAGTGCCCGGGCCGGGCAGACCGAAACCTCGGCCTGATGACAGGGCAAAAATAGCCCTTGTAGATCACCCGTGGCCGGTAACGTGAAAGCCAGGCTCGCACATCCGTCCCGGGAGGCTACCCACCGTGACAGGAGCCAACGCCAGAGAGATCAGTAACGCGGAGACCCGTAGCGCGGAGATCAGCGGCCCAGAGGCGGGCGGCCCAGAGGTGGCTGGCGCGGCGGACAGCCAGGAGTTCGCCCGGCTCGCCGCGGTGATCGCCCGGCAGCGACGCGAGCTCGACCAGGCCGCGGCTGCGGCCACGGCCCGCTCGGTGGTGGACCTGGCCCGGGGCGTGCTGATGGAGCGGCTCGGCTACTCACCAGACCAGGCGCAGGACCAGCTGGCCTATCTCTCCGCCGAGTCCGGGACGAGCGTGACCGAGCTAGCCGCCCAGATCACCAGCCAGCAGCTCACCAGCGGTCACGTCACCAGCGATCAGCCCGCTGGCGCCCAGGTCGCCAGCGCGCAGGCGGAGCCGCGGCCGGGGACGCAGGCGGAGCCGCCGGAACCGGTACCGGCCCTGGCCCGGGCGGCCATGGAGAACGCGGCCGACGGCAGCGGGGTCGCCGCGGCCGTGCTGGAGGAGGCCCTGATCCCGGTCGGCGCGGCCGCGGTGGCGCTGTGGCTGGCAGAGCCGGACGGTGGCCTGGAACTGGCCGGGCAGGCCGGGTTCAGCGCGCGGGATGCCAGCCGCTGGCGCCGCATCCACCCGGATATGGGCACGGCCGCCCAGCGCGCGGCCACGGAAGGGCAGGAGACCTGGTGGCCAGCGGGGCCGCCGGACGGGGTACGCACGCCCGGGATCGGCCGCTGGCCCGCGGCAGCGCGGGCGGTGCTGCCGCTGCCCGGCACCGCCGCCCCGGTGGGCGCCATAGAGATCTGCTGGCCAGCCCCGGTCACGGAGTTCCCCGGGGCCCTGCGCCGCCAGCTGGGCGGCCTCGCCGACCTCTGCGGGCAGGCCCTGGGCCGCAGGCTGCGTGGCGGTGACCTGGCCCCGGACGACCGCGCCGCCTGGGCGTTCGGCCTGCTCGACGCCACGCTGGAGTCCGCCCTGTTCGCGAACGCGATCCGGGATGGCGGCGGGCAGCTGGCCGATTTCCGGATCCGCTACCTGAGCGAGGGCTTCGCCGACCCGGCCGGCCGGGCCCCGGCCGACCTGATGCACCGGCCGCTGCTCGAGGTCTACCCGGCCGCCGCGCTGCCCGGCGGCCTGTTCGAGCGCGCCGCCGTGGCCCTCGGCACAGGCGAGCCGCAGCAGATGTCCGGGCAGATCATCAGCACGCCCGTGGTCGTCGCGCCCGCGGGCGACGCCATGGTGGCGCCGGTCCTGGACGTACGGATCACCCGCCTCTACGACGGCATCGTGATCACATGGCGGCGCGCGGATGAGATCGACCGGCTGACCGCCCAGCTGCAGCAGGCGCAGCGGCTGGGCCGGATCGGCGGCTGGGAGGAGAACCTGCTGACCGGCGACGTGCTGTGGACCGAGCCGGCCTTCGCGCTGTTCGGGCAGCCGGGTGACACGCCGATCCCCGTGGCCGACCTGCCCGCGCACGTGCTGGCCGACGACATCGCCACGGCGGCGGGTTTCCGCGACGCGCTGCTGCGGGAGCAGCGGGAGACCGCGGCCGCCTTCCGGATCATCCGGGCGGACGACGGCAGTGTGCGGCAGCTGCGCGCGTTCGCCGAGCCGATCACCGACCAGGCGGGCACGCTGGTCGCGGTACGGGGCGCCTACCAGGACGTGTCCGCTGATTACCACACCCAGGTGGCCTTTGCCGCCACCCGGGACCGGCTGGCCGACACCGAGGAGCGGGCCGAGGAGGAACGCCGCCTGGCCCTGCGGTTGCAGCAGGCCATCACCCCGCAGACACCCGAGCCGGTCGCCACGCCCGGGCTGGAGGTCGCCGTCCGGTACCGCCCGGCCGGACCCGGGCATCTGGTCAGCGGCGACTGGTACGACGCGGTCCCGTTGCCCGGCCGGGGAGATCCTCCTGGTCGTCGGGGACATCGCCGGTCACGGCATCGATGCGGTCACCGGAATGGTGGCCTTGCGCAACTGCCTGCGCGGCCTGGCCATCACCGGGGCGGGCCCGGCCGCCCTGCTGGGCTGGCTGAACAACGTCGCCTGCCACCTCACCGAGGGCACCATCGGCACCGCGGTGTGCGGGCTGTACGACCCGGCGCACCGGGCGCTGCGCTGGGCCCGCGCGGGCCACCTGCCGCCCGTCCTGGTCCGGGACGGGACCGCACAGGAACTCGCGCTGCCGGAAGGCGTCCTGCTCGGCGCGGAGCCGGATGCCTACTACGAGGAGACCACGACCGCGCTGCGGCCCGGTGATGCCCTGGTGGTTTTCACCGACGGGCTGATCGAGCGGCACGACGAGGCGATCGACAGCTCGATGCAGGCGCTGCTGCGCCTGGCCAGCACACCCGTGCTGGATGTGGCCCAGTTCGCCGACCATCTGCTCGATAATGCGCGGTCCGATACCCGTGATGATGCCTGCCTGGTAGCGGTCAAAGTACGCTGACCGCGCCGGGGTACAGCTAATCTGCTGCTGTCATTGCGGTGCCGTTCAGATATTCAGAGGCCCGTGTAACGAAGTCTTCATGATTCCCGGGTAGACCTGTCATCCGGGGTATCGGGGTTGTGGGCGGACGCAGGCGGAAGGAGCATGCTGAGTGCCTAGACCAGCGACGTCCGGGCGTGACTTCGACGGGGGCGAGCCAGGCTCTGGCCGGCTGATCGTCCCTGGCCCGGGTGAGGGCCGGGCGCGTGGCCGTGGCCAGCCGCCGCAGGACGGCTCACCCTACGGCCAGCCGCCCCAGGACAGGTCTTACGGCCAGCCGCCGCAGGACAGCTCACCCTACGGCCAGCCGCCCCAGGACAGGTCTTACGGCCAGCCGCCGCAGGAGTCTTACGGCCAGCCACCGCGGGACAGGTCACCGTTCGGGAGACTCCCTGAGGACGCGCCGCCGTACGGCCGCCCACTCCAGGACGAGAGGCCGTACCGCCGGCCACCGCAGGACGACCGCCCGTCCCGGGGCGGCCCGTCCCGTGGCCGCCCGTCCCATGGTGGGCCCCCCCGGGGCAGGCCGCCCCGGGGCGGCAGGCGCCGCTTGTGGCGCCGTCTGTGGAACCGCCGCTGGGTACGGATCGTGCTGGCCATGGTGCTGACCTTCGTGCTGATCGTGGCGTGGTCCGTGGGCCACGCCCTGACCGCGCCGGGCGGCGGCAGCACGTCCGAGCGGCTCGCCGAGTGGGCCCGCGACCACTACCTCGGCCCCGTGGTGACGCTCGGCGAGTGGATCACTTACCAGCCGCCCAAGGCGGGCGGCAAGCCGTCGTTCGCCCTGACCGGCCCGACGGCCAGCGTGGCCAAGCCGGTGAAGCACCACGGCAGAAAGGCCGCGGCCGCGCCGGTGTACACCGCACCGCCGAACCTGCAGCCACTGGTAGCCGCACCCACTGCCCGGCGAGGGGAATTGGCGGGTGCTCGGCAGCGTCAATGGCGCGCCCGCCATTTTCGGCACCGACCTGCGCGCCAGCAGCGTCTACACGTCCTATGTGGCGGCGGTCGTGTCGATGAACCAGAAGCTGGTGCGGTTCGAGCTGCGGCCGGGCACGGAGGACCCGGGCCCGGGTAACTGGCATGCCTCGCCAGAACTGGCCCCGGGCACCCGCCAGGGCCTGCTGGCCACGTTCAACGGCGGCTTCAAGATCTCGTCGTCCGGCGGCGGGTTCTACCTGAACGGCGCGACCAGTCGGCACGCTGACCCCGGGCATCGCCTCGGTGGTCTACTACCGGGACGGGCACATCGCGATCGGGACGTGGGGCAGACCGTGCAGATGACCCCGGACGTGGCGGGTGTCCGGCAGAACCTGCACCTGATCGTGCAGAACGGCCAGATCCCCTCGTCGGTGGACTACGACGTCGAAGGCAAGCTGGGGCGCCACCCTCGGCGGCGGCTACTACGTCTGGCGGTCCGGGATCGGGATCACCGCGGACGGGCGGGTGATCTTCGTCTACGGCCCGTCGCTGAACGTGCGGGAGCTGGCCGACCTGCTGCAGCGGGCCGGTGCGGTCAACGCGATGGAGCTGGACATCAACCCCGACTGGATGTCGTTCATGTACTACCTGCCACGGCTCAACGCCAGCCCGGTCCCGCACAACATGCTCCCGGACCAGCTGCAGCCTGCCGGACCGGTACTACACTCCGGCCAGCCGCGACTTCACGGCCGTGTTCGCACGGTGACGACCCGTCTGGGAGCTGCCGCAAGCACCGCCCGGACCGCCTGCGCCGCTGACCCGCCCCGGCGGGCCGTGGCGCTGGCTCCAGGCGGCGGTGGAGACCGCGCGGCCCCGGCAGTGGCCCAAGAACCTGCTGGTCTTCGCCGCTCCGCTGGCCGGGGCCACGCTCGGCCGGCGACGACGGCCTCGGCTACGCGCTGGTCGCCGTGGCCGCCTTCACGCGCCGCGTCAGCTGCTGTTTACTTCGTCAACGACGTGGCCGACGCGGAGCGGGACCGGCGGCACCCGGTCAAGCGGCGGCGCGCGGTGGCGTCCGGCCGGCTGCCCGCGGCCGCACGCGCTGGTGCTGGCCGGCCTGGCCGTCGCGGGGCCGAGGGCGCCAGCCTGGCGATCGGCTCGCCCGCGCTGGCCGGCGTGATCGGCGCCTACCTGGTCAGCTCCGTTCTGTACTCACTGGTGCTCAAGCACGTCCCCGTGGTCGAGCTGCTGTTCGTCGCCTCGGGCTTCGTGCTGCGGGCGCTCGGCGGCGCCGTGGCCACCCACGTGCCCCCGTCCGCCTGGTTCCTGGTCGTGTGCAGCCTGGGCGCGCTGATGGTGGCGATCGGCCAAGCGCTTCACCGAGCTCGAGGTGCTCGGCGCGGACGCGGCCCGGCACCGCCCGGTCATGCGCTGGTACACCGCCGGGCTGCTGCGGCTGCGGCCAGCGGGCGATCACCATCGCGATGATCTCGGCCTACCTGCTCTGGGCCTGGGGGGAGCATGGCAGCTGGCTGCGCGCCATGCACCTGGCCAGTGCCCTGCCGCTGACGGCCGCCCTGATCCGGTTCGACTGGCTCACCACCCGCCAGCCCGGCAAGCCGGTCGAGGACCTGATCTCCCGGGACGGGCTGATGGTCTGCTGCGAGCTGGCCTGGCTGACGCTGTTCGTCGCCGGCCTGTAAGGAGCGTTAGGCAAAACCGGCTAGCGAGTGCAGGCCCGGAGGACCTGCACGAGCGGCCGGTGCAGGTCAGGGCGACGGTAGCGGTGGATGTTGATGTGCATAACGCGACTTTGCATAAGACACAAGGAACGAGCCAGCCGGTAACGAGCTGGAAAACAATGGCCCGCAGGTGATGGGCTGTGACTTTGGGGCGTCAATGATGACTACGACGTATGCGGATCCGAAGAGCAGTGACCGGCTGCTGACCGGATGGGGACGCACCGCCCCATCCCGGGCCCGCGTGCTCGGCCCGATGCCGGTGGAGCGGCTGCAGGAGCTGGTGGCGGCGGGGCCCGCGCCCGGGCTGCTGGCCCGCGGGGCGGGCCGCAGCTACGGCGACGCCGCGCAGAACGCCGGCGGGATCGTGCTGGCCCCGGCGACGGAGCCGGGCATCACCATCGACACCGCCGCGGCCACCGTCCGCGCCGCCGGGTCGGTCACGTTCACCGAGCTGCTCACCCAGCTGGTACCGCAGGGCCTGCTGCTGCCGGTGCTGCCAGGAACCCGGCACGTCACCGTCGGCGGCGCGATCGCCGCGGACGTGCACGGCAAGAACCAGCGTCACGTGGGCAGCATCGCGGCCTGGATCGACGAGATCGAGCTGCTCGACGGCACCGGGGAGATCCAGACGCTCACTCCCGACGGCACCCCGGGGGCCTTCCGCGCCACCGTCGGCGGGATGGGCCTGACCGGCATCATCCTGTCGGCCACGACTCCGCCTGCTGCGGGTGCGCAGCGCGCTGACCCAGGTCACCGCGCGCCGCCTGGGCAGCCTCGACGCGCTGCTCAGCGCGATGGAAGAGGCCCCGGACCGGTACGCGGTCGCCTGGGTCGACACCACGGCGTACCGGCCGGTCCTTCGGCCGCGGCATCCTGGACACCGGCGACCACCTGGCCGAGCCGGACCCGGCTGAGGCGGCTGGCCTGGCTTACCAGCCAGGCCATCCGCGGCGCGCCCCGAGATGCCGGTCTGCCCGTTCAACAGCTGGTCCGCGCGCGGCTTCAACACGCTGTGGTTCCACAAGGCCCCGCAGGAGGTGAGCGGGCGTCGCGGACCTGCCCACGTTCTTCCACCGGCTGGACAAGGTCAGTGACTGGAACCGGGCTGCTCGGCCGGCACGGGCTTCGTGCAGTACCAGTTCGTGGTCCCGGAGGCGGCGCACGCCGTCATCGCGGAGGTACTGACGGCAGTGCAGCGGCAGCGCTGCGCCCCGTTCCTCGGCACGCTGAAGCGGTTCGGCTCAGCCGGCGGCGGCCAGCTGTCCTTCCCGCTGCCCGGCTGGTCCATGGCGATCGACATGCCCGCGCAGCAATCCGCGGCTCGGCCCGCTGCTGGACCAGCTGGACCAGCGGGTAGCCGAGGCGGGGGGCCGCGTCTACCTGGCCAAGGACAGCAGGATGAGCCGCGGCACCTGCGCGGCGACCTGTCCCCGAGCTGGCCGGCTGGCGCGCCGAGCGGGCCCGCCTCGACCCGGCTGGGGTGTTCCGCTCCGACCTCGGCCGGCGGATAGGCCTATGCTGAGCCAGCCCGGCCAGGCTGAGGAGGGCCCGTGGTAGAGCGGGAGACGGCGGCGAAGCAGGAGCCGGCGGTGCAGCGGGAGCGGTGCTGCACGGCCGCGGCGCGGCCCGCCGGGTGCTGCTGCTCGGCGGGACCAGCGAGATCGGCCTGGCGATCCTGGCCGCGCTGGGCGCGCCCGCCGGACACCGAGGTGCTGCTGGCCGGGCGGGACGAGCGGCGGCTGGCCGCCGCGGGCAAGGCGCTGCAGCTACCAGGTCCGGACGCTGCCGTACGACGCCACCGCGCTGGATACCCACCAGGCCGCTGATCGGCGCAGGTCTTCGCGGCCGGGGAAGTGGACCTGGTCATCTCGGCCGCGGGCATCCTGGCCGGCGCAGGAGACGCTGGACGGTGACCCGGCTGCGCGCCGGGCGGCTGGTCGAGACCAACTTCACCGGGCACGTGACCACACTGCTCGCGGCGGCCAGCACCTGCGCGCGCAGCGGCACGGCACCATCGTGGTGCTGTCCTCGGTCGCCGCGATCCGGCCGCGCAAGGCCAACTTCGTCTACGGCGCGGCCAAGGCCGGCCTGGACGCGTTCGCCCGCGGGCTGGCCGACGCGCTGCACGGCAGCGGGGTGCGGGTACTGCTGGTCCGGCCGGGTTTCGTGACCGGCCGGATGACGGCGGGCATGACGCCGGCCCCGCTGGCGACGACACCATCCGCGGTGGGCACGGCGGTCGCCGCCGGGCTCGCCCGCGGCCGCGGCACCATCTGGGTACCGCCGCCGCTCGCCGTGCTGGCGGCCGTGCTCCGGGCCCTCCCCCGGCCCGTCTGGCGCCGCCTGCCCCGGTGATCCCGGAGGCGACGATGCGGGTGCTGGTGGCCGAGGACGACCGGGGGCTGCGCGAGGCACTCAGCCGGGGGCTGCAGGAGAGCGGCTACATGGTTGACGCCGTGCCCGACGGCGAGGCGGCCCTGGACTACCTGCGCAGCTACGACTACGAGGTGGTAGTGCTGGACTGGCGGATGCCCCGGATGTCCGGCCTGGAGGTGCTGCGTGTGGATGCGGCGGGCCGCGGTGCCCGCCGCGGTGCTGATGCTGACCGCCCGGGACACGCCCGCGGACCGGGTCACCGGGCTGGACCAGGGCGCCGACGACTACCTGGTCAAGCCCTTTGATTTCGCCGAGCTGCTGGCCCGGATCCGGGCCCTGCTGCGGCGGCCGCCGGACGGCGCAGCCGCCCCAGCTGATAGTGGGCGACGTGGTATTCGACCCAGCGATCAGGGAGGTGCGGATCGGGACCCACCGGCCCGCCCTGACCGGAACCGAGCTCGGCATCCTGGAGATGCTCATGCGCCGGTCCCCCGCCGTGGTGGACCGGCGGTCGATCGCCACCGGGTCTGGGACAACGAGGCCGACGCGCTGGGATCCAACACCATCGACGTGCACATGGCCCGGCTGCGCGCCAAGCTGGCGGCAGGCCGGGTGCGGATCGAGTCAGTGCGCGCCGTCGGGTACCGGATCATGGCCAGCTGATGCTGCACCGCCGGGCGGCACTGCGCGGGGCGCTGCCCCCGCAGGTGGCGCACGCGGCCAGGATCGCGCTGACCGCGACGCTGCTGGTCGGCATCGTGTACGCCGGCTGCGTGGCCGTGCTGGACCGGGTGGTCACCGGACGGCTGGTGGCCGCGGTGGACGCCCGGCTGCGGGAGCGCCTGTCCGACGTGAGCCCGGCGTACACCGGGCCGGTGGACAACGATGCGGACGAGGCCCCGCTGTTCCTGTGGCGCGCGACCCCCGGTCACCGCGCGGTGCCGCTGACCGCAGGCGCCCCGGCCCTGCCCGGCAGCAAGGTGCCAGCCACCGGCCAGCCCGCCACCGAGCTGCTCGGCGGCACCGCGTTCCGGCTGGCCGCCATCCGGCAGCAGGGCCGCTGGCTGGTAGCCGGGCAGAATCTGGCCGAGCAGCAGCACATCGAGGATGTGCTGCGCGACGGCGAGGCGCTGGCCGCTCCCGTGCTGCTGCTGGCCATGTTCGCCGGGGCGCTGGTCATCGGGCTGCAGGCGCTGTCCCCAGCCGAGCAGTCCCGGCGCCGCCAGCTGGAGTTCACCGCGGACGCCTCACACGAGCTGCGCACCCCGCTCAGCGTCATCACCGCGGAAACCGGCATCGCGCTGACCGCGGCGCGGTCGGCCCGCGAGTACCAGGCGGCGCTGACCCGGATCCAGGGCGAGAGCCAGCGGCTGCGCCGGATCGTGGAAGATCTGCTCTGGCTGGCCCGGTTCGACTCCGAGCCACCGCGGCCCGGGGCCGAGCAGGTTGACCTGGCCACGATCGCGCACGAGTGCGCCGAGCGCTTCCAGGCGGTCACCCGTGCCCGCTCGGGCGGGGTCACGGTCACCGTGGCCGCGACGGACCAGGCCCAGATCAGCGCGCCGCCGGAATGGATCGACCGGCTGGCCGGCGTGCTCGTGGACAACGCCTGCCGGTACGCGGACCCGGGCGGCAGCGTCCGGATCAGCGTGGCGCAGCGCGGCAACCGGACCACTATGACGGTGGAGGACAGCGGCCCGGGCATCCCCGCCGCGGACCGGGCCCGGCTGTTCGACCGGTTCCACCGGGCCGCTGAGCACAGCGCCACCGGGCACAGTAGCGGGGCCGGCCTCGGGCTGGCCATCGCTGACTCGATCGTCCGGTCGACCGGCGGTCACTGGCGGATCGGCGAATCCGGCCTCGGAGGCGCCCTGTTCGAGGTCTCCTGGCGCTCCGGCTGGCCGTAACCTGTCAGGCAGCACCGCGACGGCACGGGCCGGCCGGGGGCGCCGCTGACCGGCCGGAGTAGCAGCGCCCTCCTCCCCTGCGCCCATGGTCACGTATCACCCCGGGATCGGACGATCAGGTCGGCGAGCAGCGCCAGCGACGCGATGATCAGGCCGGTCACGAAGATCAGCACGGTGTCGGCCGCGAACGTGCAGGGGGTGCACGACCATGTCGTAGATGCCCTTGGCGATGCCCAGGCCGAGCAGGGTCAGCGCGACCGGCATGAGCACCTTGAGCGGGTTGAAGTACATCACCATCCGCAGCACCTGGAGGATGTAGCGGTAGGCGTCCCTGACGAAGCGGAACTTCGACGTTCCCGCCCGCTTGCGCGTAGTCGATCGGCACGTAGCGCACGTCGTGCTGGTTGGACAGGAAGGCGATGGTGATCGTGGTGACGCAGGAGAACCCGGGCGGCAGCAGCCGCAGGTAGGGCAGGGAGACCTGCGCGCCGGAACGCCCGCAGCCCGGAGTTCAGGTCCGGGATCTGGGAGTTGGTCAGCACCTCGGCGAGCTTGCGGATGAACCACTTGGCGGGCACCCGGAGGAACTTGTGGGTGCCCTCCTCGCTGGTCCGCGCCCCGACGACCTGGTCCAGCGTCGGGTCCTTCTCCAGCATCTGGACGAGCTCGGGGATGCGCTCGTTCGGGTAGGTCATGTCGGCGTCGGTCCACACCACGATCTCGCCCCGGGCCTGCTGGGTGCCGATGCGGCGGACGGTGCCCGAACCGCCGTTGCGGTGGAAGTGCACGATCCGCAGATGCGGGAACTGCGGCGCGACCTCGTGCAGCCGGGCCAGGGTCGCGTCGGTGGACGCGTCGTCGTAGGCAAGGAGCTCGTAGGTGTAGCCGCTCGCGTCCATCGCCGCGCAGATCCGCTCCACCTCGGCGACAACGTGCCCCTGCTCGTTGTGGCAGGGCAGGACGATCGAGACGTACGGGCTTTTCCGGTGCCGGTTCAGTCCGGCGGGGACGTTACTACTGTCTCCGGGATTACGGCCGTCTGCGAAACGCCGGTTCGGAATCGCGGCGGGCACGGGTTCGAGAGGGGCAGTCACGGGGGGGCTCCGACATCCAGACGTTCAAGGTTGAGCGGCAGGACGATCTTCGGCGGCGTCGTCAGCGCATGATCGTCCTGGGTACTGCGCAGCGCCATGATCTGGCGGTCGCCGTCCCGCCGAAGCGGGCGAGTTCCGCTTTGGTCGCACCAGCAGCACCGGCTGCCGGCCCGCCGCCCGGATGGCCGCAGCACGATCTCGACGGTACCCGTGGCCGGGTGGTTGATCCGCGCGACCGGGACATCGCACATGCCGCGGACGACCTCGGTGAGCCGGTCGCCGACCGGCGCCGTTGTCGATGAAGACGACCGATGCGTTCCGCGGGATCGCCGCGCACATGCCGTTCACCGCCGGGATCTCGCCGCCGTAGGTGGTCGTGAACGCCAGGCCATCGACGGCGGGCCGGATCCCGAGCCGGGCCGCCGACCTGGCACGCCAGCCCGTACGTGGTCACCGCGGCGGGCAGCACCAGGCGACCACGCCGCCGACGGCGCGGCTCACGCCGCAGGTCACCGGTCGAGATCGTGCTGCGCGCAGCCAGCCGATCAGCCAGTCAGCGCCCAGACCGCCAGCAGGATGAAGCCGGGCAGCACGGCGGGCACCAGCCGGCGGCTGGCCCAGGGCTGGTCGGGGGTGATCGACGGGCGTACAGCGTGGTGACGATGGTCCACGCGAAGATCATCAGCGGCAGCGTCCAGGCCGGCGCGCTGCCGCGCAGGCACCGGCGGGCGAGCAACGCGGCGCCGAGGGTGCCGAGCATCACGGCGGGCACGCCCGATGTACCAGAACACCCAGTGCATGCTGATCTCGTAGTACAGGCCGGGTCGGGTCGACCGGCAGGTGATCGGCCCGCTGGAAGCCGGCGATCACGTGGCGGGTGAACTGCGTTAGCTGGCGGCGTGCGTGGTCTGGACGTACGGGCGGACGGTGAAGCCCGACGGCGATCACGAAGGCCACCGCGGCCGCCGCGTTGGGCAGCCAGTTGCCGCGCAGCCGGTGCTGCACGCCCTGGCAGGCTACGCGCGGCGCAGCACCAGGACCGCGATCGCGGTGAGTACGGCCACCAGCACCCCGAGCCCCGGCCAGCGGCACCAGCGAGCTCTTGATGCTGTGCAGGTAGGGCCGGGACAGCACCAGGCCGTCCACCGCGCCGTAAGATCCCGCCGACCACCAGCCCGCCGAGCAGCGGGACCGCCTGCCGCCTGCGGCTGACCAGCAGCAGGCCGCAGTACGGGATCACCGGCAGCATGTCGCTGGCCCCGTCGATGCGCACCAGCAGGGTCAGGCCCAGGGCCAGGCCGCCGAGCGCCGCGGTGACCTTCGTGCCATGCCGTCGTCCGCGCCGAGCGAGTCGATGACCAGGCAGAGGCCGCCGAGGAACAGGATCTGGACGACCGGCTCGCTGTAGGTGGACCGGCTGGTGAACTGCTCGGGCAGGGAGAGCGCGAGGATCAGCGCGGCCAGCGGAGCCCACCGCGGCCCGGCCAGCCGGGCGGCCAGGCCGCCGAAGGTGAGCACGCCGAACGCCCCAAGCACCGGCCCGAGCGCACCGCCGCGCCGACCCCGCCGATCCAGAAGCCGCCCGCCAGGAGCATCGGCAGTCCCGCCATGAACTGCGGCGTCACCGCGCCCTTGTAGGTGGTAATAGGCGAAACTGTAGAAGTACATGCCGGGATGGTTGCCGCCGAACGCCGCCCGGTCGGCGGGCATCGGCAGCGAGCCGTGCTGGGAGATCCAGTTCGCGAACTGGATGTAGGACGCGGGGTCACGCATGATGATGATCTGCTGGGAGTGGTAGATCAGCTGGTCGGCGCCGAACGCCACGGCGACGGCGATCACCCCCAGCACCGCCCACCAGGGGGTGCGCGCCTGAGCGGGGGTGCGCACCGGGAACGGGCTCTCCCACCGCCCGGGCAGCCAGCGCAGGCCGGCTACCACCAGCACCACCGCCAGCGGTACCGACACCACCAGCATCAGCACCGGGCTGAACACGCCCAGCAGTAGCAGCGGCAGCCCGACCAGCAGCCACGCCATCACCAGCAGCGTGGGCAGCACGGTGAGCCGCCCGAGCAGCAGGCCGGGCGCGCCCGCAGCCCCGGTCACGCCGCCAGCCCCGGCCCCGGCGGGCGAGGCGCCCGCAGCCGCGGCCCTGGCCCGGACACTCATCCGCTGCCCCCCTTCGCCCCCGTGCTGCTCGACCCGGTGCTGCTCGACCCGGTGCTGCTCGACCCGGTGCTGCTCGACCCGGTGCTGCTCGACCCGGTGCTGCTCGACCCGGTGCTGCTCGACCCGGTGCTGGCCGCTCGCCCGGCACCCTGGTGCAGGACGAGGTAGCCATCGCGCTGGAAAACGATCCGGTACCCATGCTGCAGCAGCAGCGCGACCCGCTGTTTCTGCTCCCGCAGCGTGTAGAACGTGAACACCTGCTGCCGGACGTCAGCGACGACCCAGGGCGGGTACAGCGGTGATCCGCCGTCACCGTCCCAGAGCAGCACGGTATCCCGCCCGGACAGCTGCGGGCCAAGATAGTTGACCGCCTCGACGGTGACCCCGCTGGGCACCGTGCCGTCGGCCGCGGCCGCCGCATTCATCCGGGCGTCCCGGTGGTAGAACGACGGGTGCAGCGCGGGGCCGTAGGCGAACCGTGGCACGAGGCAGACCGCGACGGCGGCCATAGCCACCGCACAGGCGAGGGCGACCGCGCCCGCACCGCGCGGTGCCGGGGGCACCAGGCCGGGTGCGGCCCCAGGTGTGCTGGCCCGCGGCGGGTCAGCCGCAGCGGCCTCAGCCCGCGGCGCCGCAGCGGCCGTGGCGGCGTCAGCAGGCCCGGTAGCCGTGCGGCCGGCGCCGTGGTGGCGGCCGGTGCCGTCCCGGCCGGCGCTGTCCCAGCTGGCTCGGCCTGCCGGGCGCCCAGACGCTGCCGGACCCGCGCCGACCACCGGTCCAGCCGGGCCGCGCCGTCCACCGCGGCGAACGCCAGTATGGCCACCAGGTAGGCGTTGTACTGGAACGAGGTCACCCACCAGTTGGGGAACTTGCTGGCCAGCATGCGTTCCAGCAGCAGCGGGATGGCGGCGATCACGATGGGCGAGCGCAGCGACAGAAAGCAGAACGCGGCCAGCAGCCAGAGCATCGTGTCCAGCTTGACCCGCGGCGTGATGAGCAGCCGGGCCGAGCTGACCGGGTGGGTGACCAGATGCGCGGCGGCCTGCGGGACATTGCTGCCGAGCGCGCTGTACGCCCAGTAGTAGTCCGACCGGCCGCCCATGGCCGGGATGAGGATGTACGTGGCGATCACGCTGTCAGCCAGGCCAACCACGATGAGGGCGAGCCCGACCAGCACCTGCCGCCGCACCACCCGCTGCCGGTCCACCGCGAGGTAGACGCCGATCCCAGCGACCAGGAAGCCCATGTCCTCCTTGACCAGCAGCAGCGCGGCCAGCGCGATCAGCGCGGTGCGCAGCCGGCCTGCCTGCAGCCGTTCCAGCGCCACGGCGATCAGCACCGGCGCGAACGCCACCTCGTGGAAGTCGAAGCCGATAGCTGAGGCGATCGGCCAGCTCAGCGCGTACGAGATGGAGACCAGGTAGGCGGCCGCGGTGGCCTTCCCGCCGCCGCCGAAGGCCCGCCGGGCAAAGATCCACAGTGGGGGTATGGCCAGCGCGAACAGCACCGCCTGGGCCACGAGCAGGGTTTGCGGGCGGGGGTAGATCCAGTACAGCGGGGACAGCACGGCCAGGATCGGCGACCAGTGGTCGCCCAGCACCGAGAAGTGCGGGCCGAACCGGTTGTGCAGCCCCTTCACGATCGAGATGCCTGGGTGGAAGTGCGCGTATGACCGGACCGCCTGGTCGAAGATCACCAGATCATAAGAGGCCGTCTGAAACGTGTACATACGGAAGAGCGCGAAGACCGAGTAGGCGGCGGCGGTGACGGCGGTCAGCGCGGCCACGCCAGCCAGGTGCGCGGGCCGGTGCCCCGCGGTCCGGCCGGGCACAGCCTGCGGATCGGCGCGCGCGGCGCCTGCCATCGTCACTCGAATACCCATGGTTGCGCAGGATATCGGGCCATGATTGAGCGTAGGCCGGTAACCTACCCGCGCCTGCCACGACCATGGAGCGCTACTGCCGATGTAAGGCTGCCGCCCGGAGTCCCGCACCACGCCATGCGACGGCGCCGAGGGCCCGCCCAGGTCACTGACATCCAAGCCAGCCCCTGGAGCACCGCCCGTAACCCGGTCGGCTGCCTCGGCAGCGCCTGGCCAGGCGGTACGGCCGGGCAGGCAATCCTGGCGCCATCGCGCCGCCTCGGGCCGTTAGGGTACCCACATCATGCGTGTTCCTCTTGTAACTCATCCGGGCCATCCGCGGGATGACCGCAGCGGGCGCTCGCCCGGGAAGCCCGGTGTGATCGAGGTCTGCCTCATCGTCGCCATCGGGCTGTCCGTACTGCTCGTCCACGACGTGCCGTACCTGCTCCGTCATTCCTTCTGGGTCGACGAGGCCTGGGTCGCCGACTCGGTCCGGGCGAGGATCGGGCTCACCCCGTCGCTGGCATCGAGCACGCCCTTGGGGTGGACGTTCCTGCTGCGGCTGGTGCCCTTCGGCGGCGCCCAGCGGCTGCGGCTCGTGCCGCTCGGTTTTACGATGCTGGCGGCGGTCGCTGGATATCTCTTCGGGCGCGAGCTTCAGCTATCCCGCTTGACCACGGGGATGCTGACCGGTGCCGCCGTTCTGCTGTCACCGGCAATGCTGGTCCGGGGTGACCTGAAGCAATACACGGCCGAGGCATTCGCAGGCCTGGTCCTGTGGCTCCTCGTGGCGCGGATCGAGAACGAATGGCGCATCCGGCGCCTCGTCGCGATCGCCGCCACCGCTTCCATCGGTATGTTGTTCGCCAACACAGTGATCTTCGTCGGAGTCGCCGCCATGGCTTCTCTGGCACTCGAATGCCTGGTGACACGGCACTATCGACGGCTCGTCGAACTCGCCAGCGCCTCCGCAGGAATGCTCGTTGTGAGCTTCGCGATCTACGCGGCCCTCATCCGCCCGCAGATCAGCCACAACCTCGTCACCTACTGGGCCCCCTTCTACATACCGACCCGGAGCGTGTCCGCCGCGGTCTCCTTCATCCACCTGCAGTTGCACCAGCTCGCGCCGTACATGGGGTTCAGGTTCCTCATCATCGATTCGGTGCTGGCGCTGGCGGGCATCGCGGCGCTGCTCTGGCTGCGGCGCTTCGCTCTGGCGGCGATGTTCCCGGTGACCCTGGCGATCGTCGTGGTCGCGAGCGCCGCCCGCAAGTACCCGTTCGGGGACCTCCGGACTTCCACCTTCTGGCTCGTGTCCGTCCCGCTGCTAATGGCCGTCGCGGTCGCCGCCGCCGGGCGCCTGGCCGCCGCGCTCGACCGCCGGGCCGCGCTGGTCGTGGCCGCAGCCGCACTTGCCGCCTGGGTGCCAGCGACGGACGCCTTCATCAGGTCCCGCTCGATACCCAACGAAAATGTGCACGCTGAGGTTGTGTACCTCGACGCCCACTTCCGGCACGGGGACGTCGTCATCGTCAGCTACGGAGCCAGCTACGGATTTGCGTATTACTACCCGCCCAATCCCTCGTTTCCCGCCGGTGACGGCCCCAACGGCCACGTCGTCGCCTATCCCCGCCTGCCGTGGATGGTCGTGCTGACCGCGCGCCAGGCTGTGGACATCGCGAACGCGCTAGCGGCGGCGCGGGCCAAGATCGCTGCGGAACCGGCCGGTGCCCGTGGGCGGATCTGGATCGTCCGCTCGCACCAGACGCAGACTGAAATCGGGGCGTGGCGCCACGATCTGGCCGGGGACCGGGTGACGGCCATCCGCGTCGGCCCGGACCCTATCCTGCTCTTCACCCGACCATGACGCTCCTGCGGCCGCGCGCTGGTAGCGCGGAGCCCGCTCACCCTGGGCGGCCGACGCTGAGCGACCGGCTACCGCGCGCCTGGCTGTTTCCCCTTCTCGTGTTCGCAGCCACCTGGGCCCTGATATTGGCGACCTGGTACGGCTCAGACCTGATCTACGGCCAGAGCCATCCCTGGTCCTGGCATTTCATCTTCAAAGACGCCACGTACTACCTGGGCATCGCCCAGAGCGGCTATCCGCTGAAACCGCCCTTCCCGTGGCGGGGCACTGTGATGGACGGGCGGACCGCATTCTTCCCGCTCTTCGCGCTGCTGATCCGGCTGGCCAGCTACCTGACCGGCGGCAATTACCTGATCGCCGGACTCGTGGTCAGCCTTCTCGCGGGAGCCGCGTCGGCGCTCGGCGTCTGGGCATTGGCGGTTCGCGTGCGTGATCGGTACGTCGCCGATCGCGCTGTCGGGCTCTATTGCGCCTTCCCGGGCGCGATGACCTTCGGACTGCTTTACTCCGAGCCGCTGGCTGTTGCTCTCGGCGCAGCCGTGCTCCTTGCCCTCCTCGACCGGCGCTGGCTGCTCGCCGGGATCATCGGCGCCGTCTCCACTGCCGAGCGGCCGACCATGATCGTTCTCGTTGCGGTCTCAGGCGCCGCCGCGATTCAGGCGATCTGGACCCGCCGCGAGTGGCGTGCCCTGCTCGCTCCGGTGCTCACCCCGCTCGGCATTCTCGCCTTCTTCGGCTATCTCGGACGCCGCTATCACGACTATGCGTTCTGGTTTCGGGCCGAGAAGGACGGCTGGCGTCCTCACCTCGACTGGGGCGGTGACACCCTCCGCAGGGTGTTCGACCCCGCGATCACGCCCGACAAGCTTTTCTACGTGATGCTCATCATCATGGTTGTCGCTGCCGCGGCCGGCATAGCCATGACAGTAGCCGCCCGGCTGCCGCTTCCGGTGGTCCTTTTCGGCGTGCTCGTGCTACTGCTGTCGGTGACCACCGCCGGGGACATCAACAAGCCGCGGTTTGTCTGGACCGCGTTCCCCCTCTTCATCGGCGCAGCTGCGAAACTGCCGCGGGCCATCTACTGGCCGGTGCTCCTCCTTTCCGCGGCAGGCCTCGTCTTCCTGATCGGATGGTGGCCACACCACGCCTACGGACCCGCACCATGAGGCTCCCAGCCCGGGCGGGAGGCCCGTCGGGGCTACAGCGGGCCATGGGGCGGTGACCCACAGCACCGCCAGCTCGGCCTGCGAACTCGGGCTCGTGCCAGCTGCCTGCCTGGCTCACAACTGGCCTTCGCCCCGACCTCAGATTCACTCAATTACCGAAGATTCTCTTAGGTCTTGGAGCATCCAGCTCTCAGCACCGTAAGGTGTCCGGTGACCGGATACGCGATGTCGCTGACCGGGCAGTAGCCGAATCGCCGCAAGGTGTTCAGCGACTCCTGATGCGCCCACGGGGGGAAGCGGTAACCGGGAAGGTTGAATTCCAGCAGGAAGATGGCCGGGCTGCCGGCGTGCGCGGCGAGGAAGTGGTCGAACGGCTCCGGGCGTGACGAAAACAACGGAGATGGTGTTCCGGGCTGGGACACGCGGGCGGGCGGCGACCGCCTCCGGATATCCCCGGTACTTCTCCATGTAATACAGCCACGGAGTGGCGTACCAGATCGGCGTGGACCGGTCGGCCCTGATGATGACCAGGTCGTCAGGGGTGGCCGCCCTGCGGGCGACAGCTACTGCCGCCTTGACACCGCCGAACATGGTCGGCCTGGTCTGCAGCTCGCTCGACTCGGCGAATGTCTTTGCCGTGGCCACGCCAGCCGTAGCCCCGGTGATGACCAGTGCCACCGCGGCGACCGCCAGGGCCATCGCGCGCCACCAGATGACGGCGACAGGCTGGCCGTCGTCGTCCCGGTGGCGGCCGCGGAGTGTCCTGGTCAGCCATACAGCGCCAATCCCGCCAAGTACGTAGAGCAGCGGCACCACGAAGATGTTCACGCGGATCAGGCCGAACGGCCACTTACGCAGCGCGGACCCGAGGAGTTCGAGCAGCAGCGCTCCGCCGACGGCCACGATGAGCGCCCTCCCGGCGGCGTCCCGGGCGGCGGCCACGATCCCGGCGGCCAGCAGGATCGCCAGGCCAACGGCGAGCACGTGGTGGGCGGCGGGCGGAAGCACGTAGGAAGGGGCCGCGTTGGTCGCGCCGGCGACGCCAGTGATTATCGAGGGGACGTACGACTCAAGGCCGTTGATGGTGAAGCGCGCGAACCCTGCAATGCGGTGCGGCGCGTAGTTCGCATCAAAGTATGAGGTGCCTGCCACGCCTCCCTGCGGGGCCAGGAACACCACATAGTTGGCCAGCGCGATCGCTCCGGCCAGGGCCTCCCCCGCGATGCGCAGTGCGACCTGGTGCCGGGCGCGGACCGTCTCGGCCAGGTCCAGCGCCAGCAGGGGTACCACCACGAACAGGTTCGGCAGCGAGAACACGCAGGTCAGGCCCAGCGCGGCGTAGAGTCCGAAGAGCTGAGGCGGACGCCAGGCAGTTCGCCGCACCAGCAGGTACAGCGCGACGGTGGCGACGGCGAACAGCCCCTCGTACGCGTAGGACTTGTTCTGCAGCCCATAGTTGACGATCCAGAGGTTGACGAGCAGCAGGCCGGCTACACAGAAGCTCACCGCGATGCCGAGCCAGCGCCGGGCCAGCAGGTAGGTCGCTGCCGCGAGCAAGGGCAGAACCAGGAACATAGGTGCGCGGAGCCCCGCCTCGGTGTTGCCCAGCAGCAGGCGCGCCACGTTCTCGATGCCGAGCCAGCCAAGCGCCAGTGGGCCCACGGCCGAGTGCAGCTGCGCCAGGAAGCTAGGGCCCAGGGAGATTTCGTACGCCCGCCAGGCCTCGTCGTAGAAGAACGGCCTGGTCAGCAGGTGCCGCAGGGAGAACTCGATCAGCACGGCTTCGGCGACGAGGCCGACGATCGCGAGCAGGTCGCTGACTGGGATACGACTCCGGCGGTCGGCGCCCGATCTCGCCGCAGGCGCGGACAGGCGGGCACTGGGGACGCTCACCCGAGCGATCCTACGGCCTGACGCCCGGCGCAGCGCGAGCGCACGAGCCAAACCAGCGAACTGTGCCAACGGCGACGGCGGACGAGAGGCCGGCCCAGGGATCGCGTCTTGCCATTACTGGTCGGCAGCCGCGCGGCCGAGACGGCGAGCAGCTCGCACACCAGCCCAGCACGCCAGGCGCCTCGTGATCATCCAGACGCTGGCCCAAACAAACCCGGCCAGCAGCACCTGGCATGCCCGGCGGGTCGTACCATCAGACGCGAGTCAAATGAGCTGAGGAGCCTGAAATAGTGAGCGGCAACGGTCTGGTTCGCCCCCGTATCGGCATCCTTGTGGTTGCCTACAACGCTGTGTCAACCCTGGCCGCGACGCTCGATCGCGTTCCGGCTGACTTCCGGGAGCGGATCGCCGAGGTGATCGTGCTCGACGACGCGAGCCACGACGACACCTTCGCCCACGGGCAGGCCTGGGCCCAGCGGCCGGACGCGCCGCCGACCCTGGTGGTGCGGCATACCAAGAACCTCGGCTACGGCGGTAACCAGAAGGCGGCCTACAAGCTGGCGCTGGAGCGCGGGCTCGACATCGTCGTCCTGCTGCACGGGGATGGCCAGTACGCACCCGAGATGCTGCCGGAGATGGTAGCCCCGGTGGAGCGCGGCGAATGCGATGCCGTGATGGGCTCCCGCATGATGGAAAAGGGGGCCGCCCGCCGCGGCGGGATGCCGCTATACAAGCTGGTCGGCAACCGGATCCTCACTAGAGCCGAGAACGCGCTGCTCGGTGCTCAGCTTACTGAGTTCCATTCCGGGTACCGCGTGTACAGCACCAGCGCGCTGCGCGATATCCCGTTCGAGCACAACACCAATGATTTCGACTTCGATACCCAGATCATCGTCCAGCTCCTCAACGCTGGAAAGCGAATCCTGGAAATCCCGATTCCCACGTACTACGGCGACGAGATCTGCTATGTCAACGGCATACGCTACGCCAAGGACGTGATCAAGGATGTACTCGAATACCGCCTGGTGACCATGGGGTTCGGCACCTCGGAATGGGTACCCAAGCCAGCGGACTACGCGTTCAAAGACGGTGACGGGTCCTCGCACGCGGTGATACTGGAAATGATGGGCGGCATGTCCGGGTGCCGCATCCTCGACCTCGGCTGTTCGGGCGGCCTCTTCGCGGCACACGCCCGGGCCGCCGGTCATCAGGTGACCGGCCTGGACTGCCTGGAGATCCCGGGCGTGCGGGAACGCACCGACCACTTCGTCCAGGCCAGCCTCGAAGAAGGCATCCCTGGTGAGGTGGGTGAGGGCTTCGACGTCATCGTCGCCGCAGACGTCATCGAGCACCTGTCACGGCCGGGCGAGGTGCTGCGCGACATGTGCAGAGTGTTGCGGCCAGGCGGCCAGGTGCTGCTGTCGGTTCCGAATTTCGCGCACTGGTACCCCCGGATAAGGGTCGCCGCGGGCCTGTTCGGCTACGACCGCCGGGGTATCCTGGACGAGACGCATCTGCGGTTCTTTACCCGGGCGACCCTGCGCCGGCTGGTCCGCGCCAGCGGATTCGACATCCTGGAAGAGCGGGCCACCGGACTGCCGCTCCGGGCTATCTCGGAATCGGACGGGCAGAGACTTGGGATCACGCACAAGATCGACAAGGCACTCGTCCGCGCCCGGCCCACACTGTTCGGCTACCAGTACGTTCTGCGGCTAACCCCGCACGCGCAGGAGACGATACATGTCGAAGCCATCTGACGCTGCTGGCCCGTTCCGTCCGGGTGCGGGCCCGGCCGCGCTGCCGTGAGACAGCCCGCGCGGTCGCGGGAGCCGCACCAGCCAAGGCTTCCCAGCCATGAGGACATTTCCAGGAGGCATCATTTGACCATAGGAAGCCTGGCCCTGTTGCTGTTCGCCGTGGCGACCGCGGCCATCGGGCAGGTGATGCTTAAACACGGCATGCAGATCGCGACATCTCGTGCAACCGACTCCGGCGGGTCGCTGACGGTCAGCGCGGCCACCTCGCCGTGGGTGCTACTCGGGCTCTTGGTGTTCGGCATCTCTGCGATAGCCTGGCTGGCCACGCTGTCCCGGGTACCGCTGAGCGTCGCCTACCCGTTCAACGCCCTCGGCTATCTCGGAATCCTGACCGCAAGCATCCTCGTCCTGCACGAACGCGCCAACATACTGACCTGGATGGGCTCGCTCCTGGTCGTGTCAGGGCTGGTTATTGTCGTCTTGGCCAGGCCGTAGCAGGTCTCAGGCGTGCCCCGTCTGGACAACGATGGCCGCGCAGCTGAGTGTGCCCGCTATTCTCGGTCCTGATAAACTTGCACCCTGCAGACTTGGCCTCAGGGCGCGCTCCGCTGGGTCCCTGCCCGTAGCTGGGCCCAGGCCCGGTCCCTTGGGTGGCGACGGCCAAGATGAGGCTGATCTACTGGAGCGGAAATCCGGGTTAGGCCTCCTCTGCTACGGTGATCGCCTTGGACAAGGACCTTACTGAGGGAGAGTCCCGACATAATGGTTGAAGCTACGACAAAGCCGAAGTCCCGCTCCGAGGCCGCGCACTCGGCCTACGAGGAACTCGGGGCGCAGTTCGAGGAGCACGATCCCCGCGACCAGTACACGTACATGTACTCCAAGCTGCGGAGCGACTACACCCTGATGGAGCGCGTGGGGATGGACGGCAAGTCGGTCCTCAACGTCGGCTGCTCGTTTCCCATTGACGAGATCTACTACGCCCGCAAGATCGGCCACTGGACGGCGATCGACCTGAGCCCGCAGTCCATTGAGGGTGCCGAGAAGATCCTGAAGCGGGAACTGCATCCCGACCTGGCCGCGAAGTTCACGTTCGAGGTGGCCGACGCGTGCGACCTGCCGTACGAGGACGGGACGTTCGACGTAGCCGTCTCCATGTCCACGATCGACCACATCCCGTCTGCTGAAGGACGGCAGAAGGCCGTGAACGAGATGGCCCGCACCACCAAGCCGGGGGGCCACGTGATCCTCACGGTGCCCAACTGGTGGAACCCGCCCTACGCGCTGGGAATCTGGAAGATGACGCGCGAGAAGACGCTGCATTACGGCTACGCCCATCTCTTCTCGCCGATCGAGATCCGCAAGATGGCAGAACGCAACGGCCTGCGGCCGGTTTCGTTCGCCTCCAGCATCGCCCCGCTGGATGATGTCTGGCTCCCCGGCTACCCGGCCCCGATCAGATGGGGCGCGAAGCTGGAGTTCCGGGTCCACCGGACACTCGGATACCTCGGGCGGCGCGTCGGGTATGCGTTCGAGAAGCCGATCCGATAGGAATGTCGCGTCCAGGGCCCGTTCGCTCAGCCTCTAGTACCGACGGAGCGGGCGGGCCGGTGGCTGATCCGGAACCGTCGGATGACCCCCGCCCGCAGGGCTCGGCGGTCCCGGGCGCTTCCGACTTTACTGCCGTAGATCCGGCTCAGGCCCCAGCCGGGGGTCTCGCCAGCGTGCCGTTCGCGCGCTGGCTCGTCCCGCTGCTGCGCCTGATGAGATCCAAGGCGTTCCGATTCGGCTTCCTGGTTCTCGTGCTGGCCCTCCTGGCCGTCGCCCTCTACGGCCAGGCGGGCACGCTCTGGCATGAGGTTCAGCAATTGTCCGCGCCGGGCCTGCTGCTTGCGTTCACCTTCAGCCTCGGCGGGCTTGTCTGCAGCCTCATGGTCTGGCGGGAAATGCTCGCCGATCTCGGCTCGCGGCTGTCGCTTCCCGAGGCCTGGCGAATCATGTTCATCGGCCAGCTCGCGAAATATGTTCCCGGCAGCATCTGGCCGGTGCTTGCCCAGTCGGAGCTCGGGGCCGACCGCGGCATCCCCCGGAGCAGGTCCGCCTTGTCCGTCCTGCTTTGCTATGCCGTGATGACCTGCTCGGGAGCGGTAGTCGCCGCGATTACGCTGCCTTTCGCGACCGCCGGGTCGGTCGCCCAGTACTTCTGGATCCTCTTCCTGATACCGGTCGGCATCGTGGCGTTGTCTCCGCCGGTCTTGAACCGGCTGCTTCGCCTCGTCCTGCGGCTGGCGCACCAGCCATCGCTGCTGCAGGGCGTGAGTTACCGGGGCCTCGCGCGGACCATGGCGTGGGCGTTGGGCGGCTGGTGCTGCAACGGGCTCATGATCTACGTGCTGATGCGGCAGCTGGCCGGCGACCGGCAGGGCACGCTGCTGCTGTCGGTCGGTTCTTACTCGCTCGCCTGGGCCGTCGGGTTCGTTGCGGTGTTCGCCCCGGCCGGCGCGGGTGTCCGGGAGGCGGTGATGATCGGGGTCCTGCACACGCAGACGACGACCACGATCGCCGTTACCGTCGCCCTGGTCAGCCGGGCGATCTCGGTCGTGTCTGACGCCGTCACTGGCGGCGCCGCCTCGGCGCTCGTGGGCCGACGTCGGCTCCGGCAGCTGCGGGCGGCGCGCAGGCCGGGCGGCTCAGACTCGGCCGGGACCTGACCACCCGGACCTGGCGAGTTGCGCGCGTCGCGCGCAACTCGCCGACCCTGACTCGACCGATTCGCTCAGCTGATCCTGACGGGTGCGTCTGCCCGGTCGGGCGCTTCTGCCGAGGTGCCATCCGCCTCCGGGCCGGAGTCGTCGGCCGGGGCTAGCAATGACCGGTGAAACTGGTCGAGGTCGATCTCGGCGCCGAGCCTGATGCTCTCCTGGGCCGCGAACATGCACAGCGTCGCCAGCGAGGAGCCCGCCCAGGACAGGAGATGGTTCGGCTCGCCCTTCACGGCGCGGACGAACTGCTCGAGCTCCTCGGCGTGACCCATGGACTTGTGCAGGCCGGAGCCCTTGGTGCGCGGCTTGCCCGGGCCGAACTCGGTGAGCTTCCCGAAATCGTCCAGGATGGCCACCTGGCCTTTGGCGAACACGGACAGCCGCTCCCGGGGGAAGCCAGGGACGCCGGACTCGTTGAAGACGACCGTGGCGGCGGCACCGTCGTAGTGCAGGGTCACCGAGAAATTGCACAGCGTCCGGAGATCGTCGGGCAGCTTGCCCAGCGCGCGGGCGGTCACCGACACCGGGCGCTTGCCGATCAGCAGGTTGCACAGGTCGATGAAGTGCTCTCCCTCGCTGACCAGCCGGCCGCCGCCGTCTACCGGGTCGAGGCTCCAGTGATCGGGCGGCAACGGCTGCTGGGCGATCACGTACTCGACGAAGTCGACCGGGCGATTTCAGCGACTTGCGCAGGGCGTCGACGAGGGGCGAGTAGCGGCGGTTGAGCCCCAGCGTGACCAGGGTCGGCTGCGCCTCCATCAGCCGGAGCAGCTCGCTGAAGTCATCCAGGCGGGTGACCATCGGCTTCTCGATGAACACAGCCTTCCCGGCCGAGATCGCCGCCCGGATGTGCTCGTAGTGATCCGGCTGGTTGGAGCAGATCATCACCGCGTCGGTGCCCTCGTCCGCGAGCAGCTCGCCGACGTCGGTCGTGATCATCGTGGCCCCGAGGCCCTTCGCGGCCACGGAGGCGTTGCGTCCCGTCGCCGACGCGATGCCGCGCAGCTCGACGTCACGCATGGACTTGAGGTTGGGGAGGTGCATGCCCAGGACATGGTTGCCGAAACCGATGAGCGAGATCCCGACTTCGCCGTCGCGCTTCGGTCGCGGGTTGACCTGCATTGTCCGGCTGCGGTCCGGGTCGGGCCCGTAGGAGATCAAGGCGGCCACGCCGGGCAGCGTCCGTTCGCGGATGGCGTCGAAGGGTTCCTGCGCGCGTTCCACCGGGTAGACGCCCGCGATCAGCGGCTCGGGGTTGACGGCCCCGGTGGCGACCAGCCGGATGAACTCCTCGAGGTTGCGCTTCTCCGTCCAGCGGACGTACCCGAACGGGTAGTCGACCCGGCCCTTGTCGTAGCCCGTGTGGTAGCTGCCCGGCCCGTAGGCGCGCGAGTATCGCAGGTCGATCTCGCGGTACAGGAAGTTCTTGGGATGGATGTCGAGCTTGACGTAGCCGACGATGATCACCCGGCCCTGCCGCCGGGTGATCTCCATCGCCGTGTTGATGATCTCCGGCGAGTCCGAGCTAGCGCAGATCACCGTGGCGTCGACCCCGTTCTTGCCGGTGAAATCGCTGATGCGCCGCTGCCAGTCGGGCTCGGACGGGTTGACCACCAGGGCAGCGCCGGCGGCAGCGGCCAGCTCGTTCGCCTTCGGGTTGACATCGATCCCGACAACAACGCAGCCGGCCGCCTTCGCGATGCCAGCGCACAGCTGGCCGACCAGGCCGAGACCGTAGACGGCGACCGTCTCGCCGAATTTCAGGTCGGCGCGCCGGAGGGACTGCATGGCGATGCCACCCACCGTGACGAACGCCGCGTGCCGGAGGTCAACGCTGTCCGGCACGGGCACCACGTGATTGATGGAGGGGGCAGCCACCTCGGCGTGGCCGCTCGCCGCGTACGCCACAGTCTGGCCGATCTCGAGCCCTTCCACATGATCACCGAGCGCCAGCACGGTCCCTGCACCGCTGTAGCCGATCTCCCGGGGCGTGATTATCTCGTGCCATACTCGCCGTGCGGTCTGGCTGGGGCCGGTAGCGAGGATGGTCTGCTTGACCACGTTCCGCATCCAGGGATCGGATATGGTCTGGCGCACCAGCTCGGTCGGCGTCTTCGCGAGCGTCCCCATCTCGGTACCCGAGCTGATGAGCGAATAATGGCTCTGCACCAGAACCTGATCCGGGCCCACGTGCGGGACCGGGAGGTCGGCCACCAGGACGCGCCCGCGCCGGTCGATCACCCTACGGAACACCTGCTTCATGCCGGCTTAACCTGCCTTCGTCAGACCTGCCCAGACCACCTGGCAACAGCCCCAGTAGCTCATTTTGTCGGTGCGCCACGCTATCAGAGCCATCCGCCGACGGCGCTCGCCCAGGTATCACGGCGGGCGGAAGGTGCGGGCAAACCGGGCAGAAAACCAACCCGGCGACCGCCTGCTGCTAACCTTTACCAGTACTTGGAAGCTCCTCCGCCCACTGGACGTCTGCGCCAGGCCTGGGCCCGCTCGTCCCACTCACGGGTTTTCGAGCGCCAGCAGATCCGAGGTTACCGCTGCGATGACAGACGACCGGTATACGGCCACGGCCCGGCGCGGGGCCGGGACCCACCTGGACGTGCTCGATCAGGTGCTGCAGACCGCTCGGTCGGCTAACTACGAGGGGTACTCCAAGCACGACGGTCTCAACTCACCCGTCCTGGCCCGCCTGGCCGGCCGGTCGAGGCTGCGCCGCCTCGGCGCCATTCAGGTGGTCACCCGCAGCCCTGTCGATCTCCGGCCCCTGGCCGGTGTCCGCAAGGCGAGGAACGCAAAAGGGCTCTCGCTTTTCGCCCGGGCGCTCCTCGCCCGGCACCGGATGACGGGGTCGGCCGATGATGCCCGCGAGGCGCACGAACTGCTCGACTGGCTGATCGCCCACCCCGCCCCGGGATTCGACGGGCTGTGCTGGGGATATCCCTATCCCTGGCAGGACGTCGGGTTCTTCGCCCCGCGGAACTTCCCGAACCGGGTGGTCACGTCGTTCGTCGGCCAGGCCATGCTCGACGGCTACGAGACGCTACAGGACAGCCGGTATCTCGATGCCACCCGGCTCGCCATCCGGTTCCTGCTCGACGCCCCGAAGACACTGTTCGAGGACGACGACCGGCGGTGCCTCAGCTACGTGCCCGACCGCGACATCGACTGGATCGTCATGGACGTCTCGGCTCTGGTCGGGGCCCTGGCGGCCCGGCTGGGCGCGATCGATGACGACAGCGAACTCATCCGCGAGGGCGGGCGGCTCGTCCGCTATGTGGTCTCCAAGCAGACCGACTACGCCGCCTGGTTCTACGCTGATCCGCCGTCGGCCAGCCACATCACGCATGACAACTACCACACCGGCTTCATCCTCGATGCGATCCTGCAGTACGGGCTGTCGGCCGGCAGCGACGAATTCGAGTCCGCCTACCGCCGCGGTATCGAGTTCTATGAGCAACGGCTGTTCGAGCCGAGCGGCGCGGCGCGGTTCATGAGCGACCAGGAGTACCCGATCGACATCCACGGGTGCGCCCAGGGGATCATCACCTTCTCGCTCCAGCAGCGGCACCTCAGCACCGGGGCCGTGACCGCCACCCGCGTGCTGGACTGGACGCTCGGCAACATGTGGGACCCGCCGAGTGGCTGGTTCTACTACCAGAAGCGCCGGGGATACCGGACCCGTATCCGGGAGCTGCGCTGGTGCCAGGGCTGGATGTCGTGGGCGCTCGCCAGTTACCTCGAGAACTGCGGAGGAGCAGCGTGAGGGGATTTCCAGGCCGCGAGCTGTCGCTCGACCCAAGCCGGAGCAGGTTCGAGCGGCTGTACGCGAACCTGCTCGGCGCGCCAGCCAACGGGCTGCGCATCCGGCTGCGGCGGGTGCTGCCAGCCACCGAAGGCTCCTACCGGGCGATCCTGGACGCTGGCTGCGGCTCCGGTGTGTTCAGCTACGAGCTCGCCAAACGGCACCCGGGAGCCCGGGTCGTCGGCGTGGACAGCGATCCAGACCTGGTCGCCCGGGCGAACCAGATCGCGAAGCGAGCGCGGCTGGCCAACTGCAGCTTCCAGGAGGGTGACGTCACCAAGCTCGACTTCGAGGATGAGTTCGATCTGGTCGTGAGCGTCGACAATTTCGAGCATGTCGAGGATGACGTCGAAGCGATGCGCACGTTGCTGCACGCGCTGCGCCCGGGCGGGCGGCTGGTCGCGCACGTCCCCGGCTACGAGCGGCGGTGGATCATGTTCGGCCGAAGGGTCAATTTCGACGTCCCAGGGCACGTCCGGCCCGGATACCAGGCCGACCAGCTGGTGGGCAAGCTGCGGGACGCCGGGTTCCAGGTCAGCGACCCACCAGTACACGTACGGGGTGCTCGAGACGTTCACCAACAACATCTCTTACCTGATCACCGGGGCCGACCAGCGCCGGAAGCTGCAATACGCCGTCGTGTTCCCCCTGCTGCTCGCCGTTTCCTATCTCGGGAAATTCTCCCGGCCGCGGTGGGGCGCTGGCGTCCTCGCCGTGGCGCAGCGGCCCGCCGAGACCGTATCCGGCGTGCCGGACGCGTCCGGCACGCCCGGCAAGGTCGCCTGACAGCATGCGCGTCCTCATCGACATCCTGCATCCCGCGCACGTCCATTTCTTCCGTAACTTTCACGCCGAGATGGAGTCCCGCGGGCACGAGATGTGCATCACCGCCAGGGACAAGGACCGGTCGGTCGAGCTGCTGCGTGCCTTCGGCCTTCCCTATCAGCAGATCTCGCGGCAGATGAGCGGGGCCGGCCTTGCGGTCGAGATGGCTCAGCGCACGCCGCGCCTGATGAAAGTCATGCGCCCGTTCAAGCCAGATGCGATGACCGGGATCATGGGCCCGTCGATCGCCCTGGCGGGTGCCCTGCGCCTGCGCCGGGTGCCTGCGGTGGTGTTCTACGACACGGAGTTCGCCGTGCAGACGAACCGGGTCGTGTACCCGCTTGCGTACAGCGTGTGCACACCGGACTGTTACCAGGGCACGGTCCCCGGCCGCCACCCGACGTACGCCGGGTACCACGAGCTCGCGTACCTCCACCCCAACCGCTTCCAGCCGGATCCCGCCGTGCTCGCCGAGTTCGGGGTCAGCCCGGAGGAGCCCTACTCGATCGTGCGGTTCGTGTCCTGGCAGGCCGTCCACGACCGGCAGGAGCGCGGCCTGTCGGCCAAGCAGAAGCGGCACCTGGTCGAGGTGCTGCAGCGCCGCGGGCGGGTGCTCATCTCTTCCGAGGGGCCGCTGACCCCCGACCTCGCGGACCTCGCCGTCCGGGGGCCGGTGGAGCAGATCCACCACCTGATCGCCCACGCCCAGCTGGTGGTGGGAGAGTCGGCCACGATGTCCTCGGAGGCGGCGGTGCTGGGCGTGCCCGCAGTGTTCATCGCGACTACGGGACGGGGGTACACCGACGACCAGGAACGGCGGTACGGGCTGGTCCGGCACTTCACCGAGGACCAGTACGATATAGCGCTGTCCGCCATAGAGGAGATACTCGCGGAGCCCGCGCTCACCTGGCAGACAGCGCGGCAGCGGCTCCTCGAGGAGAAGATCGACGTTACCGCGTGGATGGTCGACTACTTCGAGACCACATTCGCGGGGCAGCGATGACGCCCAGCAGCAACCGGCCACTCCCGTGTGCGGGATAGCAGGGACGTCCGGCTTCGGGGACGAAGAGCTCATCCGGGCGATGACCGACACGATCGCCCACCGGGGACCCGACGGCGACGGCTTCTACAACGGCGAGCTCAGTCCACCTCGGCAACCGCCGGCTGGCGATTCAGGACGTGCCCAGGTGGTGCTCAGCCGATGGCCAACGAGGACGGCTCCGTCGTCGTCGTGTACAACGGCGAGATCTACAACTACCCCGAGCTCCGGAGCCTGGTGCTGGCCCGCGGTCACCGGCTGAAGACCCACTGCGACACCGAGGTCCTGCCCCATCTCTATGAGGACGAAGGGATCGCCTTCGCGGCCCGGCTCAACGGAATCTTCGCGTTCGCCCTGTTCGACCAGGCGCGTCCGCAGGCTGTTCCTGGTCCGGGACCCGCTCGGGGTGAAGCCGCTGGTGTACTCGATCCGGGACGGCATGCTGGCCTTCGGGTCCGAAGCCAAGGCCGTGCTCGCGAGCGGGCTCGTCTCCAGCCGAGACTCGACGAGGCGAGCCTGCATCTGTCGATGAACGTTCGCTACGTCCCCGGAGATCGCACGTTCTTCCGCAATATCGAGCGCCTGCCACCTGGCCATGTGCTGGAGTTCGCCGAGGGGCAGGCCCGGCTGCAGCCGTACGCGGCCATCGACTGGACGCCGGACGAGAGCATTCCGGCAGGCCGACTGGCTCGACGGGATCCGGTTTCATTACCAGGAAGCAGTCAAGCGGCAGCTCATCTCGGACGTGCCGGTCGGTGTCTCGCTGTCTGGCGGCATCGACTCGAGTTCGATCGTGGCCATGCTCCGGCGTAGCTACGAGCGGGCCCATCAAGACGTTCAGCCTCGGCTTCGACGAGCCCACCGATGAGACCGACGACGCCCGGTTCGTGGCGCGCACCTTCGGCACCGAGCACCAGGAGGTGGTGCTGCACGAGCCAGCCCTCGCCCACCTGGCGGACGCCATCTGGTACACCGAGGAGCCGAAGGTCAACTCGTTGCAGCTGTACCTGCTGCACCGGTTCATCGGCGAGCACGTGTCCGTGGTGCTGTCCGGCCTCGGCGGTGACGAACTGTTCGCCGGTTACGACATCTACAGCTACCTGCTCCGCACCAGGCGGCTCCGCGGCGGGGCCTGGCGGCGCGGTTCGTGCCCTGGCGCCGGCCCTGGACTGGGCGGCGCGCCGGTCCGCGGGCTGGGGCCGGCCAGAACTCGATCTGGCCACCCGCAAGCTCGAGTGGCTTGCGGCCTCCGGGGACGGGGCCCGCAACTACCTGTTGCTCCGCAACGCCTGGGACTTCAACTCCGCGCTGCTGCGGCGCGTGTACACCCCCGACTTCGCCGACCGGCTCATGGTGTCCACCCGGGATGACTACGACGCCTACTTCGAGCGACGAGCGGCCCCTGGAGAGCCAGGCGCTGCGGGCCGAGTTCGCGACCAAGATGGTGTGCGATCTGCTGCACAACGAGGACACCATGTCGATGGCGCACTCCGTGGAGTCCCGTGTCCCGCTCCTGGACCTCGAACTGGTCCGGTTCGCCGCCCGCATCCCGGACACGATCCGCTTTGCCGGAGGCCCCAAGGGGCTGCTCAAGGACGCGCTGACCGGGGTGCTTCCCGGCCGGGTGCTGCACAAGCGGAAATGGGGGTTCACCTTTGATCCCGTCGAGCAATATCAGAAGGACCTCGGGACCCATGGTCCGCGAGATGCTGTCACCGGACCGGCTCCGGCGATCCGGCATCTTCAATCCCGAGTTCGTCCAGGCTGTCCTCAAAGCAGCGCCCCATCAGCGCCTCCGCTGGCACTATTTCCTGCTCTGGCAGATGATCGGCGTCGAGACCTGGCTCGAGACCTTTGCCTCAGGCCAGCCCCAGCCAGCCCGTGCCAGCTCGCCCCGCCGCCGTCCAAGGAGCATGACGCCATGAAACCCCAGCAGGGCAGCACCGTTGACACGGTCCGTGACTTCTGGCAAGCGCACATCAACAACGAGTACTACACCGACGCCGAGCGAGCCTCGGACTCGTATTTCGACGAGATCGAGGAGCGCAGGTACCGCACGCACTATCACCTGCCCGAGCTCTTCGCGTCGATGGATGGCGCAGGCCAGAAGCTGCTCGAGGTCGGCTGCGGCATCGGCGTCGATAGCATTCAGCTGGCGAAGCGGGGCTTCGCGGTAACCGCGGTCGATCTGACGGAGAACGCCCTCACGGTGGCCAGGCAGTTCGCCGCGCACCGTGGGGTCAGCGTCGACTTCCGGCTGGGGAACGCCGAGCGGCTCGACTTTCCTGACCAGAGCTTCGATGCCGTGTACTCGTTCGGCGTGCTGCACCACACCCCGGACATCAAACGCTCCGTAGCAGAGGTGCACCGGGTCTTGCGCCCCGGCGGGACGGCCTACGTGATGCTGTATCACCGGGACTCGCTGGTGAACCTCGTGCACAAGACACTGCGGCTGCCCTACGAATCGCCAACCGACCGGAAGGATCACTGCCCGGTCGTGTACACCTTCAGCCGCAGCGGTGTCCGCGAGCTGTTCCGCGACTTCTCCAACGTCGAGGTCCACGCGGACTACCCGTTTACCTACGGCTTCGGGCCGCTCACCACGAAGGTGCCGCTCGGCGTCCGGCGTCGGCTCGGCTGGGTCATCGGCTGGCATCTGATGATCACTGCCACGAAGTGAGTGCCCAGCCGAAGCTAGTCAGGTGACAGCCACCCGAAGCCACTGACGAGCGCCTTCCAGCGCCGCGATGGCACGGCGCTAGCGGCTAGCCGCTGCGGTCGCGGCCGACCCGGCGGGCCCGCTGGGCAGCGCGGGCGCGGCCGTGCCGCAGCCAGATCGCCACGTCGAGGATGCGCAGCAGGCTCGCGTCGGCGGCCTCGGTTGGCCGCAGCGCCTCAACCTCGGCGCGGGCCTGCGGATCCTGCAGCAGGCAGCGCAGCACATCCCAGGTAAGCCCGGGTAGTGCAGCCGCCCGGATCACGGTCCGGTCGGTGACGGGGCACAGCCGGGGCCGCTTGCGGGCGAGCAGCTTCGCGGCGGTCGCGGTGCCGACGCCCGGCATGTCCAGTAAGGCATCCCACAGCGGGTCCACGGTGGCGAGATCGCCGTCAGACGCGTCCCACAGGTCAAGGTCACTGCGGATCGCCGTCAGCATCCGGGAAACCTTCTCGGCCTGGCTGCCCAGCAGCGACCGCACAGCGTCCGGCTGCCAGGCGATGTCGAGCAGTGACACGGCCAGCAGGTCGTCCCCGGTCACCTCGTCGTGCGGGTTGCGGCCCAGCGTGGTGAACGTCATGCCGGCGAAGCCTTGTGCGGGGTCGAAGTATGCCGCGACCGATTGGCCGAGCCCTGGCATGGCCAGGCTCTCCCGGAGCCGGCTGGCTGCGCCTAGCACGGCTTCCCTCCCCCTTAACGAACTCATCTGCCCAGTATGCGATTCCAGGGTTCGTTAAATCCAGGAATGCGCCGTTCAGCTTTCCTGGGGATTTCATCAAGGCACACCGCAATTACCCTGCGCAATTTAGTCAATCCGGCTCGCCGTGGCGGCACTGGGCGCCGCCAGGCCGCCCTCGCTCTGCCGAACCCGTTGCTGACCTGGAGCAGAACTGCCACGTGGCCACGGCACGGCTGCACCCGCGGCCAGCCGCGAGATCGAGGCGGGGAGCAGGTCACGGTAGTCCAGCGGGCGCATGCGGCCAGCGGTGGTCAGCTGCGCCGCGGCGCATCCCGTGTTCGGCAGCTGCGGCGCGACCGCCCCGGTCCATGGTCGGGGGGTGTGCTGTCGTACCCACCACGACCATGGAACCGGGGAACACCGGACCGGGCTAGAAGACCTCGCGGATGGTGGACTCACCTTCGCCCGCGATGGTCAGGAAGCGCTTGGTCCACTCGATGGCCTCGTCCTTGTCCCGGCACTCCATCAGCGCCCAGCCGCCGATCAGTTCCTTGGCCTCGGTGAAAGGCCCGTCGGTCACGGTGAACGTGCCGCCGGAGTACGTCACCCGGGTGGCCTGCCCGGGCGGGGCTAGGCCGCCGGTCGCCAGCAGGACGCCCGCCTTGGTCGCTTCTGTGACGAACTCACCCATCTTCGTCATCAGTTCCGGGCTGGGCGGCGGCATGGGCGTCGCCGGGTCGCCGAGGGTGTATCCGAGGAATCGCATTGCGGTAGCCCTTCTGCTCGTGGTGCCCGCGGTCTGCTGGCACTTGCTGGCTTCCGGGCGGCTGGCCAGTGCCGCCGCCCGTCATTTGGTTACGCGTCAACGACCGCCACGCCAGATCGACACGGCCAGCAAAATTTTCCGGATGAATTTCCGGTGGGCTGGCCCGCGCACGGTGCGCCGGTCTGGCCGCGCACGGTGAGCCCGGGCCCGCTTGGGGATCTCGGATCGGTCACGAATCAGCGTCAACTGGTCCCGTGGTCCTTGCCGCTCGCTCCGCACTGGCCTTGAATCATCTGAATCACTATTCATCAGATGCCGATGCCGCCTATCTGATCAGGATGTTCTTAGTGAACAACGATTCATCCGCGGCTCCTGCGGCGACCCTGGGCACCGGGCAGGTCGGCGCGCTGGAAGCCCACGGCGTCACGGTGCGTTTCGGCGGGCTGACCGCGCTGGATAATGTCTCGTTCAGCGCGGCGGCGCGCCAGGTGACCGGCATCATCGGACCGAACGGCGCGGGCAAGACCACGCTGCTGAACGTGCTGTGCGGCTTTGTCCGCCCTGACGCTGGGCGGCTGAGTTTCGACGGCGCGGACTTGACCGGGCTGCGCCCGCACCGGCTGGCCGCACTGGGTATCGCCCGGACCCTGCAGGGAGTCGGCTTGTTCGGCCGGCTCTCGGTGCTGGAGAACGTCATGGTCGGCGCGGACCGGCAGGCCCGGTCCGGGTTCTGGTCCGCGCTGGGCGGGCTGCCCGCAGCGAGCCGGGACGAGCGGGCACTGCGCACCCGGGCCCGGGCCGCGCTCGACCGGGCGGGCGCGCCGGACCTCGCCGATGCCATGCCCGACCAGCTCGCTTTTGGCCTGCGCAAGCGGGTAGCGCTGGCCCGGGCACTGGTGGCGGAGCCGCGGCTGCTGCTGCTCGACGAGCCAGCCGGCGGCCTGTCCGAGGCCGAACTGGACGAGCTCGGCGCGCTGATCAGCAGCCTGGCCCAGGACACCTCGATCATCGTGGTCGAGCACCGGATGGACCTGGTGATGTCGGTCTGTGACGCCGTGGTCGTCCTCGACTTCGGCAAGGTGATCGCGGCGGGCCCGCCCGAGCAGGTGCAGGCCGACCCGGCGGTCACCACGGCCTACCTCGGCGCTGAGGGTGCTGGTGCAAAGGGTGCTGGTGCTGAGGGTGCTGAAGGTGGCAGCGCGGGCGGCCCGGCAGGCCGCCCTACGGGCGGTGCGGAGGGCAGCGATGAGTGAGGCCGCGATGACCGGCCGGGCCGACGGGGCCGCCCAAGCCGACGGGGCCGCCCTGGCGGTGCAGGACATCGAGGCGGGCTACGGCGGGGAGCTGGCCCTGCAGGGCGTCTCGATCTCCGCCCGGCCCGCCACGATCACCGCTGTGCTCGGCGCGAACGGCGCGGGCAAGACCACGCTGCTGCGCACGATCAGCGGGGTGCTCCGGCCGCGACACGGGCAGGTGCTCATTGGCGGGCAGGACATGACCGGCCGCCGCCCGGAGGACATGGCCCGCAGCGGGGTGGCGCACGTGCCTGAGGGCCAGGGTGTCATCGGCGAGCTCACCATCGAGGAGAACCTGCGGCTCGGTGCGCTGTGGCGGGCAGGCCGGAGCACCCGGGCGGACGCGCTGGCCGAGGCTTACCAGCGGTTCCCAGCGCTGTCCGGGGCGCGCCGCCGGGCCGCCGCGACACTGTCCGGCGGCGAGCGGCAGATGCTGGTGATCGCCCGGGCGCTGATGTCCCGGCCCCGGGTGCTGCTGCTGGACGAGCCCTCGCTCGGCCTCGCGCCGAAGATCGTGTCCCAGGTCATGGAGCTGACCGCGGCGCTGCGGGACGGCGGGCTGACCGTGCTGCTGGTGGAGCAGAATGCGCGCAGCGCGCTGGGCATCGCGGATCAGGGGATCGTGCTCAACCTCGGCAAGGTCGTCGCGGCGGCGGACGCCGCCGCGCTCGCCGCCGACGTCGGGCTCCGCAAGCACTACCTGGGCTTTTAGGAGGCGGCCGGTGGCAGAGTTTGGCGAGCTGACGCTCGGCGGAATCAGCATCGGCATGGTCTACGCCGCGATCGGGCTGTCCCTGGTGCTGATCTGGCGGGCCACCCGGATCCTGAACTACGCACAGGGCGGCATGGCCATGCTGACCACCTACATCGCGCTGACCGTGATCAACCACACGGGCTCCTACTGGGCCGGGTTCGTGGTGGCGCTCGCCGCGGGGCTGATACTCGGCGGCGTGATCGAGCGGACGGTCATCCGCCCCGTGGAGAGCAAGCCGCCGCTGAACGCCATCGTCGTCACGATCGGGCTGCTCATCTTCCTGGAAGGCCTGGCCGGCATCATCTTCGGCGGCCAGTACCGGTCCTTCCCGGCCGCGTTCTCGATCACCGGCCTGCACATCGGCTCGACCGCGCTCGGCATCTCGTCCAACGACGTGTTCGTGACGGTGGCCGTGCTCATCGCGGCGCTGCTGCTCGCCGCCGGGTTCCGGTACACCTCGGCGGGCCTGCGGCTGCGCGCGGCCGCATTCAGCCCGCAGGTGTCCCGGCTGCTCGGGGTCCGGGTCGGCCGGACGCTCACGCTCGGCTGGGCGCTGGCCGGCCTGATCGGCGCGCTGGCCGGGGTGCTGATCTCACCGTCGATCTTCCTGTACCCGAACAGCATGGACGCGATATTCGTGCTGGGCTTCACCGCCGCGGTCATCGGCGGCCTGGACAGCCCGGGGGGCGCGGTCGCGGGCGGCCTGATCCTCGGGATCGCACTCAACTACGTCAGCGGGTACCTGGGCTCGGACCTGGTCCCATTGTTCGGCCTGGCGGCGCTCACCATCGTGCTGATGGTCCGGCCGTCCGGCCTGTTCGCTGCCGCGCCAGCCCGGCAGGTGTGACATGACCCTGCTCCGGCACCTGGCCGCCGCGCTCCTTGGCGCCGTGGTCGTGGCGATCCTCACCATCCAGCTGAACGCGTTCCGCGACTACCAGATCGCCGAGATCGCCTGCTACGTCGTGGCGGTGGCCGGGCTCACCGTGCTGGTCGGGCTGAGCGGCCAAATCTCCCTGGGGCACGGGGCGCTCATGGCGGTCGGCGCCTACGCCACCGGGCTGCTGCTGATCCACCTGCAGTGGCCGCTCGCCGGGGTGCTGGCCGCGGCCACCGCGGTCACCGCGCTGTTCGGGGCGATCGTCGGCCTGGCCGCGGCCCGGCTGCACGGCCCGTACCTAGCGGGCGCGACCCTCCTGCTGGCCGTGGCACTGCCGTCGCTGGCGATCAAGTACGCCAGCGTGTTCGGCGGGGACCAGGGACTGACCGTGGCGATCACTCCCCCGGCCTTCCTCGGCGCCAACTTCCCGCTGACCCGCTGGCAGGCCTGGGTGACCTGTGCCTGCGCACTGATCGTCCTGGTCCTGCTGGCCAACCTGACGCGCAGCCGGGTCGGCCGCAACTGGCGGGCCGCGGGGGACAACGAGGTCGCCGCGGCGCTGGCCGGGCTGAACGTGGCCCGGATGCGCGTGCTCGCCTTCGTGGTCAGCGCGGCCTGTGCCGGGCTGGGCGGGGCGCTGCTCGCGGTGACCACCTCGATCGTCTCGCCGGGCGCCTTCACCGTGACGCTGTCTATCGCGCTGCTCACCGGCGCCGTACTCGGCGGCCTCGGCTCACTGGCCGGCGCCATCTGGGGCAGCCTCGTCCTCGTCCTCGTGCCCACCTACGTGACAGACGTGGCCACCAGCCACGGCCTGTCCAGCGCGGCCGGGTCCAACGTCCCGGTCGCCGCCTACGGCGTCGTCCTCATCCTCGTCATGCTCGTCTTCCCGGACGGCATCCAGGGCGGCGTACGCCGCCTGCTGCGGCAGTTCACCCCCGGCGCGCCTGCCTCACGGGACATCCCGCCACGGCAGGCGACGGCCAGCGAACATCAGGAAGAAGGCTCCATATGATCAGATCACGCCGGGCCGCCGTGCCCGCCATCGCCGCTGCGGCGGCCCTCGCGATGATGCTCAGCGCCTGCAGTTCGAGCAGCAAGTCGGGCTCGTCCGGGAGCAGCAGCAGCGCCCTGACCGCGTCCGCGCCGGGCATCACCGCCACCACGATCACGATTGGCAGTCACCAGCCGCTGACCGGGGTAGCCGCGCCCGGCTACGACGAGATCGCGCCCGCGTCCAACGCCTATTTCCAGTACGTCAACGCCCACGGCGGGATCTACGGCCGGAAAATCGTCTACAAGTACCTCAACGACCAGTACAACCCGACCGACACCGTGTCCGTGGTCAAGCAGCTGGTCCTGCAGGACAATGTCTATGCCATCTTCAACGGCCTGGGCACCCCCACCCACCTCGCCGTCGCGCCGTTCCTCAACTCGGAGAAGGTGCCGGACGTGTTCGTGGCCTCTGGCTGCGAATGCTGGAACTCCCCGACCACATGGCCGCAGACGTTCGGCTGGCAGCTCGACTACGTGCGTGAGGGCAAGATCCTCGGCAACTACATCAAGCAGCACTTCGCCGGGCAGAAGATCGGCTACTTCTACCAGAACGACGAGTTCGGCCAGGACGGCGTCAAGGGGCTGGACGACGAGATCCCGCCAGCGGACGTGGTCAGCAAGCAGAGCTACGACCCGACCAACATCAACGTCGGCCCGCAGGTGGCGGCGCTGAAGGCGGCCGGGGCCAAGGTGGTCGTGTCGTTCAGCGTGCCGGCCTTCACCGCGCTGCTCAAGCTGAACAGCCTCAAGCTCGGCTACAGCCCCACCTTCGTGGTCAGCGACGTGGGCTCGGACCCGATCACGCTGGCCGGGCTGCTCGAGTCCTTTGCCAAGCAGGGCGGCGCCACGGTGTCCGGTAACGCGCTGACCCAGGGCATCATCACCGACGGCTACTACCCCTCCCTCGGGGACACCAGCAACAGCTGGATCACGCTGCTCAAGAAGATCCACGACCAGTACCTGCCCAAGCTGCCGTTCGACGGTAACGTGACCTACGGCGAGGCGGTTGCCTACACCTTCGTGCAGGCCATGCTCAAGGCGGGCAAGAACCCGACCCGGGCCGACCTGGTGAAGGCGATCGAGGGCGGCCTGCCCCAGGGGCCGGCCGTGGCGCCCTACGCCTACTCCTCCACCGACCACTCCGGCATTACCGGGGCGTACATCGGCATAATCAACAACGGGGTGGTCGTCCAGCAGGGCCCGGTCCTGGTCACCACCACCTCGGCCACCAGCCCGGTCAGCCCGTACACGGGCGCGGAGATGACCGCGCCCGCCAGCGGAATGCCCTAGCGGGCAGATGCCGTTGCCGGTGAATGACCTAGCATGCGCAAGAGCTCCTGTGGCCAGGCCCAGGTGACCTGGGCCCGACCGGAGTACCAGGCGTGAGCAGCATCCCGGCGAGCCGGCGGCTGCCCGAGGAACGCGGGCGGCCGCCGGCTCAGCGGCTGCTGGCCGCCGCCGAGCAGCTGTTCGGGGAACGCAGCTACCAGCGCACCACGGTGGCGGACATCTGCGCCCGGGCCGGCATGGCCACCGGCAGCTTCTACGCGCACTACGGCTCGAAGGCGGAGATCTTCGCCGCGGTGGTGCGGCAGCTCAACGCTGATCTCCGGGCGGCCATGCGGCATGCCATCAAGCAGGCCGGGCCGGGCCAGCGGGCCGTCGAGCGGGCCTCGTTCCGGGCCTTCTTCGACATGCTGTCCCAGCGTCCCTGGATGGACCGCATCGTGCGGGAGTCCGAGTTCGTGGCCCCAGGCCTGTTCCGTGAGTACTACGAGCACCTGGCCCGGGGCTACGCCCGCGGCGTGCGCCAGGCCCAGCTGGCCGGCGAGGTGGACGCACGGTATGACCCCGAGCTCATCGCCTATGTCTACACCGGGATGGGCAACTTCGTCGGCATGCGCTGGGCCGACTGGACCGCGGGCGGCCAGGTGCCCGATGACGTCCTGGACGACCTGATGGAAGTGCTGCGCCGCGGCCTGCCGCCGCCGGCGGAGCCGGATTCGCGGCCACCGCCGGGCGGCCGGTGAAGCCGGTGAGACGCGCCTGGCCGAGCGCACCGGGACGGAAGGGGGAATAACTACTAGTGCCTGAGTTCCGCGGCCGGCACCTCGGCCGTGCTGGGTGCGGGGGCCGCGGCCCCGGCCGGCCTGCGGGTGAGCAGGGCCGCCGAGACCAGGCCCGCACCGAGGAAGAACCCGGTGATCAGCAGCACACCGTGCCGGAAGGCGAGTAGCGGGTCGGCCGCGCTGGCCCGGGTCAAGATGGCGACCAGGCCGGCTACGCCCAGCACCGTGCCCACCTGGCGGGCCATGTTCAGGATCCCGCTGCCGGTGCCGAACCGAGCCGGGGTGAGCGCGGCGCTGCCCGCGCCGAGCAGTGACGGGATAGCCAGGCCGACCCCGGCGCCGCCCAGCAGCTGGGCGGGCAGCAGGTGGGTCAGGTAGGCCGGGTGGGCCTGAATCCGGCTGAGCCAGAGCCACTGGGCGCCCGCGTTGACCAGGCAGCCGAGCACCGCGACCCGGCCCGGACCACGGAACCAGGCGGTCAGCCGCGGCGCGACGAGCCGGGCGAACGGCAATACCATCAGCGGCCCCGGCCCGATGGCCAGCCCGGCCCGCACCGCGGAGTAGTGCCACACACCGGTGAGGAATTCCACCGAGCTGAGCACGAACGCGCCAAAACCGGCGTAGTAGAGGATCGAGGCGGCGAACGTGCCGCTGAACACCGGTGAGCGGAGCAGGCTCAGCTCGATGACGGGCGCGTGGTGGCGCCGGGACCTGGCCACCAGAACCGCCCCGCAGGCCACCGAAGCGGCCAGCAGGCCGATGAAGCTGGCCGATCCCCAGCCCCAGGCCGGCGCCTTGACCAGGGCCAGCGCGACCAGGCCGACGGTGGCGGCGAGCAGCCCGGCGCCGATGAGATCCGGCCGCCCGGTGGCGCGCTCGTCCCGGCTCTCCGGCACTACCCTGGTCGCCAGCAGGACGGCAGCTACCCCGACTGGCAGGTTGATCCAGAACACCCACCGCCAGCTGACCTGTACCAGGCTCCCGCCGATGACTGGGCCGAGCGCGGCGCCCAGTGCGGCCACCGCCGACCAGGTGCCGATAGCCCGGGCCCGGGCTGGCCCCGGTACCACGGCCAGCAGCAGTGACAGGGAGGCGGGCACCATCAGGCCGGCCCCGATGGCCTGGATGACCCGCGCCGCGATCAGCGCGGCCACCCCGGGGGCCAGCCCGCAGAGCAGCGAGCCGAGGCTGAAGCCGATCAGGCCGAGCACGAACACACGGCGGCGGCCGATCCGGTCCGCCCACCGGCCGGCCGGCACCAGTACCGCGGCGAACACGATCGTGTACCCGTTGAGCACCCAGGACAGCGCGCTCAGGCTGGTCTCCCGGTACTCCCGGCCGATGTAGGGGAAGGCCAGGTTCACGATGAACAGGTCCAGGCTGGACATGAACACGGCCAGGGCCAGCACCGCGATCACCGCCGCCATCCGGCGGCTGCCCAGCGTGGCGCCGCCGGGCACGGGGTCCTGGCCGATGGGAGTCGCGGGCGAGCTGGAGCTCACAGGGAAGCCTCCTGGCCGTTAGTTAGTCCGGAATCTGGATGTACTGTACCCGGTTTCCACGTCGTGCGTCCAGATTTCAGACTCACTGCGTATACTGGTCTCCGTGACCGTTGCATCCACCACCCCGCGGGCCTGCTCGGTGGCCCGCACCCTGGAGCTGGTCGGGGAAAAGTGGGCGCTGCTGGCTATCCGGGAGGTCTTCCTCGGCAACCGCCGATTCGACGAGATGGTCCGGATGACCGGCGCGCCCCGGGACACGCTGGCGGCCCGGCTGCGCACCCTGGTCAGTGCCGGCATCCTGGAGCGCCGCCAGTACTCCGAGCACCCGGCCCGGTTCGAGTACCGGCTGACCGAGGCTGGCCGGGACCTGTACCCGGTGATCGAGGCGCTCCGGCACTGGGGAGACATGCACCTGGCCGGCCCGGACGGGCCGCCGCTGGTGCTGGAGCACCACTGCGGGCACCGGCTGGCGGCCACGATGGTCTGCGATGCCTGCGGCGAACCGGTCCGGGCCCGGGACACCAGGCGGGTGGAGACCGCCGCAGACTGACGGCCAGCGGCTCAGGAGCGGGCGTGCTCCTCGTGCTCATGCCCACCGTGCTCGTGCGCACCGTGCGCCTGCCCACCCTGCGGCTGCCCACCGTGCTCGTGCCCGCCGTGCGCGTCTGGGCTGCCGCCCATCATCCTCAGCATGGCCGCGCCGCCCGAGCGCACGAAGCGGACCAGCAACGCCGCCGCGAGCAGCAGGAACACGATGTTCAGGATCGTGGTGTAGTTCCAGCTGACGGCCGTGGCCGCGACTTTCGCTTCCCGCTGGGCGGGCACCAGGCCCAGCCCGGAGAACAGGAACTCGACGATGTACCCGGCCAGGACCATGGTCGTGTAGAAGATGCCGAGGATGACCAGCATCATCTTGGTGCCGTAGTACTTCCGGTAGATGACCAGGATCGGGATGATGATCAGGTCAGCGAAGATGAACGCGACCACCCCGCCGAAGCTGATCCCGCCCTTCCAGAGCACCGCGGCGAGCGGGACGTTGCCGATCGAGCAGACGAAGCTGAGCACCGAGATCACCGGGCCGATCAGCGGCCCCCAGAGCCGGGCCGCGAGCGGGTGGCCGGCCAGGAACAGGTGCTGCCAGAACGCGACCGGGACCCAGGCGCCCACCGCCCCGGCGATGAGCAGGCCGATGACCACATCGCGCAGGACGGCGGCCCATTCCATCACGAAGATGTGGCTGACCGCGGTGTAGCCGTCCCGGCTGAGCAGCCGCCGCCAGAAGCTGCCCTCAGCAGCGATGCTCATGTCCATGGCCGCGTGCCCTTCCATGGACCCGGCCAGGCCCCGGTCGGCCTGGGCGCGCGCGGCCGTGATGAGCCGTTCGCGGACGAACAGCCGGAAGGCCAGCGCCACCCCCACGATCATGATCGGGCCGCCGACGAACTCGGCCAGGGTGAACTGCCAGGACAGCAGCAAAGCCAGGATGATGCCCAGCTCGATGACCAGGTTCGTGCTGGCGATCTCGAAGACCATCGCGGCGGTGAAGCTGGCCCCCTTGCGCAGCACCGCCCGGGCCAGCGCCACAGCCGCGTACGAGCAGGAAGACGAGGCCGCACCCAACCCGGTCGCCCGGGCCAGCGTGGCGGGCCGGTCATCACCGAGCAGCCGGACGACCGCCGACCGGCGGACGAGCGCCTGGATGACCGCTGACAGCGTGAAGCCGAGGATCAGCGACCAGGTGACCTGCCAGGTCATCGAGCCGGCCAGGGCCAGCGCGCTGCCGAGCGCGTGCAGCACGGGCATCAGTCCGCCTCCCGGGCCACTGCCGCCGGGCCTGCGGAATCCGGGCCCGCGAAGTCCAGGACTGCGGAGTCCGGGACCGCGATGCTCAGCAGCTGGCGCAGGCAGTGCTCGAGTAGCTGATGCGGGAACCCGTCACTCAGCCGGTAGAACACCATCCGGCCGTCCTTGCGGAAGCTGACCAGGCCAGCCATCCGCAGCATCTTCAGCGCATAGGACACCTGATCCTCAGTCACCTCCAGCGCCAGCGCGAGATCACCGACACACAGCTCGTCCGTGGCCACCAGGGCGAACAGCAGCCGTGACCGGACCGGGTCGGCGAGCAGGCCGAGCAGCCCGGCCAGCCGCCCGGCCTCGCTGACCGACAGCAGCGCCGCCCGCGCATCGGCGACCCGCTGCGCGCTGACGGGATGATCATGATCACGAGTGGACACGTCAACCTCCGTATATCCGTATAATCACACGGATGTACGGAGGAGTCAAAACCGCCAGGTCAGAGCGGCGGCATCGCGGCCGGACCTTGCCCCTGCGGCGGCATTCCTGGTGGCGGCATCCCCGGCGCGCTGGCCTGGATCACCTCGAGCGGGATCCGGCCCAGCTCGGTGTCGTCCGCGGTGATCACCCATTCGTACCGGCCGGGTGCGCTGAACGTGACGTTGCGCAGTGGGATGGCCAGCGGCACGAACGACGGCGCGCCGTGCGCCTGGCCTGGTGCGTGCCCGGTGGCCAGCTGCCCGGACACGCTCGCGTCCTGGGTCTGCCCATCCAGCGTGAGTTCTGCGCTGAGCTGGAAGGTCTTGGGTGCCTCGGTGTATTCGACCCGGATCACCAGGACCACGGTCATGGACGGGTGCGCGGCCGGGAAGCCGCCCACCATCAGGCGGTCCCACTGGCCCCCCAGGATGTACAGCTTCCCGTCGGCCACCTGGGCCCCGTCGGCCAGCATCGCCGTAGTGAGTTCCATGGGCTGCATTCTCGTCCCGCCCGGCCTGCGCAGCGAACGGCGGCCACCCGGATTCCGCCGAGCTGATGACTTGAGAAACCTTGGAAACTAGCGTTACTGTGATTCCTAAAGTAACAATAGGAGACATGCTATGGACCGAGCCGCGCTTGACCACATCCAGCAAGAGTTCGAACGCGAGGTGCGGAAGCGTTTCCCGGACGCACCGATACAAGGGGTCGCGGTGCTCCAGTACGGCGACTCCCCTGAGATCGAGCCGGGCGAATTGATGGCCCGGGTCTACATCGAGGCACCGGAGGGTGAGGACGAGCGCAAGCAGGCGTTCGAGGAGTTCCATAACGCCCACCGGGCGGCGATCCGCGAGCTCCGGCGCGATCTGGACAGGATTCCCGAGGCCGGGATACTCGAGTTCGTCGCGGGCGGCCCTGGCGGCGACGGCAAGCGGCGGGGCCCCATCATGAGGCTGGGCCGGCGGGACGGGATCGCGGCGGCGACAGCCCGCTCACCCCGGTGATGGCCCGGCTCGGCCCGGACGACCTGGAGACGGTGGACGCCCTGATCACAGCCGGTTTCGCGGCCAACCGGGCCGAGGCCGTGCGGTGGGCGCTGGCCCGGATCCGGGAGCGGCAGGCCTACGAGAAGCTGATCGAGCGCACCCGCGAGCTGCAGGACCTCAAGTCCCAGTTCTGACGCTGGATCGCGGCCCGGACCGGTGGCCCCAGGCGCCCAGGGCCACGGGCGGGCCACGCGGGCCCAGCCAGACTCAGGCGACGACCCGGACCGTGGACGAGCCGTCCGGCAGGCGGCGGACTTCGAGCCGCTCCGCCACCCGGTCCTTGAGGTCGGCGACGTGGCTCACGATGCCGACCACCCGGCCGCGGTCGCGCAGCTCGTCGATGACCGCCATCACCTGGTCCAGGGTGGCGGTGTCCAGCGAGCCGAAGCCCTCGTCGATGAACAGCGTGTCCAGGTCCACTCCCCCGGCCTCGGCCTTGACCACGTCGGCCAGGCCGAGCGCCAGCGCCAGCGAGGTGTAGAAGGTCTCGCCGCCGGACAGCGACCGCGGGCTGCGCTCCTCACCGGTGTGCCGGTCGATCACCGCCAGCGTCAGCCCGGTGCGTTCCCGCCTGCCGCCGCCCTCGTCGGTGCGCCGCAGCTCGTACCGCCCGGACTGACATCGCGGACAGCCGGACGTTGGCCGCGGCCACCACCTGGCCGAACCACTGCCGGAGCACGTAGGTGGTGAGCGCCATCCGGCGCTGCCCGTCCATGCCCTTGGCCAGCCCAGCCAGCCGGATCACCGCCGCGGTGTCCTCCTCCAGCCGGTCGGCGGCGTCCTCGGCCGCCGCGACGTCGTCCAGCCGCTGGCCCAGCCGCCGCATCTTTCCGGCCGCGGCCTCGTGCGCGGCGCGCACCTCCTGCTCGGCCTTCGCGCCTGGGTGAGGGCCGCGGCGGCCGCGGCGGCCGCTTCGTGCACCGCCCCGGCCCGGGCCGGGTCGAGCCCGGCCAGGTCCCCGGCCTGGGCCGCTGACCGCAGCGCGGCCATCCGGGCGTCCCAGGAGGTCACCTGCTCTTCCAGGGCCGCCTGCTGGGGCGGGCTGAGCAGCGGCGGCGCTGGCCTGCTCCAGGGTGGCGAAGCCGCGGCCCAGCGCCTCGGCCGCGGCCCGCTCCCGGGTCCTGGCCGCGGCGGCGTGGGCGGCCGCGAGCATGTCCAGGGCCCGGCCCAGCTCCCGGTCGTCTGGCGGCGGCGCGGCGCAGCGCGGCCTGCCGCGCCGCGACCGACGGATGCTCCTGCGCGGCCGCGGCCAGCTTCTCGTCCAGGCGGGCCAGGTCGGCGCCGGTCGTGGCCGCCTGCTCGCGGGCGGCGGCTGCCCGGGCGGTGGCGTCCAGCAGCTGCGCGGCGAGCTGCTGCTGCTCGGCGCGGCGCCGCGGCGGCCTCGCGGTCCAGGCGGCTCACGTCCGCGGCGGCCTGCCCGGCCGCGGCGACCCGCCCCGCCAGGGCCGCCACCTCGGCCGCAAGGTCCGCGGCGGTCCGGCCGCCGGCCACCGCCGCGCAGGCCGCGACCTCGGCGTCGAGCTGGTGCTGCTCGTCCTCCAGCTGCCTGCGCCGGGCCTCGGCGCGCGTCCCGCTGCTCCTCGGCGGCCGTGAGATCCTGCCCGGTCACCGCGCCCGCAGCGGCCTGCGCGGGTGCCGGGTGCTCGGCCGATCCGCAGACCGGGCAGGCCCGGCCGGGCGCCAGCTGCGCCGCGAGCTCCGCGGCCATGCCGTCCAGCCGGGCCTGGACGGCCTGCTGGTGGGCATCGACCGCGCGCTGATGAGCATCGGTCGCGGCGCGCAGTTCCGCCTTCTTCTGTCCCAGCAACGGCACCAGCCCGGCCGTGCCGGGCGGCCGCTTCGCTTCGCTTCGCGGCCGCCGCCTGCTGTTCCTGGGCCGCGGCCAGCCCGGCCGCCAGCAAATGCGCCCGGGCCAGTGCCTCGTCCAGCGCGGCGATCCGGGCCGGGACCGCCTGCTGCGCCGCCTCGAGCTCGCTCGACCTGGTCAGCCGCGGCGGCCGCGGCACGGCGCAGCTCCTCGAACGTGGCGTGCAGCGCGGGCCGCGCCGCCTCCTCGTCGGCGAGGTGCTGCAGCGCGGCGGCGGCGGCGTCGGCGGCGTCGGCCCGGGCCAGCGCCTGTGGCCCGCCCGCGCCCGCCAGCATGGCCTCGTCCGGGTCCGGGGCCAGGCCGGACAGCGCCTGGCGAGCCTGGGTCACCGTGTCCTGTGCCTCGGCCAGCCCAGCGAGCAGCGGCCGGACCGGCTCGGCCTGCCGGGCCGCGGTGAGCCGCCGGGCGCGCTCGTCGTGCTCCGGCTGGGTGTACGCGTGCGCCTCGAGGTCGGCGAGGGCCTGGGTCAGCCTGGTCATCAGGCTGGCCTGCTGCCGGGCCCGGTCACCGGCAGCCAGCGCGGCCTGGGCCCGGGCCGCCGCCAGCTCCAGGCCCTCGGCGGTGACCTCGGCACCGAGCGCCAGCTCGACACCGACCTCCTTGAGCCGGGTGGCCCGGTCGGCGCGGGGCAACGCGAGCGATCTCGTCGCGGGCCGCGCCGTCCAGCCCGGCTGCCTCGGCGGCTGCGGCCACAGCCGCGGCGATCCTGCTCTCCGCGGCCTGGCGGGCTCTGACCGCGGCGCTGCGCTGCTGGTCCAGCACGGCGGTGACCCGGTCGTACAGCTCGGTGCCGAACAGCCGGGTGAGCAGCACCCGGCGGTCGTCGTCGGCGGCCCGCAGGAATTTCGCGAACTCGTTCTGCGGCAGCAGCATGACCTGGGTGAACTGGGCCCGGCTGAGCCCGACCAGCTCGGTGATTAGCTCGCCCGCCTCGGCCTTGTTGGCCGACAGACTGGCCCAGCCTGCGCCGTCGCCGCCGCTCCAGGTGCACCTGCGCGTGCCTCGGTGGTGAACCCGTCGCCGCGCTTCTTCGGCCGCCGGTACTCTGGGCATCCGGGTGATCCGGTACGCCGACCCGCGCAGCGCGAACTCGAGGGTGACAGACGGCGCCACATCCGGCGGCGCGAAATGCGACCGCAGCCGGTCCTCGGCCGCGTCCTCTCCGGCCAGCCCGCCGTACAGCGCAAAGGTGACCGCGTCCAGGATGGTGGTCTTACCTGCCCCGGTCGGGCCCTCCAGCAGGAACAGGCCGCTGGCCGCGAGCCGGGCCAGGTCGATCCGCTGGGTGGCCGCGTACGGGCCGAATGCCGTCAGCTCCAGGTTCTGCAGCCGCATCAGGCACCGGCCTCCGCCAGCAGGGCGGTCCCGAGACGGGCCATAGTGTCCGGCGTGGACCCGGTGTGCTGGGCGGCCTCGACCGCGTCCCGGAGCACCGCGCGCTGGGCCTCATCGGCCGGGCCGCCGCTGGTGTACTCGACGAACAATCCGCAGATCTCTACCGGGTCCACCGCCGCGGCCAGCCGCTCCAGGTCGGCCTGGCCGCGCCGGTCAGCCCGCCGTCGGGGGCGAACTCGAGAATCAGGGTGTGCGGCCACTTCTCGCGCAGCCGCTCCATCGGCGACATCGGCCGGGCCGGGTCGGTCAGCACGGCCTTGACCCAGGCACCGGCCAGGTCAGCCAGGTCATCGCCGGCCCGGCGCGAGCAGGTCGTCCAGGCGGCCCCGGACCTCGCGCAGCGGCCGCGGCACCGGGGTGGCCAGCAGCGTAACGGTCGACCTGCCCGGCGCGCGTCGATCTCGGCCAGGGTCACCGACTTGGCGTGCTGCCGCTCGGAGAACGAGAACGCCAGCGGTGACCCCGAGTACCGGACCAGCGGCCCGCCGCTGGCCGCGCTGACCTGCTGCTGCCCGTGCAGATGGCCGAGGGCTACGTAGCTGAAGCCCGGCGAACACCGACGCTGGCACGTCGGCGATGCCACCGACCCGGATGTCCCGTTCGGACTCGCTGCCCTGCGCGCCGGTCACGAACGCGTGCGCCAGCACCACGGCCCGGCCGATGCCGCGGGCCGCTGTATCGTCCCGGATCCGCTGCGCAGCGGCGGACAGCACCGATTCGTGCGTCCGGTCTGCGCCCAGTTCGGCCAGGACCGCGTCGGGCAGCAGGTACGGGATGCCGTAGATGGCCACTAGGCCGTCGGAGTCCTCGATCAGCACCGGCCGGGTGATGTCCGCCACCGAGGTCCGCAGGTGCACGCCCGGCCGACCTCGCTCAGCCCGGAACCGAAGCCGAGCCGGACCGCTGAGTCATGGTTCCCGCTGGTGATGATCACCGGGATGCCTGCCCGGGAGAACGCCAGCAGGGTGCGGTCGAGCAGCGCCACGGCATCGACCGAGGGCACCGCCCGGTCGTAGACGTCACCAGCGACGAGGACGGCGTCCGCCCGGTGGCTGACCGCCTGGCCGAGCAGCCAGCTCAGGAAGCCATCCTGGTACTCCAGCAGGTCCGCACCGTGCAGGGTGCGGCCCAGGTGCCAGTCGGACGTGTGGATCAGTCGCATCGCAGCGCCCTGGGATGTGCGGCCGGATCGGGAGGGTCATGCCGCTCCCGATCATGCCGGACAGCCGCGGCATCACCCGTGATCCCCAGTCCGGTCCGCGTGTCGCGGCGAGACCGGCCGCCCCCCCAGCCGGCAGGCGGTCCTGACCTGGGGCTGTGGTGCGCTCAGCGCACGCTCAGACGGTGCCCTGACTGGCCGTCCCGGCCGGGTGCGGCTGCAGGATCTGCACGTCAGGCGCTCCTTCGAGCAGCCCGTCGAGCTTACCGTTGAGTTCAGCGAGGGCCGGGCCACGGCTGTGCTCGGTCAGCGCGTCCGCGCTGGACCACTTCTCCACCATCACCAGCCGGCCGTCGCCCTCATGCAGCGCGTAGAGCAGGCAGCCCACGTCCTCGGCATGCACCCGGGCGATGGTGGTTTCCAGCGCCTCGACCACGGCGGCGTGCTGCCCGGCACCGGGTGGAGAGTGGCCACGACCACGACTGCTGACATCCAGGCCTCCTGCGTCTTCGGGGCGAGTCCCAGCCATGATTGTTGCGGATGATCCCGTTCCCGCCGCTCCTGCCCCGGCCCAGCGCTACTCCTCGCCCGGCCGTCGCCCCTGTCCGCCGCCACTCCCGGCCTGCCGCCCTCCCCGCCCGCCACTCCCAGCCGCCGTCCCTGTCCGCCGCATCCCCCTCGGCCCGTGGCTGACCGAGCCGGCGAAGATCAGCAGCTATGACGGGATCACGGTCGCCAAGCTGGACCGGCAGTTACGGAATTCGCGCCAGAGTCCGGAATGTGGGCCAGATCCATTTCAGAGTACTACGGCCAGGGCGATCGCCTAGATGAGCATCCGGCTCCTCCCGGTCGGCCAATGGCTGGACTCTCCACGACTACGACTGCACCGGGTTCGGCAAGGTGGGCGACTGGGAGCCGAGCGTGGTCACGGCCGCCGCCATTGAGCGCGGCATTGTCCCGTGACCTCGTCTTTCGCCGCGCGGCGTGCTCGCTGAAGCGTGGCACGCCGAATGCTGACTACACAAAAGCCTTCCAATCGAAACATGATGCACTGTAATATCACAGGCGCGACAACCAGTGACCCTGTAGTGCTTCGAGATGGTCGTGTTGAACTATGCGTATAGTTCGAAACTGCGCTCCTAATCTTTAATAGTTCCGCTATAAAGCGGAAACAGCGGGGAATGTCCCGGCTAGTCCGTCGTTCCCGCCAGTCCGGCCACGGCGGATCACCCGTGCGATCGCACAAGCGATCGCACAAGATAGCCACTGTGGCTAGTGTCGCGGGTCCGCTGCTGCTGGCGGGCCTGCCTACGGCCGCTATCGCCGCCAGCGGTCCCAGCCGGGCGCCAACGCTCGCCACCGCGGCCTCCGGCGGAAGCGTGATTGCCGTCAACACCGCGGATGTCCAGCCGAGCTCACCCCCCAGCACCGCGGCCAATAACACCGGCGCGGCCAGCAGTTGGAGCAATTTCTTCAGCCAGCTCGGCAATGCCTACGTGAATTCCATGGCCCAATCTGCCCAGGCGCAGATAACTGCAGCCCAGGCGAACCAGGCTTTCGCGAACGCCGTGACCAGTGGCGTGGGCAATTTCTTCAGCCAGGCCGGCAACGCCTACGCGAATGCCGCGGCCCAATCTGCCCAGGCGCAGATAACTGCAGCCCAGGCGAACATGGCTTTCTGGAGCGCAGTGGCACAAGCGACCCCCCACGCCTATGAGGCTGGCAACGCCACTGGCACCTGGGCCGCGCCGATCGGCGCGGCGATCGTTGCTCCGTAGGTGCGGGTCTTGCCGCGGCAGCTGCGTCTGAAACCGGCCCTGGCGCGATCCCCGCCGGAATTGGCGGCTACGCGGTCGGAGCTAAGGTCGGCGGCATCGGGGGTTACGTCGGCGGATTCACCACGGGTTTCCTGAACGATCTCTATAACAGCCTTACCACCTCGCCTGCTGGCGGCAGCACCTCGCAGACCAGCACTCCGCAGACCGGCACCACCAGCAGTACGCCAGGAGGCAATACCGGCGGTTTCCTTGGCCGGATCGCCGACGCGGCCGCCAGTGGCGACCAGCTTGGTCAAGCCCTGGCATATCCGGCCGCAAAAGTCGGCGGTACCGCAGGGTTGTTCTTCCCGCCCAGCAGCCCTCCACCCGCGGGTGGATCACCCTTACCCCTGGGTGGACTGTATCCAGCCATGAAAAACTCCGCAGGCGCAATCGGCAACTACGCCGCTACCGCTGGGGCCGCCGGATACACCGGGGGGTTCCTGTGGGGCTTCCTCCACAATCTTTTCTACCCGCCGCAAAATGGGAAGACGTCGCAGGTGGGCGCGGACCCCATGATCAGCTCGCCGAACGGGACCACTACCGACAACGCGCCAGGTGCGCCGCAGGCTCCGGGGGCTGACGGAACGCCGCAGGCACCCCAGGCTCCGGGGGCTGACGGAACGCCGCAGGCGCCGCAAGCGCCCCAGGCTCCGGCGACCGACGCAGCGCCGCAGGCTCCTCAGGCTCCGGCGGGTGACGGAACGCCGCAGGCACCCCAGGCGCCCCAGGCTCCGGCGACCGACGCAGCGCCGCAGGCTCCTCAGGCTCCGGCGGGTGACGGAACGCCGCAGGCACCCCAGGCTCCGGGGGCTGACGGAACGCCGCAGGCGCAGCAGGCGCCGCAAGCTCCGGCGACCGACGCAGCGCCGCAAGCGCCCCAGGCTCCGGCGACCGACGCAGCGCCGCAAGCGCCCCAGGCTCCGGCGACCGACGCAGCGCCGCAAGCGCCCCAGGCTCCGGCGACCGACGCAGCGCCGCAGGTCGCCCTGGCACCGTCGAGCGCGGACGGCGATGCCTGGTGGCTGGTCGATCTTGCGGCCCGGAAAGTCCTGACGGGCAGCGGGACCTGTGACGAGGACGCCATCTGGACCGTCATCGCGCCCGCGGCGACGTGGGAGCAGGTAATTCGCGATGGCGTCAACGTCGGCACGGCGTTCCGTCGGCACGGGATGCGCTACCAGGACAAGGGCGACGGCGGGCCGGGGTCTCTCATCGCGGAGAGCCGTGTCGCCATGATGGGTGACCTGCTCGGCATCACCACGTGGCGGCCCAGCCCGGCCAGCGCCTCCGCGGTGCAGCTCACGCCGGACGGTGCCTAACCTGGTACAACACGCATGAAGAAACCTGTCACCTAAGGCCTAAAAGCCCTGACTGACTCAATGTTTCAGCCACGTAGTTGACCCGGCCCGATAGCTGGGGCTGGTGGTGGTGCTTATGGGGCGGGGCGGGTGGATGGGGCGCCGGATGAGCGGTGGCGGGGCCCGGGCGAGGGTGGCGGGCGGTCAACGGCGGGCCTTGGCCAGGGGGCGCCAGGCCAGGCGGGGCAGGAGGGGGGCGAGGAGCCGCTCGGCGGCGGCGCCGCGGTAGACGCCCGCGCCGTAGGCGGCCTCGTCGGCCAGGTAGCCCAGGGTGAACGGGACCGGGCCGAGGTCGGGGCGGGTGCGCCGCCACTCGGCCAGCGGCGGCCCGGCCAGCAGGGCGGCCAGCGCCAGCCGACGGGTCAGCCGGGTGCGCGGGGTGCGGCCGCCCGGCCAGGCCAGCCCGGCAGCGACCAGGGGCAGGGCGTACTGGGTACTCCACCGGCCCAGGCCCAGCCCGGTCTGCAGCACCGAGTCGGCCATCGGCCGGAGGATCCCGTGGGGCGGCACTTCCCAGCCGCGCAGCAGCCGGGCGAGTTGCACCGTGCCCGCGGCGTAGGCCGCGAGCGCGGTGACCGGGCAGCCCGCCAGCAGCGCCCCGGCCGCCAGCGAGGGCCAGGTCTGCAGCACCAGCGGCGGCACCTGGCCGGGATGCCGCCGGGACAGCGGCGCGGCGGAGGAACCGTAATGGAAGCGGCGGGTGAGCAGCGCCCGCCAGCCCGCTGGCTCGGCATGCCGCACAGTGACCGCCGGGTCGTAACGTACCCGCCAGCCCGCCGCGGTCAGCCGCCAGATGAGGTCCACGTCCTCGCCGTAGCGCAGTGCGGGATCGAAGCAGCCGACCGGTGCTGGCCCGGGGGGGCGACCCCCCGGAACCCCCCGCGAGTCGCCGGCTCGGAGGGAACACGCCTCCGGCGCGCCCCGCCTCCCCACCGAGGCTGGCCCGCCGGGGGTTCCGGGGGGGCGACCCCCCGGAACCCCCGGCGGGCCGGTCAGGGCGGCGCGGCGGACCAGCAGGGCGGCGGTCGGCACGTAGCCGACCCGGGTCAGCGGGAGCACCCGGGCCTCGGCCGGGCCCAGGTCGATCGGGCCGCGGGCCCCCAGGTAGCGGCCGGCCAGGGTGGTGCTGTCCGCGGCGGGCACCACCCGGGGGGCCACGGCGGCGACCAGCGGGTCAGCGAAATGCCCGGCCAGCGCGGCGATCCAGTCCGTGCGCCCAGCCGGCCCGGCGGACCCGGCGGGGCGGTCCTGGCTGGCGAAGCCGCCGAAACAGTCACTGTCCAGCAGGGCGACGAGCGGGGTGGTGACAGCGGCCAGCGCGGTGTTGCGAGCCGGGCCGGGGCCGCCGGCCTGCGGGTGGCGCAGCAGCGTGGCACCGCGCTGGGCGCACAGCCGGGCCACCGCGGCGGCATCCCGCGAGCCGTCGTCCACCACGATGACCGGGTACCGGCCCGCCACCGCGGCCAGCACGCGGCTGAGTTCGGCCGGCCGGTCCCGGACCGGGATCACCACGGTCACGTCAGGCGGCCCAGTGATCGCCGGCGGCCGTGGATGGGCCAGCCCGGCGTCGGTGAGCCGCCGGGCGAGCAGCCCGGCCACGGCTGAGCTGACCGTCCCGTCCCGCAGCTCGGCCAGGGCACGCTGGCCCACCGCGTTCAGCCGCATCAGCCGGGCCGGTGACCCGCCGAACAGCACGTCGGTCCCGACGAACTGGGTCCCTGGGTCGAAGGCGATCCCGAACCCGGCGGGCAGCGGCTCGGTCACAGGGCCAGCCCGCCGTCCACGGGTACCACCGCGCCGGTCATCCCGCTGCTGGCCGTGCTGGCCAGCCAGATCAGGGCGGCGGCGACCTCCTCTGGTTGGAGCAGGCGCCCGGCGGGCTGCTGGGTGGCGAACGAGTCAGCGCCGGGCAGGCCGTACAGCCGGGCAGTCTCGGCCAGGATGGGCGTGCCGGTGGAGCCGGGACTCACCGCGTTCGCGGTGACCCCGGTGCCGCCCAGCTCGGCGGCCAAGGCCCGGATCAGGCCCGCCACCCCGGCCTTGGCCGCGCAGTAGGCGGCGAGCATGGGCAGGCCGCGGGTGGCCGCGGCTGAGGCGACCGCGAGGAACCGGCCGCTGCGCGGCTCGGGGCGCCGCAGCAGTGCCGGGATGGCCACCCGGGCCAGCGCCAGCACCCCGCCCAGGTCGATGTCCAGCACGGCCTGCTCGGCGCCGGCGGGCATCTCCCAGAGCGGCACCCCGCCCGCGATGACCCCGGCCACCGCGATGGCGGCGTCCAGGCCGCCCCAGCGCTGCTCGGCCTCGGCCACCGCCGCGGCCAGGGCGGCGCCATCCCGGACGTCCGCCACCCAGGGCACCACCAGCTCCCCGGCGGCCGCGGCCACCTGGTCCAGTTCGGCCCGGGTGCCCAGCGGGTAGGGCAGGGCCGGGTCATCGGCGCACCGGTCCACGGCCAGCACGGCCCAGCTCGCGGCAGCCAGGCCGCGCACGGTCGCCGCGCCGATGCCGCGGGCGGCCCCGGTGACCAGCGCGACCCGCGTCACCCCGGGCTCCGGTCCCGCCACGCCGCTACCGCGGTGAGCAGGTCCGCGATGAGCTCCTCGAGCAGGGCGGCGCCCTCGGCCGGCGAAGCGCCGGCCGGGTCGCCAAGGACCCCGTTCGGGCTGGCCGCGCGGACCCCGCCGGCCCGCAGCACGGGCAGCAGCTCCGCGATCGGGGTGCGGTTGCCCGGCTCGGCCCGGCCCGCCCGGACCCGGCGCGGGTCGAGCGCGAGCTGGATCGCGGTCTCCGTGCGGCCGGCGTGTGCGTCGCTGGCGCGCCCGGCGCGGCCGGGCCGCCACAGCAGCACGTCGCGGGATTCGGCGCGCAGCTGGCGGACCGCCCGGCTGACCGGCTCGGTGTTCCCGCCGTGTGCGGAGATGAAGACCAGGTGGCGGAAGGTGTCCGCGGCGGACCGGCCCAGCTCGGTGAGCATGAGCTGCAACGCCTCCTGGCCGATGGAAATCGTGCCGGCGAACCCGGCGTGCTCGCCGCTCGATCCGTAGCACACCGGCGGGGCGATCAGCACGTCGTCCCGGCGCGCGGCCAGCCGCGCGGCGAGCTCGACCGCGACATCGGTGTCGGTGGACAGCGGCAGGTGCGGGCCGTGCTGCTCGGTCGAGCCGACCGGCACCGCGAGCATGGTCCCGGCGGCGGCCCGCTGCTCAGCCTCGGGCCAGGTGAGGTCGCTGAGCAGGGTCGGGCCCGGAGAGGTCCCGGCCAGCGCGTCAGCCACTGGGTCATTATCTGCCCGCGGAGCATCAGCCAGTGCGGCATCAGCTAGCGGAGCATCAGCCACCGGGGTCACCCAGCTCAGCTGGCGAAGATTGCACTGAGGGCAGGCGCGACCCCGGTATAGGCCCGGATCTTCCTGCAGCCGGCCCCGGCCCAGCCGGGCCAGGTCGCGGGCGAGGTCCTCATCCTGCTCTCCCGAGGTGTCGAGGAGTACGTCCAGCCGGGGCAGCCGGGCGGCAAGCGGCCGCGGGTCCGGGCCGGCGTTGTGCACGCAGTCGGACAGCAGCAGCACCCGCGCGTCCCGGGCCGCCGGCGGCCCAGTTCGGTCGCGGCGGCCTGGAGCGGGAAGGCGATGTTGGTCAGTCCCCTGGCCGGGATGCGGAGCATCTGGTCCAGCAGCTGCTGGGCGGGCACGTGCTGGCCGAGGTGGCTCAGCACCGCGGCGTCAGACCAGAACGCGATCACGGCCAGATCGTCCCGGGCCAGCTCCGCGGCGAGCGCGCCGACCGTGGCGGCGGCGGTGCGGACCCGTTCCCCGCGCATCGAGCCGGACACGTCCACCAGCAGCACCACGCTGCGCCGGGTGCGCACCCGTTCCCGGACCACGATGTCGTCTTCCTCCGGCACCGGGTGGGTGACCAGCTGCTCGACGGTGCGGTCCAGGTCGATGTCGTCCGACCCACCCCGGTAGCGCACGCTGGCCAGCTCGCCGATCCCGCGCCGCGCGGTGACATCCCGCCGCGGCCGGGGCACCGCGAGCCGGGCGGCGATCTGCCGGGCCCGCCGCAGCGTCTCCGGGTCGGCCTGCACCTCGTCGCAGGGGCTGTCCACCAGCGTGCCCTGCTCGCCGGTGAGCGCCGGTCCCCCGCTGCCGGAGGGCGGTGGGACCCGGCCGCCGCGGCCGCCACCCGCCAGGACCAGGCCGCCGGTCCCGCCCCGGGCGGGCTCCAGCAGCACCGGCTGCTCATCGAGTACCTTCGGGCGGCGGCGGAGCGCCCGCAGCGCCGTGGCCGGGGACTGGCCCGGGCGGCGTACCGGGGAGTCGGCCTCGACCGCTCTTCAACCAGGGGCCGCCGCGGCCGGGGCCAGAACGAAATGGTCTTCCCAGATCTGCCGGAGCACGGCCTCCGGGCTCAGCTCCACCGTCTCGTCGAGGAAGATACGCCCGGACAGCGCGACCACCATGGCGTCGAACACTACGTCGGGGTAGTTCTGGTGCGCCTCGTACGCGCTGATCCCGCGCAGGTCCAGGAGCTGCCCGGCGATCAGGGTGAGGTCGATGGCGCCGCGTACGCTGCTGCCCTGCCGCATGTCGGGGTGCTCGCGGGTGGCCCGGGTGACCGCCACGGCGTCGGCGGCCAGCCGCTCGTACAAGGCGGGCGCCAGGCCCGGCAGCGGTGCGCGCAGCGCGACGATGCTCCGTTCCGCCTCGGCGTCCTGGTAGGTGACGGACAGCCGGCACAGCCGGTCGTGCACTGAGGTGGACAGCCGGGTGGTGCCGACGTTGTCGTACGGGTTCATCGAGGCGATCACCCGGAACGTGGGCCGGGCCGTGACCGTGCCCGCCCGGGGCACCGCGACCTGCCGCTCGGCCATCGCGGTCAGCAGCGTGTTGAGGGTGTCCTCCGGGGCCCGGTTGAACTCCTCGATGTACAGGAACCCGCCGGCCCGCATCGCCTCCAGCAGCGGGCCGTCCACGAAGTTGTCCTCGCTGTAGTCCTCGCGCAGCACCCGGGCCGGGTTATGGTGCCCGATCAGCTTGGCCGGGGTCAGGTCGGCGTTGCCCTCGACGAACACCAGCGGGATGCCCCACTCGGCGGTGATCGCCCGCAGCAGCGTGCTCTTGCTGGTACCGGGCGGCCCTTCCAGGATGATGTCGCGTCCGGCGGCCACGGCCGCGAGCGTGAGGGTCAGCTCACGCTCGCGGCCCACGAGGCGCGCCGCGACCCGGTCATGGGTGTCCGCCAGGTTCCTGCTCACCACCGGTGCGTCCCCTTGCTGCTGGCCCGGCCCGGCACCCAGTGCCACGGCACAAGCTGGCGGCATCCGTCGCCTTCCGCTACGCGGCGTGGCATGCTCCTGTCAGGCTGCACACCGAGAAGCTCAGGCGTACCCGTATCCGGAAGGGCGGTGATAGCAGTGCCTGGCGCAGTAGCCCCCGCACCGGTGGGGCGCAGGCGGATCACTTCCCGGGCCGAGCTGGAGCACGTCGCGTTCGAGCTGTTCGACGCCCGCGGCTTCCAGGGGACCACCATCGACGACATCGCCAGCGCCGCCGGGATCGGCCGCCGGACGTTCTTCCGCTACTTCCCGTCCAAGAACGACGTGCCCTGGGGGAACTTCGAGGACGAGCTGGAGCGGATGCGCGGCACGCTGAAGGCCTCGTCCGCGCAGACCCCGCTGATGGACGCGATCCGGATGGCGGTGGTGGACTTCAACCGGGTCAGCCCGGACGAGGCCCGCTGGCACCGGCGCCGGATGGAGCTGATCCTCCGGGTGCCCACCCTGCAGGCGCACTCCACGCTGCGGTTCGCGGCCTGGCGCCAGGTGATCGCGGACTTCGTTGCCAAGCGGACCGGCCAGGCCGCGGACTCCCTGCTGCCCAGCACGATCGCGTACGCGATGCTGGGCGTGGCGGTGGCCGCCTACGAGGAGTGGCTGAAGCAGCCCGACGCCGACCTGTCCGGCCTGCTGGACACCGCGATGCGCACGCTGGCCGGCGCCTACACGGGCCAGCTGCCCGGGGAGGCTGGCCCGGCTGGGGGCTGGCCCGGCTAGAGCTGGCGCCGGTTAGAGCTGGCCGACGTCGGTCACCCGGAGCACCGCCGTCGCCGGCCTCGTCCGAGGCGGCCAGGTCGACCTCCGCGCTGATCCCCCAGTCGTGGTCGCCGGCCGGGTCGTCGAAGATCTGCCGGACCGTCCAGGATCCGCTGGCCCTCGTCGATGATCAGCAGCGCCGGGCCGCGGGCGTCCGGGCCGGTGCCGATCTCGTCGTGCTCGTCGAAGTAGGGCTCGACCGCCGCCTCCCAGGCCGCGGCGTCCCAGCCGGCCTCGGCGTCGAGCTCGCCCAGGTCCGCGTAGCGGCCGAGCGCGGCCAGCTCGACCCGGCGGAACAGGGCGTTGCGGACCAGGACCCGGAACGCGCGGGGGTTGCCGGTGACCGCGCGGCGGCCGCCGCCTCGGCCGTGGCTGACCAGCGTCCCGGACGGGTCGCGCAGCTGCTCCCACTCGTCCAGCAGGCTGGAGTCGACCTGGCGGACCAGCTCACCGAGCCATTCGATCAGGTCGGTGAGCTCCTCGGTCTTGGCCTCGTCCGGCACGGTCTGCTTGAGCGCCTTGTAGGCGTCGGCCAGGTAGCGCAGCACCAGGCCCTCGGACCGGGACAGCCCGTAGAACCCGACGTACTCGGTGAAGGTCATGGCCCGCTCGTACATGTCCCGCACCACCGACTTGGGCGCCAGCTCGTAGTCGGCCACCCACGGGATGCCCGCGGCGGTACATGTCGTACGCGGCGTCCAGCAGGTCCGCCAGCGGCCGCGGGTAGCTGACCGACTCGAGCAGGTCCATCCGGGTCTCGTAGTCGAGGCCGTCGGCCTTCATCTGGGCAACCGCCTCGCCGCGGGCCCGGAACTGCTGCGCGGACAGCACCGGCCGCGGGTTGTCCAGGGTGGACTCGATGACCGACACCACGTCCAGCGGGTAGTCCGGCGCCTCCGCGGTCGAGCAGCTCGATCGCGGCCAGCGCCAGCGGGGACAGCGGCTGGTTCAGCGCGAAGTCGAACTGCAGGTCCACGGTGAGCCGGACCCGGCGGCCCTCGGCGTCCGGCTCGGCCAGCCGTTCCACCACTCCCCCGGCCAGCAGCGCCCGGTAGATCGCGATGGCCTGGTGGATGTGCCGGCGCTGCGCCGCGGCGTCCTCGTCGTTGTCGGTGAGCAGGTGCCGCATGGCGCGCGAACGCGTCCCCGGGGCGGCTGATCACGTTCAGCAGCATGGCGTGGCTGACCTTGAAGCTGGACGTCAGCGGCTCGGGGTCGGCGGCGACCAGCCGCTCGAAGGTGGGCTGGCCCCAGGACACGAACCCCTCGCGGCGGCTTCTTGCGCACCACCTTGCGCCGCTTCTTCGGGTCGTCGCCGGCCTTGGCCAGCGCCTTCTCGTTCTCGATGACGTGCTCGGGGGCCTGCACCACCACCCGCCCGGTGGTGTCGAACCCGGCCCGGCCCGGCCCGCCCGGCGATCTGGTGGAACTCCCGGGCCTGCAGCAGCCGGGTCTTCGTCCCGTCGTACTTGGACAGCGCGGTGAACACGACCGTGCGGATCGGCACGTTGATGCCCACGCCGAGGGTGTCGGTGCCGCAGATGACCTTGAGCAGGCCCGGCCTGGGCCAGGGTCTCCACCAGCCGCCGGTACTTCGGCAGCATCCCGGCGTGATGCACGCCGATGCCGTGCCGGACCAGCCGGGACAGCGTCTTGCCGAAGCCCGCGGTGAACCGGAAGCCGCCGATCAGCTCGGCGATCGCGTCCTTGTCCGCGCGGCGGCACACGTTGATGCTCATCAGCGCCTGGGCCTGCTCCAGCGCGGCGGCCTGGGTGAAGTGCACCACGTAGACCGGGGCCTGGTGCGTGGCCAGCAGCTCCTCCAGCGTCTCGTGCAGCGGGGTGAGCACGAAGGAGTAGAGCAGCGGCACCGGGCGCTCCGCGGAGCGGACCACCGCGGTCGGCCGGCCGGTGCGCCGGGTCAGGTCCTCCTCGAACCGGCTGACGTCGCCGAGGGTGGCCGACATCAGCATGAACTGGGCCCCGGTCAGCTCGATCAGCGGCACCTGCCAGGCCCAGCCGCGGTCCGGGTCGGCGTAGAAGTGGAATTCGTCCATCACCACCTGGCCGACGTCGGCGTCGGCGCCGTCCCGCAGCGCGATGCTGGCCAGTACCTCGGCGGTGCAGCAGATGATCGGGGCGGTGGCGTTCACGCTGGCGTCGCCGGTCATCATGCCGACGTTGGCCGGGCCGAACGCGGCGCACAGCGCGAAGAACTTCTCCGACACCAGGGCCTTGATCGGCGCGGTGTAGAAGGACCGCCGGCCCTCAGCGAGCGCGCTGAAGTGCGCTCCCATGGCGACCAGGCTCTTGCCCGAGCCGGTCGGCGTGCTGCAGGATGACGTTGGCGCCGGACACCACCTCGATCAGCGCCTCTTCCTGGTGCGGGTACAGCTCCAGGCCGTGCTGCTTGGCCCAGCCCGCGAAGGTGGTGAAGACGGCGTCCGGGTCAGGCTCGGCGGGCAGCAGGTCGGTGAGTGTCATGGCGTATCCATGGTGCCCTGCCCCGGGTGGTACTCCGGCCGGGCCGGGCGGCCCGGGCGGCCCGGGACGGCTTCAGGGCGGCTCAGCCCAGTACGCTCTGCCCGGTTTTCGCCCGGACCGCGGCCAGGAACGCCGCGTAGCTCCAGGTCAGGTCCTGCACGCTCTTCTCGTAGCCGGTGGTCCCGTCGAACTGCTCGCTGAGTTCCAGGTGATCGCTGTGGAAGATGACCGCGGCGAGCATCTGGTCGCCCGCACTGCGCAGCGCGGTGACCGCCGCGCTCCAGGGTGTGGCCGCGGTTATCCCGGCGAGGCCGAAGAAGTCTGCCGAGAGGTCGTCGAACGGAACGGCCTGGGCCTGGCTGATGGCGTTCGCGAGGCCGTAGTAGAGCTGGGCGAAGTGGGCGGTGCACAGCGCCCACGGATGACCGCCCGGCACCGGGTCGGCGGTGTCACCGTCATAACTGTCGCCCGGGTAACGGCCGAGCAGGGGGCCGATCCCGCGGGCGGCGTCCGCGGCATTGATCGGGTAGGCCGTGGGCGCCGAGCTGTCGGCCCACTGGCGCCGCAGCTGGGCCGCGGTGGCGAGCAGCTTGGTGTCGGTGTACGGGATCGCGCCGTAGACGCAGGCGATGACAATGTCGATATTCGGGTCGTATCCGGCGGGCTGCGGGGACATGACCGACACGTAGTAGGAGCCATTCCAGTGGCCGGCCAGCGCATTCTGCAGCCACGTTATGGCGCCCGCGGTGGCGGGCGGAACCGGGATGCCGGCGGTGTTGCTGCTGAGCGCCTGGAAACAGCGCAGCGCAGCGGCCCGGGCGAAGAATGAGTAACCCTGTTTCTCTTCCCACAGGTTCGTGGTCGGATCCTGGTACGCGCCGAGCAGGTAGCTGATGTTCGTGCTGATAACGGACGCGGCGGTCGCCTGCGTGGGCGCGTCGAGCTGCGGGAAGGCCTGGAGTATGGCCAGGGTCTGCAGGGCCGGGCCGTCGCTCTGCTCGGTCCATGGACGCGGCTGCCCCTCGATCGTGTAGCACGCGTGCCCGATGGTCGGAGGCTGGCTGTCCTGGCACTTCTGTGCGAAGTTGACGTAGTCGATGAGGGGCTGGACGCCCGCGCTGTCCCCGGTGGGCAGGCCAGCCGCGGCCAGTTCCACCGCGGTGAGCGCGGCGTCGCGCACCCAGTTGAACACGTAGTCCTGGTTGACGCCGGATTCGACGGCATAGGTCGGTGCCGCGATCACGCACCCCGGCGCTGATATGCCGCCTGGGGTGAGCGGATCGGTGAAGACAAAGCCGTCGCTCGCGATATTCCGGGTCATCAGGCAATACATGTGCTGCGCGACAGCTGGCAGGCTCGACTGCGGGAGCTCGACCCGCACTTTCTCATACCTCAACCTCGTCACCGCCCCCTGCTCCCCTTTGGCTCCCCGTTAGCGCAGTACCTAGTGTGCCACCGGTGACCATGTAGGTACCGCGCTGACAAATGACTGGGAAGTCGCCGCGCGGGCCGCTACGCGAGCGGCATCAGCGGCGGGCGGCGGCCGGGCTCCGGGCGGCGGCCGGAGCCCGGCGGGTGGCGAGCGGGCGGCGAGCAGCAGGCGGGCGGCGGTCAGCGGTCTGCGGGCGGCGTCGGCGGGAGCAGCAAGCAGCTGTCGCCGAACTCGTGCCACAGGTACCCGGCCTGCTCCGCTGCCGCATACGACGCCTGCACCAGCCGCGTTCCGGCCACAGCCTCGAGCAGCGCCAGGTGGGAGGCTTCCGGATCGTGCCAGCCCGTGATCAGGCCGCTGACCACCCGCGCTGGCCGCTGAGGGCCCAGCACCAGGCTGGTCTGGCCGTGCTGGGCACGCACCGTGCCAGCCGGATCGGCCGCGCTCTCCAGCGCCCGGGTGCTCGTCGTGCCGACGGCCACCACCCGGCGGCCCGCGGCCCGGGTCAGGTTGACGAGCTGGGCGGTGGGTTCCGGGACGGTGAACCATTCCGGCAGCGGCGGCTCGCCCGCCTCCAGTGAGGCCACCCCGGCATGCAGGGTGACCGGCGCCAGCAGCACCCCCGCCGCGATCAGGCCAGTGACCAGCTCCGCCGTGAACGGCCGCCCCGCGCTGGGCATCTCGGCACTGCCCTCACCGCCACCTTCACCGGCACCGCCTGCACCGGCGCGGGCGAACACCGTCTGGTAGGCAGCCAGCGGCTGTGGCCGCGGGACGTAGGAATAGCGGACCGGCTGGCCGTACTGGGCGAAGAACGCGCGGACATCCCCGGTACCGGCGAAGGTGGCCGTCCACATCCGGGTCGCCGACCGGTCCGGGTAGCGCCCCAGCAAGGTCAACGACGCCACCCCGGGCAGCGCGATCGTCTCGCCAGGACGGCCCGCCGCGGGCCCGCTAGCCACCGCGGGCCCGCTGGCCGCGGGCCGGGGCGTGCCGAGCGGCGCCCTCAGCTCGACCAGCCAGGTCCCGTCGCCGGCCGGGCCGGACAGATGCACCGTTACCGGGCGGCCGTCCGCGCGACGGGCCTCGACGGCCGCGGCCACGGTGGCCGAGGTGTTGACCACCAGCAGGTCGCCGGGGGCCAGGAACCGGGGCAGATCCCGGAACCGGGCGTGCACCAGGCCGTCCGGGGTGGCCACGAGCAGCCGGACCCCATCCCGGGCCAGCCCGCGCTGTTCCGGTGGCACACTGGCGGTCAGCCTCATGACGCCACCGCCGGTGCCGCCAGGTCCGCCGCCCGGTAGCGGCCACTGGGTGGCCGCTCGCTCAGCAACCGCAGCAGCGCGACCGCGGCGCCCGCCGGCTCCGGCCGGTCCGAAATGTCCTGGCCGGGGAAGGCGCGCTGGTGCATGTCGGTGCGCATGTCCCCTGGGTCAAAGGCGTAGCAGCGCAGGGCCGTTTCCTCGGCCCCGAGCACGGCGGTGAGCTGGTCGAGGGCGGCCTTGGCCGAGCCGTAGCCACCCCAGCCCGGGTAGGCCTCGACCGCCGCGTCCGAGCTGACGTTGACGACCGTGCCGCCCGCGGTGGTCAGCGCCGCCGCGAGCAGCTGGACCAGGGCCAGCGGCGCGAGCACGTTGGTGTCGTACACCCGGGCCAGCTCACCGAGCGGGTAGTCCCGCAACGCCGGCTGTGGGCTGGGGCCGAGCCGGCTGGCGTTGTTGACCAGTAGGTCGAGCCCGCCCAGCCGAGCGACCGCGGCCGCGACCTGTGCGCGATGCTCCGGGTCGGTCACGTCCCCGGGAACAGTGGTGACCCGGGCGAGCCCCTGCATGGCGGCGGCGAGATCACCCTCCCGCCGGGCGGTGACCACGAGCGTCCAGCCGCGGCTGGCCAGGGCGTGCGCGGTGGCACGGCCCAGGCCCTGGGACGCGCCGGTAATAACGGCGATAGGCATGTTTCCTCCTGGCTAGCGGGCGGAGCCGCGACCGGCTCAGCTGCATGCCATACTGATAGTTGAAGTCAACTTGATGTCAAGGGGACCGGGATGCACAGCACCGACCACCTCACCGTCGGCGAGATCGCCCACCGCAGCGGGTTCGCCGAGTCGGCTATCCGCTACTACGACAAGCTCGGGCTGCTGACCGCGACCCGGACCTCGGGCGGGCAGCGCCGGTTCGAGCGGAGCGCGTTGCGGCGGCTCGCCTTCATCCGGGCCGCCCGGAACGTCGGGCTCAGCCTGGACGAGATCGCAGCCGCGCTCGCCTCGCTGCCGTCGGGCCGGACGCCCACCCGGGCGGACTGGACCCGGCTGTCCCGCGGCTGGCGGCACCGGCTCGATGAGCAGATCACCGCGCTGACCGCGCTGCGGGACGGCCTCGACTCATGCATCGGCTGCGGCTGCCTGTCGTTGCAGCGCTGTGCCATCTCCAACCCCGCCGACACCGCCCGCACCGGCGGGCCAGGAGCCGCCTACCTGCCCGCCGCGCTGCGCCGGGACGAGACACACCGGCCCATCCCGGGCGGACACCGGCCCAGCCTGGGCGGACGCTGAGCCAGTCCTGGCGGGCGCGGGGGTGCATCATGGGCGGATGCCGCTTTTTGCCTTCGAGGGCCACGAGCCGGACGTCAGCCCCACGGCGTGGATCGCGCCCACGGCCACCCTGGTCGGGGATGTCCGGGTCGAGGCGGAAGTCTCCATCTGGTACGGGGCGGTGCTCCGCGCCGACTTCGGGCCGATCATCGTGCGCCAGGGCGCCAACGTACAGGACGGCTCGGTGCTGCACGGCGGCAGCGACCCAGTCACCGAGGTCGGCGAGGGCGCGACCATCGGCCACCTCTGCGTGGTGCACGGGGCTGTCATCGGCCCGGAGGCGCTGATTGGTAACGGCGCGACCGTGCTGGACGGTGCGGTCATCGGCAGCCGGGCCCTGGTCGCGGCGGGCGCCATGGTCCCGCCCGGGCTGACCGTCCCGGACGGCATGCTGGCCGTGGGGGTGCCAGCCCGGATCGCCGGGGAGGTGACGGGCGGGGCGCAATGGTGGGTGAAGAACAACCCCGAGACCTACCGCGTGCTGGCCCGGCGGCACGCCGCCGGCATTCGCCTCGTCAGCCCCTAGGCGCTCTCCGCGGCACCGGTCAGCTCGGGCGGATCCAGACCAGCCTGCTGCTGGTCATCTACAAGCGGCTGCCCGCCTACAGCCCGGGCATCGAGATCCTGGGCGACGATCAGCTGCTCGACTTCTGGCTGGAGCGGGTCAGCTTCGGCTGACCAGTAGGCGCTCCGCACCGCCCGCCGCCACTCAGCCTGGCTTAACCGCCTCGATGAGGAAACGCTGGGCGTGCGCGGCGAACAGGCCGTCACGCTGGATCTGCTTGTGCAGCGCGGCCAGCCGGTCGCGGTAGGCGGCCACGGTGAAGCCGGGTACGGTCCACAGCACCTTGCGGAGGAAGTACACGACCGCGCCGACGTCGTAAAACTCCACCCGCAACGCCTCCTGGCGCAGGTCGGCCACGACCAGCCCGGCAGCTTCGGCGGCCTGCACCGCGCGCTGCGGCTCGCGGGCCGGGCTGACCGGCTGAGGCCCCATCATGAAATCGATGAGCTCACGGTTCGAGCCCGCGCCTACCTGCTGGGAGAAGTACCTGCCCTCCGGCCGGAGCACCCGCGCGATCTCCGGCCACACCGTGATGACTGGGTGTCTGCTGGATACCAGATCGAAGGAGCCGTCCGGGAACGGCAGGGCCGCGTCATCGGCGGCCACGGCCACCGACACTCCGAACGGGCTGAGCACGCCCCGGGCGATCTCGGCGTTCGGCGGCCACGACTCGGTCGCGGCGAGCCGTGGCGGGCGCCGGGACGCCGCGCCGAGCGCCCAGCCGAACACCTCGCCCCCGCCGGTCTGCACATCCAGGGCCGCCGCGGCGCCCGCCAGCTGGCTGGCCAGCATGCCCGCGTATCCCCAGGACGGACGTTCCTCGGTGGCCCGGCCGGCAAACCAGGAGAAGTCCCATCCCTCGGTCGGCTCGGCCGCGCCTTCCGCGATCAGCTCCTCGAACGTCGTCCCGGTCACTCCCCCACCCTGCGGTCACCGCAGCGGAGCGGCAACTGGTTTTGGCGGGCGGGTGCTGCGACATTGTCGTATTTAACTTGACAGCTAATTAACCTTGTGGTGAAGTAAGGGCATGACGCCGACGCGACCGCGAAGCCCATCCGCTTCCGCCGTATCCGCTCCCCTGGGTGAGCCCGGCGCCCAGCTCGCGGGGCGGCTGTCGTGACCGTGGCCGAGGACCAGCTAGACCGCGCGTTCATCGCGCTGGCGGACCCGACCCGCCGGGCGATCGTGGCGCGGCTGGCGCACGGCGACGCCACCGTGAACGAGCTGGCCGCACCGTTCCAGATGAGCTTGCCCGGCATCTCCAAGCACCTGAAGGTGCTGGAGCGCTCCGGGCTGATCTCGCGGTCCCGGCAGGCCCAGTTCCGCCCGTGCCACCTGGAGCGCGAGGCGCTCGACGCGGCCGCAGGGTGGATCGAGGAGAACCGGCGGATCTGGGCGGAGCGGTTCGACAAGCTCGACGCCCATCTGCGCACGGTGCTGGCCCAGGGGGGCGACCCCCTGGAACCCCCGGGATCACAGAAATGCTCTGCTGGACCGGGGGGGCGACCCCCCGGAACCCCCCGCGAGTCGCCGGCCGGAGGGAACACGCCTCCGGCGCGCCCCGCCTCCCCACCGAGGCTGGCCCAGGGGGGCGACTCCCTGGAACCCGCTGATCACGCCGACCCAGACGGAGCAGCCCATGAGTGAGCTGGCTGAACTCAGGTACACCCGCATCTTCGACGCGCCGCGGGAGCTGGTCTTCCGCTGCATGGTCGAGCCGGAGCACCTGGCTCACTTCTGGGGCCCGGCCGGCACGCATACCCCACTCGAGACCATCACGGTCAACCTGCGGCCTGGGGGCGTGTTCGAGACCGTGATGGTCAACGATGCCGACGGCAGCCAGTACCCGACGCGCGCGGTGTACGTCGAGATCACCGAGCCGGAACGGCTCGTCTGGACCGAGCCAGCGACCGGGGTGACCACCACCTCCACTTTCACCGACCTGGGTGGCACCCGGACCGAGGTGCACATCCACCAGGCGAAGGTGCCGGCCGAGTTCCGCACCCCGCAGGCCCGGGCCGGCTTCACCACCTCGCTCGACCGCTTCGCCGCCTACCTCACCGCATTCGACCGGAAGGATCTGCCATGAACGGGACCGTCACGCCCGGCACTGACCTGCACGAGGAAATCGCCGCCCAGCGCACCACGCTGGCGGACCTGCTGGAAAGCCTGCCTGACCCATCGTGGGACGCCCCGACACTGTGCGCCGGATGGCGGGTCCGCGAGGTCGTCGCGCACATCACGATGCCGTTCCGCTACTCGATGCCGAAGTTCCTCGCCGAACTGGCCCGCAACCGCGGCAACTTCAACGCGATGGCAGACCGCTGTGCCCGGCGGGACGCGGCCGCGCTGACCGCGGCCGAGCTGGCCACGGCGGTCCGGGACAACATCCGGCACCCGTGGCAGCCACCCGGCGGAGGCCTGCAGGGCGCGCTGACCCACGACGTGATCCACGGCCTGGACATCACGGTGCCGCTGGGCCTGGATCAGCCGGTGCCCGGGCACCGGCTGCGGCTGGTGCTGGACATCATCACCAGCCCCGGCACGCTGGAGCAGTTCGGCGCGAACACCGGCGGCATCCAGCTGCGCGCGGACGACCTGGACTGGTCGTTCGGGTCCGGTACGCCAGTGTCCGGTCAGGCCCAGGACCTGCTGCTGGCCCTAACCGGCCGCAAGCTGCCCACGGGACGGCTGCGCGGCAGCGAGAACGCACGCTTCAGCTCACCCTGATCCGGCCGCCCCGGCGGCCTGGCTGGCCCGGAGTACCGCACGTGGCGTAGGCACCCTCCGCCAACGGCCCGATCACGACGTACCCCCGGCTACCGCAGCCGGGTAAGGCCGTTCGATAGCGGTTAGCTCACCGCCATCATCGATCGCTATCTTCCGCCAGGATGACCAGGACCTTGCCGGGCTGCCCGGCCTCCACGGCCTGGTGCGCCGCGACGATCTCGTCCAGCGAGTACCGGTGCACCGGCAGCCCGGTCAGCGCCCCGGCGCTGAGGGCGGCCGTGATGTCGCGTGTCGCCTGATCGAGCGCGGGCGCGGGGACGTTGTAGAGCAGGACGAACCGGAGCACGATGTTGGCGGTCATGCAGGCGCGGACCGGCAGCACCGGGTCGGCTGCCTCGGCCGCGTAGCTGACGATCACCGTGTCCGGCCGGGACACGGCCAGGTCGAGCTGGAGGTTCGTGCCCAGTGCCACCTCAACGATCCGGTCCATCTTCCCGGCCGCCGCCTGGATCTGGCTGGCCGCGTCGGCGTCCTTGTAGTTGATCACGTAGCCGGCCCCGGCCTTACGGGCGAGATCCGCCTTGGCCGGGCCGCTGGCGGTCGCGACGACCTCGGCGGCGCCACCCCAGCGGCCCAGTTCGACGGCGAAGTGGCCGACCGCGCCCGCGCCGCCCGCGACCAGCAGCGTCTTCCCAGCCACCGGGCCGTCCGCGAACAGGCAGCGGTGTGCGGTCACGGCCGGCACGCCCAGCTGCGCACCGAGTTCGAAGGGCACCCCTTCGGGCAGCGGCACCGCCTGGCGCTCTGGTACCACCGCCCAGTGCGCCGCCGTGCCCCAGCGGCGGCCGGCCGCGGCGAGCCAGATCCATACCCGCTGGCCGACCCGGCTCTCGTCCACCCCCGGGCCGGCCGCGTCGATGACCCCGGCGCCGTCCTGGTGCGGGATCTGGAACCCGTCAATAGGCCGCGGGGTCAGCCCGGCACGGGTCTTCACGTCGGTGGGGTTGATAGCCGAGACGTACACCCGGACCCGGACCTCACCCGGGCCCGGCTCGGGCCGGTCCAGGTCCGCCACGCGGAGCACCTCAGCGGCGGGGCCAGTGCGGTCATAGACGGCGGCCTTCACGTGTCGCGCCTCCTCAGCGTCGAGTCAGGGCATCGGGTTCCGGGCACCGGATTCGGGTCACCGGTTCCGGCAACGGTCCCACCGTAACGCGCGCGGGCGGGGACGCCACCAGGGACGCCCCCGCCCGCGCGGGTTACTAGAAGTGCTGGCCCGATTGGCTCAGGCCTTCGAGTTGGCTCAGGCCTTGAGTTGGCTCAGGCCTTGAGCACGGCCTCGATCTCGAGCTGGATCCCGATCTTGTCGGAGACGACCACGCCGCCCGCCTCCATCGGCGCGGAGAAGTCCACGCCGAAGTCACGCCGGTTGAGCTCGCCGGTCGCGGTGAACCCGGACCGGGTGCCGCCGTAGGGGTCCGGGCCGAACCCGTTCAGTTCGAGCTTGAGCGGGACCTGCTTGGTCACGCCCTTCAGGGTCAGGTCGCCGTCCAGCACGTAGTGGTCGCCCTCGGCCCGCACCCCGGTGGACCGGTAGGTCATCGTGACGTGCTTGTCGGTGTCGAAGAAGTCAGCGGACCGGATGTGCCCGTCGCGCTGCTCGTTACCGGTGTCGATCGAGGACAGGTCGATCTCGGCGTTGACTGCGGAGTCCAGCGGGCTCTCACCCGTAACGAACTGGCCAGAGAACGTCTTGAACCGGCCGCGGACCTTGCTGACCATCATGTGCCGTGCCGTGAAGCCGATCTCGGAGTGCACTGGGTCGATGTCCCAGGTGCCCGCGATGTAGCCGGGGATCGTCCCCGCATCGGTGCTGGTCGTCATGAGATACTCCCGTCGTTGATAGTAGCGTGGTTCATAGTGCCCTCATACATATTTGAGTGCTCAACGAATACCACGGCCAGAAGAACATTGTCAAGTGCTCAACTATTCCGGGTAGACTGTGCGCATGAACGCATCCCGGCCCGCGGCAGCGGGGCCTGCTGCCCATCCCGGGCTAGCCGGACCCCGGTGGCTGAGCGCTGCGGAACAGGCGACCTGGCGTGACTTCCTCACCGCCTGGCAGGAGCTTATCGCCGCCGTGGACAGCCAGCTGCAACGCGACTCCGGGATGCCCCTGGCCTACTACGAGATCCTGGTCCGGCTGTCCGAGGCGCCAGGCCGCTCGCTGCGGATGACCCAGCTCGCCGCGGCGTCGGCGTCCAGCAAGAGCCGGGTGTCACACGCGGTGGCCCGGCTGGAGGAGCGGGGCTGGGTGCGCCGTACCGATTGCCCGACCGACCGCCGCGGCCAGATCGCCCAGCTCACCGAGGAAGGCCTGGCCGCGCTCAGCGCGGCCGCGCCTGGGCATGTGGAGCAGGTTCGCCGGTCGCTGTTTGACGCGCTCAGCCCAGAGCAGGTACGGCAGCTGGCCGGGATCAACACCGCCCTGCTGGCCACCGCCGCCTGCGATGGCATGGCCGAGGACAGTCCGCCCGACCCGGCCGAGAAGTACGGGCCGGCCTAGATACACGGGCCGGGCCGCACAGGATCAGCGGGGCACGGCTTGAGGCAACACGGGGCCGGGCCGCACGGGGGCCTAGGATCAGGTTCCGTGGAACATCGCATTCTGGGCCGGACCGGCCGGGCCGTCTCCGTCGTGGGCCTGGGCACCTGGCAGCTCGGGGCCGACTGGGGCGAGGTGGATGACCGGGAGGCCATGGCGGTACTGGACGCCGCGGCCGAGACCGGGGTCACCCTGCTGGATACCGCCGACGTGTACGGCGACGGCCGCAGTGAGAAGCTCATCGGCGCGTTCCTGGCCAGCAACCCAGGCGCCGAGTTCACCGTGGCCACCAAGATGGGCCGCCGGGTCACCCAGGACCCCGCCCTGTACACCCTGGACAACTTCCGCGCCTGGACCGATCGGTCCCGGGACAACCTGGGCACCGACACGCTGGACCTGGTCCAGCTGCACTGCCCGCCCACCCCGGTGTTCTCCTCGGACGCGGTCTTCGATGCGCTCGACACGCTGGTCGCCGAGCAGCGCATCGCCGCCTACGGGGTCAGCGTCGAGACGTGCGAGCAGGCCCTCATCGCGATCGCCTGGCCCGGCACCGCGACCGTCCAGATCATCCTCAACGCCTTCCGGCGCAAGCCGCTGGACAAGGTACTGCCCGCCGCGCAGGCGGCCCGTGTCGGCATCCTGGCCCGGGTCCCGCTCGCGTCTGGCCTGCTGTCCGGCCGGTACACGCATGAGACCACCTTCAGCACGGACGACCACCGCAGCTACAACCGGCACGGCGAAGCGTTCGACGTGGGGGAAACCTTTTCCGGCGTGGACTTCGACACCGGGGTGGACGCCGCGGCCGAGTTCGCCGGGCTGATCCCGGCGGGGGTGAGCCCGGCCCAGGCCGCCATCCGCTGGGTGATCCAGCAGCCCGGCGTCACCACCGTGATCCCCGGCGCGCGCAACCCGGGGCAGGCGCGGCAGAACGCGGCCGCCGCGCAGTTGCCGCCGCTGAGCGACGCGGAACTGGCCGCCATCGCGGACCTGTACGACCGCCGCATCCGGGCCCAGGTGCACGACCGCTGGTAAGGGGCTCGCGCGTGCGCTAGCTGCCCTGGACCTCAGCCACCAGGGTGGCAACGCCTGCCGGGCCGGGGCCGGGCTCGCCGCGCAGCGCCTCCGCCACGGCCGCCTGATCCTCTTCTCCCCGGTTCTGGCTCAGCTTGTGCTTGGCCTCCACCGTGGCAATGGTCAGCTCGACGCCGACGATCCCGCGGAGCTGGCCGTTGATGTAATCGGGTGGCGCGTCGGTCACCGCCCACGGCGCGGGCCGGCCCCGCTCGTGCCGCTCAGTCAGCTGGGTCACCACATCACGCAGCCATTCCGGGTCCTGGTGCACGGTCAGCGGCCCAGTGAAATGCACCGTGACGTAGTTCCAGGTCGGCACGGCCCGGCCGTGCCGGGCCAGGCTGGGATACCAGGACGGGGAGACGTACGCCTGCGGCCCGTGCACGATGGCCAGGGCCTGCGATCCGGCGGCCACCGACTTCCACTGCGGGTTGGCCAGCGCGAGGTGACCGAGCAGCCGCCCGTTCCCGCCCCCGGACTGATCCCAGATAACCGGGATCAGGCTGGCGACGGGCCTGGTCCCGTCGAACGTGACGAGATCGGCTGCACCAGCGGCTTCCACGAAAGCCGCGATGTCGGCGGCGTCGGGGGCAGCAAAATGCGGTGACAGGTACACCCTCCTGAGGGTACGCACCCAGCCGTACCCGCGCTTGCCCGCGGGGCGTGATCGCCCGCCGCTTCCTGCCCCGGGCAGGCCGCTGACCTGCCCAGCAGCACAGTGGTGGGCGGGCTGGCCGGCGCGTTCCCATTCCCATCCGCCACCCCTGCGTTGACAGTGGTTCTGTTATGGCTGATGTTTCGGGCGTGAACCCTTGCGCGTGTTGTGGCAAAAGCCACCGGGCCTTCCCAACGTCGGAGTAACTTGTCAGAATCAGCGTGGTCCGGGAGGGGGGCGCGTGATCGTGAGGTCAGTTGCGTCTCAAACCAGCCCACCGAGCTGTGGGTAACTCGCCTTGGCGAAAGGTGTCACGTAGCCGATTGCTGGCGGACGTGGCCAGGGTCGCCGTGCGAGCCCGCACCAGCCGGGCAGACGAGTCCTATTCACTTTTCTACGACGAGTCGGCCGCCAGCCAACGGCCTGGTGATCCTGGCCCGCCGGGCCTCCTGGACGATCCAGCCGAGGACGAATGGCTGGACCAGCCGGCCCCGCTCAGCCTGCTGTATGACCCGGCCGCAGACCGCTGGCCAGATGCCCCGGTGCCACCAGGCGTGCTTGATGAGCTGGCCGGCTACGGCTGGCCAGCAGAGCCAGCCAGCCCCCCGCTGGTGGCGGACCCGGCGGCCTACGGGTGGCCCGCGGACCTTCCCGCGCACGACGATCCCCCGGCTGGCTCCGCGCGGCTGGCTCAGGCCGGGCAGCGGTGGCTGGACCTGGTGGCCCGGCATCCGTGGTACGCGGCGGCAGCCCGCCACCGGTGGCTGACTGCCCTCGGCGCCGGGGGTCTCGTCATGGCCCTGGCTGGCGGCGCACTCCTGATCACGCCGCACGGGTCTCCGGCCGCGATGACTAACGGTTGCGGGTCAGTACCCTGCCGCATCATGCGAGCGACCTCTGCCGCACCGCAGCCGACGACCGGCACCCCGGCCAGCGCGATGGCACGCCAGCCCGCCGCGATGCCGACCACCATGCCGGCCACGGCCCCGGCCAGCACCGCACCACCGACCATGGCCTTCTCCAGCACCGCACCTGCTGCTATGGCCACCGTCCGGTACGCCGTCGTGCTGGCCTGGTCAGGTGGCCTGATAGGCGAGTTCACCATTACCAACAACGGCAGCACGGACATCAGCGGATGGGAGCTGGCCGCCGCGTTTCCCGGCGACCAGATCGAGTTCACCGACGGCGCCAATGACCCCGAGCTGGGCAGCAGCATCCTGACCTTGCAGGTTCCATCCTCCGGCCCGGTGATCGCCCCGGGGGCCAGCCAGTCGGTCATCTTCACTGCGAACGGGCCCACCGACTACCCGGTGGGCTGCACATTCAACGGAATGGTCTGCATGTGAGCGCTCATCTGCCGACTGTCCCGTGATGTCGTAACTGCGCTGCTACCGTGGGGGCGCTGCAAACTGGAGAAAGGTGACGCATGATGACGGGATCGCGGGGGTCCTGTTCTGTTCCGCCAGGGCGCGATGCTGAGGACTGTGGCTCTGGGGGTCGCGGCACCCGGGTTCGCGGCACTGGGGGTTGCGGCCATGGCTAATCCAGTGGCATCGCAGCCGGGCGGTCCCGCCCGCTGGCAGGATGCCCTCGCGCGGCACCGGTGGCAGGCGGCAGTTGGCTCGACCGCAACGGCCGCGGTGGTGGCGGGCGGTGCCCTGGCGGTCGCCCTGCACGGCGGTAGCCAGCTGAGCCGAGACTGCGGGCTCGTCTCTTGCGCCGCGCGGCTGCCTCCTGCGGTCAGGGCCAGTTCCACGCTCCCGGCCGCGACGCCCGCACCGGCCGCGCCGACCACGGCAGCACCCTCCCCCAGCGCACCACCAGCCAGCCGGGCGCCCGTGGTGGCTGCCGCCCCAGCCGAGGTCGCTGCCACCTCTGGCGAGGCTTCCGGTGAGTACGTGCCCGGCGCGTACCCGCAGGACAGTCATTTTCCGGGCGGGCAGCCCGGCGGCTTTTCCAGGCACGGTATGTTGCCCGGCGGTTTTGGTGACCATTTCCTGGGCGGCCATTTCGGCGGTGGCTTCGGCAGCTTCGGCGGTGGCGGCAGCTTCGGCGGTGGCGGCGGCTTCGGCGGTGGCGGCGGCTTCGGCGGCGGCGGCGGCTTCGGCGGCGGCGGCGGCTAGGCCAGCACTGATCTAGGCCAGCACTGATCTAGGCCAGCACTGATCAGGCCAGCACTGATCAGGCCAGCACTGATCAGGCCAGCACTGATCAGGCCAGCACTGATCTAGCCAGCACTGATCTAGCCAGCACTGATCTAGCCAGCACTGATCTAGCCAGCACTGATCTAGCCCGGACCGGTCAGGCCCGGACCGGGTCCGGCCGCGACGGGTCAGCCAGGACAGGTAGGGTTCCTGGCATGACAGACCGGGACGCCCTCGACGCCCTCTCCTCGCGCGAACTGCATGACCGCGCCGTTCACCGTGCTGTTCATCACCTGGACATCGGATTCCTGTGGCAGCTGCTCCGGGAGATCCCGGCGGGCGAGGCCGTAGCGGGCCACACCGACCATGCGGCCGCTGACGTGACCCAACTGTCTGCGATGATCTCCGACGCGCTCGGCTCCGGCGATCCCGACGTCGCCGACTCACTGCGCCCCTTCTATCTCGACTACCTGGAAAAACACGGCGACTGAGCCGACCCCGCCGCGGCCGGCCCACAGACGGCCGGATGCTCCCCACTCTGCGGCACCGGCAGTTCCCTGGCCCAGGCCGTCACCCCGGCAGAAATTCGTTGAAGATCTTCAGCGGCTCCCACGGGGCCCCGGGAGCTGCTGAACCACCGGCCAGGTGTTCGTTGCAGAGGCAAGCTTCCGTGCGCACAGACCGTCGCCTGGGCCGCGGTCGTCGCACACGAATACTGGACCCGGGACCGGGCGCGGATGAGTGTGAGCGGAAACCGCGATCATGGCAGCGGTCTGCGCACACGACTGGCGGGCCAGCGGCCGGGACAGCGGTCAGCGCACACGGCCGGGAGCTGGCCGACGCGCTAGTGCTCGGCGGACGGGGGGAGTGGCTCGGGCACCGAAGCGGCCGGCCGGACCCGGCCGCTCGAGGCCCAGCCGCTGCGGGCGGCGCCGCGGTGCAGGATCTGATCGATGGCCGAGCCGACGCTGCCTTCCTCGTTGATGATGCGCCGGACCACGTAGATGAGCGCGGGAATGGCCCACAGGTCGCCGCAGATCCACAGGATGGCCGCGCCGATCTCCTGATCCGCGTACGGCGGCAGGGTGATCCCGGGGATGTGGTCGTACACGGAGTACCACGAGGTCTGCGAGAAGATGCTCAGGGCCATCGCGAGCAGCCACATCGCCAGGTTCGTCGCGATCAGCGCCATGGCCTGGGAGACCAGGGGCATCCGGCGGCGGAACGGCGGCGACGGGATGAACTGGAGCCAGAACAGCACCCCGGCCAGGAAGAAGCTCGCGTGCATCAGCCAGATGTGCACCACCTGGTTGCGCTCAGCCAGGTCGAACAGCGGCGGCAGGTGCCAGGCCAGCATGACCGCGGTGAACAGGGTCACCGAGACCCACGGCCGCAGCAGGAAGCCGGCGACCGCCCGCAACGGGCGTGACCAGTTATCCCGGAGGGCGGCCGCGGTCGCGGTGCGGCCCAGCCGGCCGGGCAGCGCATCGAGCAACGGCTGCCACGGCGCGCCTGCCACCACCAGGGTCGGCGCCGCGAACATGAGCAGCAGATGCTGCAGCATGTGCACGAAGAAGTAATCGTCGGACCAGTAGTCGATCGGCGACTCGACGGCGAGGAGCAGCACGGCCAGCCCGCCGTAGAACGCCAGCGAGCGCAACCTCCGCTGCCGGGTCCGCTCCGGCCGGGACCGCCGGGCCAGCCGGGCCAGCCCGATCTCGTGCCAGACCACGAGGAGGATCACGACGATCAGGAACGGGTCGAACGACCAGTTGCTGACGAGATAGCTCACTGGGGCCGCCTCATCCGGACGAGCCGTAAGGGATGGCCACCTTGATGACCTGGGACTTGGCCCATGCGGCGCCGGCCGCGGGCAGGGCCCAGACCGACAGCTGGCTGCCGTGCGCGATGAGCGCCTGGAACGCGCCGCCGGAACCCGCCGCGAGCGTGGCCGCGCCGGGCGGCAGCGCCGCTGTGCCCGCGGGCAACGCGGGCAGCGACCGCCAGCTGGCGCCGGGCCCGCTCACCGCCACCGCGGCACCGCCGGAGAGCAGCACGCCGACCGCCTGGCCGGTAAACGCCGCCGAGCGCACCTGTGCGCCGCCGAGCCGGTGCGGCGCGGACAGCTGCCACGGCTGCCCGTTCCCAGCGGACCAGGCCGCGAGCAGGCTGGCCGCCCGTCCGGTACCCGTGAGCAGCAACGCAGTGTCGCCCGTGGTTGTCCGGGTCATCTCCAGGACCTCGGCGCCCGGGGCAGTGCCGTGGGGCAGGGCCGGGCCGACGGATTGCCAGCTGCCCCCGGTGAACTCGAAGATGCCCGACTTTCCAGCCCCGGTGCAGGTCCCACCGAGGAGCGGGGCCGCAGCCGGGCTGTAGGCCGCGGCGGTGAGCCCGGCCAGCCCACAGCTGCGGCCCGCCGCGGAAGCGGCCAGCGAGCGCTCGCTGGCCAGCCGCGTCCAGGCCGCGCCCGCGTGCGCGCTGACCTCGACACTGCCGTTCCTGGTCAGCGCGATCAGCGCACCGCCCGGGGCAGCCGCGAGCGCGTCCGGGTAACTGACCAGGGCGGAATCCAGCAGGCCAGCCTGGGACCAGTTGGCCCCGTTGTCCGCGCTCGCGCTGAGCGGGGAAAAGGACAGGTCCTGGCTCGGCCGGATGACCGCCACCAGGGACTTGCCGCTGGTCGGCGCGACGCTGATGCCACCGTTGTCCGCGGCGCCCACCGGGGTGGCCAGCGTCCACGGCGCGTTCGCGGACGGTTGGGCAAACACCTGCCAGAAGTTGTTGTGCGCGGCGCTCGACCCGCCCATCACCAGCACGGCCAGGGTCCCCCCGGCGTAGTCGGCGGAAGTGGCGAGCGAGGGAACGGCGGGCGCAGCGGGGCGGGCCGGGGCCGCGGTGCTGCTGCCGCAGCCGGCCAGTACCCCGGCTGCGAGCGCCGCACCGGTCAGCATCGCCCGGCGGAGCACGGCCCGGCGGAGTACACAGGCCGGAACCCAGCGGGTCATGATGACCTCAGCGTCTGCTGGGCGGCCGCGCTGAGCTCGCCAGCGAAGGACGCCACGGAACTCGCCGTGCCGGGGCCGGGATCGAAGTTGAGTTCCTGCCGGGTCCGGCCGGAAGCGTCGATGACGTAGGCCACGTCGCTGTGCCCGATCATGCCGCCAGCAGGCACGATCTCGGCGGCGACGTCGTAGTTGGCCCACACGTTCTTGAGCTTGGCCACCGGTCCGGTCAGGTACTGCCAGTTCGGCAGCGTGGTGAGGTGCTCCTGCCGGTCGAACGCCTGGGTGTAGACCGGCTGGTTGTAGACCGGATTGGTCACGATGGCGACCATCTCGACCTGGGCCCGGGTGGAGGTGGTGAGCTGCTCGTCAGCCTGCCGGAACTCCTGGGCGATGAGCGGGCAGTCCGAGGTGCAGACCGGGTCGAGGAAGGTGAGCAGGACCACCTTGCCGCGCAGGCTGGCCAGGCTGACCTGGTCGCCATGCTGGTTGGTCAGCGCGAAGGCCGGGGCCTGGAAGTCTAGTGGCGCGGACGAGCCGTCCAGCGCCTGCGCGATGATCGGGGACGCGCTGGTACTGGCCGACGCGGCGGCCATCGGCACCACGCCGATGATGGCGACGCCGAGTGCGCCTGCGGCGGCCACCGTACGTGGGTCCGCGGTGCCGAGGGCTTGGGCCGCGCGGCGAAGTCGCGCCTGCCAGGCACGCTGGGCTGGGCTGTCGGGGGTGGCGGGGGGCTCAGCTGCCGGGGGTACGGCATCGGCGGGCGCATCGGCGGGCTCGGCAGCGGTCGCTTCAGCGGCGACCAGCTCACCAGCGGCCAGCTCAGCGGCGGGCTCGGGGGTGGCGGGCCCCGTGGTGGCGGGCTCGGGGGTGGCCGGGCCAGCCGTGCCGGGGGCGGCTGCCGGCGCGGTGGCGATGGCTTCGGCCGGGACGCTGACCAGGGCGAGATAGCCGCCGATAACTACCAGCACGAGCGGGATCATGCTGTTGGGGTCGGTGCCGAGACCGCCGAAGATGCCCATGTCCTCGATCAGCACCCAGTCCGCGGCGCAGAGCACCACCAGGAGCACGAGTGCTGGCCGCACCACCCGGCGCTGGCCGCTGAGGAAGGCGAGGCCGATCGCGGCCAGCGCGATCACCGCGACCAGGTTGACGATGAACCCGTGCGCAGCGGTGAACGAGCCGAACCCGCGGACCAGGGCGGCGAGGAACGGGGGCTGTGACGTCTGCGCCATGCCCTGGATCATGCCGACCAGGTTGCCCGTCTTGCCTTGCCAGTAGCCCCGCCCCGGCCAGGCCTGGAGGATCGCCATCCCGGTGAAGAACAGGCCCATGGCGGCCAGCACCAGGCGGCCCAGCCGGGCGGTCCGCCACGCCTGCGGTGGCAGCGCGATGAGCAGGCCCGCCACGGTGTAGAACAGCGCCGCCCCGGGCGCGCCGAACAGCCAGGTCAGCCCGGGCGCGAAGATGCCGCCGAACGACTCGCCGAACACCCACACGACCAGGCCCCAGCCCGCGCTGACCAGCCCGCCGAGCCGGAGCCACCGGCCATGGGTGGCGGTCAGCAGCCAGATGCCGATGCCCAGCTGGATCCAGACCGCGGACGCGGCCGCGCTGACCGGGTGATACGACCAGCCCTGCGCGCCCCAGTCCACGATGTGCCGGACCCAGTCTGGGGATGACGCCGCGGACGGCTCGATCACGTTGGTGGGCAGGCCGAGCGGCATGGCCGACTGCATCTGCAGGATGCCGTCCAGCAGCCACAGGACGCCGAAGCCGATCCGCAGCACCCGGCGCCCGGGCGGCTCGGCGGCCAGCGGGCCGTCTACCGCGGGCCGGCGGGCCAGCCGCGTCGCGGGCACCCATTCCCGCACGCTCACCCAGAGCATGGCCAGCAGGAAGAAGATGAGCAGGGCGATGATCCCCTGATGGATCAGGGCAGCCCGGAAAGCCGCCACCACCGTGGGGTTCAGCAGCTGGAGGGTGCCACCCATCCCGGACATTGCTGTTACTCCTTCGTCTCCCCCGGCTGGCCTTGTCCTGCGTCTCCCAGCCCCGCAGGGGTGACATCCCACCGTGACGGCGGAAATCACGCTGGAGGTGATCCTACGCCGCGGACGTTGCGCTGATCACGCTATCCATCCGGGACCGAGATGCGGGACACCGGGGACGGCTACCCGCCCGCCACTTTTCTCCGGCGGCGCTCAGCGATCTATCACGATCCTCTCAGCGATCCTCTATGGATCTTCGAGCACTCAGCCCACACAATGGGTTCCAGCGCGGGAAGCCATCCGACCGGGGCGGCATTTTCCCAGGTAGGAGGATGAATGCGGGGGTTTGCCAGGAGGCCTGGTGCGCTCCGGCCGGGCCTTCGGGCTAAACCCACGACGTGGGTCCTGGCTGTCATCGCGACCGCGGCCACGGGCATCGCGGCGACCTCGCCGACGGCCGCTGGGGCCGAGCGGCTCGCGGTCCGGCTGGCCGCCGCCGCGAAATCGCTGCCCCGCCGGGCGCCGTTCGTCCCGCCCGCGCTGCTGCACGGGACCAGCTACGGCGGCACGCTCGCCGTTGGTGCCCTGGTCGTCAGCACCGGAGGGCAGCTCGGCCAGCACTTCTGCACCGCGAGCGTAGTGACCAGCCCAGCCCGGGACCTGGTGATCACCGCGGCGCACTGCCTGGCAGGCCGGCCGCCGGGCAGTGTCGCGTTCGTGCCTGAGCTCGCCGACGGCCGCATGCCCTACGGCAGCTGGGCCATCACCCACGTGTACGTGGATGGGGCCTGGGCTTCCTCCGCGAACCCCAATGATGACGTGGCCTTCTTTACCGTCACCCAGCCGGGCAACCCGTATCCCATCCAGGACCTCACCGGCGGCGAGCGGCTGGGTACCGGCTCGGGGCCGGTGCAGCTGGTCCAGGTGATCGGTTACCCGAACGCCACCCAGCAGCCGATCACCTGCACGTCCCGTACCCGGGCGTTCGGCGCGTACCAGCTGGAATTCGACTGCGGCGGCTACACCAACGGCACCAGCGGCGGCCCGTTCCTGGCCGGCGTCAGCGGCAGCACCGGCCTGGGTACGGTGATCGGCGTCATCGGCGGCTACCAGCAGGGCGGGGACACCCCGCGGTGTCCTACTCGGCGCGGTTCGGCAGCGCCGTGCGCGCGCTCTACGACCAGGTTACGTCCCAGGGCTGAGCCAGTACCAGCGGCCGGCCCGCGGCGGCGTCCGGCCGGGGCCAGCGGCCGGCGGGGGCGGCCGGCGTGGGGCGGCGTCCGGCCGCAGCCGGCGCCAGGCCGGCTGCGGCACGACCTGGTCCAGCTCCTGGAGCTCGGCGGCCGAGGGTATCCAGTCGGCCGCCGCGGCGTTGGCCTTCACCTGATCCGCCGAGGTCGCCCCGGCGATAACGGAGGAGCAGCCGGGCTGGGCGGCCAGGCCGCCGATCGCCACGTCCAGCAGGCTGAGCCCATGGCTGGCGGCCCACGCGGCCAGCGCCTCCACCTGGTCCAGCTTCCCGTCGGTGATGTAGCCCGGCCGGCTGGCCAGCCTGGTACCGGCCGGCGCTGGCTGGCCGCGCCGGACCTTGCCGGTGAGCAGCCCGTTGGCGAGCGGGTAATACGGCAGCACGCCCAGCCCGAACCGCCGGGCCGCGGGCACTACCTCGGCCTCGGCCTGGCGTTCGAGCAGTGACCAGTGGTTCTGGGCGGAGATGAACGGCTCGGCACCGGCCTGCGCCGCCAGGTGCGCCGCGTCCGCGATCTGCCAGCCGGGCAGGTTCGAGTGGCCGATGTAGCGTACCTTCCCCTCGGCCACCAGTTCGGTCAGCGCCCGCAGCGTTTCCGCGATCGGCGTCACCGGGTCCGGAGTGTGCAACTGGTACAGGTCGAGGTAGTCAGTGCGGAGCCGGCGCAGGGACTGCTCCACCGCGTGCCGGATATACGCCCGGCCGCCCTTGGCTCCGGCCGCCGCCCCGTAGCCCATGTCGGCCTTCTGGTGGCCGAACTTGGTGGCGAGCACGATCTGGTCACGGCGCCCGGCCAGCACCTCACCGAGCTGCTCCTCGGACCCGCCGCCGTTGCCGTAGATGTCGGCGGTGTCGAATAGCGTGATACCCGCGTCGATAGCGGCGTCCACCACGGCCCGGGTCTGTGTCACGTCCAGCCGGCCGCCGAAGTTGTTGCAGCCGAGGCCGACCACTGACACGAGCAGCCCGCTGTTACCCAATGGCCTGTAGCGCATATCCCTGCCTTCGCACCGGGGTTACCCTGGAGCAAACGATTGTACTGGTGCGGCCATCGGGCCCCGAGCTACGGTGGCCGCGCTCGCCGGGGTGCCGTCGTGAGGGCGCCGTCGCAGGGGCGCCGTCGCAGGGGGCGCCGTCGCAGGGGCGCCCCGGCAATGGCGCACGGGATAGGATGAGCGGCCAGCGGGAAATAGCAAATCTGCTGCGCATTTCCGAGCTGGGCCAGAAACGCCGCGGTAATGCCGAACGGCGTGCACCTCCTCGCCAGTGGTGCATGCTGATTGGTGGGCCGGGCGGCGAGAGGAAGTGGGTCCATGGCTGACGCGGCTAGCGGGCCGACGGTCCTGCGGCTGCTTCTCGGCGCCCAGTTGCGGCGGCTGCGCGAAGCACAGGGCATCAGCGCCCAGGAAGCGGCGCGGGCCATCCGCGCGTCAGAGTCAAAGATCAGCCGTATCGAGCTGGGCCGGAATGCGGTCCGCGAGATTGACATAGCCGACCTGCTGACCCTGTACGGGATTGCCGACAAGGCGGAGCGGGAGCAATTGCTCTCCCTGGCCGGCCGGGCCAACCAGCCCGGGTGGTGGCACCGCTACCAAGACGTGCTTCCGCCGTGGTTCCAGGCCTATGTCGGGCTGGAGGAATCGGCGCAGTCGATCCGCAGTTATGACGCCCAATTCGTGCCCAGCCTGCTGCAGACCGAAGCCTACGCCGCCGCGGTGCTGGCCCTGAGCGACTTCTCGCTGGACGAGGCCGAGCGCATGCTGGTGCTGGCCAAGGAGCGACAGCATCGGTTCGCCGCAGGCGGCAGCCACCTCTGGGAAATCATCGACGAGGTAGCGCTGCACCGTCCAGTCGGCAGCATGGCCGTGCTCCGCGGGCAGCTGGAATACCTGGCCGAGGCCTGCGCCGAGCCCTGGCTGACCCTTCAAGTCACGCCCTTCCCGGTGGTCTGCCACCGGGCCCCGAGCTCGTTCAGCATCCTCCGGTTCGCCGAACCGGACATGCCGGACATGGTGTACACCGAGCAGCTGACCAGCGCCACCTACGTGGGCAAGCGCGCCGAGGTGGAACTCTACCTGCTGGCCATGGAACGGCTGAGCGTCGTCAGCGCGCCCCCGGCTCAGTCCGCGGCCATCATCCGCCAGATCCTGGCGGACCTGGACGCGTCACCTGCTAGCAGGCCACCCCGCTAGGAGCGTCACGTCGCCAGCAGCGTCCCCCGTTAGCAAGCGGGCAGGTCGAACTCGCCGTTCCGCACCCCGTTCAGGAACGCCGCCCACTCGCGGCGGTTGAAGACGTGCGGTGCCTTGCTCACGTCCTTGGAGTCGCGCAACGCCACCAGGCCCTCTGGCAGAAGCGCTACCTCGACACACCCGGTGACGCTGGAGGCACTGCTCTTGAACCAGCGGGCATCCGTGAAATCCGGTGTCATCCCCCTACCCTTTCCGTGACAGGACAGTGAATCTTTCCGTGCCAGCGAATCGTCAGTGATCAGGACAGCCCACCCGCTGTCCGGCTGATCATTGCGGCAGTATCAGCGGGCGACAGCGCCGCCGCACGCAGCAGGTCAAATACCTCCGCGCAGGTACGCACGATCGACTCTTTCTCCAGGTACGCATGCCCGGCAACGCCTTCGGTATAGACAACATCGGGATCGCCGCGCTCAGGAAACTCCAGAATACAGAACGGCCCATTCAGGGCGGGATGAACGCCGCTGGAAAGCGGGAGCACCTGGAGTGTGATGTTCGGCCATTGGCTCACCTCGAGCAAATGCGCGAGCTGATCGCGCATGACCGAGGGGCCGCCGATCATCCGGCAGATCACTGGCTCATTGAGAATGCACCAGAGCTTCACCGGCTCTTCTCCGGTGAGTACCCGCTGCCGTTGCATCCGCAGTTCCACCGAGCGGTCGATCTGCCGGATGCTCTGCCGTCGGCGCACCGCGGTCATGACCGTTCTGGCGTACTCCTCGGTTTGCAGCAGTCCGTGCACCACCTGGTCCTCGAAAACCCGCAATGCCGATGCTTCCGCCTCAAGGCCGACATATACATCGAAACCTGTGGGGAGCACGTCATCGTAAACCGCCCACCATCCCTTGCGATGACCTTCGCGGGCCATCTCGGTGAGCACCTGGCGCTGCTGTGGATCCACCACGTCATACATGCCGAACATGGTGGTGAGGTAGATGGTCCGGGTGGGTGCCTTCCCGGTTTCGATACGCGAGAGCGTGGACGCGGCTAGCCCCAGTTTGTCCGCGGCTTCCTCCAGCTTGATGGAGTGAGCCTCACGCAATCGCCTTAACTCAGAGCCGAGCCTGCGCCGCCGTACCGTAGGGCCGATCGCCACGGGCGTCTCGCCTCCCCTGGTAGGCAGGTCCGGAAGATCCGCCCCCGGCCGGGGACTGGTATCACCGCACGACTGCTGTATATCAAGTCACGATACCCGAATTGCGAAGGGATTGGGATCCCATTTGCGATCTCGTATTCTCTATTTGTGCTACGCACTTGCGTGAGCCGCACGCCCATAGCCTGATTGTTCCTGACACGCTGTGCCCGGCTGGCTACTATCACGGCTCGCAGATCGCATCTCTCCGGCAGGCCTAGAGCGTTATGCAAAACCGGCTAGCGAGTGCAGGCCCGGAGGACCTGCACGAGCGGCCGGTGCAGGTCAGGGCCACGGTAGCGGTGGATGTTGATGTGCATTGCGCGACTTTTGCATAAGACACCTAGTCTTGCGCTGGGCCGGGGCGGCCGACTGCTACCGGCGGCGCTGGGCCGGGCTGCTGCCGCCGCGCCGGCTGGGCTGGCGCTTGTCCCGCAGCCGCAGCGACAGGCGCACCGGGCTGCCCTCGAAGCCGAACTCCTCCCGCAGCCGCCGCTCGAGGAACCGGCGGTAGGAGGCCTCGAGGAAACCGCTGGTGAACAGCACGAAGTGCGGTGGCCGGACACCCGCCTGGGTGGCGAAGAGGATCTTCGGCTGCCGGCCGCCCCGGGCGGGCGGCGGGGTGGCCGCGACCACCTCGGCGAGCCAGGCATTGATCCGCCCGGTAGGTACCCGGGTTTCCCAGCTAGCCAGCGCGAGCTCGATCGCGGGTACCAGCTTGTCCACGTGCCGTCCGGTGGCCGCCGAGATGTTGACCCGCGGCGCCCAGCGCGCGGTGTGCAGCTGCCGGTCGATCTCCCGGTCCAGCTGCTCCCGCCGGTCCTCGTCAACCAGGTCCCACTTGTTATAGGCGATAACCAGCGCCCGCCCGGAGTCGATCACCATGGACACGATCCGCAGGTCCTGCTCGGTGAGCGGCTCGCTGGCGTCCACCAGGACCACCGCGACCTCGGCCCGCTCCAGCGCACCCGCGGTGCGCAGCGCGGCGTAGAAGTCAGCGCCCTGGCTCTGCCCCGACCGCCGCCGGATCCCGGCCGTGTCCACGAACCGCCAGGTGGTGCCGCCGAGCTCGATGAGCTCGTCCACCGGATCCCGGGTGGTACCCGCCACGTCGTCCACCAGCACCCGGTTCTCCCCGGCGAGCTTGTTCAGCAGGCTGGACTTGCCCACGTTCGGGCGCCCGATCAGGGCCACCCGGCGAGGCCCCCCAGCCGCGCCGAACTGCTCCCGCGGCGCTTCCGGCAGCGCATCGAGCACCGCGTCGAGCAGATCCCCGCTGCCCCGTCCGTGCAGCGCGCTGACCGGCAGGGGCTCACCCAGGCCAAGCGCCCACAGCGCGGCCGCCGCCGGTTCCGCGACCGTATCGTCCACTTTGTTCGCCGCAACGACGACTGGTTTCCCGGACCGGCGTAGTACCGCGGCCACCGCGTCGTCGGCGTCAGTGACCCCGACCACTGCGTCCACCACGAACAGCACCGCATCGGCGGCGTCCACGGCGACCCGCGCCTGTGCGGTGACCAGCTCGGCGAGCTGGCGGCTGGACTGCCCTTCCTCCGTCCCCGGGGACGGCTCCCAGCCGCCGGTGTCCACCAGGGTAAACGCGCGGCCCCGCCAGGTGGCGTCGTAGGCCACCCGGTCCCGGGTCACTCCGGGGACGTCCTCCACCACGGCCTGCCGGCTCCCGAGGATCCGGTTGACCAGCGTGGATTTACCGACGTTGGGCCGGCCGACCACGGCGAGCACCGGCGCGGGCGCCGCGGCCCCGGTGCCCGGCTCCCCGTCCCCGGTCAGCCCGTCCTCAAGCTGGCCGTCCCCGGGCAGGCCGTCCCACGCAGCGGGCTCGGTCATCTCGACCACGCCGCAGCCGCCCGCTGCCGGGCTAGGTCCTCGATGGCGCTGACCACGTCGTCCAGGCCCAGGCGGGTGGAGTCGATGTGCACCGCGTCGGGCGCGGCGGCCATCTGCGGCGCGTCGATGTGATCGCGGCGCTGCTGCTCAGCCTGGGTCAGGTCGGCCGTGACGGCCGGGTCGCCGGCCAGGTCCGCGCTGCGCCGCTCCGCGCGAGTGCGCTCGCTGGCGGTGAGGAACACTTTGACCGCGGCGTCCGGCGCGACCACGGTGCCAATGTCCCGGCCCTCCGCGACGATGCCCGGGCCGCTGGCGCAGGCGTCCGCGATCAGGGCCTGCTGCAAGGCGATGAGGTGGGCCCGCACAGCCGGGACCGACGCGACCGCGCTCACCGCGTTGGACACCTCCCGGGTCCGGATCGGGCCGGTGACATCGGTGCCGTCAACCGTGACGGCGGGCTGGCCCGGGTCGGTGCTGATCTCGATGACGGGCTGCCGGGCATGCGCCGCGACCGCCTCCGGGCTGGTCACCGGTACGCCGCGGCGCAGCATCCACCAGGTGAGCGCCCGGTACATGGCCCCGGTATCCAGGTAACGCAGGCCAAGGCCGCGGGCGACGGCCCGGGCGGCGCTGGACTTGCCCGACCCAGCGGGGCCGTCCACGGCTATGACAAGGCAGTCGGTCACGAAGTGATGCTACCGGCGTACCGGCCATCCATTGGCCGCGAGCGCCTCGGTCAGCGTTCCTACCGCCTCGGGCCTTACGGTCAGTTCCGCCACGCCTACTGGCAGTCCCGGTGAATGCTCGATGCTGATGTCCTCGATGTTCACCCCGGCCTCGCCGGCCGCCTGGAACAGCCGGGCCAGCTCACCAGGCAGGTCCGGGATCACCACCTGAACCAGGGCCTCGGCCCGGGCGCTGCTGCCCCGCTTGCCGGGAATCCGGGCCACCCCGGCTGCGCCCTGGTCCAGCAGTGCAGCCAGGATCTTCAGCTCGGTGCCCGCTTCGGCCATGCCCGCTTCGGCCATGCCCGCCTGGGCCATGCCCGCCTGGGCCATGCCCGCCTGGGCCATGCCCGCCTGGGCGGTGCCCGCCTGGGCGGTGCCCGCCAGCGCCGCAGCCGCGGCGGCCAGGTCGGCCGCTACCGCCGCGAGCACCTCGGCCACCGGGGCCGCGTTGGCCGCCAGGATCTGCGTCCACAGCCCGCTGTCTCCCGCGGCGATCCGGGTCACGTCGCGCAGGCCCTGGCCCGCCAGGGTGAGGGCGCCGTCCGCGGCATCAGCCAGCCGGGCAGCCATGGCCACGGACACCACATGCGGGGCGTGCGAGACCAGCGCCACCCACCGGTCGTGCTCGGCCGCGTCCGCCAGCACCGGCTCGGCCCCGCAGGCCCGGGCCAGCGAGATCACCGTGGCCACGGCCGGGGCCGGATTCTGCTCGCCCGGGCAGATCACCCAGGGGCGGCCGAGGAACAGGTCAGCCCGGGCCGCGGCCGGGCCGGAGCGTTCCCGCCCGGACAGCGGGTGCCCGGGCACAAACGAGGCCATGTCCGCGCCCAGTGCCCGTGCCTGTGCCATCGGCAGGCATTTCACGCTGGCTACGTCGGTGTACCAGCGGGCCAGGCCGCAGGCCTGGGCACTGGCCAGGGTCTCCGCGATCGCCGCCGGGGGCACGGCGAGCACCGCGACGTCAGCCGGGCCGGGTGGCGGCGGGGCCGCCCGGAGCGCGCCGAGACGCTCACCGGGCGCCTCGGCGCGCGGCAGCACCTGGCCCGCGCCGATGTCGGCGGCGAGCTGCGCGGCGGCCGGGTCAGCATCGGCGAGCCACACGTCCACGCCCGTGGGCCGCAGCGCCAGGGCGATCGAGGTGCCGATCAGGCCGGTGCCGATGACCACGGCGCGCTCCAGCGGCCGTCCGGGGCCGTCGCCACCGGGGCGCCCGGAGGCCGGCTGGCTCACTGCGCGATGTCCAGCCGCAACGCCGCGGCGCCGCGCAGGTAGACGTGCTGCAGCGCCGACCGGGGATGGCTGGTCTCGATGTGCATGAGCAGGCGCACGACCCGGGGCATGGCGCCGGGCACCGTGATCTCCGTGCCGCACAGCAGCGGCACGTCCTGGAAGCCGATCTTCCGGGCGGCCAGCGCCGGGAACTCGGCGGTGAGGTCAGGGGTAGCGGTGAAGATAACGCTGATAACGTCCTCGGTGACCAGGCCGTTACGCACCATGACCTCGGTCACCAGCTCAGTGGTGCCTTCGAGGATCGCCTCCCGCTCGTTCGCGTCCACCTGGACCGCGCCGCGGATTGCCCTGACCGCCACCTGCCTGCTCCTTCACCTCAGCGAACCCGCCCGGGCCAGGTTACAGGCCGACCGCCGCGTACAGCTCACCGATCTCGCGGGTGCTGAGCGCCCGGATGGTGCCGGGCCGCAGTGACCCGAGCGCGACCGGCCCGACCTGGGTCCGTACCAGGCGGCTGACCGGGTGGCCTGCTGCTCCAAGCATCCGGCGCACGATGTGCTTGCGGCCCTCATGCAGGGTGATCTCGACCAGCGCCCGCGATCCTGCCTGCTCGATCACCCGGAACTTATCCGCGCTGGCCATCCCGTCCGTCAGCTCGATCCCGGTCATCAGCCGCCGGCCGAGGTCACGCGGCACCGGCCCGGGCACGTCGGCCAGGTAGGTCTTCAGCACTCCGTACCGGGGGTGCGCCAGCCGGTGGGCCAGGTCACCGTCGTTCATCAGCAGCATCAGGCCCTCGGTGTCGTAGTCGAGCCTGCCGACGTGGTAGAGCCGCTCCGCATGGTCGCCGAGAAAGTCAGCAATGGTCCGCCGGCCACGGTCGTCCGACATGGTGGTGAGCACCCCGGCGGGCTTGTTGAGCGCCAGGTAGACCAGGTCCTCGCGGGATGGGATGCGCTTCCCGTCCACCCGGATGATCTGGTGCTGCGGGTCGACCCGGGCGCCGTAGCGGCGCACGGTCTCGCCGTCCACCTGGACCCGGCCTTCACCGATCAGCTCCTCGCAGTGGCGCCGGCTGCCCAGGCCCGCCGCGGCGAGTACCTTCTGCAGGCGCACGCCGCCCGGCACGTCGATAAGGCTGTCCCGGTCCTCGCCCGGATCGTCGCCGTCCGGGCCGCCGGCGTCAGCCGGGCCGCCGGCGTCAGCCGCCCTTGGATTCATCCGCAGCATCCTCGACGTCCTCGACATGATCAGGCAGGAACGGGGCGAGCTCCGGGAGCTCGGCCAGGCTGGCGAGGCCCAGGCGCTCCAGGAAATACCCGGTTGTCCGGTAGAGGATAGCCCCGGTTTCCGGCTCGGTCCCCGACTCCTCGACCAGGCCGCGCAGGGTGAGCGTGCGCAGCACGCTGTCGCAGTTGACGCCGCGTACCGCGGACACCCGGGCCCGGCTCACCGGCTGCCGGTACGCGACCACGGCGAGCGTCTCCAGCGCCGCCTGGGTGAGCCGTACCTCCTGCCCGTCGCGGACGAACCGCTCCACCACGGGCGCGCAGTTCTCGCGGGTGTAGAACCGCCAGCCGCCAGCCACTTCGCGCAGGTCGAAGCCGCGCTGCTCGGCGGTGTAGGACGCGGCCAGGTCACGCAGGGCGGCCGCGATCTCCTCCCGGGGCCGTTCCAGCACCTGCGCGATGACGATCTCGGTCACCGGCTCGTCCACCACCAGCAGGATCGCTTCCAGGCTGGCCCGCAGGCCCGGGCCGTCCCCGCTGGCCGCGCCGGCCGTCATGGGCCAGGCCGCCGCGGAGTCAGTCCCGGGTTCCTTCCCGGGGGCCGGCTCCGGCGGTGGCCCGGACGGTTCCTGTGCTGCGTCCGCCATGCTCACCCGATGTCATCCTCCACTGCCTGGTCGTCGGGGCCCAGATTGTCCCCCACCCAGCTCACGTACAGCTCGCCGAGCGGTGTCACCTGGTCGAACGAGATGCTGCCCGCCCGGTACAGCTCGAGCAGCGCCAGGAACCGGGCCACGACCTCGTAGGTGCCCGCGCAGTCGGCGGACAGCCGGCGGAACGTCGCCCGGCCCAGCAGGCTGAGCCGCCCGGACAGCAGGATGGCCTGCTCCCGGACCGTGGTCTGCGGCGCGTGCAGGTGCTCGGTGGACACCACCGGCACCGGCCGGGGGGCCAGCGTACGCGCGGCGATGGCCGCGAACTCGGCGGGCCCCAGGCCGAGCAGCACTTCCGGGAGCAAGCTGGCGAACTGCGGCTCCATGGGCACCCGGCGGGCGAACCGGCGGCCCTGCACTGTCATCCGGCCCGCGAAGACCGCAGCCACCTCCTTGTACGCACGGTATTGCAGCAGCCGGGCGAACAGCAGGTCCCGCGCTTCGAGCAGGGCGAGGTCTTCCTCATCCTCGACCTCGCCGCTGGGCAGCAGCCGGGCGGCCTTCAGGTCGAGCAGGGTGGCCGCCACCACCAGGAAGTAACTGGCCTGGTCCAGGTCCCAGCCGTCGGCACAGGCCCGGATGTAGGCGATGAACTCGTCGGTCACCTGGGATAGGGCGATCTCGGTGATGTCGAGCTTGTGCTTGGAGATCAGCCCGAGCAGCAGGTCGAACGGCCCCTCGAACACGTCGAGGTGCACTTCGAACCCGCCGGGCCCGGCCCCTGGCTGAGCTTCCCCGGGCAGCGCCCCGCCAGCGGATCCAGCCGTCACCGGCTGGCTCACCCGGCCATCGCGGGCCGCGGTGCGGAAAGCCTCATGTCATGTCCTTCAATCGCCTGGCCAGCAGGCTCGCCTCGCCTTCTGCGTCCAGGTCGGCCAACAGCACGGCGATGGCCTCACGTACCAGCCTGCCACGATCCACGGTGATTCCGTACGCCCGCAGGGCCAGCCGGGCTCGTTCCAGGTCGAGCAGTTCGCTCGCGGACAGGTACACAGTGATTTTCTGGGGGTGCGCCTCCCGGCCGCTGGCCTGGCGGCCGTCGGCTGCGGACGGTCCCGGCGTGGCCGGCCGGAGCAGTTCCGCGACCCCCGGCAGGCTTACCCGGCGCGGACGGGACCCGCGCGCTCTGCCTGCCGCCACCGCTCCAGTACCTCCCTGGCGAGTTCCCGGTAGGAATTCGCTCCCGTGGATGACGGGTCAAAGCTGGTAATCGGCTCCCCCGCCACGGTGGCGTCCGGGAACCGCACGGTCCGGTTGATCACTGTGTGAAAGACCTTATCGCCGAAGCCCTTCACGACCTCGGCGAGGACCTCGCGTGAGTGCAGCGTGCGTGAGTCGTACATGGTGGCCAGCAGGCCGTCGATGCCAAGCCCGGGGTTCAGCCGACGGGAGACCTTGTCGATGGTCTCCAGCAGCAGGGCCACCCCGCGCAGCGCGAAGTACTCGCACTCCAGCGGCACGAGCACGCCTGCGGCACCGGCCAGCGCGTTCACCGTGAGCAGCCCGAGCGACGGCTGGCAGTCGATGAGCACGATGTCGTACTCGGGCAGCAGCGGCTCGAGCACCCCGCTGAGCACGAACTCGCGGCCTACCTCGTGCACCAGCTGGACTTCCGCCCCGGACAGGTCGATATTGCTGGGCAGCAGGTCCATCCCGTCCGTGCTGGTCTTGGTGACGGTGTCGGCCGCGGCCAGGCCGCGCTCCATCAGCAGGTTGTAGACCGTGTACTCCAGCTCGTGCGGCTGGATGCCGAGACCGACGGACAGCGCGCCCTGCGGGTCGAAATCCACCAGCAGGACCCGGCGGCCCTGCTCGGCGAGGGCCGCGCCGAGGTTGATCGTGGTGGTGGTCTTGCCCACGCCGCCCTTCTGGTTGCAGACGGCGACGATCCGCGCGGGACCATGCTGCAGCAGTGGTTCCGGATCAGGGAAGGCAGGAAGCGGGCGCCCGGTCGGCCCGATAGCACCTGGTTCGGTGATCACCAACTGGGACCCTGCTACCATCTGCCGCACCTCCCCGGCGGATATGCAAAAAGCTCCGCTGGAACCCGGACTCTAGGGCCTGCCATCCGGCGCGGCAAGCCGACTCACCGTTTGCCCGGCTAGCAAGGTTTTTGGCAAAAGCCACTATCCGAGCGCCCGGGGATGCGCGGCGGTGTACACCTCGCGGAGCTTGTCCACGGTCACCATGGTGTAAATCTGCGTGGTGGCGACCGAGGCGTGGCCGAGCAGTTCCTGCACCACCCGTACGTCAGCGCCCCCGTCGAGCAGGTGGGTGGCGAACGAATGGCGCAGGGTGTGCGGGGATACCCCGCCGAGCCCGGCCCGGCCCGCCGCGGCCTTGAGCACCGTCCAGGCGCCCTGGCGGGTGAGGCGGCCGCCCCGGGCGTTCAGGAACACCGCCGGGCTGGCGGTCACCCGGCGCGACGCCGCCGCCAGCGTCGGCCGGGCCCGGACCAAGTAGGCCTGCAGCGCCTCCTGGGCGTAGTGGCCGACCGGTACGATGCGCTGCCGACCGCCCTTGCCGGACAGCCGGATGGTCACCGCCGCCGGGGCCGGCCCGCCGGGCTCCCCGCCCGCGCCCGGCCGCCCGGCGGTCCCGGGCCAGGCCGCGGTCAGCGAGCTGAGGTCGTCCACGTCCAGGCCGACCGCCTCGGAAATCCGCGCGCCGGTGCCGTAGAGCAGCTCCAGCAGGGCCCGGTCCCGCAGCGCGCGCAGCCCGTCCGGGCCGTCGGCCAGGCCGTCCACCGCCCCGCTCGCCGCGATCAGCCGTTCCACCTCGGGCACCCCGATGGCCCGGGGCAGCCTGCGCGGGGCCGTGGGCGGCCGGACGCCGCTGGCCGGGTCGGATCCAGCCAGCCCTTCGGCGACCGCGAACGCGTGCAGCCCGCGGACGGCGACCACGGCCCGCCCGGCCGAGCTGGCCGCGAGCGGGAGGTGGTCCACGTCCCCTTCCCGCAGCCCGGCCAGGAACGCGGCCACATCTTCGGTGGTGACCTCGCCGATCACGGTCCGGCCCCGGGCAGCTAGGGCCGCGGTGTACCGGAGCAGGTCCCGCCGGTAGGCCTCCAGCGTGTGCGCGGCCAGGCCGCGCTCGACCGTGAGATGGTCGAGATAGCGGCCGACCACCCCGGGCACACTGGCCAGTTCAGCACCTCGGCTCAGTTCAGCACCTCAGCGACCGGGATGGCGGGAAGGCCGTGCGCTTCGGCCACCGGCTGGCAGGTCAGCGCGCCCTCGTGCGTGTGCAGGCCCCGGGCCAGCGCCGGGTCGGCCCGCAACGCGCCGCGCCAGCCCTGGTTGGCCAGTTCCACCACGTAGGGCAGGGTGACGTTGGTGAGCGCGTAGGTGGACGTGTGCGGCACCGCGCCAGGCATGTTCGCCACGCAGTAGAACAGCGAGTCGTGCACCCGGTAGGTGGGGTCCGCATGGGTGGTCGGGCGGGAGTCCTCGAAGCAGCCGCCCTGGTCGATCGAGATGTCCACCAGCACCGAGCCGGACTTCATCCGGGAGACCAGCTCGTTGGACACCAGCTCGGGCGCTTTGGCGCCGGGCACCAGCACCGCGCCGATGACCAGGTCGGCGTCGATCACGGCCCGCTCGATCTCGTAGGCGTTCGACGCGACGGTCTGGCAGTGCCCCTGGTAGATGGCGTCCGCCGAGCGGAGCCGGGCTACGTTCTTGTCCACCAGCAGCACCTCGGCCTGCATGCCGAGGGCGATGGCCGCCGCGTTCATGCCGGACACCCCGGCCCCGAGCACCACCACCTTGGCCGCGTACACCCCGGACACCCCGCCCATCAGCACCCCGCGGCCGCCGCCGTCGCGCTGCAGGTGGTGCGCGCCGACCTGGGGCGCCATCCGCCCGGCCACCTCGGACATGGGTGCCAGCAGCGGCAGCGACCTGTCGGGCAGCTGCACGGTCTCGTAGGCGATCGAGGTAATCCCGGAATCGAGGAGTGCGTCAGTGCACGGCCGGGAGGCCGCGAGGTGCAGGTAGGTGAACAGCACCTGCCCCTTGCGCATCCGGTGGTACTCCTCCGCCACCGGCTCCTTCACCTTCAGGATCAGGTCTCCGGCCTGCCACACGTCATCGGCGGTGGGCAGGATGGTGGCGCCGGCCGCGGCGAAGTCGGTGTCGGGGATGGACGACCCGGTCCCCGCGCCGGCCTCGATGAGCACCTCGTGGCCGCCGCGGGCCAGCTCGTGCACGCCCGCCGGGGTGATCGCGACCCGGTACTCGTGGTTCTTGACTTCCTTCGGAACGCCTACCTTCATGGCCGCAGCCCTTTCCTCGTGCTCCCGCGCCCGGCTCCGTTGCCGGGCCGCCCGGGCCGTGCCGGACCTGCCGGTCAGTCTTCGGCCGCATACGCCATCCGGAGCCCGGTGAACCCGCGGCTCCGGGCGGCGTATGCGGCCAAGATACCGATCCCGGCCACGCCATTGTGCAGGTCACCTGCGATCAGCCGGTCCACCGCCTGGTCCAGGCCGACCCAGGCGATCTCCAGCACGGACTCCTCGTGCACCCGGTGGTGGGTCCGCTCCTCCTCGGGCGCCAGGCTGAGCCCGCGGGCCAGGAACACCCGGAGCCGCTCGGTGATGATCCCCGGGGACGAGAAGTAGTCCACCAGCACCTGCCAGTCCCGGGCCTGGTAGCCGGTTTCCTCGAGCAGTTCCCGGGCCGCGGTAACCTCCGTAGGCTCGCCCGGGACGTCGCGCAGCCCGGCCGGCACTTCCCAGAGCAGCCGGCCACCGGGTGCCGGTACTGGCGGATCAGCAGCACCCGCCCCGCCTCGTCCAGGGCCACCACGGCGACCGCGCCAGGATGCTCCACCACCTGCCGGTCGGCGACATCCCCGTCCGGCATCTGCACCCGGTCGGTGCGCAGCGTGACGATGCTCCCGCGGGCCTCCACGGTGGAGGACACCACCGGCCACTGCGCGGCGGTGTCCCGCAGCTCCCCAGCTAGCCCGGCCTCCGCGGAGGTCATGCGGTCGCCGCGGCGGGCTGGCCCATGGCCGCACCGCCCCGGCTGACCGTCTTCGCCCGCTCCCGGGCTGCCGCCACCAGCCCGGCGAACAGCGGGTGCGGCCGGGTCGGCCGGGACAGGAACTCCGGATGAGCCTGAGTGGCCACGAAGTAGGGGTGGACGGTGCGCGGCAGCTCGACGAACTCGACCAGGCGGCCATCAGGCGACAGGCCGGAGCAGATCAGCCCGCCCTCCTCCAGCACGCCGCGGTAGGCGTTGTTGACCTCGTACCGGTGCCGGTGCCGTTCCTCGACCACCTCGGCCCCGTACAGCTCACGGACCAGGGAGCCTTCGGCCAGCACGGCCGGGAACAGGCCGAGCCGCATCGTGCCGCCCATGTCCCGTTCTCCCGCAACGACATCCTCCTGGTCGGCCATGGTTGCGATCACCGGGTGGGGCGTGCCGGGATCGAACTCGGTGCTGTTCGCGTCGCTGAGCCCGGCCAGGTCCCGGGCCACCTCGATGGCCAGGCACTGCAGGCCGAGGCACAGGCCGAGCAGTGGGATGCCGTGCTCCCGGGCGTACCGGATCGCGCCCACCTTGCCCTCGATGCCGCGCACCCCGAACCCGCCGGGGATCAGGATCCCGTCCACATCGGCGAGCTGGCTGGCCGCGCCCTCCGCGGTCTGGCAGTCGTCACTGGTGACCCAGCGGATGTTCACCTTCGCGTCGTTGGCGAACCCGCCCGCGCGGAGCGCCTCCGCGGGCGAGAGGTAGGCGTCCGGCAGGTCCACGTACTTGCCGACCAGCGCGATCGTCACGCTGTGCGCGGGCCGGTGCACCCGGCGCAGTAGCTCGTCCCAGTCGCTCCAGTCCACGTCCCGGAACGGCAGGCCGAGCCGACGGACCACGTAGGCGTCGAGGCCCTCGGTGTGCAGCACCTTGGGGATGTCGTAGATGGACGGGGCGTCCACCGCCGACACGACCGCCTCCTCGTCCACGTCGCACATGAGGCTGATCTTCCGCTTCAGCCCGTCGCTGATCGGCCGGTCGCTGCGGCAGACGATCGCGTCGGGCTGGATGCCGATGCTGCGCAGCGCGGCCACCGAATGCTGGGTCGGCTTGGTCTTCAGCTCCCCCGACGGGCCGATGTAGGGCAGCAGCGACACGTGCAGGAAAAAGCACCGGTCCCGGCCGATCTCGTGCCTGATCTGCCGGATGGCTTCCAGGAACGGCAGCGACTCGATGTCGCCGACGGTGCCGCCCACCTCGGTGATCACCACGTCGACCCCGTCACCGCCCATGTCGATGATGCGCGACTTGATCTCGTTGGTGATGTGCGGGATGACCTGGACAGTGTCGCCCAGGTAGGCGCCGCGCCGTTCCTTGGCGATCACGCTGGAGTAGATCTGCCCGGTGGTCACGTTGGCCGGGCCGCCCAGCCGGGTGTCCAGGAACCGCTCGTAGTGCCCGACATCGAGATCGGTCTCGGTCCCGTCATCGGTGACAAAGACCTCGCCGTGCTGGAACGGGTTCATCGTGCCGGGATCGACGTTCAGGTACGGATCCAGCTTCTGCATGGTGACGTTCAGCCCGCGCAGCTTGAGCAGGCGTCCCAGGCTGGAAGCGGTGAGGCCCTTGCCGAGACTTGAGGCCACTCCCCCGGTGACGAAGAGGTGCCGCGTTGGTGCATGCCGTGATACGTGCGGTGCCGCAGCCAAGTGAAGGCTCCCGTGGTCGGTACGATGCGGGAAAACCCGCTGGTCCACGGACCATCAGAATATCAGCCAGCTGGCACCAACCGATGCAGCGACACCTGGGCGCCGGACCGGGCGGTCTGGGCTAGGCCCTCTGGGCGCTAGCCGCTCTGGGCCGGGCGCTCTGGGCCGGGCGCTCTGGGCCGGGCGCTCTGGGCTAGCCGCTCTGGGCTAGCCGCTCTGGGCCGGGCGCTCTGGGGCGGGGGCGGTCAGCAGACGGTGGAGGCGCTCGGCTCACCGTCCGTGCGCACCGGCTGCTGCGGCCCGGCCGCGCTGTCCCGGGCGCTCGCCTCGCCGAATCTGGCCAGGGCCACTGCGCAGGCCACGGCGATGACAAAGCCCGCGATCGCCACGCCCGCTCGGCCGTGCCGGGTGTGATCGCCGAGGAACATGATGCCGATGACCGCGGGCGGCGCGGTCTCGGCGAGGATCACCGCGGCGGTAGCCACCGTGACGCTGCCGTCCTCCAGCGCGGTGGCGTACAGCATGAAGGACACGATTCCGGCCGCGGCCAGGGCGTACGCCGCCGGGTCGCGGACCAGCTCGGACAGGGAGAATCCGGGCAGCACCCGGGCGGCCACGGCCAGCACGGCATAGCCGAGGCCGGCCACCGCGCCGAGCGCGGGGGTACGGGCCGGGCGGGGCAGCCGGGAGGCGGCCACCCCGGCTACCGCGATGCCCGCGACGGCCACGATCAGCGCCAGCTTGAACTCCCCGCTGACCCCGGTGGCGCCCTCGGCGCCTGCGGACGAGCCGAGCAGGCCGACCCCGGTGATGACTCCCGCTACCGCGGCCCATTCCCGCCAGGACAGGTCGGCGTGGATCAGCCAGGCCGCGAACACCGCGGTCACCGCCAGGTTCCCGGCGATCATGGCCTGGACGGCGAACAGCGGCAGGCTGCGCAGCGCCACCAGCTGGGCCACGAAGCCGACCATGTCCAGGCCCAGGCTGACCAGGAACCGCCACTGCCGCAGCAGCCGCACGATCAGGCTGGGGTCCACGTTGCCCAGCGCGCCGCTGGTATGGGCACTGCTGGTGTGGGCGCCGGCGGTGTGGGCACTGCCCGGGGCCGCGCCGTCCGCCGTGCGGCGGCTGGCGGCACGCACCGCCACCGCCTGCATGACCGAGGCGATCCCGTAACAGAAGGCAGCCACCACGGCGGCCACCAGGCTGGCCATCACACTCATGAGCCTACGCTGGGCGTTTCCTGACCGGCCAGGGGGTTTACCCTCCCAGGTGGCCAGGGGGTTAACCCCCAGGCCAGGCCGTCAGGCGCCCAGCACGCCGTATCCAGCCAGGTCAGATCGGGCCCGCCCGGCGCCGCTGAAGTGCAGGCTGCGGATGCCCAGCTGGCTGGCCCCCGCCACGTTGGCAGGCCGGTCGTCCAGGAAGATGACCTCGCCGGGCTCGGCCTGCAGCACGGCCAGCGTGGCCCGGAAGCATTCCGGGTCCGGCTTGGCGGACTTGACGAAGCAGCTGAACACCAGGTGCTCGAAGTGCCGGGCCACCGGCAGCTCGCGGACCGCGCCGGCCACGTCTTCCGGCGCGTTCGACAGCACGGCGAGCCGAACGCCAGCCGCGGCCAGACCGCCCACCAGCGCCACGGTTTCTGGCTGCAGCGACATCCAGGAGGCGGTGTCGAGCCGGCTCAGCTCGGCGATCTCAGCGTCGCTGTAGGACCGGCCGAGGTGGGACCCGACCCGCTGCCAGTAGGCGGTGGCGTCGAGGACGGCCCGGTCGTAGTCCAGCCGGTACGGCCAGTACGCGGCCTCGAACTCGGCCATGGACCCGCCTGCCGCGGCGGCCAGCCGGGCCACGTCCGCCGCGGGCTGCGGATAGCAGATGACGCCCCCGTAGTCGAACAGCACCCAGCTCATGCATCCCCTTTGCGTGTGGCGGCCCAGCGTGTGGCGGCCCAGGTCACGAATTTGCGCCCAGCGGCCCAGGTCACGAACGTTGCGCCCAGCGGCCCAGGTCACGAATTTGCGCCCAGCGGCCCAGGTCACGAACCTACCAGTGGCCCGCCGGGCCGGATGCTAGACCGTAGTTCCCCCCGGCAGCGAACCGATATAGGCGTTGACCAGGTGAAACAGCCTCAGCTCATGACTACGTAGACATGTAATTTCCGTGATCAAGGGCTCTACCACCTGGTCAAACGCGTCGACCAATCGGCCTGGGGGGAACCACGGTCTAGGACCCACTGAGCCCGGAGGCGGCAGCAGCGGGGTGGGCGAGGCCCACGGCCTGGCCCAGGATGGTCCAGAACCCGGGCGAGCGCATGGCGGTCCGGGTGTGGCCGACCCCGGTCACCATCGTGCAGCCCGAGGTCTGCACCGCCACCACGGCAAAGCCCCGGCTGCCCGCGGCAAAGCTCAGCCGGTAGCTGATGCCCAGGTCGTTCGGGCAGTTGACCAGTCCGGCCGGCATCGGCGGCAGTGCGCAGACCGCCTTGGCCAGCGCCCGCGCCTGGGCCGGCTCAGCGATGTTGATGATCGCCGGGAGCGCTTCGTGCACACGCTGGGTGAGCACGCTGACCCTGGTGATGACCAGCCGGTTCACTGATGACGCTGCGGAGCACACCACCGCGCTCCCGGTGGGCAGGACGGCCGGGGCCCCGGGGTGAGCGTCGAGCTCAGCTGCTGTGCCGACGGCGTGCTGGCCGAAGGGCTGGCGCCGGCCGACTGGGGGGCGCCGGTGGAGCTGGCCACCTGGCTGCCGCACGCCGAAAGGACAGCCGCCACCACCACGGCGCCCAGGCCGCGTAGCGCTAGCCGGTGCAGCCCCAGCCGGCGCAGCCCGGCCCAGCGCAGTCCAAGCCGGCGCAGCCCCAGCCGGTACAGCCCGGCCCAGCGCAGTCCAAGCCGGCGCAGCCCCAGCCGGCGCAGCCCGGCCCAGCGCAGCCCAAGCCGGCGCAGCCCCAGCCGGTACAGCCCAAGCCGATGCAGCCCAAGGCGGTGCAGCTCAGCCCAGCGCCGTGCTGACCGGCCAGCCGGGCTGGCCCGCCCGCGCCCCGGACTCGCCCATGGTGTCTCCATTCCTGCCCCGCCGTGATCACCGGCCGTAGGCGTCTCGGTTACGCACCTTGGACGCTCAGTGACCGTCAGCGGTTCCAGGAGATGATGGCCAGGGGCCCGGCCAGGTCAGACGCCAGCCGCCTGCATGCCGCGCAGTTCGTGCTTGAGTTCCTTGATCTCGTCCCGGTACCGGGCCGCGACCTCGAACTGCAGCTCCGCCGCGGCGGCGTGCATCTGGTCGGTGAGCTCCGTGATGAGCGCGACCAGGTCGCCGCGGGCCGCGCCGCCGCTCCCGCCCGCGCTGTCCGCCCCGGCGGCGCCGGCCGCGGCGCGGGCCCGGGAGGACAGCCCGGGCACCGGGGTCTTGCCCCGGCTCTGCTGCCGGCCGCTGCCGCCGATCAGCTTCTCCGTGTCAGCGTCCTCGCGCACCAGCGCATCGAGGATGTCCGCGATCCGCTTGCGCAGCGGGGTGGGGTCGATGCCGTGCTCGGTGTTGTAGGCGACCTGCTTGGCCCGCCGCCGGTCGGTCTCGTCGATGGCCCGCTGCATGGACGGAGTCACCTTGTCGGCGTACATGTGCACCTGGCCGGAGACGTTCCGGGCGGCCCGGCCGATGGTCTGGATGAGCGAGGTGCCCGAGCGCAGGAAGCCTTCCTTGTCCGCGTCCAGGATGGACACCAGGGACACCTCGGGCAGGTCCAGACCCTCGCGGAGCAGGTTGATGCCGACTAGCACGTCGTACTCGCCGACCCGGAGCTCACGGAGCAGCTCGACCCGGCGCAGCGTGTCCACCTCGCTGTGCAGGTAGCGCGCCCGGATGCCGAGTTCCAGCAGGTAGTCAGTGAGGTCCTCGGCCATCTTCTTGGTCAGCGTGGTGACCAGGACCCGCTCGGATCGCTCCGCCCGCTCCCTGATCTCGTGTACCAGGTCGTCGATCTGGCCCTTGGTCGGCTTGATGATCACCTGCGGGTCGATCAGCCCGGTCGGCCTGATCACCTGCTCGACCACGTCACCGGCAACCCGCTGCAGCTCGTAGGGGCCAGGGGTGGCCGACAGGTACACCGTCTGGCCGATCCGCTCGCCGAACTCATCCCAGGTCAGTGGCCGGTTGTCGATCGCGCTCGGCAGCCGGAAGCCATGATCGACCAGGGTCCGCTTCCGGGACACGTCACCTTCGTACATGGCGCCGATCTGCGGGACGGTGTTGTGCGACTCGTCGATGACGAGCAGGAAGTCTTCCGGGAAGTAGTCGAGCAGCGTGTTCGGCGGGGTCCCGGCCTCCCGGCCGTCGATATGCCGGGAGTAGTTCTCGATCCCGGAGCAGCTGCCCACCTGGCGGAGCATCTCGATGTCGTAGGTGGTACGCATCCGCAGCCGCTGCGCCTCCAGCAGCTTGCCCGCCCGTTCCAGTTCCGCCAGCCGGGCCAGCTCGGCCTCGATGCCCGCGATGGCCCGTTCCATCCGCTCCGGCCCGGCCACATAGTGCGACGCCGGAAAGATGTACAGCTCATCGTCCTCACTGACCACCTCGCCGGTGAGGGGATGCAGCGTCATCAGCCGCTCAACTTCGTCGCCGAACATCTCGATCCGCACGGCGAGTTCTTCGTAGACGGGGATGATCTCGAGGGTGTCACCGCGGACCCGGAAGGTACCCCGGGTGAACGACAGGTCGTTCCGGGCGTACTGCATGCCGACCAGCCTGCGCAGCAGCGCATCCCGCTCGATGGTGTCGCCCACCCGCAGCTTGACCATCCGGTCCACATACTCCTGCGGGGTACCCAGGCCGTAGATGCAGGAGACTGACGCGACCACGATGCTGTCCCTGCGGGTGAGCAGGGAGTTGGTCGCGGAATGCCGCAGCCGCTCGACCTCGTCGTTGATCGAGGAGTCCTTCTCGATATACGTGTCGGTCTGCGGAACGTAGGCCTCAGGCTGGTAGTAGTCGTAGTAGGAGACGAAGTACTCGACCGCGTTGTTCGGCAGCATCTCCCGCAGCTCGTTCGCGAACTGCGCCGCCAGGGTCTTGTTCGGCAGCATCACCAGCACCGGTCGCTGCACCCGCTCGGCCAGCCAGGCCACCGTGGCCGTCTTCCCGGTACCGGTCGCACCCAGCAGGACGGTGTCCTTTTCGCCGCTGTTGATCCGGCGTTCCATCTCGGCGATGGCGCGCGGCTGGTCTCCCGAGGGCACCATGTCGGTGACCACCTCGAACGGCGCCACGCTCCGCTGTAGATCGGTTACTGGGCGCACGGCACCGCTCCTTCCACGGGTCCGGGCGGGCCCTGCCCGGCTGGCTGGGCCACTCCCCCGTGGCTAAACTCCGTCACCCGCCCACTGTATTTCCAGAGTCCGACAGTCTGGCCGAACCCGGCCTGGCCCGGGTGATGGCGGCCGGGCGGGCACGCCAGGATTCCTCGCGCGGCCGCGGGTCATTCCGCCGCGGCGGATGCCGCCCGGGCCCGGCGGCACAGCTCGCCCCACAGCTCGCCGACCTCCCGGTCGAGCTCGGCCAGCGACCCGGAGTTGTCCACCACGATGTCCGCGATGGCCAGCCGCTGCTCGCGGGTGGCCTGGGCGGCCATGCGCGCCTGCACCTGCTCGGCGGTCAGCCCGCGGTCCCGGATGAGCCGCTCCTGCTGCAGCCGCGGCGGAACGTCGACGACCACGACCAGGTCGTAGAAGCCGGCCAGGTCGTTCTCGGCGATCAGCGGGACGTCCTCGACCACGATCGCGCCCGGGTCCGCGGCCTGCTCCAGCTCCCGGATGCGCGCCCCGACCAGGGGATGGATGATCCCACCGAGCTTGGCTCTCAGCTCGGCGTCAGCGAACACGATGTCGCCGAGCCGGGCCCGGTCCAAAGTGCCGTCGGCGGCCAGCACGGCAGTGCCGAACGCGCCGATCACCTGGGCGAGGCCTTCGGTGCCGGGCTCGACGACCGCCCGGGAAATCTGGTCGGCGTCGATCAGCAGGGCGCCGTAACCGGCGAGCCGATGTGCCACCGCGCTCTTGCCCGCACCGATCCCGCCCGTCAGGCCGACCTTGAGCATGCCGCCTCCCGGCCCATGATCGCGGAAGCCGCGCCCCCGCCGCAAGCGCAGCGGGGGGCGCGGCTTCCGAATCTGGGTTCCGCAGTCTGGCCTGGCCAGCTAGCTCTGGCCGCCGGACAGCTTGTCCCGGAGCGCGGCCAGGGCTTCGTCCGAGGCCAGCGCGCCGCCGCCGGATCCGGGCCGCTCCGGGCTGCCGGAGGTGTGCGTGCCGCCGCCGCTGCCGCCCTCGTCGTCCCCGCCCTCAGCGCCATCAGCCTTGCGGGCCTCGGCGATCTGCCGGCGGTGCGCCTCGAACCGGGACCGCGCCTGCGCGTACTGGCGCTCCCACTCCTCGCGCTGGGTGTCGTAGCCCTCGAGCCACTCGCCCGATCTCGGAGTCGAAGCCGTCCGGGTAGACGTAGTTGCCCTGCTCGTCGTAGGTGGCGGGCATGCCGTACAGGGTCGGGTCGAAGTCGTCGCCGACGGCCTCGCCGATGGTGCCCTCGTTGGCCTGCTTGAGCGACAGGCTGATCCGCCGCCGGTCCAGGTCGATGTCGATGATCTTGACGAAGATCTCGTCGCCGACCTGCACCACCTGCTCGGGGATCTCCACGTGCCGGTCCGCCAGTTCGGAGATGTGCACCAGGCCCTCGATGCCCTCCTCGACCCGGACGAACGCGCCGAACGGCACCAGCTTGGTGACCCGGCCCGGGCACGACCTGGCCGATCTGGTGGGTGCGCGCGAACTGCTGCCACGGGTCTTCCTGGGTGGACTTCAGCGACAGGGAGACCCGCTCGCGGTCCATGTCCACGTCGAGCACCTCGACGGTGACCTCCTGGCCGACCTCGACCACCTCGCCCGGGTGGTCGATGTGCTTCCAGGACAGCTCGGACACGTGCACCAGGCCGTCCACGCCGCCCAGGTCCACGAACGCGCCGAAGTTGACGATGGAGGACACCACGCCCTTGCGGATCTGGCCCCGCTGCAGCGTGTTCAGGAAGTTCTGGCGCACCTCGGACTGGGTCTGCTCCAGCCAGGCCCGGCGGGACAGCACCACGTTGTTGCGGTTCTTGTCCAGCTCGATGATCTTGGCTTCGATCTCCCGGCCCACATAAGGCTGCAGGTCGCGGACCCGGCGCATCTCCACCAGCGACGCGGGCAGGAAGCCACGCAGCCCGATGTCCAGGATCAGGCCGCCCTTGACCACCTCGATGACGGTGCCGGTGACCACACCGTCGTCATCCTTGATCTTCTCGATCGTGCCCCAGGCGCGCTCGTACTGAGCCCGCTTCTTGGACAGGATGAGGCGGCCTTCCTTGTCCTCCTTCTGCAGGACCAGGGCCTCGATGTGGTCACCGGTCTTAACGACCTCGTTCGGGTCCACATCGTGCTTGATCGACAGCTCGCGGGAGGGGATGACCCCTTCCGTCTTGTAGCCGATGTCGAGCAAGACCTCGTCTCGGTCGACCTTGACAACGGTGCCTTCGACAATGTCGCCGTCGTTGAAGTACTTGATGGTCTCGTCGATCGCGGCGAGGAAGGCCTCCTGCGACCCGATGTCGTTGACCGCTACCTTGGGGGTCGGGCTGGCCTCTGTGCTGCTCGTCATGTGTTGGTTGGCTCCGGCGGACAGGGATGTGGGTTTTGGACGCGCTTTACCGATAGCCCGTCAGGTGGGCGTACAGGGTGCACTGGATTTGCCTGGCCGACCCGGCGAGCTACGGCTGACCTCACGGCCGCCCGCAACTGTGCCTGGCCACGGCGGGACTGCACCAGAACACGGCGCAGCGCCCAGGATATGAAAGCTCAGCCAGCGGGTCAATTAGAGGGCCAAACGGAGTCGGGATCGTTACCACCCGCACCCCGGGTCCCGGGAGCCATCAGTGCCCCGCCTCGGCCCAGCTGCGCCCGGTCCCGAACGACACCTCCAGCGGCACCCGCAGCTGGAACGCACCGCACATCGTCCGGTGCACCAGCTCGCGCAGCCGGTCGAGCTCCCCTGGTGCTACTTCGAACACCAGCTCGTCGTGCACCTGCAGCAGCATCCGTGACCGGAGCCCCTCGTCCCGCAGCGCCTGGTCCACCCGGAGCATGGCGACCTTGATGATGTCCGCCGCCGAGCCCTGGATCGGCGCGTTCAGCGCCATCCGCTCGGCCATCTCGCGGCGCTGCCGGTTGTCCGAGGTGAGATCGGGCAGGTAGCGCCGGCGGTCGAGGACAGTCTGCGTGTAGCCGTCCTTGCGGGCCTGGTCCACCACGGCGTACAGGTAGTCCCGGATTCCGCCGAACTGCTGGAAGTACTCGTCCATCAGGGCCCGCGCCTCGTCCGGGGTGATGCGCAGCTGCTGGGACAGCCCGTAGGCGGACAGGCCGTAGGCGAGCCCGTAGTTCATCGCCTTGATCCGGCTGCGCATCTCGACGGTGACCTCCTCGGCCGGCACCCCGAAGACGCGGGACGCCGTCTCGGCGTGGAAGTCACGGCCGGAGGTGAACGCCTCCTCCAGCGCGGTGTCACCGGACAGGTCGGCCATGATCCGCAGCTCGATCTGGCTGTAGTCCGCGGTGAGCAGTGTCTCGTACCCGCTGCCGACCACGAAGCCCTGCCGGATCCGCCGGCCCTCCTCGGTGCGGATCGGGATGTTCTGCAGGTTGGGGTCGGTCGAGGAGAGCCGCCCGGTGGCCGCGATCATCTGGTTGTACGTGGTGTGGATCCGGCCATCCTCATCCGCCATCGGGATCAGCGAGTCCACGATGCTCTTGAGCCTGGCCACGTCCCGATGCCGGAGCAAGTGTGCCAGGACCGGGTGGCCGGTCTGCGCCAGCAGGCTGGTGAGGGCCTCGGAATCCGTGGTGTAGCCGGTCTTGATCCGCTTGGTCTTCGGCAGGCCCAGCTCGTTGAAGAGGACTTCCTGAAGCTGTTTGGGCGAGCCGAGGTTGAACTCGTGCCCGATGATCTCGAACGCCGCCTGCTCGGCCGCCTTCACCTCGCCACCCAGGCTGGCCGACATGTCAGCGAAATGATGGGTGTCAGCCGCGATCCCGGCCCGCTCCATTCCGGCCAGCACACTGACGAGCGGCAGCTCGACCTCGGCGAGCAGGGTGGCCGCGCCGCGCCGGGCCAGGTCGGCGTCGAGGGCGTCGGCCAGCTCGGCCGTGGCCGCGGCGCGCAGCACCAGCGCGGTCGCGGCCTCCGCTGGCCCATCCTCCTCGCCGGACAGGTCCAGGGCGAGCTGGCCCGGGCCTGCGTCCCCGCCAGAGAGTTCCTTGTGCAGGTAGCGCAGCACCAGGTCGGCCAGGTCAAAGGAGCGCTGGCCGGGCAGCGCCAGGTAGGCCGCCAGGGCCGTGTCCGTGCTCAGCCCGGCCAGGTCCAGGCCACGGGCGACCAGGGCGTGCAGCGGGCCCTTGGCGTCGTGCAGCGCCTTGGGCTGTGCCGGGTCAGCGAGCCAGCTGGCCAGGGCGCGCTCGTCGTCCTCGGTCAGGGTGACCGGGTCGACGAAGGCGCCGGCCCCGTCCGCGGCGGCCAGCGCCAGCCCATCCATGGTGCCGGTGCCACGGCCCCAGCTGCCGCTGACCGCGATGCCGGTGCGGCCCGTACCCCGGGTGTGCTCGTCCAGCCACCCGGCCAGCTCGTCCGCGCCGGGCACACTGACCTCGACGTCGAACCCGCCATCCGCCCCGGCGGCCGCGGTGCCGGGACCCGGGCCAGCCGGGACGCCGATTCCGTTGGGGAGTGTGCTGTACAGCCGGTCCCGCAGCACCCGGAACTGCAGCGTGTCGAAGAGCTGGTGGATCTGCTCCCGGTCCCACGGCTCCGGCCGCAGGTCAGCTGGGCCGTGCTCGAGCGGGACGTCACGGGCCAGCTCGGTCAGCTGCCGGTTGCGCAGCACATCACCGAGGTGCTCGCGCAGCTTTTCCCCGGCCCGGCCCTTGACCTCGCCAACCCGGTCCGCGAGCTCGGTCAGCGAGCCGAACTCAGCGACCCACTTGGCCGCGGTCTTCTCGCCGACGCCGGGGATGCTGGGCAGGTTGTCGCTGGGATCGCCGCGCAGCGCCGCGAAGTCGGGGTACTGGGCCGGGGTGAGCCCGTACTTGGCGGTGACCTCGTCCGGGGTGAACCGGGTCATGTCGCTGATGCCGCGCCGGGTCATCAGCACCGTGACATGCTCGTTGACCAGCTGCAGCGCGTCCCGGTCGCCGGTCACGATGAGCACGTCCAGGCCAGCCTCGGTGGCGGCGACAGTGAGCGTGGCGATGATGTCGTCCGCCTCGTACCCAGCCACCGACAGCCGCCGGATGCCGAGCGCGTCGAGCACCTCGAAGATCAGGCTGAGCTGGCTGCGGAAGTCCGCCGGGGTCTCCCGGCGATTCGCCTTGTAGTCCACGTACTGCTCATGCCGGAACGTGGGCTCGCTGCGGTCGAACGCCACGGCCACGTGGGTCGGCTGCTCGTCACGCAGCACGTTGATGAGCATCGCGGTGAACCCGTAGACCGCGTTGGTCGGCTGCCCGGTCGTGGTGGAGAAGTTCTCCGGCGGGAGGGCGAAAAAGGCCCGGTAGGCCAGGGAGTGCCCGTCCAGCAGCAGCAGCCGTCCACGGGGGCCCTCGCTGGCCTGGTCCGTGCTGGCTTGATCCCTGCTGGCCTGGTCTGGGATGTCCTTCGTCGCCACGCGGAGAGTCTAGTCGCCGGGCCGGACAATGCGGCGGGGGCCAGCGCCATCCCCGGGACGGCCGGGGCCGCCCGGCGCCGCGCTGCGGCAGCCGGGCGGCCCGGGGTCGATCAGGAGTCGAACGCGAAAATAGTGGTGGAGGTGAAGGTATTCCCGGGACCGAGAGTGGTGCTCGGGAAGGCGGGCTCGTTCGGCGAGTCCGGGAAGTGCTGGGTCTCGAAGGTATAACCCGCGCCCTGCCGGTAGGTGTGCCCGCTGATGCCCACCAGCGTGCCGGTCAGGAAGTTGCCGCTGTAGAACTGCACGCCCGGCTGGTCAGTCCAGACGGTCAGGCTGCGGCCGCTGGACGGGTCGAAGGCACGGGCCGCCAGGTTCAGGCCGTCCGGGCCGGTCGTATCCGGGGTCTGCGGGTTCAGGATCCAGTTGTGGTCATAGCCCTGGGCGATGAGCAGCTGGCTCTTGCCCTGGGTGGCCGCGCCGAACCCCGCCGGGGTGTTGTCCGGCGCGCTGACGTCGTCGATCCGGGAGCCGATGGTGTGCGGCGCCCGGAAATCGAACGGGGTACCCGCGACCGGGACGCCGTGCGGCAGCGGCAGCGGGATCTGGGTCGCGTCGGTCGGCGAGTAGTTGTCCGCGTTGATCTGGACGAACTGGCTGTACGCCGAGCCTGCGGGCGAGTCCTCACCGGCCAGGTTGAAGTAGCTGTGGTTGGTCAGGTTGAGGACCGTGGCCAGCTTCGGGTCGTTGTTGGTGGCGCTGTAGTGGATACCCAGCTGATCCCGGTTGTTCAAGGTGAACGTGACGTGCACCGTGAGCTGGGCCGGGTAGCCGGTGCACCCGTTGGGGCAGCCCGGGGACCCGGGAGCACCGCTGGCGTCACCGTTGGGGCTGACCAGCGTCATCTCCACGCCCACCGCACCGGGGACGTTGACCTCCTGGGAGGCCCAGATGTGGTTGCCGAAGCCGACGAGCCCGCCGTGCAGGCTGTTGACGCCGTTGTTGATCGGCAGCGTGTAGGTCGTGCCGTTGAGCTTGAACGTGCCCTTGGCGATCCGGTTGGCGTACCGGCCAACGGTCTCACCGAAGTACGGGCCGCCGTTGGCGGTCACCGGCGGGCTGACGAAGTTCACGTAGTCCTGCAGCGTCTTGAAGCCCAGGACCACGTCCGATTCCTGCCCATCGCGGCCCGGCACAGTGATCGACTGAGTGATCGCGCCGTAGGTGAGCAGGTTCACCTGCATGCCGCGGGCATTGCTGAGCGTGTAGCGGAAGACAGGTGTGAGCTTCCCGGTGTACGGCTCAGTGGTGCTGCCAAAGTACTGCTTGGTGATGCTCAGGCCGCCACCGCCGTCACCTCGGTGCTGACCCGTCGCCGGGGCCTGGGCTGCCGCGACCGTGCCCGCGGCGGCAACAGCGAGGCACGCGACGGCGCCGATTCGCAGAGCTGACGAACCTAGCCGGTGCCTTAATGCGAAGCGCATGGAGACTCCCTCCGTTGGGTTCCCGGGGACCGGCTCAACCAGTCCCCGGGGCATTGTTAGCGCTCACCGGTCGGGTTACGCAAACGTTTCCGGATATAACGCCCAATCTGTTATCCCGCTAGATGGGGTGTTATGGACATTCGTCGTACCAGGCGACAAATCTCTTGTTGCCTAATGCGTGGTGCTGGTGTGCTGGAGGTGCTGGTGTTGGTGCGTAGGTGCCTGGCGCGTTTGGTGCCTGGCGCGTAGGTACCGGGTGCCTGGTGACTGGCGGCCGCCGGGCTGGCTGCGGGCAGGCGGGCGAGGGTGCCTAGGCTTCCGGTACGGCGCAGCAGGCGCCGTCATCCATCAGGTACTCGGAGGCGCGGGTGGATCAGGACAGGACGCAGCAGATCGTCGCCAATTTCGCTGCCCTTAGCCGGGGCACGCTGGTGGAGCGGATGGGGATCACCATCAGCGAGGCCAGCGCGGAGCAGGTGATCGGCAGCATGCCGGTCAGCGGCAACATTCAGGCGTACGGCCTGCTGCACGGCGGCGCTTCCTGCGTGCTGGCCGAGACCATCGGATCTCTTGGTGCCGCGCTGCACGCGGGCCCGGGCCGGTTCGCGGTCGGGCTGGAGATCAGCGCTACGCACCACCGTGCCGCCCAGTCCGGCCAGGTCACCGGGGTCGCCACCCAGGTGCACGGCGGGCGGACCCTGACCACGTACGAGATTGTGATCAGCGACGAGCAGGGACGCCGGATCTGCACATCGAGGCTGACCTGCATGCTCCGTGACCGGGTACCGGGCAGCGACGGTGCCGCCCAGTGACCGGGCCGGCCGGTGCGGCCGGTGACCGGTGCGGCCGGTGACCGGTGCGGCGGGTGATCGGGCCGACTGGTGCGGCCGGTGACGCCTGGTGCCATCGCCACTGACACGTGTGCTGCGACTGACCCGAGTGTTGCCTGGTGCGCGTGCTGCCTGGTGTGGTGCCGGGCCGGGAAACCCCACGTGACCGGGCGTTTATCACAAACCGGCCAGGGAGTGCCGGCTCCTTTGCGCCGCGCCGGGCACCTCGCTACCGTGGTGGGGCGAGCCCGGGGCGGCTGAGTAGAGAACGTGTCGGCCCGGGGAAGGCCGATATGGCACCAAAGGCTCCCCGGGCTCCGCGACCAGCAGCGCTAATCCGGGGGACGCCCCCCCGAAGGCCCCGCCAGGCGGCTGGCCCCGCAGGGGCCAGCCCCCTCAGGGACACGCCTGCGGCGCGCCCCTCGGGGCCTAACCGGTCACGCGCTGCTGGCGGTGCCCTCTGAGCCCGGCTTCTGGCCGGCGTCCGGGGCGTCAGGGATCTCCGGGGCCATGGTCCCGTCCAGCACCCGCTCGGCCACCGCCCGCATGGCCAGCCGCTGGTCCATCGAGGTCTTCTGGATCCAGCGGAACGCTTCGGGCTCGGACATTTCCCGCTCGACCTGGAGCTTGCCCTTGGCCCGGTCGAGGAGCTTGCGCACCTCGAGCCGTTCCTTGAGCGTGCCGACCTCGCCTTCCAGCGCGGACATCTCCTGGAACCGGATCACGGCGATCTCGATCGCGGGCACCAGGTCAGCCTTGGTGAACGGCTTGACCAGGTACGCCATGGCACCCGCGTCGCGTGCCCGCTCGACGAGTTCCCGCTGGGAGAATGCGGTGAGGATGACGACCGGGGAGATCCGCTCGGCCGCGATCTGCTCGGCCGCTGAGATCCCGTCCAGGACTGGCATCTTGACGTCGAGGATCACCAGGTCGGGGCGGAGCTTGACGGCAAGATCCACGGCGGACTGGCCGTCACCGGCCTCACCGACGACGGAATAGCCTTCCTCCTCAAGCATTTCCTTGAGGTCAAGCCGGATCAGCGCCTCGTCTTCGGCGATCAGTACGCGAAATGGGGTCTGGCTCACGCTGATGATCGTACCGGTAGCAGGTAGATTAGCGTCCGCAGTCGGCGCGCTTTGGTGGCCGGCAGGCCACGCCCCGGTAGACCAACTGGCAGAGTCCATGGTCTCAAAAACCATGCAGTGTGGGTTCGAATCCCACCCGGGGCACCACGGGTTACCGACAGAACTGCCGGTGTCATACCGACAGAACTCTGGCGGTGACCTGTCTTTGAGTATGGTGGCGGGGTCTGACATTGGTGCTGGTCGCTGTGGAGACCTGATCGCGGGGGGCCAGAGGGTCTGTTGCGCTGCTGTTGACGGCCCTGGGCGTGGCTGCCTGGCCGGGTGAAGCTGGCGAGTGGTGGCTGTGGGTGCTGCGGGCTGTCAGCCGTCTGGGAGGTAGTCGCGGAGGCTGGCCCGGCGCCGCCGGGCCCGGCGGGTGATGCTGTCCCTTTCGCCGGGGGCCTGTGCGCGCCAGGCGCGGATCTTGCGGATGTTGGCGGCCATCAGCAGCAGTGCAGTGAAGATCGATTGGGCGGTGATGCCGCGGACGCGGCGCCGGGCGGGCTGGGCGAGGGCTTCGTGTGCTGGGTCTTTGGCGTAGCCGTTGAGGCCTTCGATGGTGTTGCGCAAGGTGGCGTAGCACTTGTGCCAGGCTGGGCTGCCGTAGGGCAGGTCCTGGCGGTAGCGGCCGCCGGTGCCGGGGGCGATGGTGATCGCGGTCTGGCGGCAGAGCCTGGGGGGTTCTTGCGGGGGCTGGAGTACCTTGGGCCGTCCGTCGCGCGGTGATAGTGATGGTTCGCGCAGCGGGCACATGATGGCGGTGTGGGGGCCGAGGGCGGGGCAGGACAGCCGCTGGTATCCGTCGGCGTCGGGGCCGTCTTTGTGCCTGAGCTGGTAGGGGCAGCGGGCGGCGATCTGCTGGTCGTAGAGGCTCGCGGGTGATGACGTGGCCGCGCAGGCTGGTGGTGGCGGTGATCAGCGGTTCGGGCAGGGCGGGGCAGTACCAGGTGCCCTCGGCCAGGATGGCGCCGCCGGTGTTTGCCTGGATGCCGGGCTGGCCGGCGCGGTAGTCCATGACGGGCTTGTAGCCGAGGGCGCGGGCGGGCAGGTGGAACCGTTCGGGGAGGGCCTGGGTGTAGGCGCGGTCGTAGCCGGGCCAGCCGGTCTTGTGGCCGCGGGCGGCGATGGAGGCCAGGCACCCGGGCGCCGGTACCGCCGGGGTCTTCGCCGGGCCGGGTGATGGCCAGCCCGATAGCCAGGTCCGGGCAGCCGGGTACGGCGCCGGGCAAGCGGGCGGTGGTGGCGATGGTGGCTTCCAGCGCCCAGGAGATCTTCCGCAGCGGCTTGCCCTTGTCGTCCTCGCGGTCGCGGTGGTCGCCTTCGCGGACGTACCAGCCGCCGTCGGGGTCGCTGGCGCACAGCCCGGTCCGCCTGGAGGGGCCGCGGGAGAACAGCGGGACCGGGGTGGCGTCCAGGCCGGTGGCGCCGTCGGCTGCGGCGCGTTCGTCCTGGTCCAGGACGGACACGCTGGCCTCGAGCAGGGAGCTGGGGAACGCTTCCAGCCGGCCGCGGGCGGCCTGGGCCTGGGCGGGGGTCATCGGCTTAGTGCGGCTTCGCGAGGTCTTCCCCGGTGCAGCCGGCGGTTCTTCGGCAGCGGCGAGGGGTCCATGACCGAGCAGATGGCGTGGAAGCAGTAGCGGACCCGCCGGTAGGCGGCCAGGAAGCCGCGGCGCCCGGCGACGGTGCCGGTGACCCCGAGCAGCGCCCGGGAGGCGTCGCTGATCCGGCAGAACAGCAGCCGGGTGGCGTCGGTGAGGAACAGCGGCCGGTCATCCAGCGCCAGGCACAGCAGCGCGGTGAGCACGGCGCGGGCCGGCAGCGGGCGGGGGCGGCCGGTGCGGTGGGCCAGCGCGGCCTCGATGACCGGGGCCTTCCCGCTGCGGCCGGCGAGCCCGGCGGCGAAAGCCACGACCTCCTCGCTGATGCCGCCGCTGGCCGGCGGCAGTACCAGCCCGGTCATGGCGTGCGCCCCGCACGCCAGCGGGCCCGCAGCGCCGCCTCCGGCGCGCTCATGCCGGGCACGTGGCGGGCATAGCGGGCCAGGGATTCTGGCCCGGTGATCCCGCTGACCGCCAGCAGGACGGGCAGCGGGGTGCCGGCGGCCAGGTGGTCGCAGATGAAGCTGGCCCGGCACCGGCCCGCCGACAGCCGCGGCGCGGCCGGGTCGCGGGCCAGCCGCGCGGCGAAGACATTGACGAAGTTCTTATAAGCCCGGTCCGCCGGGCCGGGGCAGAACACGAACCCGCCACCCGCCTCGCGGGCCAGCCGCAGCGCCCGGCCGGCGTAGCACGTCCGCGACGGGCACCGCCCGGGATGCCGGCCCTGCCGGTGACGTGCACGATGACCTGGCCGGAGGCGGCCCGGGCGACATCAGCGCCGCGCAGCGCGGCCAGCTCGCCGGGCCGCAGCCCCGCGCCGATCCCGAACACCACCATCGCCAGCGCCGAGGCGCGCCGGGCCGGGTCACGCTGCGCGCGGGCGATCGCGGCCAGCTCAGCCCGCTCCGGGCGGCGAGTACGGCGCCAGCGCCCCGGCGCCCGCGAACGGCGTCCCACGCCGCCCCGGCACACCGTGCAGCCGACGCGGCCAGCTGATACAGCACCGACCGGTAAGTGCCGCAGGTGGAAGACGCCAGGCCCGCGCAGCCACGGACGCAGAACGCCTCGACCACGTCATAGTCCAGCAGCCACCCGGCGACGCCGGGATCCCCTGGCCCGCCGCGAACCTCGTCAGGCTCGCCAGGACCGACCGGGCCCGCGGCAGCTCCCGCGCCGCCACCGGCACGCCAGCCAGCACCACGTCCTGCCACGGTCTGGCCGCCACCGTCATCGCTGCCCGCCTCCGCCCAGCGCCTAATGTCAGCCTAGACCCGGTCTTCGCACATGGGATTTCACTGGGTGAGCCAGCGGGGTCGGCTGATGTCAACATCGAGGAGGTCTAGTAGCTGGGCCTGAACGCCGGTGGGTTTGGGGATCAGGGCGGGGTTGCCGTCGTGGGCGGGGATCAGGCGCAGGTCGGCGAGGGCCTGGAAGATGGTTCTGCCGGTGGGCCTGGCGGGGGTGCGGCGGTAGCCGGGCAGGCCGGTCATCATCTCGCCGTGGGGGGCCAGGGCGTTGCGGACCTGCCGTTCGACCAGGCAGAAGATCAGCAGGGCCAGGCAGATCACCGTGATCAGGGCGGCGATGCGGCGGTTGGTCTTCAGGAACAGCGGGGCGACCGCGAGGGGGCCCTTGAACTCGCCGTAGCGGCGTTCGACGACGTGCTGGCCTTTGTAGCGGCGGAAGACCTCTTCGGGGCTGGCCTGGCCAGGGGCCAGGTTGGTCAGCAGGGCGTACCAGCCGTCGGCCGCGGCCGACGCGTCGATCGCGGCCTGGTCGAAGTGCCATGACAGCACGGGCTTTCCGGCGGCGTCGCAGGTGATCGCGGTGCGCACGTAGGCCCCGGCGCGGCGCTTTGCGGTGATCGCCTTGACCCGGGCGGCGACAGCGTCCGCCGTGGGATGAAACCGGGTCCCCGCGGTGCGTACCAGCCGGTTGAGGTCCCCGGTGGCGGCGGCGAGTTTGCGCGCGCGGGCTTTGGCCGCACCGGCGGCGTTCGCCGGGGAGTACACCAGGATCCGGCGCAGATGCACCGGCGGATCGGCCTTACGCGGGCCGGGCAGGTCCATCCCGCCGTCTTCCAGGACCCGGTAGCTACCGCGCGCGGCGGCGGGCTTGCCAGCGTCCCGCCCGGCGGTGTACTCCACCGCGGCGCCCGCCTGCGGCGGCAGCGCGGCGAATAACCCGGCCGGGACCCGGGCCGCACCTAGCGGCGCGACGAAACCCACGCCCTGAGCCGCCATCGCCGCCGCGTTCGTGTAAGAGATCAATTTAGAATCGCCCACCAGCAAGAACGGGCGCGGCCCGGCGATCCGCCGCAGTGCGGTCATCGCCCCGGTGACCTGGGCCACCTCCGCGGCCCCGCCGCCGTAGGCGCGGTGGAAGACCGGGATCCCGCCGTCCCCGCTGACGGCCAGCCCGGTCTGGACCTGCTTCAGATCCGCCCGGCGGTCCTTCGGATGCCCCCACCGCGGCGCCGGATACTCCTCATCAGCCTCCAGATACGCGCCATACAGCGAAATCGAGGTCAGATCCCAGTGCAGCCGCGACACATCCACACCGAACTCGCTGATCGCCGCTGCCCCGACACCGCCGACGATGGCGTCCAGCTGCGGGGCGACCGCGTCCAGCGCCCGGGCGATCCGGTCATCATTGAGCAGCTCCGGCGCGATACCGTACGTCTCCTCCACCGCCATCGCCGCCGCCCACTCGTGTACCCGCAGCATCGGCGCCGGCGCGGTCAGCCGGTTAGCCACCAGCGCCTCGATCACCTCGCCGTGGGAGATCCACGCCACCGGCCGGACCGGGCACAGCTCATCGATGATCTCCGCGATCCGCAGCCGGCGCCCGAACTCCGCCACCACCGGCAGCGCCCCCAGCCGCTTTTCCAGCACCCGGACAACCGCGACCTCCGCCCGCGCCCGCCCACGCCCCCGCCCAGTCCTTGACATCCCGCTCATGCCAGACGTCAAACCAGCAACCAGGCAGGCTATTCCCCCCACGCCACTCAAAGCTGCAAACGACCCAGCAGCCAGCCATCACCCAGCCGCCACACGCATCCAACCCCATGTGCGAAGACCGGG
>CAWDRD010000006.1:0-5053 GCA_963804455.1 uncultured Actinomycetes bacterium
TGGTTGACCTTTAACGGCACAGTCGGATATCAGAACTGTCCGAATACGTCAGCCTGGCCGCGCTATCCCCAGAAGATCGCAGTCGGGTCGCGGTCGATCTCGCGCAGGAGGTCATCGATGTGCGGTGATGGTGGGAGCTGGTCGTAGCGGTGGAAGCGGAGGTTGCGGTCGCGCCAGTACAACGCCCACGTATTGGTGGCGTGTGTGTAGCGGAGCCGGGCGATGGGGAAGCGTGTCCATTCCGGGCTGGTGGCCTCGCGCCAGGGTGGCCTGCACTCGACGATCATCAGGTGGCGGGGCCCGAGTTCGCACTCGACGCGGACCTGGTCGCGGGCGTGCGCGGGGACGCGCTGCTCGCACCAGCGGCGCACGCGGGCGATGTCCAGTTCGGGCAGTCCGGTCATTGGATCAGTTTTCCTGGCGGTGGCTGATGTCGGCGGCGTAGGCCATCCAGTCGCCGGCGGAGGCGTGCTGCCAGGCGACCGCGACTTTGATGTGGATGCCGAGCAGGCGGGCGAGGATCGCGGCGGGGAGTTCGGTGGCGAGCTGGAATAGTGCGGTGGAGCGGGCGGGCCCGGGGTGGATGCCGATCTGGTGGAGACGTTCGGCTAGCCGGTAGGAGCTGATCGGCTGCCCGGGCCGCCCGCCGGGCAGCAGCCATGGTGAGCTGCCCTTATTGCCGATGACGGCGTGACCCTGGCGGGTGGCAGCGAGCTGGAGGATGAGGCTGGCGAGCGGTTCGGGGAGCACGATGGGATCACGGCCAAGCAGCAGGCTTGTCTGGGCGCTGCTGTGCTGGATGTGGTCCAGGGTGAGGCGGCTGATGGCCGCGGGCTGCTGGGCGTATAGAAGGACAAGCAGCCCCGCGGCGCGGTCCTCGGGCTTGAGGCTGTCGTCGTGCAGCAGCCGGTGTGCTTGCTCCCACCTGGCCTCGGTGTCGATGGCCCGGGTCGGGCCGCCCCACCTGCTGGCTGGGAAGTCCAGGCTTGTCAGCTGCTGGTTCTTGGCCCAGCGGACGAAGTGCCCGGTGGCTCCGCGCTGGCCCGGGCCCGCGGTGGCCATCCATTCATCCAGGCTGGCTTGCGGGCAGCTGGCCAGGGTCTGGCCGCGGGATGCCAGCCAGTCCAGGAACGCGGTGGCGGCCTGGATATTGCGGCGGGCAACCGCGGCCTGGGCATGGGTGGCGTGCGCGGCGCGGTTCCGGTAGCGGAGCCGCGCGCAGCACACGTGCCAGACCGCATAGCGGTGCAGCAGTTCCTTCTGGCCGGGATCGGGACGGGCGGCGACAGCCTGGCCGATCCAGCGTTCCAGCTGGGTGAGGTGCTCGTCGCGTCCGGGCAGCGCCCCGGTGCTGGCAAGCACGCTGCGCAGGTGGGTCAGGGTCTTGCCCGGTGGCAGGTCATCGAGGACGGCGTGGGTTAGCGGGCGCTGACCGGCGGCAAGGCCGGCTGAGCAGGGCTTTGACCTTGGGGCGGCGCAGCCAGCCGAGCGCGGTCTCGGGCCGTTCGACGTCCGCCAGGGCTTGCCGCAAGACGTCCAGCCCGTCCCGGGTGCGGCCGGTGACCGGGTCGGTGAGCAGCCGCTGGAGCTGCTCGTGGAGGTGGCAGCGGCGGCACGCGCCGGCCGTCAGCCGCTCACCGGTGCCGCATCCCGGGCAGGTTTTCCACTCGGTGCCCGGCGCGGCGCAGCCGCCGCACAGCGGCTGGTCCCGTGTCCCGGCACGGAGACGGCCAGGCTGTCCGCAGCGCGAGCACGGCGCCTGCGACCTGGCGCACCCACGGCACCAGGGCTGGCCTGTGACCTTTGAGATCATGCCGGGCCTGGCCTGCCCGCAGATCGCGCAGGCCAGGATCTTCCGCGAGATGCAGGCAGGGCATACCGGCCCTTCGGGCGTGCGCGTGCTGACCGGCCTCTGGCGGCCGCAGCGGGCGCACTGCTCGGCGTTGGCAGGGTCGGTGCTCAGGCAGTGCGGGCAGATGGGCCGGCCTTGCTCGTCGCGGGCCGCTGGTTCGCGCGGTGTTCCGCACCGGCCGCACGGGATAGCCCGGGCCCGGGCGTAGCAGGCGCGGCAGGCCCGCGCACCGTCCAGCTGCTTGCTCAGCGCGATGACACGCCCGCAGCGCGGGCATGCGGGCCGCTGGATGCCGGTGGCCCCGCCGTCGCACAACGCGCCGATCAATCTCAGCACCATCGGGAACGGCGCCTTCGCGCCGTCGCCGGTCAGCAGCCCGGGAGCCTCCTGCAGCGCCCACGCGAGCTTCTGCAGGTGCGCTGGCTTGACCACGGTCGCCTCAAGTGCCGCGCCCACCGCACCGGCCGTCAGGCCCGGGTCGGCCGTAGTGATGATCTCGGTGAGCACCTCGCGGGGATCGCGGGGATCCTGGTCGGGGCACTGGCAGCAGCGTGGCCGGCCGTTCCGGTCCCGCGACGCGACCTGCCGCGTGCTCCCGCACGAGGCGCAGGCCTGCGGGTGGTCGAAACACGGCGAGCAATACCAGTGGCCGCCACGGCGCTGCATCGAGGTAACGTCACGGCCGCAGCCAGCACATAAGGGCGGTGAGATCCCGGCCGCGCCAGCGGCACGAAGGGCCAGCAGCAGATCACCGACGGCCCGCGGGGCCGGTGAGCGCCCGGTGATGAGCACCGAAGGGTCGGCCGCCAGGGCGGCGGCCAGCCTCCGGCGCTTGGCCCGCCTGCGCTGGCCTGCTCAGCGACCCGGCGGGCGATGTCCTCACCCAGGGACGGGTCGGCCGCGGTGACCAGGCCTGCCACGGTGGCGACCGGATCGGCCACCGGATCCGCTGACGTGGTCACCGCCCGGTGATCCGTGCCCGCCTGGGCCGTAGCGCGCCGACTCCCGCGTCGCCGCGGGCCGCCCTGGCCCTCGTAGCCCGGCTGCGCGGCCGCGACTGGCTCGATGAGGTCATCCATCGTGCAGTCCAGGATGTCCAGCAACGCCATCAAGATCTTCAGGCTCAGCCGTTCCGGGCGCTCGGTCACCAGCCGGTAGACCTGGCTGGCTGACAGCCGGATGCCCCGCTCAGCCAGCGGGCCGGCCAGATCGGTCGTGGCGAACATGTCCCGGCTGGCCATCACCTGGCGAAGATGCCACCGGTAGTCGAGCCTGCCCGCCATCACCGCTCCCTCCCCGCCATCTCGCCGCCCAGCGCCGGAGCAAGGGCCCTGCGGAGCGCGCTGTTCATGAAATCGCTGCTCACATGCGTATAGACCGCTGTCGAACTGTCCGCCTCGTGACCCACCTGGCACTGGATGAACCGGCGGTCCACGCCATCCTCGCTGAGATGGCTGACATAAGAATGCCTTCTGGCCGCACTCGCCGTGTGCAGTGGTCCCGTGTCGCAGTTGTGCGCCACCGGGAGGCTGACCCGTTTCACATGGTTCCGCAACAAGCGGCAGCGAGGAGGAGGTAGTCGGACAGCGCAGGCCGCAGGTCCGCTTGCCCGCCGATGACAGCTATCGCGACACGAAAATAAAGCAGAGAGAAAATGCCGGATCGAGTGCGGGACCAGCGCCGGGTGCAGGCCAAGCACGTCACGGTAGGCGACGAACCTGGCGTTGATCTCCGCTGGTTTCACCCGCCCGCCCCGCTCGGTGACCCACAACGCCGGGTGATCACCGCAGCCGAATCTCGGCCGGATGTTCTCTGCGTAGTCAGCTACCGCGTCCACGGCCCAGCCCATCACCGACGCCACGTTCCGGCGCCGGGGCGGCTGGCCCCGCTTGGCCTTGCCGTAACGGACGTTCAGCATGCCGTAGCGGCCGAACGCCGGCGCTGCCGGGTTACGGCCCCAGTCCACCAGGTCCAGCTTGGACGTCTCGGTCCGGCGCAGCCCCCACCCATACATCACCTTGAACAAGGTCGCGTCCCGGTAGGCGGCCAGCGCCCCTTTCCGCTTCGCCTGAACAGCCCGCTCGACCTGCTCATCGGCATAGTCCAGGAACCGCTGCATCTCCTCGCGGGTAAACGGCCGGGCCTCCGGGTTCCCCTCATAGTCATTGAGGTGAGCGATCGTGTTCCACTCATGCACGACCGGCACCGGGTGCACACCCGGCCCGAACACCCGCTGGCACTGTGCCACCCACCCATAGCGGCTGTCGGTGAGATAGCCCGTGAACAGCCGCAAGCTGCACTGGTAACCGCGGATCGTGGCCGGCGCCAGATGCTGCTCCGCCGTCAGCGACAACGACCACTCATCCACCTGCCCCGCCGTCCACGCCCACGGGTAGCCGCTGGTGAACTCGCCGAACCGGCGCATCAGCCGCTCCCGCGCGCCGATCGTGTCCTCCCGCAGCCCGCGGGCAGCCTGCTGCGCCCGCCACCCGCGCAGCATCGCCTCGAACATCGCGTCCTCCGGGCGCAACTGCACGACCCCGGACACCACCTCAAGGTGGGCAGCACCCGCCAGGTCCGACTGCCGCATCCAGCCCCTCCCGCCCCACAAATCACAACCGCCAGAAGGAAGGATCATGCACCTGATGGTCGTGGTGCGCAAGCAGTCCAGGTCAGAACGCCAACCCAGCAAGCAGGCAGATTCACTCCAAGGCACGGCTCAGCAGGCGACCTGCAGTTTCTCGCCCATCTGATGCAATACCCGAGGGTTGGCATAAATCGAGGTGGACAGCATGCTGCGGTGGCGAAGGACCTGCCCGACCTCGGGCAGCGAGGCCCCGGCCTGCAGCATCTCGGTCGCCAGGGAGTGCCGCAGGCGGTGCGCTCCCCGCCGCTCCAGGCGGCCGTGCCGCAGGCCCTGGCCATGATGACCCGGACCAGGTGCGGCGTCATGGGCCGGTGGGGCCGCCGGATCGTCACGAACACCGCCCGTGACCCGCAGGACGGCCTGCCGCTGGTCAGCCAGGCGGCCAGGGCCTCCCCGGCCGGGGCCGGCAGCGGGAGCCGCTCGGTCTTGCTGCCCTTGCCGGTGACGGTGATCTCGCGGCCCGCCAGTCGATGTCGCCGATCTGCAGCCCGGCGGCCTCGGCACCCCGCAGGCCCAGCCGGGCCAGCAGCGACAAGATCGCGTAGTCCCGCAGG
>CAWDRD010000007.1:0-10111 GCA_963804455.1 uncultured Actinomycetes bacterium
CGTTCGGCTGCCCGTCAACCATCATGTCCAGCCGGGCGCTGAACAGATGCTGGTGCACCGGGGCACCCAGGCCGGGCGCGACCTCCGTGGCGTACGGATGGCCCGGGCCCGGGTAACCGGAGGTGAACAGCACCCCGGTCAGCTTCACCTCGCACTCGATGGTGCCGTCCAGGTAGAAGTACCAGTAGAAGCCATAGTCGTAGTTGCCGACAGTGCTGAAGAAGGACACGACCAGCCGCCGCTGGCGGCGGGACTGCGCCGAGCCGTTGAAGATGTCGGTGTGCTTCCACAGGATGCCGAAATCTTCCTCGTGGATGCAGATCGCGTTGCGGATCACCCGCGGCTCACCGTGGTCGTCGGTGACGGTCGCGTCCAGGTCGGCGATCTCGCCCAGGCAGTCACAGCCCAGCTCCAGGGAGTTGGCGAACTTCCCGACCAGGTATTCGCCCGTGTCGAAGTAGTTCTGCCAGTACCGGGTGGCGGCGGGGTCGCCGTAGGGCACGACCATCTCGGCGATGGACGCGCGGTAGATCACCGGCCGCTGCTGGCCGTTATCGTTGAAGCTGATCTGATGCAGGGTCAGCCCCTCGCGCGCATCGAATCCCACCCGCAGCGACCAGTTCTGCCAGTCAACCGCGTGGCCGTCCACCGTGAAGCTCGGCCCCTCCGGCTGGGTGATCTCGATCGGCTTCAGCGTGGTCCGCGGCGGCCCGCTCACCGCCGGGTCGTCGTAGTCACCCGACTCCCGCGGCACCGGCAGGTCGAGGTCGTCGATCACCGCGAACACCCGGCCCTCGATCAGGTCGACGTAGGCGGCTACCCCGTCCACCGGGTGCGCCCAGGCCAGGTCATGTTCTTCGGCCTGCAGGAAGGCGAGCACCCGGACCATCCGGCGGCGCTGCTCATCCGGGACACCGTACGAGCCAGCCGTCAGCGGGCACGCGCGGATCTTCGAGACGTCGGTGAGCCCACGCCGGGCCATGGCCGCGCGCCACTGCGGGTCAGCGTGCACCACCTGCTCGGCCAGCGCGAAATCCTGATCCAGGATCGGCACCTGGCCGTCGGCCAGCGGGTCCAGCGTGCGCTGCGAGACCACGCAGCCGCGGGTCAGCGACACAACCACATCGCTGGACGCGCCGGTGACCACGTCGATCAGGAAGGCCCGCAGCCGCCGGTCCGGGCCCGGCCCGGCCGGCGCGGGCCCGGAAGAGGCCGCGCCCGGGCCAGCCGCGCTGTCCAGCACCTCGCCCTTGGCCGGCTCCGCCAAGCCGTAGTAACCGAACCTGGTGGCCTCCGTGAGCAGGCCCGCGCCCGCCAGGATCCGGCGGCCAGCCTGGAACTCGCCGGCGCTGGCTGGGTCGAGCGGATGCGCGGGGACTGGCCCGGGCGGCGCGGTCTGCCGGACCTCGGTGTCAGTCACGACCGATCTCCCTCCGGAGCAGTGCCATAGCGGCCCTCGGTGTCAGTCCAGCCCGAGCTCCCGCCGGAGCAGCGCCAGACCGGAGACCGCCCGCGTCATTCATCCGCGACGATCGAGCCGACCCGCTCGGCCAGCCCTGGATCACGCCTGGTCAGGAAGACGGCGTAGATCACGGACACGATCAGGATGCCCAGCGCGGCGTACGGGAACCAGCTGTATGGCGCTGACTGCCCAGGCTTCGACAGGTAGTAGACGGGGACGGCGATCGCGATCATACCGAGGACCGGCAGCACGGCGTGCTTGATCACGTTGAACTCGGCGGGCCGGTACTTCCGGTAGTAGAACGGCAGCGCCGTGTTGGCGAGGAAGTACACGACCAGCACCAGGATCGTGCCCATCGTGCCGGACTCGTCGAAGTAGGTCAGCCCGTTCATGCTGCCGCTGTGGCCGAAGATGAGGTGGCCGAGCGCCCACACCCCGATGATCGCGCTGGCGATGCCGACGAAGGTGAAGATGGCGTTCCGCGGCACCTGCCGGGTCGGCTCGACCTTGCCGATCCAGCGCGGCAGCAGGCCCTCGCGGCCGGCGTTGAAGATCAGCCGGGCTTGTGAGTTCACCGCCGCGATGAGCACGCCCAGGGTGGAGGTCAGCCCGGCCAGGTAGGCGAAGAAGGCGAGACTGGCCGCGGCGCCGTGGGCGACGGTGATGAACGGGACCAGGATGTTCGGGTTGGTCAGCTTGGCCTCGTTGTAGCCGAAGCCAGTGACCGTGGCGTAGGCGAACAGGAGGTAGCTGACCGCCATCAGCGCGATGGACAGGAAAACCGCCCGCGGCACGTTGCGCCGGGGATTGCCGGTCTCCTCGGCCAGCGCGGCCGAGTTCTCCCAGCCGATGAACAAGTACACCGCGAGCGGGAAGCCAGCCGCCAGGCCGGTGAAGCCGTTGTGGATGTTGTGCGGCTCGAACGGCGCGGCGCTCAGGTGGGCGCCGTTCTTGATCAGCAGCACGACCGAGACGACGACCAGGACCAGCATCTCGAAGCCGAAGAAGAAGCCGGCCAGCCTGGTCGACACGCCGACGCCCCGGAGCATCATCACCACGGCACCGGCGGTGAGCAGCACCGACAGAATGATCCACGGGATGTTCCAGCCCAGGTAGAACTGCAGCGTGACGCCCAGGAACCAGCCGGAGACGACCAGCACCGACGAGATCGCGATGATGTACCCGGCCCCGCACAGCAGCGCGGTGGTCACCGCGCTGGTGCCGCCGAAGCTCTTGCCGACGAAAGTGATGAACCCGCCGGTCGACGGCTGGGCCCGGGAGAACTGCGCCAGCGTGTTGCCCAGCAGCGCGATGGCGATGGCAGCGGCGACGATCGTCAGCGGAGCGCCGATGCCCGCTGTGATGACGATGAGGCCGAAGCTGAAGTAGAAGCTGTAGGCGGGCCCGATGTTGGCCATGGTCGAGGCGGAAATATCAACCAGGCTCAGGGCGCCGCGGTGCAGCCGGTCCGGAGCCTCGGGCGCTTTGGTCTCCGAGAACGGCGTGGAAGCCGTGTCGCTCATGTCCACTCCTCGTCTAGGCCCGCCGTCCAGCGGTGGTCATGGACTAATGAATACGATCTTCCCTCCTCAGCCAGGGCGCCGCTAGCCTGCGTTTTCATAACGAGTGATGCGTTTCCGTAACGGGTAATGCGCTGGTCCCAGGGGTCACTCCCCGGCACTTCCATGATCACCGGCCCGCAGCGGGGCGGCCGCGTAGCGGCCCTCGTGCGCCAGCACCGGGCGCCGGTCACCGGCCAGCTCCGGATGACGCTCCTCCACCGCGCGCCGCTGGTCCGCGGTGCGCCGCAGCTGGGCCACGTACTCCCGGTTGCCCTCGTAGGTACCGCGCCAGGTCTGCGGCATGGCCTCGGCGGGCGGCGGCAGCGACGCTGCGCCGCGGCCGCTGAGCGCAGGCCGGGACGGTACCTTGCGCGTGTGCGCGCCGCAGTCCGGGCAGGGCGGCAGCGGCGCGGTGAAGGACTGGATCACCTCGAACGCGTGGCCCTGGGCACAGCGCAGCTCGTAGATGGCCATCGGCTACCAGAGCTCCATAGAGGAGGCGAAGATCCCGGCCAGGTCATCCTCGGTGACCGGCTTCGGGCAGGTGGCCAGCAGCCGCTGCTGCTTCAGCGTGCCCTCGACCAGCGCCGGGATGTCCGCGGCGGCGTAGCCTACAGCGGCCACCCCGTTCGGGATCTCGATGTCGCGCATCAGGTCGGTCAGCACCCGGGGCAGGAAATCCGCGTCGTCCGACGGCCGGTCCGCGCCCGGCGCCAGCAGCTGCGCGGCGCGCAGGTGCCGCTGCGGCGCGGCGTCGAAGGTGAACCGGAACGCCTCCGGCGCGGTCAGCGCCACCGACATGCCGTGCGGCACCATCGCCTCGTGGGCCGGGTAGTCCTTGGGATGGAACCCGCTCACCCGGCCCGCGATCGGGTAAGCGTTGGCGTGCGGGATATGCACCCCCGCGTTGCCGAAGCCCATCCCGGCGAAGGTGGCCGCGATCGCCATGTCGGCCCGGGCCTGCTGATCGTCGCCATCCCGGACGGACCGCCGGAACGACGTGGCGAGCAGGCCCATGGCCTTCTCCGACCACATGTCGGAGACCGGGTTCGCGCCGCAGTAGGGCACCCGCTGCTCCGGCCGCTTCCGCTCGTTGCTGGTGTACCAGCGGGCGGTGTAGCTCTCCAGCGCGTGGCACAAGATGTCCATGCCCGCGGACGCGGTCACCCCGGCGGGCTGGGTCAGGGTCAGCAGCGGGTCCACCACGGCCAGCGTGGGCCGCAGCCGGGCGTGGCTGATGCCTGTCTTCACCTTGAGTGACAGCACGTCGAGCACGCAGACGGTGGTGCTCTCCGCCCCGGTGCCGGTGGTCGTGGGCACCGCGACCAGCGGCTTGAGCGGGTTGACCGGTGCGCGGGCCTGGCCGACCGGCGCGTTGATGTAGTCCATCAGGTCGCCGGGGTTGGTCAGCAGCAGGTTGATCGCCTTGGCGGTATCGATGCTCGACCCGCCGCCGACCGCGACGAACGCGTCCCACGGGCCGGTGGCCCGGGCTTCCTCGATCGCCGCGGTCATGCTCTCGTCGGTCGGCTCGATGTGCACCCCGTCGAACACGTGGGCCTCGATGCCGAACTGGGTCATCTGGTCGGCGACCCGCTGTGGGATGCCGGTCGCGGCCACCCCGGGGTCGGTCACCACCAGGGCCCGGCCGACGCCGTACTGGCTGAGGTCGAAGCCGATCTCGTCGGATGCGCCGGGGCCGAACTTCAGCTGCGGCGCGCCATAGGTGAAGATCGCCTCGGGGTTGGCGGGCGTGCTGATCGTCACGGGATGCCTCCTCAGGCGTAGTAGCCGTCGGGAGCCCGGCGCAGCGAGCGCAGTTGCTCGGCGTCGTGCCCGAAGACCATCGTGGCGTCGGATTTCTCGGCCAGGCCGCGCAGCTTCTCCACGGACGCGTACCACGCGGACAGGTCGTTCACGATCGCGGCCGGGGTGGCGGGCGGGCCGTAGGAGTCACCCATGTACACCGCGTCCGAGGTGAAGATCATCGATCCCGTCTCCGGCAGGTCGACCTTCATCGCCATCGTGCCCGGGGTGTGCCCGGGCGCCTCGATGAAGGTGACCCCGGGCAGGAACTCGGTGTCCCCGGACACGGTCTCGAACTCGATGCCCTCGTAGTCGGCCTTCAGGTGCGCGCCGTTGAACGCGCCCTGGTAGCCGAACGCCCAGTCCTTCTCCTTGTCGTTGACCACCAGCCGGGGCCCGGCCCCGGCGAATGTGCGCACGTTCCCGGCGTGATCGAAGTGCAGGTGGGAGAGGGCCACGTAGTCCAGCTGCGCGGGGGTGACGCCCAGCTGCGCCAGCCGCGAGTCCAGGTAGGAGTTCTCATCGACCTGGTCGTAGGGGAAGAACTCCTGCAGCCCGGTCGGCACCCAGCGGGTCTCCCAGTCCCGCGGGCAGCTGGTATCCCACAGCATCGTGCCCGCGGACGTCTCGACCAGCACCGCGTGCGTGGTGCACGGGTACCACTCCACCGGCTTGTCTTTCTCGCTCCGGGGCCGGATACTGCGCCCCGGCTTGAGCAGTAGCCAGGTGAGATCGCAGCTCATCGCGCCGCAGTCGAGCACGTGCAGCTTCGTCGCTGTCGCCATGTGTCGCTCCTGGGGTGAGGACGGTCGTGAGGTAGTTACCCCGGTTCCGCCCGGCGATGACCGCTAGGGCCGCCGGAATTGCTGCAGTGGGGGTACCCGGCCCACCCCGGTCGCCTGATGTCACTGGCTGCTACCGGGCGGGTGGGCACGGGTACCCAGCGGCCGGAGGGCTTAGCAGCCGGGGGTACCCAATAGCGCGCTCTGGTGGTTGACTCCGTGACGAGGGGGTGCATGACAGTGGCCCACAAGAACGGCAAGAGCCCCAGGGCCGGCAACGGTCAGGCGGACGCGGCCAGCCCGCAGCGGCTGCCACGGCAGCAGTACGAGGACGAGCTGTACCGGCTGCAGGCGGAACTGGTCAAGGTACAGGAGTGGATGCGCGTTGAGAACGCCAGGATCGTGGTGATCTTCGAGGGCCGGGACGCGGCAGGCAAGGGCGGCACGATCAAGCGGGTCACCCAGTACCTCAACCCGCGTGTGGCCCGGATCGCGGCGCTGCCCGCGCCCAGCGACCGGGAGCAGTCGCAGTGGTACTTCCAGCGCTATATCGAGCATCTGCCCGCTGGCGGCCAGATGGTGCTGTTCGACCGGAGCTGGTACAACCGCGCGGGCGTGGAGCACGTGATGAGCTTTTGCACCAAAGGGGAGTACGCACGGTTCCTGCACCAGTGCCCTATCTTCGAGCGGATGCTCGTCGAGGACGGCATCTTGCTGCGCAAGTACTGGTTCTCGGTGAGCGACGCGGAGCAGCAGCAACGGTTCCAGGCCCGGCTGAATGACCCTATGCGGCGGTGGAAGCTGTCCCCGATGGACCTGGAGTCCGTCAGCCGGTGGGAGGACTACTCCCGGGCCAAGGACGAGATGATGCTGCACACCGACGTGCCCGAGGCCCCGTGGTACGTGGTGGAGAGCGACGACAAGCGGCGGGCCCGGATCAACATGATCGCCCACCTGCTGTCCACCATCCCGTACCACGACACCCTGCCGCAGCAACTGTCGCTGCCGCCCCGCCCAGCGGCCAAGGGCTACGTGCGGGTACCACGGGACATGCAGACCTTCGTGCCGGACCACGCGGCCGAGCTGGTCCGGGGAGCGGCGTCCGGCAGATAGGGCCTGCCTGGGCCCGCCCGGATTCTGGTCTAATGGCGGCAGTCCCGCACTAGGACAGTCCCACCAGGACGGTCCCCACCAGGACAGGCCCGCACCAGGACCGGCCCGGCCGGAGGAGCCTTTGCCAGAAGCAGGCGGTACGAGCGAGTCCGGGACCCCGCCCGCCGAGCGGCGCCCCGGTGTCACGGCCTCCATCTGGGCCCTGGAGCATGCCCAGGACTTCGTCACCGTGATCGTCGGCGTGGTGCTGATCCTGCTCGCCGCCACGCTGGTCGTCTCCGGGGTGGTCAGCTTCGCCACCGACGTGCACAAGGACTCCCTCTCCACCGCCGCCATCAACCTGCTGGACCGCGTTCTGCTCGTGCTGATCCTGGTCGAGATCGTGCACACGGTCGTGCTGTCGCTGCGTGCGCACCGGCTGGCCGCGCAGCCGTTCATCGTCGTCGGCCTGGTCGCCGTGATCAGGCGCGTTCTTTTCCTGCTCAGCAACGAGAACACCATCCCCACCGCTGAGCTCGCGCTGCTCATCGGCATGGTGGTAGCCTTCGTGGCCGCGCTGATCGCGGTCAGCCGGTTCGAGAAGCCGGAGGAGGAAGAGGGCAGCTTAACGCCGGGCGCGGGGGGCGCCGGGACGAGCGGGAACAAAGAACCCTGCTGATAAGGTTGCGCAGTAGGCGGCAATCACCGCCGCCACTCCTGCGGGCGAGTTGCCCGCCGGTCGCTTGTGTGGGCAGTCCGCTTCTCGGTGACGTCTAGGTCGCCGTTGTCGTTGACGCTTTCTCCCGCGACGCGGCCCACCAAGCATGGACGGAGTTTTCTCCCGTGCCACACAGTGCTGCCCAGCGCAGCAATGCTGCCCAGCGCGGCAACCCGAGTTCCGCTCAGCGTGGCCCGGCGGGTGCCACCCGGCGCGGCAAGGCCCGGGCCGGCGACCGCAACGGCCCGGCCGGGCGCCGCGGTGCCGCTGGCGCTGCCCACCGCGACCCTGCTCGCCGTGACGCTGCCCCTGATGGCGCGGCCGAGCTCGACCGCGCGCTGAACGCGGCGCTCGCCCAGCCCGCCCCGCCGCCCGCCAGCTTCGCCGAGATGGGCCTGCCCGGCCCCCTCGTCAGTGCGCTCGCCCGCAGCGGCATCAGCGAGCCGTTCGCCATCCAGGCCCGGGCGCTGCCGGACGCGCTGGCCGGCCGGGATGTCCTCGGCCGCGCACAGACCGGGTCCGGCAAGACGCTGGCGTTCGGCCTGGCCATGCTCACCCGGCTGGCCCGCCAGCAAGCCCCAGGCGGGCGGCAGGCCCAGGCCCCGCGCGGCCTGGTGCTGGTGCCCACCCGGGAACTGGCCAAGCAGGTCGCCGACGTCCTTTCCCCGCTCGGCCAGGGCATCGGGGTCAGCGTGGCCACGGTGTACGGCGGCGCGCCGATCGGCCGCCAGATCGACCGGCTCCGCCGTGGGGTGGACATCGTGGTGGCCACTCCCGGCCGCCTCATCGACTTGCTGGAGCGGCGGGCCTGCACGCTCGGCCGGGTCGAGATCGCCGTGGTGGACGAGGCGGACCACATGGCCGACCTCGGCTTCCTGCCCGCGGTGACCAGGATCCTGGACGAGACCCCGGCGGGCGGGCAGCGGCTGCTGTTCTCCGCCACCCTGGACCGCGACGTGCACCGGCTGGTGTCTGGCTACCTCACCGACCCGGCGCTGCACGCCGTCGCGGCCGCGGCCGAGCCCGGCGAGGCCGCTGACCACCAGGTCTTCGTGCTGGCCGCCGAGGACAAGGTCACGATCGCGGCCGAGATAGCCGCCCGCCCGGCGCGCACCCTGTTCTTCGTGCGGACCAAGCACGGGGCGGACCGGCTCGCCAAGCAGCTCACCCGGGCTGGTGAGGCCGCGGTGGCCATCCACGGCAACCTGAACCAGAACCAGCGGCAGCGGGCGCTGGACGCGTTCGCGGCCGGTCACCCCCGGGTGCTCGTCGCCACCGACGTGGCCGCCCGTGGGCTGCACATCGACGACGTCGGCGTGGTCGTGCACTTCGACCCGCCGAACGACCACAAGGACTACCTGCACCGCTCGGGCCGGACCGCCCGGGCGGGCGCGACCGGGACGGTGCTCGCGTTCGCTGGCCCGGACCAGGTCCGGGACATGGCGCGGCTGCACCAGGCGGCCGGAGTAACCGCTGCCCAGCACCAGGTGCAGCCCGGGCACCAGGCGGTCCGGGAGATCGCGACGTCAGGATCGCCCATCCCGCCGCAGCCGGCCCGCGACGAGGCGGTGATCCAGGCGGCAGGGACCCAGGCGGCAGGGACCCGGACGGCAGGGGCCCGGAAGAACCGGGCGCCCGCCAGCGCAGCGCGGCGTGCGGCCAGCGGAGCGCATGGCACGGCCCGGAGCCGGGCCGCTAGCGGCGCGCCCGCCGGGAACCGCGGCCGGGGCCGTCCCGCGCCTGCCCGCCGGGCGAGCTGACCGGACAGGCTGACACGCGGGCTCGCCGGGCGGCCTGATCCCTGGTTCCTTGCCCCCACTGGGTCCGCATGCGACGATCGACCCGGTGACTGCCGAACCCGCCCAGGATGCTCGCCTACGTGGCGAGCCGGTAGCGCGTGCCGTGTTCGACGGCCTGCCTGCCCGCTATGACCGCCTCGCCTACCTGCTCTCCTTCGGCCAGGACCGCCGCTGGCGGCGGGCCGTGGTGGACGCCGTCGCGGCCGGGTCACCACAGCTGGTACTGGACGTGGCCACCGGCCCGGCCGGGGTGGCGCTGGCGGTGGCCGGGCGCACCGGCGCCTCGGTGGCCGGAGTTGACCTGAACGAGCCGATGCTGCGCGCGGGGCTGGCCCGGACCCGCCGCCCGGGCCAGCGCGGTCAGGTCCGGCTCGCTGTGGCCCGGGCGGATGACCTGCCGTTCGGCGACGCCACCTTTGACGCGGTCACCTTTTCCTACCTGCTCCGCTACGTGCCGGACCCGGCGGCGACCGTGGCGGAGATGGCCCGCTGCCTGCGCCCCGGGGGCACCATGGCCAGCCTGGACTTTTCCGTGCCCGGGAACCCCGGCTGGCGGGCGTCCTGGTGGCTGTACACCCGGCTGGCGCTGCCGCTGCTCGGCGGGCTGACCGGAGGGCCAGCCTGGTACCGGGTGGGCCGGTTCCTCGGGCCCAGCATCTCCGTGCACTACCAGCGGCACAGCCTGGACGACCACGTCGCCGCCTGGGCGGCGGGCCTGACCGAGGTCGGGGTACGCCAGCTCAGCCTGGGCGGCGGGCTGGTCATGTGGGGCCGCAAAGCTGGGCCGAGCTGCGGGATCCGGCTCGTGAACGCCGGGACCGAGAAGTACCGGGACTGGGAAGACCGGAACTGAGCAGGCCGGGACCGAGAGACAGTGTTCTATGTGCTGG
>CAWDRD010000008.1:0-4008 GCA_963804455.1 uncultured Actinomycetes bacterium
GGGCCCAGTCAGGACGGGCCGGTGCGGGACGATCCTGTACTGGACGGGCTGGCGCTGGACCGGCCTGGGCCGGGCGGCCCCTGGGCGAGCGGCAGGCCCCGGACGGCGCCGGAGCCAGCAGCTCCGGGGCCGGCAGCTCCGGGGCCGGCAGCTCCGGGGCGGCCGACGGTGGTATCGTGCCGCCCGCGGCGAGTACGGCACACGAGAACCGGCTGCCCATTTTCGAATCGGTGGAGTCCGACTGGTTCCGGCATCGCCAGCAGCATCGACCGGACGGCTCCGGCGGCGGGCCCGGGCTCGGATCCGGCCGCAGAACCGGAGCCGGTGAGCTGGTCCTCACCGGCGGATGCTGGCTGGCGGGCGGCTGCGGTGGCACAGGCGCCGGTGTCCGACGGTTACACTGGAGCCGGACTGCCCAAGCGGGTGCGAAAAGCGAACCTGGTGCCCAGCGGGGTCACCGCGTCAGCGGTGCCGCCATCCGCCACGCTGGGCCGGTCCGCCACCCAGACCAGGCAGCGCATGGCCAGCTTCCAGCAGGGGATCAAGAAGGCCCCAGGACTTGGCCCACCCGGGGAAGATCCACATCCCGACAGCAAGGCAGACGGCACCGCCTGACTCCTGACCCGCACTGCTATTACCGCACGACCGCGCGGGTGATCACCGTGCGGCCGCCCGACAGGCAGACGCGCAGATACAGACGCGCCACGCACACGCATGCAGGCACAGGCACGCAGACGCACCTTTATACATGCGGCCACGCAGAGAGGACACACCGTCAGCCCGCTGACTTCTTCGGTACAGGATCTGAACTGGCTCATCACGAACTTCGCTGAGCGGGTGCCAGCTGTGGCCCACGCCATCGTGGTTTCCGCTGACGGCCTGCCGCTGGCGTATTCGGATGGGTTCCCGAAAGACCGGGCGGACCAGCTGGCCGCGGTGACCTCGGGGCTGGCCAGCCTGACCCAGGGCGCGGCCCGGGTGTTCGACGGCGGGCCGTTACCCAGACGGTCGTTGAGATGCGGCGTGGCCTGTTGCTGGTGATGGCGATCAGCGACGGTTCCAGCCTGGCCGTCCTGGCGTCAGCCGACTGTGACATGGGCCTGGTGGCCTACGAGATGGCGCTGCTCGTGGAGAGGGTGGGGCAGGCGTTCACGCCCGACCTGCGCAGCGCCCTCCGGCCGGGGCACGGCACATAGTCCCGAGGGAGTTGATGCCCGGACCGTTCAGCTGCTCGAAAGGGTTAATCAGTGGATATCGCACGATCGGCGCCCGCCCGGTCTAACCCGGCGGATACCGCGATGACGTCGGTCAAGATCGTCGTAGCGGGCGGCTTCGGCGTGGGCAAGACCACTTTCGTCGGATCAGTCTCGGAGATCACGCCGCTCACCACCGAGGCGATGACTGACCGCCGCCAGCGGCGAGGTGGACGACCTGTCCGCAGGTGCCGGACAAGACCACGACCACCGTGGCCATGGATTTCGGCCGGGTGACCCTGGACGCCGGGCTGGTCTTGTACCTGTTCGGCACGCCCGGGCAGCACCGCTTCTGGTTTATGTGGGACGATCTCATCCAGGGGGCTATCGGGGCCGTGGTGCTCGTGGACACCCGGCGGCTGGCCGATTCCTTCCCCGCGGTCGACTACTTCGAGGGGCCGGCCTGCCGTTCATCGTCGGCGTCAACGGGTTCCACGGCGAGTTCCCGCACACCGCCGTCAGCGTCCAGGAAGCACTGTCCGTGAGCCGGAACGTGCCGGTGATCCAGTGCGACGCGCGCGAGCGGGAGTCAGCCAAGACAGCCCTGATCACCCTGGTCCGGCACGCGATGGCCACGGAAATGGGCCTGCACTAGCTGCGCCGCTCCTCGAGCGGCCGGACGTACAGCCCCCGGCCCATGACGGTCTTCAGGTACCCCTCGGCCCGCAGCGCCTGAACGGCCCGCTCGACGGTGCCGGGGCTCACCGAGTATTCCTCGGTCAGGGTGCGCTTACTGGGGATGGCCCGGCGCGGCGGGATCTCGCCGGAATCGATTTTCCGCCGGAGTATCGCTGCGAGTTGCTGATAGACGGGGACGTCCGCATCCGAGTCGATCATCGATGCCATGACGACCGACCCTAGCACAGCCCTGGATCGCCGGGGCTGTTTCTAGACATTCTTGGCGCACCCCTGGATAACCATACGATTACCGCAGATACCCATGGGTATCCCTATGTCGGAGATGTGCGGGGGGCTGGCACTGGGAGCGCCCATGAATCAGCACACCGTGGACCTCATCACTCCGCTCGGCCCGGTCACAGCCGAGTTCAGCAAGGGCCGCCTCACCGGCTGCGATGTGGCGGCCGTGAACACCGGGCCCGGGTTCGGGATCAACCGCCGCGAGTACTCCGGCGCGGTCTTCCTGAACAGCCCCGGGTGGACCGAGGCTGGCGCGCATCCGCTGTACGACACGACGTTCACTGACGCGCAGGGGATGCGGCCGTTCCCCCGGGACCGCGCCGCGATGATCGCGGCGATCAGGGCCGCTGTCGCTGATTACGCCAGCCGGATGGCCCTGAGCGAATGAACCACCTCATCCCGCCCGCCGAGTGGGACGTGCTGCGGCAGTTCGTGTCGCCGCTGGCGCTGGGCCTGATGGCCGGGCTGGCTGGGCTGATCGGCTACATTCCGTACCTGCGGGACGCCTGGCGGCGGACGAGTGGGCCTGATCCGGCCGCGTGGCTGATCTGGACCATCGAGTACAGCATCCTGCTCGCGGTCCAAGCCGCCCAGAATCCGCCCTGGGCCGCACTCAGCCTCGCGTCACTACAGCTGGCCGGGGCGATCGTGGTGTTCGCGGTGCTGGCGGTCCGCGGCGGCTGGCGGTTCGGCCCCAGCCGCTGGGCCATGCTCGGCTGCGCCGCGGCCGCGATGACCTTATGGCGGTTCACGCACGCGCCCGGGCTGGCTATGTGCCTGCTGCTGGCGGTGGAGGGCGCGGGCATGATCCTGGTCATCCACAACGTCTACCGCCGCCCCGGTAGTGAGACGCTGCTGACCTGGTGGTCGTTTGTGGTGGCCGGGCTGCTCGACCTGCCCGCGCTCGGCGGGCACGCGCCTCTTCTGCTGTACGCCTACCCGGTGTTCTTCCTGGTCATGGGCGCTGGCGTGCTGATGGCTGATGACCTCGGCGCGGCCCGGGTGTCAGCGCAGCGCCAGCGTCACCTGCCGCGGTATCGACAACGTACCCTGCTGCCAATGCAGGTCGCGGTCCGCGAGGCGGGCGAGCGGGAAGGTCCCGAAGAACAGCGCGAGCGCGTTCGCGAGCCATACCCGCGTCAGCGCGGCACCGGGGCAAAAGTGATGGCCTGGCCCGAACGCGATGTTCCGCGACGGCGGTCCGCCCGGGTCATGGGCGGCGGCGATCAGTGACGGCAGCACCACCTCGCCCTGCCTGACCAGCCGGTCACTGAGCCAGGTGTCGGCCAGGACGACGCGCGGCAGGGCGACCGGGAACATGGCCCGCCTGCTGAGCAGCTCCGCGGTGACCGAGTTCCAGGTCCACTCGCCGCGCAGGCACTGAGCCACGGTCTGTGGTTGTTGCGCCAGCTCGGTGGGGCGATCGGCGAGGACGGCGGCGCGGCGCCGAACCCGTTGCTGATGGTGGCGATGACATGCGTGATCTGGCCGGTGCCTGAACCCCGTCCAGCGCGCTGATCAGCTCGGACGTCAGCGTCCGGTCCGGCCGGGCCCACTTCGCGGCGACGATCGCCTCGTGGTCGCTGTAGGCTCCTCCACGCCACGGCCACCGTACCGATCGCTGCTGCGCTGGTCACCACCGCGAACGCCACCTTCGCCGTTCCGGCACCTGGTCCCAGTCCTACCGGGGGACGCCCCCGTCCCGCGGACGGCTGCCCACGGTGAACGGCTCCGCGACCCCGGTGATGACGTCCGCGGCCTGGTCGGACCGCGGCGCGGCAGAAAGATCCGTGGCCGCGGCCTGGATCGCGGGGCGGGTCGTCTCGGCAGCGCGGTG
>CAWDRD010000009.1:0-39431 GCA_963804455.1 uncultured Actinomycetes bacterium
CCAGCTACGGCCCGATCGCCCGGCGTTCTGCCGCGGTCACGGCCGGCGCTGCGGTGATCATGGTCGTGCTCAGCGGGATACTCGGCGGGGCCAAGGGCCTGATGGGCAGCCTGCTCGGGGTGGCCCTGGTGGCCGTGTTCTTCGCGATCAGCATCACCGCCGTGTCGGCGGGCGGCCAAGGTCAGCCCGCAGGCCATGATGATCACCGCCATCTGACCTACCTCGTCAAGATCCTCGTCCTGCTGATCCTGCTGGCCAAGTTCAGCAACACGACCGCGTTCAACGGGCGGCTGTTCGGCCTGACCGCGCATCGTCTGCGTCCTGGTCTGGAGCGGCGCCCAGGTGCTCTGGTCGATGCGGCTCAAGGTGCTGTACGTCGAACCGGACGGGGAACGGTGACGCGTGGCGCCCCTCTCGCTCCCGGACGGCGGATCGCGGCCCGCGGATCAGGCTGCCCTCCGCAGCCCGCCGCGATGACCTGGCGGGTCGTGCGCCGGACCAGGTCATCGCCTGCCCGGCCGAGAGGGAGCAGGCCGGGCAGACCGCGCCGGACAGCCCAGGGTTTGCCAGGCAGGCCGATCGGACGGGAAGGCCGGGCCGGACGGGCAACAGCCGCGGGGCAGCGGCCCGCCGCAGGAGAACGCGGGCTGGACCATCTTCAGCTACCTGATCGCCGGGATGATGGCCTACGGCCTGATCGGCTGGCTGCGGCCCGGCTGACGCACATCTCCGTGCTCATCCCGGTGGGCGCGCTGGTCGGCCTGATTGCGGCGATCATCGGCATTTCGTCGATACTGGACGGGACTGGTTCTGAGCAGGTGGAACGATCCACGGCACCGTGGCGGCATGCTGCGTACCAGGCATGCTGGGGACCGAGCCCGGCGCCTGGCCCCGGCTGGCGGCCCGGCCGGAAAGATCACGGGCGGCTCCTGCCACGCAGGTGCAGCGTACGTAAGGACGCGCGGGCACCTGCTGCGCGGGCCTGGAGCGAAGGCGGAGGAGTACATCATGGCCGGTGACATCGCTGGCGCTCGCCGTGGCCAAGTGCACGGAGGACAACAGCCACGCTTTCTCCGTCCACGCACTGCGGTTACCCGGCGCCCGGGTTATCCCGGCCCAACTTTCCTTGTTCACGCCGTTCTTCACGATCGGCGGCTTCGCTTTCACCAAGCCGATGCTGCTGGCCCTGGTCTGCATGCGGTCGTGGTGATCGGGTTCTTCTGGGCCGCGTTCGCCAAGCCCGAAGATGGTGCCGCGGCGGCGTGCAGAACCTCGGCGAACTGGGCGTCGACTTCGTCCGGGACCAGATCCTGCGGCCGATGATGGGCAAGCGCGGCGACAGCTTCCTGCCGTTCCTGGTCTCGCTGTTCTTCTTCATCTGGGTCATGAACACTGATGGAGATCATCCCGGTGGCGCAGTATCCCGCCGATGTCGCAGATCGCCTTCCCGGCCGCGCTGATGCTGATGGTCTACGGCACCTATACCTACCTGGGCATCAAGCATCATGGGGCTGGGCGGCTACTTCAGCAACATGATCCCGAAGGGCGTGCCCCCGGGGCATCCTGGTCATCCTGGCGCCGGTGGAGATCCTGCAGTACATCATCGTCCGGCCGTTCACGCTGGCCGTCCGGTTGTTCGCGAACATGTTCGCCGGGCACATCCTGCTGCTGGTCTTCACGCTGGCGACCTGGTACCTGCTCAGCCTGAGCATCGGCCTGCTGTTCAGCGCGACCTCGTTCGTCCTGACCGTCGCGCTGACCGGCGTTCGAGATGCTGATCCAGGCGCTGCAGGCCTATATCTTCACGATCCTGACCGCCCAGTACATCGGCGGGTCGCTGGAAGCGGGGCACTGAGATGGCCCATGTCCGGCACCGACGGCGGCGCGCGCCAGCCGGCGCGCACCCCATGAGCCCACAATCGCCGGCGCACCCCGCTGGCACGATCGAAAAGGAATGCGCACATGCTTGACGTTGCCCACAGCATTGCCGCTGCTGTCAACACCACTTAGCTTGAACATAAACATCGGAGCGGTGGCGTACGGCCTGGCGGCCATCGGCCCCGGCATCGGCATCGGCCTGATCTTCGGCCACGGCGTCGAGGCCATGGCCCGGCAGCCGGAAGCGCGCGGGCTCATCCAGTCCAACATGTACATCGGCTTCGCGCTGACCGAGGCGCTCGCGCTGATCGGCATCGTGGTCCCGTTCATCTTCAAGTACACCGCCTGATCTGCCGGGCGACGAATCGTGAGGCAGTGATGTCCGACCGGAAGGAAGCCGGACAATGAGCATCCTCGCGGCAGGGCCGGTGACCCCGCCAGCAAACCCGCTCGTGCCCGAGCTGCCGGAGCTGATCATCGGGGCGGTCGCGTTCCTCATCGTGTTCGCGATCCTGGGCAAGGTGCTGCTGCCGCGGATCCAGCGAACGCTCCAGCAGCGGGCTGACGAGATCGAAGGCGGGCTGGAACGGGCCAAGGAGGCCCAGGCCGAGGCCGACCAGGCGCTCGCCCAGTACCGGGAACAGCTGGCCGAGGCCCGCCAGGAGGCGGCCCGGCTCCGGGCCCAGGCCCAGGAGCAGGGCGCGCAGATCATCGCGGAAATGCGTGAGCAGGCCCAGGCCGAGGCGCCGGCGGCTGGTGGACGCGGCCCACGCGCAGATCGAGTCCGACCGGCAGCATGCCCTGGCCTCGCTGCGCACCGAGGTTGGCGCCCTGGCCGTCGACCTGGCCAGCCGGGTCGTGGCCGAGTCCCTAGAGGACGAGGCGCGGCAGCGGCGAATCGTGGACCGGTTCCTCGAGGATCTCGAGCGCGAGTCCGCGGCAACCGAGGGAACCAGGCATGCGCGGAGCTAGCCGGGCGTCGCTCGCCGAGGCCCGGGACCGGCTGGCCACAGCGGTCGGCCAGCCCGGGGTGGCCGTCAGCACCCTGGCGGACGAGATGTTCGCCGTGGTCGACCTGCTGGACAGCCAGCCCTCGCTGCGCCGGGCGCTCACCGACACCACCCACCCGGCGGGCGCACGGGCCGGGCTGGTCCGCGCCCTGCTCGAGGGCAAGGTCAGCCCGGCCCACCCTGCACCTGGTCGCGGGCCTGGCCGCCGCGCGCTGGTCGCACCCCGGTGACCTGGTCAGCGCCACCGAGCAGCTGGCCGTGCTGGCCACCGCGGCCGTGGCCGAGTCTGACGGGGACCTCGACGACCTGGAGGACGAGCTGTTCCGGTTCACCCGGATCGTCAGCGGCAACCCGGCGCTGCGCAGCGCGCTGTCCAGCCCGGTCGCCCCGGCCGAACTCAAGCGCCAGCTGCTGCACACCCTGCTGGACGGCAAGGTGACCGGCTCGGCGCTGCGCCTCATCACCATGGCGGCGGTGCATCCCCGAGGACGTAGCCTGGATGCGGGCCTGACGGAGTATGCCCGGCTGGCCGCGGACTGGCGGGAGCGCCTGATCGCCGTCGTCCGGGTGGCCGTGCCGCTCAGCGGCAGCGAGCGGCAGCGCCTCATCGCGGCGCTGTCCACCGCGTATGGGCACGATATTCATCTGGATGTCCTCATCGATCCTGGTGTGCTGGGTGGCATGTCCGTCCGGATCGGGGATGAACTCATTGACGGAAGCGTGGCGAGTCGGCTGGCGGCGCTACACCGGCAGCTGGCGGCCTGAGCGGCCCGAGCTGCCTGACCGGCCCGGGCCCGCGCCGCACACCGGCCAGCGGTAAGCAACAGACCTAGGACTACAGGAAGACGCGAGGACCATGACGGAGCTGACAATCCGGCCCGAAGAGATCAGGGACGCGCTGGCGAGCTTCGTCCAGGCCTATGAGCCGGACGGGGCCACCAGGGAAGAGGTCGGCGTCGTCGCGGAGTGCGGCGACGGCATCGCGCGGGTCGAGGGCCTGCCCTCGGCGATGTCGAACGAGCTGCTGGAGTTCCCCGGCGGGATCCGCGGGCTCGCGCTGAACCTCGATGAGCGCGAGATCGGCGTGGTCATCCTCGGTGACTTCAGCAAGATCGACGAGGGCATGCCGGTCCGCCGGACCGGCGAGGTCCTGTCCGTCCCGGTCGGCGACGCGTTCCTGGGCCGGGTCGTGGACCCGCTGGGCGTCCCGCTGGACGGCAAGGGCGACATCGGGGACACCGAGCTCCGGGAGCTCGAGGTGCAGGCGCCGTCGGTGGTGCAGCGCAGCAAGGTGAACGAGCCGCTGCAGACCGGGATCAAGGCGATCGACGCGATCACCCCGATCGGCCGCGGCCAGCGTGAGCTGATCATCGGCGACCGGCAGACCGGCAAGACGGCCATCGCCATCGACTCGATCATCAACCAGCGCGATAACTGGGAGTCCGGCGACCCGGTCCGCCAGGTCAAGTGCGTCTACGTGGCGGTCGGCCAGAAGGGCTCCACCACCGCGCAGGTGCGCCAGTCGCTGGAAGACGCGGGCGCGATGGAGTACACGACGATCGTCGCCTCGCCCGCGTCCGACCCCTCCGGCTACAAGTACATTGCCCCGTACACCGGGTCGGCTATCGGCCAGCACTGGATGTACCAGGGCCAGCACGTGCTGATCGTGTTCGACGACCTGTCCAAGCAGGCCGAGGCGTACCGGACGATCTCGCTGCTGCTGCGCCGCCCGCCGGGCCGCGAGGCCTACCCGGGCGACGTCTTCTACCTGCACTCGCGGCTGCTGGAGCGGTGCGCCAAGCTGTCCAAGGAGATGGGCAGCGGGTCGCTGACCGGGCTGCCGATCGTGGAGACCAAGGCCAACGACATCTCCGCCTACATCCCGACCAACGTCATCTCGATCACCGACGGGCAGATCTTCCTGGAGACCGACCTGTTCAACTCCGGTGTCCGGCCCGCCATCAACGTCGGCCGCTCGGTGTCCCGGGTCGGCGGCGACGCGCAGATCAAGGCGATGAAGAAGGTCGCGGGCGGGCTCAAGCTGGCCCTGTCCCAGTACCGGGACCTGGAGGCGTTCGCCTCGTTCGCCTCCGACCTGGACGCGGCCTCCCGGGCCCAGCTGGACCGCGGCGCGCGCCTGGTCGAACTGCTCAAGCAGCCGCCAGTACAGCCCGTTCCCGGTGGAGCGGCAGGTCGTGTCGATCTGGATGGGCACCGACGGGCTACCTGGACGACGTGCCGGTCGAGGACGTCGGCCGGTTCGAGCGGGAGTTCCTCGACTACATGCGCGCGAGCACCCGGGCATCTACGACGCGATCCGGGAGACCCGGGAGCTGTCCGACGACACCGCCACCGCGCTCAAGGACGCCGATCGAGGAGTTCCGGCGCGGCTTCGAGATCACCGGCGGCGGCCTGCTGGTCCCGGACGAGACGACCGAGTCGGCGAAGCGACGACGAGGTCGGCCAGGAGAAGGTGGCCAAGCGCGTCCCGCCGGAAAGCAGAAGTCGGACAAGCAAGAAGCAGGACAAGCAGAGTAGGCGGGAAGGCCCAGCATGGGAGCACAGCTTCGCGCGGTCAGGCAGCGGATCCGGGCGGTCCAGTCCACCGCCAAGATCACCCGCGCCCAGGAGCTGATCGCGTCGTCGCGGATCATCAAGGCCCAGCAGCGGGTGCGCGCCGCCGCGCCGTACGCCCGGGAGATCACCCGGGCGGTCGAGGCGGTGGTCAGCCGGTCCGCGCAGATCGACCACCCGCTGATCCGCGAGCCGCAGAACCCGCAGCGGGCGGCCGTGCTGATCCTGACCAGCGACCGGGGCTTCGCGGGCGGCTACAACTCCAACGTGCTGCGCGAGGCGCAGCGGCTGCGCGGCGCTGCTCGGCGAGCGGGGCGTCGAGCCGGTCACCTATGTGGCCGGGACCAAGGGCATCACCTGGCACCGGTTCCGCGGCCGGGAGACCGCCGGGCAGTGGAGCGGCTTCTCCGAGGCTCCCCGGCACGAGAACGCCGCCGAGATCACCGAGACCGCTGTTCGAGGCGTTCGACCGCCCGGCCGCCGAGGGCGGGGTGGATGAGATCCACCTCGTGTACACCGAGTTCGTGTCGATGCTGACCCAGAACGCGGTGATCCGCCGCATCCTCCCGCTGGTCATCGAGGAGACGGACGAAGCCGCCGCCGAGCGGGCCGCTGCCGTTGTATGAATTCGAGCCCTCGCCTCAGGTGGTGCTGGACGCGCTGCTGCCGTGGTACGTGGAGAGCCGGATCTACCAGGCCCTGCTCGAGTCGGCCGCCTCGGAGATCGCGGCCCGCCGCCGGGCCATGAAGTCGGCGACCGACAACGCCAACGAGCTGCTGGAGCAGTTCACCCTGGAGGCCAACAAGGCCCGCCAGGCGGAGATCACCCAGGAAATCAGCGAGATCGTCGGTGGCGCCAACGCGCTGGCCGAGAGCGTCGCAGGGAAAGAGTGAGGGCCATCATGACCGCAACGACCGAAAACCCCGCCTCCGGCGCCGAGGCCCCCGCCGACAACGGCCGGGTCGTCCGCATCACCGGTCCCGTGGTGGACGTGGAGTTCCCCGGTGAGGAGATGCCCAATATCTACAACGCGCTGCACGTGGACATCACGCTCGGTGGCGAGACCAGGACGCTGACCCTCGAGGTCGAGCAGCACCTCGGCGACAACACGGCCCGGACGATCTCCATGCAAGCCACGGACGGCCTGGTGCGCGGCGCGGAGGTCATCGACACCGGCGGGCCGATCAAGGTGCCGGTCGGCAACGTCACCAAGGGCCACGTGTTCAACGTGCTCGGCGAGACCCTGGACGTGGACACCGCGTCGCTGGAGATCAACGAGCGGTGGTCGATCCACCGCGACCCGCCGCACTTCGACCAGCTGGAGCCGAGGACCGAGATCCTGGAGACCGGCATCAAGGTGCTCGACTTGCTCACCCCGTACGTCAAGGGCGGCAAGATCGGCCTGTTCGGCGGCGCCGGCGTGGGCAAGACGGTGCTCATCCAGGAGATGATCACCCGGGTGGCCAAGAACTTCGGCGGCGTGTCGGTGTTCGCCGGGGTAGGCGAGCGGACCCGTGAGGGCAACGACCTGTTCATCGAGATGACCGAGTCGAACGTGATCAAGGACACCGCGCTGGTGTTCGGCCAGATGGACGAGCCGCCGGGGATCCGGCTGCGGGTCGGGCTGTCCGCGCTGACCATGGCCGAGTACTTCCGCGATGTGCAGGGCCAGGACGTGCTGCTGTTCATCGACAACATCTTCCGGTTCACCCAGGCGGGCTCGGAGGTGTCCACGCTGCTCGGCCGGATGCCGTCGGCGGTGGGCTACCAGCCCACGCTGGCCGACGAGATGGGCCAGCTGCAGGAGCGGATCACCTCGACCCGGGGTCACTCGATCACCTCCATGCAGGCCATCTACGTGCCCGCGGACGACATCACCGACCCCGCGCCGCACACCACGTTCGCCCACCTGGACGCGACCACCGTGCTGTCCCGGGCGATCACCGAGAAGGGCATCTTCCCGGCGGTGGACCCGCTCGACTCCACCTCCCGGATCCTGGACGCCGAAGTACGTCGGCCAGGAGCACTACGACGTGGCCCGGGAGGTGCAGCGGATCCTGCAGCGGTACAAGGAGCTGCAGGACATCATCGCGCTGCTCGGCATCGACGAGCTGTCCGAGGAGGACCAGGTCACGGTCAAGCGGGCGCGGCGGATCGAGCGCTTCCTGTCCCACCCGATGTTCGTGGCCGAGCAGTTCACCGGGCTGCCCGGGGTGTTCGTGCCGCTGGAGGAGACCATCTCCTCGTTCAAGGCGCTCACCGAGGGCAAGTACGACAACTTCCCGGAGCAGGCGTTCTTCATGTGCGGCGGCATCGAGGACGTGGAGGAAAAGGCAAAGGAGCTGGAGCGCCAGTGAGCGAAGCGAACCGGGGGGATCAGTGACCCTCCATGTTGAGCTCGTCGTCCCGGACGGTGAGATCTGGGCCGGGAATGCCCGGATGGTGATCGCCAAGACCCTCGACGGTGACCTCGGCGTGCTGACCGGCCATCCCTCCGTGCTCGGCCTCCTGGCCGAGGGCAGCGTGGTCCGGATCCTGGACCCGGAGAATGCCTCCGGTGGCGGCAGCGAGGTCATGGCCGCGGTGAGCAGCGGCTTCCTGTCCGTGCACGACGACCGGGTCTCGGTGCTCGCCCGGGAGGCGGAACTCGGCAGCCAGGTGGACCGGGCGACGGTCCAGTCCGGGCTGGACACGGCGCTGGCCCAGCTCGGCCCGGGCGAGGAGGAATCCGCCGGGATCAAGTACTCCCGGGCGCTGCTGCGGGCCGCTGGCGACAGGTCCTGACGAGGACCGCACGGGGGCCGGGATGAGCGGATCACTGGCCTTCGACGCGGCCTGGCTGTTCGCCATCTTCCTGATCCTCGCGCTGCTGCTGGCTGGCGGCATCGCGGTGCGACGGTTCCTGCTGGAACGCGGCGGCGGCACGGTGGAATGCGGCCTGCGCCTGCCGGACGGCGCCTGGCGCCTCGGCGTGGCCGCCTACCAGCCCGACGAGCTGCGCTGGTATCAGGTCTTCGGCATCCTGCTCCGGCCGGCCGAGGTCTTCGAGCGGCGGACGCTCACCGTGCTGTCCCGGCGGAACTCCGACCCGGCCGAAGAAGCCAGCCTGGGCCAGGGCGCCGTCGTGGTGCGCTGCCGGGCCGACGCCGAAGACATCGTGGAACTCGCCATGGGCGAAGCGGCGCTGACCGGCTTCCTGGCCTGGCTGGAGGCAGCCCCGCCGGGCGCGCCCGGCTCGTACCTGGGCCAGGCCAGCTAAGGCGGTGCAGCGAGGACTGCAGAGTGCTCAGCGTTCCCCACCCGGCTTCCAGAGCACATCGCCCTGGCCGGCATTGGCCAGCCGGGCCAGGATGAACAGCAGGTCGGACAGGCGGTTGAGGTACCGGGCGGTCAGTGTGTTCATCGACTCGCCATGTTCCTCGAGCGCGGCCCATGTACTGCGCTCGGCCCGGCGCACGATCGTCCTCGCCGTATGCAGCAACGCGGCGCCTGACGCGCCGCCTGGCAGGATGAAGCTGCGCAGGGCGGGCAGGCCTGCGTTGCAGGTGTCGCAATCGCTTTCCAGCCGGCTGACGTACTCCCCGGTGACCCGCAGCGGCGGGTAGGCCGGGTTGTCCGTCATCGGGTTGCACAGGTCGGCACCCACGTCGAAGAGCTCATTCTGCACCCGGCGCAGCCGGGTCACCATGTCGTCGGGCAGGCTGCCCAGCGCGATGGCCGTGCCGATCGCGCAGTTCGCCTCGTCCACGTCCGCGTACGCAGCCAGCCGGGTATCGGTCTTGGCCACCCGGCTCATGTCGCCCAGCGCGGTCGTGCCGTCGTCACCGGTGCGGGTGTAGATGCGGGACAGCACAACGGGCTGGTCCCTGCGCTCGCCTGCCATGGGCCCCACCGTAGCCTGTTGCGCCCTGGCCGGGCCGGGAGCGCGCTCGATTCGCTGGCCATGCCCGTTGCCATGATCGCTGGGGCCCGCGCGGCGTAGGGTGGCGGCAAGCCCCCCCGGATCCTGCCTCGAGGTCAACCGTGTACGACTATGTCATCGTCGGCGCAGGAAGCGCCGGGTGCGTCCTCGCGGCGCGGCTCACCGAGAACCCCAGCACCCGGGTGCTGCTGCTGGAGGCGGGGCCGCCGGACGACGCCGACGAGATCCACATCCCGGCCGCGCTGAACCTGCTGTTCCAGAGCCAGTACGACTGGGACTACCGGACCGTGCCGCAAGAGCGGGCCGGTGGCCGGTCCATCTACTGGCCCCGGGGCCGCACCCTGGGTGGCTCGTCCGCCATGAACGCGATGATCTACATGCGCGGCAGCCGCCTGGACTACGACACCTGGCGGGATGAGTACGGCTGTGCTGGCTGGGGGTACCCGGAGCTGCTGCCCTACTTCCTGCGGGCCGAGGACAACTCGCGTGGGGCGTCGCCCTACCACGGCGTCGGCCGGCCCGCTCAGCGTGCAGGACCTCAAGCACAAGTCCCCGCTGACCCGGGCCTTCGTGGCCGCCGCCCAGGCTTGCGGGCTGCCCGGCAACGACGACTTCAACGGCCCGGGCCAGGACGGTGCCGGGTTCTATCAGGTGACCCAGCGCGACGGGCGGCGCTGGTCCGCGGCTGACGGCTACCTGCACCCGGCCATGGCGCGGCCCAACCTCACCGTGCACACCGACACGAGGGTGACCCGCGTCCTGATCGAGGCGGGCCGGGCGGCCGGGGTGACCTACCTGCGCCGCGGCGCCGAGGAGACGGCCCGGGCCGAGGGCGAGGTGATCTTGTGCGCGGGCACCATCGGCAGCCCGCAGCTGCTGCTGCTGTCCGGCATCGGCCCGGCGGAGCAGCTCATCGAGCATGGCATCCGGATCGAGGCGGATAGCCCGGGGGTGGGCGCGAACCTGTCCGATCACCCCGTCGTCCCGGCCATGTGGCACACCCCGCGCACCACCGGGCTGTGGGAGCAGGCGGGCCTGGCCAGCCTCGCACGCTGGCGCTACCTCCGCTCCGGCCCGCTGACCTCGAACATCGCCGAAGCGGGCGGGTTCACCCGCAGCCTTCCGTCGCTGCCCGCGCCGGACATCCAGTGGCACGTCCTCCCGGTGCCGTTCCAGCGCCAGGGCCTGGCTGATCCCGCCATCCGGGCCGTGTCCGTGCTCGTCACGCTGGTCTCCGTGGCCAGCCGAGGGGTGGTCCGGCTGCGCACCGCCGACCCCCGGCACGCCCCGGCCATCGATCCCGGGTACCTGTCCGACAGCGGCGACATCGAGCCACTGCTGACCGGGCTGCGGATGGCCCGGGAGTTCGCCGCGTCCGCACCGATGACCAAGGTATGCGGCGCCGAACTGGCGCCCGGGCCCGGCGTGCGCACCGACGCCGAGCTGCGCGAGTTCATCCGGCGCAGCCTGGGCACTATTTACCATCCGGTGGGCACCTGCGCGATGGGCGGTGACTCGCGGCTGGCCGCGAGCAAGCTGACCAGCGTGCTGGACCCGGAACTGCGGGTCCGCGGGGTGGACGGGCTGCGCGTGGTGGACGCCTCGGTCATGCCCACCGTGCCGAGGGGGAACACGAATGCACCGGTCATCGCCATCGCCGAGCGCGCCGCGGACCTCATCGCGGGCCGCGCCCCACTGGCCCCGGCCGACCCGGCACTGACCCCGGCCCCCGCCACCTCCGGCCCCCGCTGACCGCTCCGGCTGCGGCCGAGATCGCCGGAAACATTAACGGGCCCGGCGACGCTGATGACTATGGCGCCCGCAACCTAGCGGCCGCAATCACCGGCGAAGGAGCTGACGTGCCGGACAACTACCGGAAGGACCCCGAGGCGGTGTCCCGGCTGACACCAGAGCAGTACCAGGTGACGCAGCAGGCTGCCACCGAGCCGCCATTCCGCAACGAATTCTGGGACAACAAGGAACCGGGCATCTACGTCGATGTGGTGTCCGGTGAGCCGCTGTTCGCCTCAATCAGCAAGTACGACAGCCACTCCGGCTGGCCGAGCTTCACCACGGCGATCGAGCCAGCCAACGTGGTGGAGAACACCGACGCGAGCCACGGCATGATCCGGACCGAGGTCCGGTCCGCGCACGCCAACAGTCACCTCGGCCACGTGTTCCCGGACGGCCCTCCTGAGGCGGGTGGACTGCGCTACTGCATCAACTCCGCGGCCCTGCGCTTCATCCCCCTCGATGACCTGGAAAGCGAAGGTTACGGGGACTACCGCAAGCTGTTCAACGACGACGGGAGCTACCGCAGTGAGTAATCGGACCGAAACCGCCATCCTGGCTGGGGGCTGCTTCTGGGGCGTGCAGGACCTGATCCGCAAGCTTCCCGGTGTGATCTCGAGCAGGGTCGGCTACAGCGGCGGCGACGTGCCGAACGCGACCTACCGCCACCACGGCAGCCACGCCGAGGCGGTTGAGATCGTCTTCGACCCGGACCGGATCTCCTACCGCGACCTGCTCGAGTTCTTCTTCCAGATCCACGACCCGACCACGCTCAACCGGCAGGGCAACGACCGCGGGACCAGCTACCGCTCGGCCATCTTCTACACCAGCGACGAGCAGAAGCGGGTCGCCGAGGACACCATCGCCGATGTGGATGCCTCGGGACTGTGGCCGGGCCAGGTCGTCACCGAGGTGGCCCCGGCCGGCCCGTTCTGGGAGGCGGAGCCGGAGCACCAGGACTACCTGGAGAAGTACCCCGACGGCTACACCTGCCACTTCGTCCGCCCGGGCTGGAAGCTGCCACGCCGGGCCGACAAGGTCAGCTGATCGCCCGTTCACAGGGTCAGCGGTAGCGGCGGCCGTGCAGCAAGGTGACCAGCCGGAGCACCCGGGCCAGGTCCTTGTCGGTGCGGCGGAGCGTCGTGAGGTCCGCCAGCGGCCGCATCCGCTGCCGGGTGATCGCCTTGGCCCGGCTGAATTCACGCAGCCCGTCGCTGCCGTGGATCCGGCCGAAACCGGAGTCCGCGCTGCCGCCGAACGGTAGCGCGGGCACCGTCGCGTAGGAGATGACTGAGTTGACCGAGGTCATCCCGGAGCGCAGGGCCCGCGCGGCGGCCACGGCCCGCTTGGAGTTCCGGCTGAACACCGCGGAGCCGAGCGCGTACCGGCTGGCGTTGGCCAGCCGGATGCCCTCATCCAGGTCGCTGACCGGGGTCACGGTCAGCGTGGGCCCGAACGTCTCCTCGGTGACCGCCCGGCTCTCCTCGGGCACGTCGGCCAGGACGACCGGCCCGACGTAGGGCTGCTGGATGCTGGCCAGCCCGCCCACCACCGGCCGGGCCGCCCCGGGCCAGCGCGTCGGCGATGTGCCGCTCGATGACCTCGACCTGGCCGGGCATGGTCATCGGGCCGTAGTCCGCCTCCCGGTCATCGCCGGGACGCACCGCCGCGACCCGCTCGGCGAGCTTCTCCAGGAACGTGTGGTAGACGCCGTCGGCCACGTACACCCGCTCCACCCCGGTGCAGGTCTGGCCCGCGTTGGACAGCGCGCCCCAGGCCGCGGCGTCGGCGGCCGCGTCGAGGTCGGCGTCGGCGGCCACCAGCAGCGCGTCCTTGCCGCCGCACTCGGCCACCAGCGGGGTGAGGTTCTCCGCGCAGGCCGCCATCACCTTCCTGGCCGTGGCGGCCGAGCCGGTGAAGGCGATCTTGTCCACCGCGCTGAGCGCCAGTGCCTGGCCGGTCTCGGCCGCGCCGGTGACCAGCTGCAGCACCGGCTGCTCGGGGACCACCTCGCGGAACGAGCCGACCAGCCACTCACCGACCGCCGGGGTGAACTCACTCGGCTTGAACACCACCGCGTTGCCGGCGGCGAGGGCATAGGCGATCGAGCCCATGCGGGGTGAACACCGGGTAGTTCCACGGCCCGATCACGCCGATCACGCCGAGCGGCTGGTATTCCAGCAGGGCGGCCTGGTTGATGGCGATCAGGCCGCTGCGCACCCGGTGCGGGCCGAGCACCTTGTGCGCGTGCTGGGCCGCCCAGTCGAGGTGCACGATCGTCAGCAGGATCTCCAGCTGGGCGTCGGCGAGCGGCTTCCCGGTCTCGTTGTGCACGAGCTCGGCGAGGCGGCCCAGGTACCGGGTGAGATGTGACTTCCAGGCGAGCAGCCGGGTCCGCCGCGTGGCGCGATCCAGCCCGGCCCACCAGGTTGCGGCCGGGCGGGCGGCCGCTACCACCGCGTCCACCTCGCTGCGGCCCTGGACCGGGAACGTCGCGATGACTTCGGCGGTGGCCGGGTTGACCGTGTCGAAATTCTCGGCGACCCAGGGCTGCCCCTGCGCCTACACCGTCGTGTCCATTGCCCTCACCATCGGTGTACCGGCCGCGGTGCGCGGCGCGGGGTAGGCGGCGCAGGGTAGGCCGTTATGCCTTGCCCGCAGCCCCCGCGTGCCAGTAAATCACCGCCGGGCGACCCCAGGTAGCGTTGAAGCTAGCATTGCCCGCCTGCCCCCAGTGAGAGAAGATGTCCCGGTGACCGAACGCCCGTACGTCGTGCTCAGCTGCGCGATCTCGGTGGACGGCGCCTGGACGTCGACCGGGCCGGACCAGGCTGGTGCTGTCTGGCGCGGCTGATCTCGACCGGGTGGACGCGGAACGGGCGGCCGGCGATGCGATCCTGGTCGGCGCGGGGACCATCCGCCGCGACGACTCCACGGCTGCTCATCCGGTCCGCCGGGCGCCGGGCCGCCCGTGCGGCCCAGGGCCAGCCGGAACATCCGGCCGGGGTGACGATCACCGCGAGCGGCGATCTCGACCCCGCGGCGCACGGTTCTTCGACCCGGGCCGGGGGAGCGCCCCGCAGCCGCCGCGCGCCAGTCCGTGCCCGCCCGGCGCCTGGTCTACTGCGCGAGCCCCGCCGTCGACGGTCGCCCGGGCGCAGGCTCGGCGGGCTGGCCGAGGTGGTCGACGCGGGCGACCCGCCGCGGCTGGAGGCGGTGCTGGCCGACCTGGCCGGACCGCGGCGTCGCGCCGGCTCATGGTGGAGGGCGGTGCCCAGCTCGGGGCCGAGTTCCTGGGCCGCGGCCTGGTGGATGAGCTGCAGCTGGTGATCGCCCCGTTCTTCGTCGGTGACCCGGCGGCGCCGCGGTTCGCCGGGCCGGGCCAGTACCCGCACGGCCCGGGCCGCCCGATGAAACTGGCCGAGGTCCGTGCGGTCGGCCAGGTCGTGCTGCTGCGCTACCTGCTCGCCAGTGCCAGTGCCAGTGCCAGTGCCGCTGTGACTGACCCGGGCCAGCTCCCGGCGGAAGCCTCGCTGGGCGCGGCACGGGGGACGGGGCATGGCTGACGAGGCCGGGGCCGGTGCCCCGGACCCGGCCGCCCTGGACCTGGCCCGGCCCGGTACCGGGCCCAGGTCACCGCGGCCGACCGGCACTGGCTGCAGTACGCCATCGCGCTGTCCCGGCGCTGCCCCCCGTCCCCGGTCGCGTTCTGCGTGGGGGCCGTGATCGTGGGCCGCGACGGGACCGTCCTGGCCACCGGCTACTCGCGGGAGCGGGACCCGCACGATCACGCCGAGGAGGCCGCCCTGGCGCATGCTGTCACCGGGGGATTCCCGGTTGGCCACGGCCACGCTGTATAGCTCGCTGGAGCCGTGCCGGTTCCGCGCGTCGCGGCCCCGGCCGTGCGCCGAGCTGATCATCGCGGCGGGCATTCCGCCGGGTGGTACTGGCCTGGCTGGAACCGCCGGTGTTCGCCCCCGGCGGCGGGGCCGACCTGCTCCGCCAGGCGCGGGCGTCACCGTGGCCGAGGCCAGCGACTTGGCGGCGGCGGCCCGGGCGGTGAACGCCGCTGTGCTCGGCGAGTGAACGGCCCAGTGCGCACCGCCGTCCTGGTACCCGGTGGGTGCCCGCGGTCCGGCCTGCCTGGTCCGGCCTGCCTGGTCCGGCCTGCCTGGTCCGGCCTGCCTGGTCCGGCCTGCCTGGTCCGGCCTGCCTGGTCCGGCTCCGTCCAGCCTGGGTCAGCCCGGCAGGCCAGCCAGTTGCGGGTCTTGCAGCGCCGCTCCGTAGCGCATGGCGGCGAGCTGCCCGACAGCCGAGTGCACGCCCAGCGGTTGCGCGGTACGCAGTCCCGCCTCGGTGGCCAGGGCCGCGAGGTCGAGATGGTCGAGTTCCGGCCCGATCACGCAGGGCGCCAGGGCCAGGCCGGAGACACCAGCGTCGCGCAGCCGGGTGACCGCTTCGGCGATGCTGTCGCTGTTGCTCAGCTCAGCGGCGGCCACCGGGACGGTGAGCCGTGACGCGAGCAGCACCGCCATCGTGCCCGCGGCGGCCATCGCGCCGACGCCGTCCGCGGCGACCAGGACGCCTTCCGCGGCGGTGACAATGCTGATCCGGCCGGTCCGGTCGGTGCGGGCCAGCCCGGCCTCGGCGAGCCGGGTATGCAGCGCCGAGGCCAGCAGCGGGTGCACGCCCAGGGCCGGGCTGCGCAGCACCGGGACCATGGCGGCGCTGACCGCGGTGGTGACGGCGGTCTCCATGACCGGCTGCGCACAGATGGCCAGTGGCACCACGACGGCGGCGGGGAGGCCCTCATGGCTGTGGCACTCGGTCAGCACATGGCTGAGGAGTTCCTCGTCGCCGTCCAGGTAACCGGCGCGGACCGTCACGCCCGGGCAGGACTGGCTGGCGGCTTCCATGATCCCGGCGGCGATCTCGTCGCTGACCGGGTTCGAGCTGCCGGGTACCGCGAACACCAGCGCGGGCGCGTCGGACGGCACGGACAGCTGATGTGGGCTGCGATGGCGGCCCGACCGGCGGGAGCGGGTGGTACGCATCGGCAGCCGCGGGCCGCCCACGGCTGCCCCATCCGCTCCGGTGGCATCTGCCGCTGGGCCGCCCGCCGCCGGGTTCCGGGTAGGCAGGCCGGGGCCGCCCCCTGGGGTCCGGGTGGGCAGGCCGGGGCCGCCCCCTGGGGTCCGGGTGGGCAGGCCGGGGCCGCCCCCTGGGGTCCGGGTGGGCAGGCCGGGGCCGCCCCCTGGGGTCCGGGTGGGCAGGGCAGGGCCGCCCCCTGGGGTCCGGGTGGGCAGGCCGGGGCCGCCCCCTGGGGTCCGGGTGGGCAGGGCAGGGCCGCCCCCTGGGGTCCGGGTGGGCAGGCCGGGGCCGCCCCCTGGGGTCCGGGTAGGCAGGCCGGGGCCGTCGGCTGGAGTCCGGGTGGGGAGGCCGGGGCCGTCGGCCGCTGGGGTACGGGTGGGCAGGCCGGGGCCATCGGCTGGAGTCCGGATGGGCAGTTGCGGGCCGCTCCCGGCCCGGCCCGGGGTGAACAGGTCTGGGCCCGCTGGGCCCGGGGTGCGGGCCGGAAGCTCCGGGCCGCCCGCCTTGGGGCTAGGCGTGAACAGGTCTGGGCTACTGGTGCCGGGGCTGCTGGGGAACAGGTCCGGGCCGCCTGCCCCTAGGCCAGGGGTAAACATGTCCGGGCTGCCGGTGCTGGGCATCCGGTTCGGCAGGCCGGGAAGGTCGCCCGGGGGAGTGCGGGTAGGCAGGCCGGGGTCGCCAGCCGGGATCCAGGTGGGCAGGCCTGAGCCACCCGGAGGGGAGGTGCTCGCTGCTGATCCGTCTGCTCCGTCGGCCGCTGGATCGCGGCCCGGCAGGTCTGGATCGCCCGCGGCTGGTTCCTGGACCGGCAGGTCTGGCTCGCCCATGGCTGAATCCCGGACCGGTAGGTCCGGAACGCTCGCCGGGGAACCTGGCCTGCGAATCGGAGGGTCAGGTGCGGGCCCAGTATCAGTACCCATGACCGGGCCATACTAGCCAGCGCGGAAAACGTCCGTCCCGAAATGCCCGAGATCTCAGCCCGGGCACGTCCGCAAACCGTCGCTGACTTGCCCAAACTCCCCCGGCCAGGAAACCGGCTCAGAACAGGCGCAGGGCGCCGTCGTCGGTGCCGCGCATCGTCTCGTAGTCCAGTGTGACGCACCGGATGCCCCGGTCCTCGGCGAGCACCCGTGCCTGCGGCTTGATCTCCTGGGCGGCGAAGATCCCCTGCACCGGGGCGAGCAGCGGATCCCGGTTCAGCAACTCCAGGTACCGGGTGAGCTGCTCGACCCCGTCGATCTCGCCGCGGCGCTTGATCTCGACGGCGACGGCGGCGCCCGCCGCGTCCCGGCACATCAGGTCGACCGGGCCGATCGCGGTCGGGTACTCGCGGCGGACCAGCCGCCAGCCCTGGCCCAGCACGCTGACCTGAGCCGCGAGCAGTTCCTGCAGGTGGGCCTCGACGCCGTCCTTGACCAGGCCGGGGTCGACGCCCAGATCGAACGTGGCGTCGCTGAGGATGTCCTCGATATTGATCGTCAGCGTCTCGCCCGACTTACCGGTCACCACCCACCGGCCGGGCTCCTCGGCCAGCCGGCAGGGCGGTGACATCCAGTTCAGTGGCTTGTAGCTGCCGCCGTCGCTGTGCACGAGAACGGACGAGTCGGCCTTCACGATCAGCAGCCGGGTCGCCAGCGGGAGGTGAGCCGACAGCCGTCCTGCGTAGTCAACGCTGCACCGGGCAATCACGAGACGCACGACAGCCAACTGTAGCGGGGCCAGGCGCATCCTGGCTGCGCCGCGCGTGGCGCTGGGGGTAGTGCGAACACTGGCCGCTACTCTTCTCCCGGGCCTTTTCTCCGGGCCGTGAGCCGCAGAGGGGCGGATGCCGTGTTCGGACACCACTGGGAACCAGCCGAGGGTACGTGCATCGACATCCGGGTCAAGCCGCACGGCAATCCCAATACGGACAACCGCAGGTGGCTCATGGAGATCCACTGCGGTGACGTCGAGCCGTTCCGGGTCGAGCTCGGCTTCCCCGGCTTCCCCGGCTTCCACGGGAACTTCAAGGGCCCAGAGCGCGGGCACACCTGCCGGATGCAGGCTGATGTCAAGCGCCAGGAGGCGAAGTGGGATCTCGACGATCCCGCGCTGAGCTGGAAGACCGAGCGCCGGCAGCAGGCGGCGGACTTCGCGGCCGAGCTGAACGCCAAGCCATGGGCTGACGAGCCGGGCAGCTAGGCCAGCCGGCCCAGATCGCCGCACCGATGCTCCGTGCCGTGTGCCATAGCCAGGCCGTGTCCCGTCGTCAGGCTGGCGCGGAATAAAGCGCCCGCCCGGCGCGATCCTGGCTGCAGGAAATCGCGGAGGTGCAGTCATGATCGGCGGTGTCGGCCGTGAGCCCGCGTAGGGCGCGCCGCCTGCCCGCGGACCTTGCGCGCCGGCCACGTGGGGGCCTGCGGGCCCCGGCCGGCCGTGGCGCTCCTGCTGGGGCGGATGGCGAGCCTGCGAGCGGGCTCGGGCCGCCGCAGCTGCAGGCCTGGCCGGACGGCGACTGGGTGGTCCGGCAGGTGCCCGGGGCCGCGGCGGCCAAGGTCTACCGCTGTCCGGGCTGTGATCAGGAGATCATGCCGGGTGTCGCGCACGTCGTGGTCTGGCCCGCTGAGCTGCCCGGCCCGGCGGAGCGCCGGCACTGGCACAGCCCGTGCTGGCAGCGCCGCCCGCGCCGGCCGCGTGGTCTGCTCTCCCCCTGACGCCAGCCCTGGCCGCACCCTCTGTACCGTGACGCCAGCCCTGGCCGGACCCTCTGACCGACGCCAGCCTGACCGACGCCAGCCTGACCAGACCTGATAACGGGTCGTTGTTACCCACAGCGAGCCTGGGCGGCTGGGCGGTGCTAGCGTCTAGGCTCGCCCGGCCAGCGGCCCCCTTGGAGGATCTCGTGGACCTGTTCGATCTCACCGGCAAGGTTGCCGTCGTCACCGGCGGGACCCGAGGGATCGGCCTGATGATGGCCCGCGGCCTGCTGCAGGCCGGGGCGTCGGTCTACATCAGCTCGCGCAAGCCTGAGGCGGGTGAGGCCGCGGTCGCCGAGCTTTCCGAGCACGGCCTGGTGGTCTCGGTGCCAGCTGACCTGTCCCGCGAGGAGGAGTGCGTGCGGCTGGCCGAGGAGGTCGGCCGGGCCGAGGAGCGCATCCACGTGCTGGTCAATAACGCCGGCGCGGTCTGGGGTGCGCCGCTGGCGGAGTTCCCGGCCGCGGGCTGGGACAAGATCCTCGATCTCAACCTCAAGGCGCCGTTCTTCCTGACCCGGGCGTTCCTGCCGCTGCTCGAGGCGGCCGCGACCGCCGATGACCCGGCCCGGGTGATCAACGTGGGCAGCATCGACGGGCTGCGCGTGCCGGACCTGCCCAACTACTCCTACTCGGCGAGCAAGGCAGGCGTGCACCAGCTCACCCGGGTGCTCGCCCGCGAGCTGGGGCCGCGGCACATCACGGTCAACGCGGTGGCACCCGGCCCGTTCGAGACCAAGATGATGGCCGTGACGCTGGCCGAGTTCAGCGACGAGATCGTCGCCGCGTCCCCGCTCGGCCGCATCGGCCGCGCCGACGACATGGCCGGCGTGGCGGTTTTCCTGAGTGCCCGCGCCGGAGCGTACCTGACCGGTGTCATCATCCCGGTGGACGGCGGGATCTGGGCGGCCCGCTGACGGACGGCGGCGGGCCGCTGACGGACGGCAGGGGCGGGACGGCGGCGGGCCGGACGGCAGGGCGGGATAGACCAGCGGGGCCCGGCGCAACAGCGCCGGGCCCCGCTCGCGTACCTGGTGGTTACTTGGTCCACCACTCCTCGTCGTTGCCCTTAGCCTTGGCCGCGACCGGCTGCTTGGCCGGGGCTGCCTGAGCCGCCTGGGTCGGAGGCGGTCCCGCCGGGGCGGGCGCGGCCGGCCGGGGTGGCGCGGCCTGGGTGACCTGGGTCGGGGCGGGGCCGCCGTTGCGCGGCGGTGCCGCGGGCGCGGCCGGAGCCGGGCCCACCGCCTTCTGCGCCCCAACGCCCACGGCCTGCCGCGGCTGCAGCGCATCGGCCAGGCCTGGCATCTGGGTACCCAGCAGCTGGCTGATCTGGGCCAGGTGGCTGGAGATGCTCTCCTTCTGCTTGGTCAGCTCGTCGACCTCGCGCTGGGCCAGTGCCCGGTGCCGCTCGATCTCCGACTTCGTGTCCGCCAGTAGCTGCTCGGCCTGCGACTTTGCCTGGGCGACTATCTGGTCGGCGTTCTTCTTCGCATTGGTGACCAGCTGCCGGGAGTGCTGATCGGCTTCGCGCCGGGTCTGCTCGGCCTGGGCGCTGGCCTTGGCGGCCCGCTGCTCGGCCGTGGCCGCCCGCTGCTCGGCCTCGCTGACCAGCTTCTGGGTAGCCGACTGCGCAGCCGCCAGCCGCTCCGCCTCCTGGCGCTCCGCCTCCTCGCGGCGGGACGCCAGCTGGATCTCGAACTCAGCCTCGGCCTGGGCCCGCTGTGCTTCGCTCTCTTCCAGGATCCGCTGGGCCTGGCTGCGCATCTCGTCAGCCTGCCGCTTGGACGTGGTCAGGATCTCGTCGCGCTCCCGCTTGGCAGACGCCTTGAGCTGAGCCACCTCGCGCTCGGTGGTGGTGCGCAACTTGGCAATGTCCCGCTCGATCGCGGCCCGCTTCTCCGCAACCTCGTGATCGGCAGTGGCGCGCAGCTTGGCCACTTCCCGCTCAGTGGTGGACGTCAGCTCGTCCGCCTCGCGCCGGGCCCCGGTCTTGATCGCATCGGCTTCACGCTCAGCCGACGCCCGCAGATCGTCGGTTTCCCGCTTGGCGTTGGCGCGCAGCTCCGCTGCCTCGTTCTCCGCCGCGGCGCGCACCTCGGCTGCGTCGACCTTGGCCGCCGCGTTTAGCTCGTTCGCCGCGGACCGCGCCTCCTGCGCGATTTCGGTCGCCTGCTCCTCGGCCAGCCGGAGCAGCTGCTCGATGCGGGAGCCGAGGCCGGCGTACGTCGGCCGCTCCTGCTCGCGCAGCTGGCGGTGCGCGTCCGCCAGTTCCTGCTGCAGAGCCTGACCCTGCTCGCGATGCTGGCGCAGCTCGCCGTCAAGTTGCTTGAAGTATTCATCGACCTGATGCGGGTCGTAACCGCGCATCACCCGCGCGAACTCGCGGGGAGTGGTTTCCTCGAAGAAGTTGCTGAGCTGAGCGTCGATTTCAGGCTGCATGTGGCTTGATCCTGGGTAGACGAGGGGACTTGCGGGTCGGACAACGGCTCGCGATCCGCTCCTCAGGTCCGGGGCATGTTGGTATCCACATCGCCCCTGGACCCGGCAGCTGCGGAGACTGCGACCCGCTAGCCCGGTGTGTGGCAGCGTACTCCTCTTGAGCAGGCAATTGCGGCGCGTTCAGGTTTCCTCTTGCCATGGATCCCCGCTTTTTCCCCTATTGCCGAGGCCGACTCCAGTTGGCACGGACGCGGCGGAACGCACAGGTCAAATCACCCTGCTTACCCCATATCGGAATATCAGGACGATATGCTGCGCGGTCTTGCCTCCTATCCCACCCTAACCAGCCGTCCGTAGTGGTCATCTCCGCGGGCGCCTGTCCGATAGCCCGTGCGGCGGCCGTCCGGAAACCTCAGCGGGCCGCCGTTTCGACCAGTTCGGTCAGCACCCCGCCGACATCGGCCGGGTGCAGGAACGCGATCGAGGCTCCCATGGAGCCGTGCCGGGGCCGTGGATCGAGCAGCCGGACGCCCGTGCGCACCGATCGAATCCAGCGCCGCGCTGATGTCGGCCACCCCGTAGCCGATGTGGTGAATCCCCTCGCCGCGCCGGGCCAGGAACTTGCCGACCGGGGTATCCGGGCCCAGCGGTTCCAGCAACTGCACCCAGGAAGCACCTCCCACCGCGTCCCCGACCCGCAGCATCGCCTCTCGACGCCCTGCTCGGCGATGACTTCCCGGCTCACCACGGTGAGCGCGAAGACGTGACTCGTACCGGGCGATCGCTTCGTCGAGGTCGCGGCAGGCGATCCCCACATGATCGATCCGGAGCAGCACCAGTGGCCTCCCTGCGGAAACGGCATTCCTGCTAGGTATCGTGGCAGACGCGGGAGATACCGCGAACGCCGGGCAGCGGAGGTCAGCGCATGCGGGAAGCAGTGATCACGGGCGGTGCCCGGACAGCGGTCGGCCGGTTGCTCGGCTCGCTGAAGGACTTCACCGCCGCGCAGCTCGGCAGTGTCGTGATCAAGGCGGCGCTGGACCGGGCCGGGCTGGCTGGCGACCAGGCCGACTACGTGATCATGGGCCAGGTGCTGCAGGCCGGGCGCCGGCCAGAACCCGGCCCGGCAGGCGGCGGTGGCGCGCGGGTATCCCGATGACGGTGCCCGCGATCACTATCAACAAGGTGTGCCTGTCCGGGCTGGACGCCATCGCGCTGGCCGCACAGCTGATCCGGGCCGGTGAGTTCGACATCGTGGTGGCCGGCGGCATGGAGTCCATGACCGGCGCCCCGCACCTGCTGCCCGGGTCACGCGCCGGGTACAAGTACGGCGTCCATCGAGGTGCTCGACGCGATGGCCCAGGATGGGCTGACCGACGCGTTCGACCACTCGCCGATGGGCGAGCTGACCGACCGGTACAACGCGCGGCTCGGTATCAGCCGGGCCGATCAGGACGAGTTCGCGGCCATGTCTCATCAACGGGCGGCCGTTGCGATCAAGGATGGCGCGCTGGCCGGCGAGATCGTCGGCATTCAGGTCCCGCAACGCCGCGGTGATCCGATCCTCTTCGACACCGACGAGGGCGTCCGCCCGGACACCACGGCGGAGTCGCTGAGCCGCCTGCGCCCCGCGTTCACCCCCGACGGCACGATCACCGCGGCGTCGTCCTCGCAGATCTCGGACGGGGCCGCCGCGGTCGTGGTGATGTCGGCCGAAGCCGCGGCCGCGCAGGGCGCGCCGGTGCTGGCCACGGTCGGCGCGCACGGGGTCGTGGCCGGCCCGGACACGTCACTGCAGTCCCAGCCGTCCGCGGCCATCAGCCGCGCCCTGACCAAGGCGCACCTGACCGTCAGCGACCTGGATCTGATCGAGATCAACGAGGCGTTCGCCGCGGTCGCCATCCAGTCCATGCGTGACCTCGCGATCAGCCCGGACATAGTGAACGTCAACGGGGGAGCTATCGCGCTCGGCCATCCGATCGGCGCGTCCGGGGCCAGGATCCTGCTGCACCTGGTGCACGAGCTGGCCCGCCGGGGCGGCGGCCGGGGCGCAGCCGCGCTGTGCGGCGGCGGGGGCCAGGGCAGCGCGCTCCTGGTCGACGTGCCCGCGGCCAGCGGACCAGCCCCAGCTGGGAATGGCTGACCTGGCGGCACCGTCCCTGGACGTCACCGCCTCGGTGCAGCGTGCCCGGGACGGTGACGCCCGGGCCCTGGGACGGTTGCTGTCGCTGGTGGAGAACGGCTCGCCGGACCTGCGCGAGGTGATGCGGACGGTCGCGCCGCTGACCGGGCAGGCGCGGGTGGTGGGGCTGACCGGTGCCCCCGGCGTGGGCAAGTCCACAGTTACCGGCGCCCTGGTGGCCGTGTTCCGGGAGCGCGGCCTGCGGGTCGCGGTGCTCGCTGTCGACCCGACTTCCCCGTTCACCGGCGGTGCGCTGCTCGGTGACCGGGTGCGGATGCAGCAGCACGCCACCGACCAGGGCGTGTTCATCAGGTCCATGGCCAGCCGGGGTCATCTCGGCGGGCTGTCCGGGGCGACCCCGCAGGCGCTGCGGGTGCTCGACGCGGCCGGGTTCGACCGTGGTCCTGGTCGAGACGGTAGGGGTCGGCCAGGCCGAGGTCGAGGTCGCCGCCATGGCCGACACCACCCTGGTCATCGAGGCGCCGGGGCTGGGCGATGCCATCCAGGCGGCCAAGGCTGGCATCCTCGAGATCGGGGACGTGTTCGTGGTGAACAAGAGCGACAAGCCCGGGGCCCAGGACGCGGTCCGCGACCTGCGCACCATGATCGCGATGGCTCAGCGGGCCAAGGGTGACTGGAAGCCGCCGATCGTGTCCACCACGGCCGCGTCCGGCGCGGGCATCAAGCGACCTGGCCGCCCGGCTGGATCAGCACTGGGACTGGCTGCGGACCTCGGGCACAGGGGACCGGCGGCGGTGCGCCCGGGCTCGTGAGGAGATCTCCGCGATCGCCCTCACCGTGCTGCGCGCCCACATCGGCGGCCTGCCCGGCGACGCCCGGATCGACGCCCTGGCCAGCCGGGTCGCCGCCGGTGAACTGGATTCCTACACCGCGGCCGACGACCTCATCACACCGGTGACCTCCTAACTGGCCTTGTTCCCCGGTGGGGTTCCCCTGGTGGGTTCCCCCGGTGGGGTTCCCCTGGTGGGTTCCCCGGTGGGGTTCCTCCGGGTTCCCCGGCGGGCGGGGCGGCCCGGCAAGACCCCGGGCTGGCGCAGGTCGCTGCTGCATCCCTTGTCCGGCCCGAGACGCCTTTTGGGCCGGTGACCGGCTGCAACGCGACGCCCGGGGTCCCACCGGGCCGCCCCGCCTGGGTCCTGCCCCCCGTCCTGGGTCCTGCCCCCGTCCTGGGTCCTGCCCCCGTCCTGGGTCCTGCCCCCGTCCTGGGTCCTGCCCCCGTCCTGGGTCCTGCCCCCGTCCTGGGTCCTGCCCCCGTCCTGGGTCCTGCCCCCGTCCCGGCCCTCCACGTCGAGCTCGGTGGGCAAGCATCAGGTAGCACAGCACTACCAACCCCGGGCGCCGGAGCCACTGCGTGGTTGGAAATGCGTCGTATTTGCGCAATAGCCACCACATAGGGCCTGAGGTGCATGGCTGTGGCGAGATGGTGAGGCGGATCAGACGACCCAGGCGGGGATGAGCTTGCTCGTGGTGGCGGGCAGGGCGCAGCCGGGGGCGGCGGTGACGTCGGCAGGAGTGGCGGCGGGGGCGTAGGCGCGCAGGCCGGGCGGCCCGACCACGATGGCGGCGAAGCCGGTTGTGGGATCCGCGGTCAGCCTGCGCGGTACATCTGCCGGGATGACCAGGGTGTCGCCCGGCGCAACGGTCAGCGCCTCGCCGTCCAGCTCGACTGCGGCGCCGCCGTCCAGCACGGTCCACACCTGCTCGGCGTCGATGGCATGCCACGGGCCAGCCTGGCCGGGGCGCATGTCCACCCGCCAGACGACATGGCCGGCCTCGCCCTGTGTGGGGGAAGCGAGCGTGGTCATCAGTGCGTTGGGCGTCTCGGTGCGGCGGCTGTCCGCATTCCGGATGACAGGCATGGGATGAACTCCTAAACTCGACAACATGGTTGTCCAATATAGTCAACCGAGTTGTCGATAATGTCAAGCGACCCGCAGCCAGGCGATCACCGGCCAGGTGATCCGGAGGCAGGTCAGTCTGGGCCAGGTGATCTGGGGTCTGGTGATCTGGGGTCTGGTGATCCGCCGGGGTTCGAGTTGCCGCTGCGGCTCTTCCTGGGCTTCCGCATACTCATCGATGACCTGCATGCTGAGCTGGCCCGGCAGGGTCATGCTGAGCTGCGGCCGATGCATGGGTTCGTGTTCCAGGCGATTGGCCCCGACGGAGTGACGGCTGCCGAGCTCGGCCGTCGTCTGGGCGTGTCTAAGCAGGCCGCGGGCAAGACCATCGACTTCCTGGAACAGCGGGGATACCTGCGGCGGTCCGCCGATCCGGGGGATGCCCGGCGCAAGGTAGTCCGGCTGACCGACCTGGGGGTGGATGCTCTGGTCCGCTCGGCGGCTATTTTCGACGAGTTGCGGGCCCGGTGGGCGGCCGTGCTGGGGGAGGACCGGTTGCGGGCGATGGAGGCCGACCTGCGCGCGATCACTGGGACGGACATCTTCCGGCTGGACGTGCCCGGCTGGTTCGGCAGCTCGGATTCGGCCTAACCGGTTTCTCCGCTGCCCGGTGCGGTCGGCTGCGGGACGCCCGGTGCGGTCCGCTGCGGGACGGCCGGTGCGGTCCGCTGCGGGACGGCCGGTGCGGTCCGCTGCGGGACGCCTGGCGGCCGGGCCGCGCCGGGCCCGGTTACCGGCAGCCCGATCCCCGGCTGTTCAGCCGCTGGCAGACGGGTATCACGCGTCCCGGCCGCAGGCCATTCGGCGTCAGGATGCCCAGCTGCAGGCAGCCCGGGGTCTTGCTGCCCGGCCGCCGGCCGCCCGGTGCCAGGCTGCCCGGTGCCTGGCTGCCCGGCCGCAGCTGGCCCGGCCTCGTACTGCTGTGCCGCGGCGTCGATGGCCGCCTGCATGATTGACTCGCTGCGCAGCCGTGCCTCGTATGCGGCTTTGCCGCCCCGTGCGCCTAGCAACCGCTTGGACAGTATGAGGTAGACGACCAGCGCGATGTTGATCACCAGCGCGGTCACCCGGATCACGGTGACCCTGGCGACCAGCTCATAGATCTCGTAGGGGATGCCGAGAGAGGTGGCGATCAGGGCGAAGTACTCGCCCCAGCGCTGCAGCAGCCATAGGGCGGTCCCTTCGGCGATCTCCACCAGGGTGTAGGCGACCGCGCCCAGCGCAAGCCAGGTCAGCGTGCGCTGGTCCAGCGTGAAGCTGTGCTTGATCAGGCCGACCAGCCCGGAGTGGTCCACGTTGTAGCCGAGCCCCCGGAGCAGGGTACGGGCCGCGGGCAGCTCGCGGTTGAAGGTCTGCTCGATCGAGGACCGTGAATACTTGAACCGCCACACTGCGTAGGCGATGAAGCCGAAGATGATCGCCCGGATGAACCGTTCCACCGCGAATATCCGCAGGATGATGCCACTGCGTATTTCGTCGTCCCGGCGCACCCGCGGGGCAGCGGCTGCGGGGCCGGTGTGCAACGGCTCGCCGGGCACGAAAGTAGCGCAGCGCAGGCACTGCCACGCGGCCTGCTGCGCTGTGCCGGCGCGCAGTTGCTCGCGGACAGCTGGTTCCGTGGGCGCAAAAGTGACGTGTCCCCGGAACGCGCACGTCAGCAGGTTCCAGTTCACTCTGTTCAGCCTATGGGAGGAAGCCTTAAGGGAACCTTAAGCGGGCCCGGGCCCCGTGCTGCCTGGGCCGGCCTGCCGTTCCGGCAGGTGCCCGTCCCCACGTTCCGGCGCACTGCGGCCCGTCCCCCCGCGGTCGTCAGGTCCTGGCCCAGCACCCGGAGCTCACCGTAGGCGGGCCGGGCCAGCCCGGCCAGCAGGTCGACCACGGCGGTCCGGGAGCCGTCCCAGGTGATCACGATGCCGATACACGGCCGGCCCATGACCGGGACCTCTAGCCGGAAGCTGGCGGCCCGCAGCGCCCGGGGCCGGCCGTGCCGAACGCCCATCCCCGCGGCGAGCACTGGAGACATCCCGGTCGTGCCGTAGCTGGAATGCATGCTCGCCCGCCGGCTCGCTACGCAGAGTAGCAGCCTTCGGGAAAATATAACTCTTTGCCACGGATAGGTCATGCTGAGTACTACCACTATCGGAGCGGCCAGCGGAGCCGCTGGCCCGGCACTGTGCGCGCGGGCTATGCCGTCCCTGCCCGGGTGGGCTCTGCGAGCCTGGCTGGCGCCTGGAATCCGCAGTGAGGTGATCAGCAGGGCGCCCCACAGGTAGCGTGTGCCTGTGCCAAAGCCGCTGGAGCTGCCGTTCGACCCGATCGCGCGGGCGGCGCAAACGTGGCAGGAGCGGTTCGGCCCGGCGGATGCCATGGCCACGGTGACCTCCATCATGCGCGCGCAGCAGATCCTGCTGGCCCACCTCGACGCTGTGCTCCGGCCGTACGGGCTGACCTTCGCCCGGTATGAGGCCCTGGTCCTGCTCACCTTCAGCCGCCGGGGCGCGCTGCCGATGCGGGTGATCGGCGAGCGGCTGATGGTGCACCCGACCAGCGCCACCAACACCATCGACCGGCTGGAAAAGCAGGGCCTGGTCATCCGGCGGCCCAACCCGAGGGACGGCCGCGGCAAGCTGGCCGAGATTACGGCCCAGGGCCGCGAGGTAGTCGGTCGCGCCACCACCGACCTGATGGCGGCGGAGTTCGGTATCGCCGGGTACGACCCCGCCCAGCGGGAGCAGCTCTACGAGCTGCTGCGGGCGCTCCGGGTGGCCGCCGGGGATTTCGTGGCTGCCGAGGCCGCGCGCTAGCCTCCCGGGCCGCGCGCTAGCCCGTAGTTCCCCCGGATGAGCTGACACCCATGTTCACCAGGGAAAACGTGGACGCACATGACTACTGTAGGCAGGTAAGTCCGGCACCTGAAGCTCTATGACCAGGGCAAACATGATCGGCCTTGAGAGCCTGGGGGAACTACGGGCTAGCCTCCCGGGCGGCGCTAGCTTCCCGGGCCCCACGCTAGCCGCCCCGCGCCAGCCGCCCGAGCCGCGCACCAGCCGCGGCTGCCCCGCGCCGCTAGCTGATCGGCGACTTCTGCCAGGTCTTCCCGCCGTCGTAGGTAAACCACACGGCGTGCAGGCTGGCGTTGACGGGGACCGCCACGCCCTGCTGTGGGGTGGTCATGCCGACGTAACGGAAGCCGCCCACGGGCAGCGCGCCCTGCGCGGCCGTCCAGGTGCCGCCGCTGGCCCAGACCTCGATCCCAGCCGTGGTGGCCAGGATGATCGTGCCCGTGGTGGTCCCGGCCACCGACGTGACCGTGCCCTGCGCGGGGACCGGGCCGGTCTGCTGCCAGGTCTGGCCACCGTCGGCCGAGGTGTAGACGAGCTTGGGCTGGCTGCCGTCGGCCGCCTGGCCGGCGCAGGCCAGGACCAGGCCGGAGGCGGTGGTGGCGGCCAGCATCCCGCTTGCGGGCTGGCCATCGTTCTGCGCGGCGCCCGGCATGCAGGGTGCCCCCGACGTGCCGGAGCCCGCCGTCGGCTGCCAGCGGCCCTGGCCGGTCACCGGCCCGCTGAGCAGTTCCCCGCTCGGCGCCAGCAGATAGCCCTGCTTGCTGGTGAGCACCAGCTGGGTCGAGCTGGCGTTGCCCGCCGGGGCTGCGTCGGCCGCGTCGGCCGCGTTGCTCGCGGCGGGACTGGCGGTCAGGTCCGTGGCCGCGCCGGGCACGGGCGTCCACTGGTCCCCGCCAGCGGCGGCGGAGTACAGCGAGAACGCGGTGCACCGCGCCGCAAAGGCGGTCCTGGTACCGGTGCACTGAGCCCATACCGCGAACGCCCGGTTGCCCACGGTCTCCAGCGCGGTCACCCGCAGCCCGTTGGTGTTTATCTTGGCCCAGGTCTGGCCGCCGTCGTGGGTAGCCCACAGCTCCGGGCCGAAGGCCCACCCGTCAGCGGTGTTCAGAAACCGGATCTCGCTCACTCCGGTGCTGCCGTCCGGGGCACCGGTGACCGGTGCGTGTACCCCGTGCCAGGTCCTGCCACCGTCGCTGGTCACCGCCAGGGAGGTGCAGATATACGGTGATGGCGGCCCGCAGTGCCCGGGCGTGCCAGCCTGGCCAAGCACCCAGCCGGTGCTGGCGCCGACGAACGTGACGGAGGTCGCCGTGAAGTTGGGCGGCGCGGCCGGCTCGGCCGACACGGCCGGGGTCGGCACCGGGGTGGAGGTGGCGGAGCTCTGCTGGACGGAGGCGCCAGATGACTCGGTCTGCCCGGCCGCCGCGCCGCGGGCAGCCTGGCTGGGGCTCAGCTGGCTGATGGCCAGCCGGGGCACGGTCGCGACGACCGCGATAGCCGCTGCCACCCCGGCCGCCGCTATCGCGGCCCGGGTCACCTTCCGGCGCCGGGCCCGCTTCCTGATCAGCTCAAACGTTCCGGGTGGCGGCGGCAAGGGCCGGACCTGCGCGCTCACCCACTGGTCGAGCTCGTCCCGGGGATCAGTCACTGAGTTCCCCCAGGGCCGCCTTCAGCCGGGCCCGGGCCTGGAACAGGTCGGCCTTGATGGTGCCCTCCGGGCGGCCGAGCAGCGAGGCCACGTCCCGGACCGGGAAGCCGGCGTAGTAGTGCAATAGGAACGGGCTGCGCAGCCGGTCGGGCAGGGCCTGCAGCAGTGCCCGGACGTGCACATCCTGTGACGGCTGATAGGCCTGCTCGCCCGCGGACGCTGCGCTGACCGCGCGCAGCGCCCGGCGCTCCCGGCCGGTCTTCCGCCAGTGATCGCGGACCAGGTTCGTGGCGATCATGTACAGGTAGCTTTGCGGATTGTCCAGTGATGACCATCGTCCGAGTAGCCGGGCGAACGCCTCGGCCGCGATCTCGTGTGCAGTGTCGTCGTCATCCACCAGTCGGCGGACCCATCCCGCGAGCCGCGGGTAACAGGCATGGAAGAGTTCCTCCGCGGCAGCGCGGTCACTAGTGCGCAGCCTGCCCACGGAATCCCTTCGGCTGGCGGTCCCGGCTGGCATGCTCCACGGCCCTGTCAGCGTCAGGGCGTCCCCCGTGGCGGTAATCATGGGCCGGTCGGCGGCTCGGGTTTGCACAGATCTACCACACCTTCGTCAGGATGCGGACCTTCCGCTGCAAAGGCCTGCCCCCGCAACGCCCTTGCGCCTTCTGAGACGGCGCTGCGCTGTTTCTGGTTGCGCCGCAATCGGGTGGTTTTTCTGGCGCCACCGCTGTCCCCGGCTGCGTTCCCCTGGGCCACACGCCCACGCTGGGTGTCCCAGGCCACGTGCTCCGGGCCACGTGCTCCGGCCACGTGCTCCGGGCGCAGGTGCGCCGGGTTGGGGCTCCGCTGCCACAGCCCCGGGTTAGACTGGACCGAAGATACTAGGACGTCCTACTATCTGAGCGGCAACGTCCGGGAAGGACCGCCATGGATACGCGGGCAATGCAGCCTCAGAGGCGCGCAGTCTGGTCGGCGCAGTCTGGTCGGCGCGTCTCGGCAGTCGGTCGGCGCAGTCTCAGCCTGCGCAGTCTCAGCCTGTGCAGTTTCAGCCCGAGCAGGCCCCGTCCACCAGCACCGCCGGGCCGGACGGGGGGGACCGGTACAGCACCGGCCGGCAGCGCTGGGAGCGGCGGTTCGCCGCCTCCCGGGTCCGCGATGCGGACTTCAGCACTCTTTCCGGCCTGGACCTGGCCCCGGTGTACGGGCCGCCGCCCGGTGCGGTGGTGCCCGGGTTCGAGCGGATCGGCTGGCCGGGCGAGTATCCCTATACCCGTGGCCTCTACCCGGGCGGTTACCGGGGCCGGGCCTGGACCATCCGGCAGTTCTCCGGGTTCGGCAACGCCCGGCAGACCAACGAGCGGTACAAGATGCTGCTCGCCGCGGGCGGCAACGGGCTGTCGGTGGCTTTCGACATGCCGACGCTGATGGGCTGCGACTCCGACGACCCCCGGTCGCTGGGAGAGGTGGGCCACTGCGGAGTGGCGATCGACTCCGCGGCCGACATGGACATGCTGTTCGCGGACATCCCGCTGGCCGGCGTGACCACCTCGATGACGATCAGCGGCCCGGCCGTGCCGGTGTTCTGCATGTACCTGGCCGCGGCCCAGCGCCAGGGGGCTGACCTCGGCGCGCTGAACGGAACGCTGCAGACGGACATCTTCAAGGAGTACATCGCCCAGAAGGAATGGCTGTTCCCGCCCGAGCCCCATCTCCGCCTGATCGGCGACCTGATGGAGTACTGCACCCGGGAGATGCCTGACTACAAGCCGCTGTCGGTCTCCGGGTATCACATCAGGGAAGCTGGCTCCACCGCCGCCCAGGAACTGGCGTTCACCCTGGCTGACGGCTTCGGCTACGTCGAGCTGGGGCTGTCCCGCGGGCTGGAGGTGAACACGTTCGCCCCCGGGCTGTCCTTCTTCTTCGACGCGCACATCGACTTCTTCGAGGAGATCGCCAAATTCCGCGCGGCGCGCCGGATCTGGGCCCGGTGGCTGCGCGACACCTACGGCGCGACGCAGGAACGGGCCCAGTGGCTGCGCTTCCACACCCAGACCGCGGGGGTGTCGCTGACCGCCCAGCAGCCGGACAACAACGTGGTGCGGACCGCGATCGAGGCGCTCGCGGCCGTGCTCGGCGGGACGAACTCGCTGCACACCAACGCCCTGGACGAGGTGCTGGCGCTGCCCAGCGAGCAGGCGGCCGAAATTGCCGTGCGCACCCAGCAGGTGATCATGGAAGAGACCGGGGTGGCCAGCGTCGCGGACCCGCTGGGCGGCTCGTGGTACCTGGAAGCGCTCACCGACCGGCTGGAAGCGGAAGCCGAGGACATCTTCGGCCGGATCCAGGCGATGAGCCCGGACGGCACGATGACCGGCGGCATCCTGCGCGGCATCGAGGACGGGTGGTTCTCCGCGCAGATGGCCGAGGCGGCATTCGCCTACCAGCAGAAGGTGGAAAAGGGGGAGAAGCGGGTCGTCGGGGTCAACTGCCACACCAGCACGGTTGGCCGTCCGGTGGAGATCTTGCGGGTCAGCCACCAGGTGGAGCGCGACCAGGTGGCCGCGCTGCACAGCCGCCGGGCCGGCCGCGACCAGGCGGCCGTGGATGTGGCCCTGGCCACGATGCTCGCCGCGGCCCGGTCCGGCGAGAACATGATCCCGTCGATGCTCGCCGCGGCCAACGCCGACGCGACCCTCGGGGAGATCTGCGGCGCACTGCGCGAGGAATGGGGCAGCTACTCCGAGAACTCAGTGTTCTAGGGGCTCAGTTTCTAGCTGGTGCTGCCGGAACGTCCGTCAGGCGGGGCTGGCGGTGGGCACCCCCGCATCTGAAGCAGTATCTCGGTGGCCGTCGGCCGCCCTGGCGGAACCGGCGGCGCGGGCTCGATGTCGAGGAGAGTGCCAGGATCCTCAGCAGGCTCCAGGATGCCTGCCGCGACCGGCAGGGGAAGGGGGCGGTCAAGTCACGGCCGGCATACGGCAGGATGGAGTCATGCAGCAGCCGCGGGACTTCTCCCTCTACGGCGCCGTTGACCTGGGTGCGCGGCAGGCCGCCGTGCAGCGCAGCCAGCAGGCGGCGTCTCGCGCCAGCGGGCCGGACGGCCCCCAGGGCGGCAACGTGATCGACGTGACCGAGGAAACCTTCAACACGGAGGTCGTCGAGCGGTCACGGACTACGCCCGTGATCATTGATCTCTGGGCCGAATGGTGTGGCCCCTGCAAGCAGCTCAGCCCGGTGCTGGAGAAGCTGGCCGTCGCGGCCGACGGAGAATGGGTGCTGGCCAAGGTGGACATCGACGCGAACCCGCAACTGCGGGCCGCGCTCCAGGTCCAGAGCATCCCCATGGTGATGGCCGTGGTCGGTGGCCAGGTGGTGGATGGCTTCCTCGGTGCCATGCCCGAGGCCCAGGTGCGTCAGTGGCTCGGCCAGGTCATGCAGGTGGCCAGCCAGCTGGGACTGCCCGGGGCGGCCGGTGGCCAGGACGGCGACGGGCAGCCGGCCGACGGGATGCCCGCGGACGGGCCGCCGGGCGGTCCGGCCGGCCAGGGATGCGCGGCGGCCCGGGCGCGGACATGCTGGCCGACCCGGCGTTCGACGAGGCCCAGCAGGCCATGGAGCGCGGCGACCTGGATGGTGCCGAGGCCGCCTTCCAGCGGGTGCTCACGGCGACGCCCGGCCACCCGGTGGCCTCGCTCGGGCTGGCCCAGGTCGGCCTGATCAAGCGGGTCAACTCCTATGACGAGGCCCAGGTGCGCCGCGCCGCCGCGGAGAACCCCAACGACGTGGACGCCCAGGCCCGCGTGGCCGACCTCGAGGTGGCCACCGGCCGGATCGAGGAGGGTTTCAACCGGCTGCTCGGCGCGATGCGCCGGACGTCCGGGGCGGACCGGGAACGCGCCCGCAAGCACCTGGTCAGCCTGTTCGAGGTGTTCCCGCCTGGTGACCCGCGGGTGACCAAGGCCCGTGCCTCGCTGTCCAGCCTGCTGTTCTAACGGCTCGACTTCCGCAACGGCGCACCGCCGTCAGGTCGCGGGCCACAGCCTCAGCGCGGCGTGGCCCCGCGGCCGCGGCGCCGCCGCGGGAAGCCGTGCGCGTATCCAGCCGCGGGCAGGCCCGGTTACCGGGACCGCACGTCAGGCGGCCCGGCGTCGGCGATCTGCTCCAGCGCAGGCAGGGCCGCGGCCAGCGCGGCCAGCTGGTCCGGGCTGAGGGTGCGCAGGTTGTCCGCGAGCAGGAGGTTGCTCTCCTGCCTGATCCGCTCGAGCACCGCATGCCCCGCCGGGGTGACCACGAGTGTGCTGGCCCGGGCGTCGCCCGGGACCGCGCCGCGCTGCACGTAGCCGTGCTCTTCGAGCGCGGTGACCAGGCGGGTCAGCGTGGACGGAGCGATCTTCTCGGCTGCGGCCAGGTCGCCGAGCCGCAGCGGCCCGGTCTGCTCCACCGTGGCCAGGGCGGACAGCTGGGTGGGGGTGAGCCCGGCCAGCTCGTGCCGGCGCAGGCTGCGCGACACCCGGGCGATCGCCACCCGGAGCCGGGTCACGTCGATGGACGCCACGGCCGCCTGCTGCGTCATCGCCGCTGGGGCTGACCCGGTGCTGGCTGACCCGGTGCTGGTCGCTGATCTTCCGTCGGGCACACATGCAGGGTACGTGGCCCCCGGGGGGCTGTGGCTGCTGGCGCGGCCGATTCACCGGCCGGTTGGTGGCACGATTGTTCCGACGTCAGCCAAGGAAGGCAGGAGTGACGTGTCAGTTGCGCCGAGCGTGTCCTATTCGATCACCGTGCGACTCGAGGTGCCGTCCCGCGGCCGGGCGGTGAGCGAGCTCACCCACGCCGTGGAGCAGGCAGGCGGAGCGGTGACCGCCCTGGACGTCACTCCGTTCGGACACGAGCGGCTGCGGGTGGACGTGACCTGCGCGGCCCGCGACACCGACCACGCTGAGGCGATCGTGGCCGCGCTCAGTGCCATCGACGGGGTGTCGTTGAGCAAAGTCAGCGACCGCACGTTCCTGCTGCACCTCGGTGGGAAGATCGAGACCTCGGTCAAGGTCCCGCTGCGTAACCGGGACGACCTGTCCATGGCGTACACCCCCGGGGTGGCCAGGGTGTCGATGGCCATCGCGGAGAACCCAGACGACGTGCGCAGGCTCACCATCAAGCGGAACAGCGTGGCGGTGGTCACCGATGGCTCGGCCGTGCTCGGCCTGGGCAACATCGGCCCCTACGCGGCCATGCCGGTCATGGAGGGCAAGGCCGCGCTGTTCAAGCGGTTCGCAGGCATCGACGCCTGGCCGGTGTGCCTGGACACCCAGGACACCGATGAGATCGTGCGCACGGTCCAGGTGATCGCCCCGGCGTTCGGCGGGATCAACCTGGAGGACATCAGCGCGCCACGCTGCTTCGAGGTGGAGCGCAGGCTGCGGGCCCTGCTGGACATCCCGGTGTTCCACGATGACCAGCACGGCACGGCGATCGTGGTGCTGGCCGCGCTCACCAACGCGCTGCGGGTGGTGGGCAAGAAGCTGAGCGCGGTGCGGATCGCGATCGCGGGTGCGGGCGCGGCCGGCACCGCCGTGCTGCGGCTGCTCATCGCCTCGGGCGCTTCCGACGTCGTGGTCTGCGACGACAAGGGCGCGCTGCACCCTGACCGGCCGGGGCTGGACGAGAGCCTGCGCTGGATCGCCGAGCACACCAACGTCGGCGGTTACGACGGTGACCTGGCCGGCGCGCTGCGCGGCGCCGACGTGTTCATCGGGCTGTCCGCGCCACGGATCCTGCGCGGCACGGACATCGCGGCCATGAACGAGCAGGCGGTCGTGTTCGCGCTGGCCAACCCGGACCCGGAGGTTGACCCGGACGAGGCGGGCCAGCATGCGGCGGTGGTGGCCACCGGGCGGAGCGATTACCCGAACCAGATCAACAACGTGCTGGCCTTCCCCGGGGTGTTCCGCGGGCTGCTCGACGCGCAGAGCCGGAGGGTCACCGACGACATGCTCGTCGCCGCCGCGCGGGCGCTCGCCGGGGTGGTATCAGCCGCCGAGCTGGGCCCGCACTACATCGTCCCGTCGGTGTTCAACCCGCACGTATCCGCGGCGGTGGCCGCCGCGGTGCGCGATGCCGCGGGCGGGCGGCCGCCCGCCCGCAGCTGACGACCGGGGCAGATTTCTGGCCTGGCGGCCGAAAAGCCTGGCCCGGACGCCGGCAACGGGTCGCCGCGTCGTCCAGAATGGTGGGATGGAGGAGGACCTCTCGGGGCGGCTGCTGGTCGCCACGCCGTTGCTGGGTGATCCCAACTTCCGGCGCACCGTTGTCCTGGTGGTGGAGGACGAGCCGGATGAGGGCACGCTGGGTGTGGTGCTGAACCGGCCCACCGAGGTCCCGGTGGGGCAGGTGCTGGAGTCCTGGACGGACCTGGTCACCGGGCCTTCCGTGGTCTTCCGCGGTGGCCCGGTCGCGCCGAACAGCGCGCTCGCGCTGGCCATCGTGCCCGGTGACGACGAGCCAGTCGGCTGGCACGCGCTGGACGGGTCCGCGGCGGCGTCCCGGATCGGCCTGGTCGACCTGGACGCCCCGCCGCAGCTGCTGGCCGGCGGCATCGCCTCGCTGCGGGTGTTCGCCGGTTACGCGGGCTGGAGCCCCGGCCAGCTGCAGGCCGAGATCGAGGAGGGGGCCTGGTACGTGCTGTCCGGGGAGCCCGCGGACGCGTTTGCCGCCGAGCCGGAGCTGCTCTGGAAGGAAGTGCTCCGCCGCCAGGGCGGCAACCTGGCCATGGTGGCCAACTACCCGGACGATCCGGCGCTCAACTAATCACTGGGCATGTGACCACCGGAAACGTGGCCACCGGCCCGGGCGCTCAGTCGGCCGCGATCCCGGACCGCGTAGGATGCCTGCTGTGAGTACCGAGGTTCTGCCTGACACCGGCACCCGTGAAGACACCGGGACCACGCCTGACATCTCGTACGGCGATGGCGACCATGAGCGGTTCGCGCACTACGTCGAACGGGACAAGATCGTCAACAGCGCCGTGACCGGCACACCCGTGATCGCGCTGTGCGGCAAGGTCTGGGTGCCTAGCCGGGACCCGAAGCGGTTCCCGGTCTGCCCGGACTGCAAGCGGATCTACGAGTCGCTGCCCGAGGGCGACGACTGACCCGGCCCGCCTCGCCAGGCCCATCCAGGCCGGCCTCGCCCAGCCAGGCAGCTCAGGCCGGGCCCGGTACCTGGCCGGTGAGCTGGACCCCGCTGGCGCGCATGGCGTCCAGCGCTTCACTGGTGCTGGCCGGGGTCACCCCGGCGGTGAGGCTGAGCAGGACGCGGGTGGTGAACCCTTCCGTGGCCGCGCTGATCGCGGTGGCCCGGACACAGTAGTCGGTGGCGATCCCGGTGACGTCCAGATCGGTCACCCCGCGCTCGCGGAGCCAGTCCGCCAGCAGTGTGCCCGCTGGGTCGGTGCCCTCGAAAGCGCTGTAGGCCGCGGCGTAGGCTCCCTTGCTGAATACCTGCTCGACCCGGCTGGCATCCAGGCTGGGGTGGAAGTCCGCGCCGCTGGTGCCGGCTACGCAGTGCCGAGGCCAGGAATTCAGGTAGTCCGGGTGGGCGGAGAAGTGGGCGCCCGGATCGACGTGAAAGTCCCGCGACGCTACCACGTGGTCGTAACCGCCGGCCGGGCCCGTGCTGTCGCCTGTGCCGCCGGGGCCTGTGCCGCCGGGGCCTGTGCCGCCGGGGCCTGTGCCGCCGGGACCTGTGCCGCCGGGACCTGTGCCGCCGGGGCCTGTGCCGCCGGGCAGCTCGCCGGAGGCGAGGTACCAGGTGATCCCCTGGGCCACTGCGGCGCCGCCGGCCACCGCCAGGGAACCGCCTTCACAGAAGTCGTTCTGCACATCCACGATCACCAGTGCGCGCACAGCCCGAGGCTATGGCATCTGCCTGGCTAACGGCGGCTGGGCCGGCCCCGGGCCCGCTTGCTCGCCGGGGGCTCATGCTCCAGCGGGCCAGACGTGCGGAACAGGAACTCGGCATAGGTGTCCGGGGCCTGGTCCGGCTGGTCGAGGTAACGATCCGGGCTGAGCCGCAGCTCGCTGAGCCGGCGCTGGGCCCGGTTGCACTCCTGGATGACCCGGGCGACCGCGGCCGCGCTCCGGGCTAGCGCCCGGCACAGCAGCAACGTCGCCTGCCACAGGATTCGTGCCAGCCGCGCCAGGCTAGCCATCAAGGCTCCGTGAGGACGGCGAGAGTTGTCGTTTCTGCTGGTCATAGGACTATTGTCGGCGACCGGCCGGAACGCTGCCAGTGGCAGTGATGACATCTTGACGAGAGATCCTGCCAACTTTGGGGCATACTGGCTACATGCTGAAAAACGTGGCGGCAGTGATCCTGAACGGCTTTCCCGTGCTCGAGCTGGGCGTGCTGTGTGAGGTCTTCGGGGTGGACCGGACCGACGACGGGCTGCCCGGCTACGACTTCGCCGTGGTGTCCGGTGAGCCGGGGCCGCTCCGCGCGGAAGCGGGATTCACCCTGACGACCTCATTCGGCCTGGACCGGCTGGCCGATGCCGACCTGATCGCGGTCTCCGCCCTGGGCGATTCCCGGCTGGCCGATGGCCCCGGGCAGCTCCCGGGACCGCTGCTGGCTGCCCTGCGCGCGGCGGTGGACCGCGGCGGCCGCGTGCTCAGCGTGTGTACCGGGGCGTTCGCGCTCGGCGCGGCCGGCCTGCTGGACGGGCGGCGCTGCACCACACACTGGCGGCACGCTGGGGAGCTGGCCCGGCAGTATCCGCTGGCCCAGGTCAACCCGTCGGTGCTGTACGTGGACGAGGATCCGGTAATCACCAGTGCGGGCTCGGCCGCGGGCATCGATGCCTGCTTGCACGTGGTGCGCAAGGAGCAGGGCAGCCGGGTCGCCAACGTCATCGCGCGCCGCATGGTGGTACCGCCGCACCGCGACGGCGGCCAGGCTCAGTACGTCGACCGGCCGGTCGCCGAGGTGCCCGCGGACGCGCTCGCGGACATGATCACCTGGATGCAGGAGCATCTCGCGATCCCGCTCACGGTGGAGCAGCTCGCCGCCCAGGCCCGGATGTCGCCGCGTACCTTCGCCCGGCGGTTCGTCCAGGAGACCGGGACCACGCCGATGCGCTGGCTGACCGGCCAGCGCATCCTGCTCGCCCAGCAGCTGCTGGAGGACACCGAGGAGCCGATAGACCTCATCGCGGAGCAGGCCGGGTTCGGCAACGCCACGACGCTGCGGCACCATTTCCGGGCCTGGCGCGGCACCACCCCGCAGGCCTACCGGCGGGCTTTCTGCACCGGGCCTGGCAGCGGACCGCCCAGTGCCTGGCCGCCCGGCGACTGCCTCACCGGGGACTACCTACCTGCTCGCTCTTTGCTAGCAATACGTGG
>CAWDRD010000010.1:0-12785 GCA_963804455.1 uncultured Actinomycetes bacterium
GCCCGGGCGAGTTTTTCCGCAACGTGGGCCGCCCGCACGACTGATCCCGTCATGGTCGCGGGCCACGGCGGCGGGCTGACCGCGCTGCGCGGCGGGCCGTACCTGCAGCAGACGGCGGCAGGCCGGAGCTGGCGGGTCGGCGCGGGTGTGTTCTGGCAGGTCCACCCGGCCGCGGCGGACGTGCTGACCCGCGCGGTGCTGGACGCGCTGCAACCGCGGCCCGGCGAGGTGGCGCTCGACCTGTACTGCGGCGCGGGCCTGTTCGCGGGCGTGCTGGCCGAGGCGGTCGGCCCTTCGGGCGAGGTGATCGGGGTGGAATCCGACCCGGCCGCAGTCCGCGACGCCCGGCACAACCTGCGCGGCACCCCGTGGGCGCGGGTGCACCGGGGAGACGCCGCCGAGGTGCTGGCGCGCGGCGGCTGGGCCGGGGCGGACCTGGCCGTGCTGGACCCACCCCGGTCCGGCGCCGCCCGGCCGGTGCTGGACGCGCTCCTGAGCCTGCCCGGCCTGCTGGCCGGGCCGGGCCGTGGCCCAGGAGATGGCCGGGGAAACGGCCCAGGCAACGGCGCTGTACGGGAACTAAGCCGGGTCGCCTACGTGTCCTGCGACCCGGCCACCCTGGCCCGCGATCTGGCGGTGTTCGCCGCGGCCGGCTGGCAGCTGGGGGAGCTGCGGGCGTTCGACGCGTTCCCCATGACCCACCATGTGGAGTGCGTGGCCACGCTCAGCCGGGATCCCTCCGGCCGCTAGCCCTCGTCCTTGCGGAGCACGGCCTCGGCCTCGATTTCGATCTGGATCCGCTCGCTGATCATGACACCGCCGGGGATGGGAACGTTGAAGCTGATTCCGTAGTCGGAGCGGTTGATCTCGCCGGTGGCGGAGAAGCCGGCCCGGGTGCCGCCGTAGGGATCCGGGCCGAACCCGTTGACCTCAACGGTCAGGGTGATCGGGTGGGTCACGCCGCGGATGGTCAGGTCGCCGTCCACCAGGAACTCGCCGCCATCCGGGCGGATGCCGGTGGACCGGAAGGTCATCTGCGGGTGGGTGCTGGCGTCGAAGAAGTTCTCCGACCGCAGGTCGTTGTCGCGCATCTCGTTGCCGGTCTCCACCGAGGACAGGTCGATGGTCGCGGTCGCCGCGGAGTCCAGTGGGTTCGGGGCGGTGACGACCTGCGCTTCGAACTTGGTGAACCGGCCGCGGACCTTGCTCACCATGAGGTGGCGGGCCACGAAGCCGATGGTGGAATGAACCGGGTCGAGATCCCACGTTCCGGCGATGTAGCCGGGAATGTCCACAGCCTGGGACGTCATCGTCGTTCCCTTCTGGAGTTCTGGGCGCCCCCCCTTCCCGAACGATAACCCCGTGACTGGCCGTCCGCCCGGCGGGCCGGCGCTGAGCCCCGCCAGACCTCCCAGTGCGCCCGTGGAAGCCCAGCGCGCCCGCAGCAGCCCGGTGCGCCCCCGGAAAACCGGTGCGCCAGGATGGAGGACATGGAACTGCGGATCTTCACCGAACCCCAGCAGGGCGCGGACTACGGCCGGCTGCTCGCGGTCGCCCGGGCCACCGAGGAACTCGGCTTCGACGCGTTCTTCCGGTCCGACCACTACCTGAAGATGGGCGGCGTCAGCGGGCGGCCCGGGCCGACCGACGCCTGGCTGACGCTGGCCGCCCTGGCCGTGCAGACCAGCCGGATCAGGCTGGGCACCATGATGAGCCCGGTTACCTTCCGCTACCCGGGCCCCCTCGCCATCTCGGTGGCCCAGGTGGATGAGATGAGCGGCGGCCGGGCCGAGCTGGGCCTGGGCGCTGGCTGGTACGAGGCGGAGCACGCGGCCTACGGGATCCCGTTCCCGGACACGGCCGAGCGGTTCACCATGCTGGCGGAACAGCTGGAGATCATCACCGGCCTGTGGGACACACCGCTGGGCACGACCTTCTCCTTCACCGGGAAGGTCTACCACGTGACGGACTCCCCGGGACTGCCGAAGCCGGTGCAGCGCCCGCACCCGCCGGTCCTGATCGGCGGCCGCGGGCCGAAGCGGACGCCGCGGCTCGCCGCCCGGTTCGCCGCCGAGTACAACGTGGCGTTCGCGGACCTCGAGCAGACCGGCGCGGCGTTCGGCCGGGTCCGGGACGCCTGCCAGGCGGCGGGCCGCGGCCCCGGCTCGATGGTCTATTCGGCGGCGCAGGTGGTGTGCTGCGGGCGCGACTCCGCCGAGCTCCGCCGGCGGGCCGCGGCCATCGGCCAGGACGTCGCTGACCTGCGGGCCAACGGCCTGGGCGGCACGCCCGCCGAGATCGTGGACCGGATCGGGCAGTTCGCGGCGCTCGGTGCTACCCGGATGTACCTCCAGGTGCTCGACCTGCACGATCTCGATCACCTGGAGCTGATCGCCGCCGAAGTCCTGCCGCAGGTCCGCTGACCGCTAGCGTCCGGCTGGCGGTCACCGGCCCTTCAGAGTCTGTTCAGAAAGAACGTCCAGGACGGCGTGAGCCTGCGGGACGATGCTCTGCTCAGCCAGGCCGGATCAGGCCTGGCTGGCGCCCTCGCGCAGCGCTGCGCGGCCCGGCCGGGCCAGCTGAGCCAGCCCGGGCGAATCGGCGGCAACGTTATCCACTCTGCTCCTAGGAGGACCGGTTATGTCGGCACGTGGCTCGCGGCGCTGGCTGCGGTGGGTGATCGGCGGGGTGATCGTGGTCGTCGTGCTCGCCGTGGGCGGCCCGTTCGTCTTTTTCCACTTCATCGAGGGCAACGCCCCGGCCCCGCTCAGCCTGAAGGCCACCGCCTCGGCCAAGCCCGCCAGCAGCTCGGCGCAGAGCGCCAGCCAGGCCAGCGCGGGGCCGGTCGCCGGGTCCTGGGCGGTCGGCTCGGGTTCACAGATCGGTTACCGGGTCCAGGAGGTTCTGGTGGGCCAGGCGCACACCGCGGTCGGCCGGAGCAGCTCGGTGACCGGTCAGCTGGTGATCAACGGCACCACCGCCAGCACGGCCACGTTCACGGTCAAGATGGCCACTATCCACACCGACTCCAGCCAGCGCGACGCCCAGTTCGACGGCCGGATCATGGACGTGGCCTCCTACCCAACGGGCACGTTCGCCCTCACCAAGCCCATCGACCTGGCCCCGGTGCCCGCCGTCGGCACCATCAAGTCCTACACCGCGACCGGCAACCTCACGCTGCACGGCCAGACCCGGCCGGTGACCTTCCCGCTGCAGGCCGAGCGCACAGCCAGCGGGATCGAGGTCCAGGGCTCGATACCCGTGCTGTTCTCCAGGTGGGACATTCCCAATCCCAGCTTCACCGGCTTCGTCACCACCCAGAATCACGGCGTGATGGAGTTCCTGCTCGACTTCAAGCGAGCCTGAGCGGAGTAACGTAATGTCATGGATGGTGATCTCACTGACAGTGAGTACGCGGCCCACCTCACCGACGCCGACCTGACCCTGCTGGCCGCCGCGGCGGCAGCGCCGCCCGCCGGGACCTCTGCAGGTGCTGTCCCGGCCCACGCGGACGGGGCCTGGCTACGCGGGCACCCGGCTGCCATCCCGGCCCTGCTGAGCGACCAGAGCGTGTTCGAGGCCGTGTTCGGCCGCCCGGGCGGCGCGGACACCTGGCCCAGCCAGGCGGTCCCGGTGTCCCCGTTCCTGACCTTCGCCGTGGCCGTGCACCGCTCAGCGGCCGAGCTCGCCTCCATGGACCACGTCACCGAGCGCACCGGCCTGCGACAGCGGATCCCGCTGTTCGACGCGCCCGCGCTGCGGGACTTCCTCGGCTCGCCCGCCCGGCGGCTCTTCCTCGCCGAGCTGCTCGCCTCGTTCACCCGGGTGGCCAGCGGGCGGTACCGGGTCCGGGGCGGCGGCCGGCCGCGGACCCGGCGGTTCAGCGAGCTCGACCCGGTGCGGCTGGCCGGGCTGCTGGATGGCGTGCCGGATGCGGAGCGCCCCGGAGTGTACCGCAGGCTCGGTGATGTGTCGCTGTTCCTGGCCGGGGTCTTCCCGGACTACGCCACCCTGCACGGCGTCGGGCCGGCGGGCGTGGCCCGGCTGCTGCACGCCGCCCAGGTCCCGGCCGCGCAGCACGACCAGCTGGCCGAGGCGCCAGCCATCGAGCTGCTCGAGCAACTCGGCGCGCGCTGGTACCGCGCGGCCTGCGGCCTGGCCACGGTGCGCACGGCCCGGCTGGACGTGGTGGCAGAGGTGGCGGACAGCTTCCGGCAGGCCCGCCGGGTGCTCAACCACATCGCCGACCAGTACCTGTTCACCGCCGATCGCTCCTGGTTCGCGCCGCCCGCGTCCTGACCGGGGCCGCCCAGGTGCCATGATGTGGCGCGTGACCGTCGTTGCCGCCTGCCTCATCGCGGTGCTGCGCTGGCTGCTGCTGGCCGGGCTGGCCGGGGCGCTGGGCGGGCTGGCCGGCCGTGGGCTGGCCCGGCAGTACAAGGGAGCCGCCCCGGCGCCGTTGCCGCCGCCGTGGGCGCTGCGCTCCTCGCTGCTCGGCGCGGCCGCGGCCGCCCTGCTGGCGCTGACCATCCTGGCCAGCCGCAGCCTCGATGCCGGCCTGGCGCACTCCGCCACAGGGCCGCTGATCACGTCCGGCCAGGACCTGCTCGTCGTCGTCGAGTGTGCCGCGTTCCTGCTGGCCGCAGCCGCCCTGCGGCTGCGCCGGCCCGGGCTGAGCGTGCTGCCGCTGCTCGGCGTCATCGCCGCGGAAGGCATCCGGGCGCACCCCGAGGGCGTCGTCCCGGTCGGCGGCGCGCTGCTCACCTTCGTGCACGCGCTGCCCGCCCTGATGTGGGCCGGGATGCTGCTGTACACGCTGCGCGCCGCAGTGGCCTGGCGGCATGACCCGGTAGCCCTGCGGGGCCTGGTCCGGCTGTACGCGAACGCCGCCGCCTGGCTGTTCGCCTTCGTCGTGCTCACCGGCGTGATCATCGTGGTGGTGCTCATCCCGGTGCACTCGCTGGTGCACTCCCTGCTGACCACCGGCTTCGGCATCGCCGTCCTGGTCAAGGCGGCCCTGGTGCTGACCGTGGCGGTGCTGGCCATCCTCGGCCGGGCCTGGCTCGGCCGGCCGCGGCCCGCGGCCGGGCCCGCCCGGGCCACCTGGCGGGAGTGCGGTGCGCTGGCCGCGGTGCTGGCTATCACCGGCGCGCTCACCGTGCTGACCCCGCCCGCGGCGTCGGCCCCGGCCCCGGCCCCGGCCCGGCCCGGGCACGCTGCGGTCGCGGCTCCCCGCCCGCGCCGTCCCGCGCCGTAAGCCCAGGCGGCCGGGGCACCCGGCAGGCCCCCGGCCGGCTGGTCAGGCCTGCCCGGCAGGTACCCGGACGGCCCGCGCCCAGCCCGGCGCCTCGGGCGCGGCCTCGCCGAGCAGGGCGATGATGACCCGGATTCCCCGCGGCGGCCCGGCTGGCCAGGGCGTGAACCCATCGGTCAGGACTACGGTCACCGCGGGCCGCGGGTGCAGCGCCGCTGCGGCGGCGATCCCGGCGCCCATGTCCGTGCCGCCCCCGCCGACCAGCTCCACCTGCCGGGCCGAGCTGACCCGGCGGGCGGCGCTGGCCGCGGTGTCACAGGCGAGCACGCGCACCTGGCGGGCCAGCCCCAGCGCCCGGAGCAGGCCCTCCACCTCGGCCAGCGCGACCGCGAGCAGGTCCTCGGTCATGCTGCCCGAGGTGTCGCAGACCACCGCGACCTCGGGCACCGGCCGGCGCAGGGCGGGCAGCACCACGTCGCCGGACACTGACGCGCGGCGGGAGGGCCGCCGGTAGGAGTAGTCCACCGCGCCGGCCGTGTCAGCGACCGCCCGGCGCAGCTCCGCCGCGAGCACCCGCCGCCAGTCAACGGCTGGCTCCAGCACCTGCCGCGCCCAGCGCAGCAGGCCCGCGGGCACGGTGCCGGGCTCACGGGCGTGCTGCAGGCAGTCCTGGGCCACCTGCCGGGCCAGCAGCTCGGCCTGCCACGGCGACAGTGGCGGTGGCCCGGCGCTGTCCCAGGCCCGGCCCTGGCCGTCGGCGCCGCTCCCGCAGTCGAGGTCCCATCCGGCGGCGGCATCGGCCGGCTGCCCCGGGCGGAAGTACTGCTCGGCCAGCAGGCCAGGGCGGGCGCCCAGGTGCTCCGGGAGGACCGGCCTGCCCGGCAGGTCCAGGCCGGCCGGCACCAGGTCGTCGTTGATCTCGGCGTCCGCGCCGCGCAGCCAGCCGCGCGCGTCGGCGGCGGTGACCCCCGCCGCGACGGCCCGGTCCCCGTGCCCGCGCAGCAGGTGGCAGACATGATGCACCAGCACGCTGCCCAGCTGCGCGGGCGTCCAGGCGGCGGTGAGCTCCGGGTCGGCGTGCATCCGCCACCGCTCGTCCACTGCCACCGTGCCGATCCCGGGACTGGCCGTGACCTGAGCGCCGAACAGCCCGGTGGCCAGGTACGGGTACCGGGTTGCCGCCCAGAGCCGGCCCGCAGCCAGCCCCGGCACCACGTCGCCGCCCGTGCTCATCCGCGGAGCAGCCCGGCGTCCCGCAGCACCGGGGCGAACAGCTTGACTTCGGGTGGGGGCGGGACCCCGGCCGGGTGGCACCGGGCCAGGATGCGGGCCGCGACCGCGGCCACATCCGGCGCCGTGGCCGCGGCCTGGCCGAGGACCTGCCAGCCGGCGATCCAGCGGTCCGCGGTCGGATCGGCGGCCACCACGGCGGCCACGGCGGCGACCGCCGCATAAGCGCGGTCCCCGCGTTCGGGGAGCACGAACGAGCCTGGGTCGGCGAGCACGGCCTCGGGGTCCGGCAGATCCATCTCGGCCAGCCAGGCCAGGAATTCCACCCCCGCGCCGTCCCCCACCGCGCCCCGGATCAGCGCGGAGCGCGTCTCCCCGGCCGCACCTGCGGCCCCGCTGGCGGCCCACAGACGGCCCGCCATCTCCCAGGTCCGCGGGCTGGGCCAGCCACGCCCGGCCGCGTTAGCGTCCGCTGGCGGCGCGCAGGCCAGGGCCGGGCGAACCTGCAGGAACGCCGCTACCAGGGCCAGGGCAAGGCCCACCTCGGCGGCCCAGCCGTCCGGCAGCTTCGGCACCGGCGGCGGCGCCCAGCCCCCGGCCAGCCCGTCGGCGACCGTCCGGGGATCGATGTCCCAGGTCAGATGGCAGAGCCGGTTGGCCAGCGGGGCGGACAGATCCCAGCCGTCGGCCGCCTGCTCAGGCGGGTTGGCCGCCGCGACCACAGCCACGTCAGCGGGCAGCTCCAAGTCGCCGACCACGCGCTCCAGCACCACCCGGAGCAGCGCCGCCTGCACCGCCGGGGGAGCGGTGGACAGCTCATCCAGGAACAGCAGGCCACGCCCGGCCTGCGCGAGGCGGCGCGCCCATGCCGGGGGCGCGAACCGGACGTCGCCGCCCACGACCACGGGGAGCCCGGCGAAGTCCGATGGCTCGCGGATCGAGGCGATCACGGTCTCGCAGGGCCATCCCATGGCGCTGGCCATGGCCCGGATCACGGATGTCTTGCCGGTCCCGGGCGCGCCCCAGAGCAGCACCGGGACCCGCGCCGCTACGGCGACGCCGAGTGCCTCGGTGGCCGCCGCCTGGCGCTCGCCGCCAGCCCCCGCGAAACGCTGGCCGTCGTTGCCCACGTCCCTCCTTGCCTGTGCGCAGGTCCGCCGCCTGCCGCTGTGGCCGTCAGCCGTCAGCGGGTACCACCGACCAGTTTTCCTGGTCCCAGAGGATGCTCAGGACAGCCGGACTGGCCCCTGGCTCGCGGATGCCGAGCACCTGCGCCCGTGGCCAGCTGACGTCCAGCACGTCCACCACGAAGTAGCCGCCGACCACCGGCAAGCCAGGGGCCCAGACCCGGGCCAGCCAGCTCACCGGCAGCGAAACGGCCAGGACCGGCCCGGCGAGGCCGGCCTCCAGCTGGCCGGTGGTGTCCAGCTGCCCGGTGGTGTCCAGGTGCAGGGTGCCCCAGCCCGGGCCCTGGTGCAGCGATGCGCGGACCCGCCCGGGGTCCAGGCCGCACCACGGTGCCGCCCGGGGGGCCACCCGCCCGGTCAGCGCCGCGACCAGGACTGGCCCGGCAGTTCCGGGCGGGCGCGCCGACCAGGCGGCCGCCACCGTGCCGGACAGCCGCAGCTGGAACGCCCGGCCCAGGGCGAATAGGGTGAGCACTTCATCCCGCCGGGCCAGGGCCTGTTCCAGCTCCGGCGGGGTGGCCCGGCGGGCCAGGGCCACCATCGCCCCGCGCCGGGCCCGCCGGGACGAGGCCGGTCCCGGCATCATCGGGCGGTGACCGGCCAGCGGCCGCGCGGAGCGGGATACCGCCAGCCGGTCCCAGGTCACGGCGAGCTCGTCGGCCGGAGAGCGGGGGCCGAGCACGAGCACGTCCAGGTCGTCAGCGTGCGCGGCCCAGGCCTCGACCATCGATACGCACTCGGGCCGCTCGCCGCCGAGCGCGGCGAGCACCAGCTCGGCTTCGGTATCGGCGTGGTCAGCGGCGCTGAGCTCGCCGTCGGCCCAGCGCAGCAGGTGCTGGCCGGTGCCGCAGCGGATCCGGGCCTCCGCGGGCGGGAAGGCCGCCCACCACGGCGGGCTCACCGGGCCACCGGCCCGCCCGCGGCCTGCCAGGCGAGCGGGATGGTAGCGCGGACGCGGCGGGTGGCACCGGTCACGATCACCTCGATCGCCGTGGCCGCCGGGTGCAGCGGGGGAACGAGCTGCATCTGGATCATGGTGTTGGTGGCGCTCCAGCTCATGCCGCGCACCAGGTGCCAGCGCCCGGTGCTGTCGCGTACCTGCCAGGACAGTGCGGTATCCAGCGGGTCGCCATAGGGTCCGCTGGCGTACCTCAGCCAGCCCGCGCCGAGCGGCTCCCAGCCGCTGGCCTTGACGTGCAGCGTGACATCGTCCCGGGCGGACCGCAAGCCAGCCAGGGCGAGCCTGGCCCCGTCGATCTCCGGCAGTGCCACCGCGAACGCGGCGGTGCCCTCCGGCCCGTCCTGCGCATCTGCGTCCACCAGCAGGCTGGCCCACGCGGCGGGCATCCGGCTGGCACCTGGATGGCCAGCACCTGGCAGGCCGGTGCCAAGCTGCAGCCCGAGCCGCCAGGCCAGGGCGCCCAGCCGGAGCAGGGCCGGATCATCCTGGCGGACTGCGCCGGACCCGGTGAGGTGCTGGATCACCTGGCTGATCCGGATGCCCAGCGGGTCACTGGCCGCCCACGCGGACGGGCCCTGGCTGAGCAGGTCGTCGCCTGCCCGGTCGAGCATCCGGGCGGCCGCGCTGACTGCCGGGGCCGGCTCGGTCACGATCTCGGCCGGGGTAGCCGGGGCGGTCAGGTCGATCCGCGCTGACTGGCCGCCCGCGCCGGGCCCCAGGTCCAGCCAGCAGGTGCCCGGGCTGGGCACCGGGGTCAGCGTGAGGTGGCCATCCCACCACTCCCGGCCGTCTTCGACGCCCCGGTCCCAGAGCGCCGCCCGGTACTGGATGCCGCGCTCGTCCACCGCGCCCACCTGGTGGAACGGAGCGTGCCGCGGCTGCGGCGCCGCCGACCGGCGGGCCTGCCCCAGCCATCTGGCGGCCACCGTCAAGGCGGCGTCCGCCTCGGTCAGCACCAGCCCGAGCAGCCGGAACTCGCCGTACCAGCCGTCGCGTTCCGCGGGCAGGGGCAGGGCCGCGGCGGCTGGTACGGCGGCCACGACTGGGGCGCTGGCATTGGCCGCAGGCGGTTGCGGGCCAGCCCAGCGCGGCGGGTAGCGGCTGGTGACCGCCGTGCTCAGCTGGCCGGTCCGCAGCGCGGCGGCTGCCTCGAAGTCCGCCAGCACCCGCCAGGCGGCCGCGGCCGGCAGCACGCCTGCCGCCACCAGCGTGGTGGCGGCCAGCCAGACCAGATGCGGATGCGGCCCGGGCCCAGCGGGTAACGGGCCGCGGCGCAGCTCAGCCTCGGCCAGCAAGCGCAGGTACGTCTCAGCGGCCGGTGTGCCGGGATCGGGATGGTGCCCTGCTGTCATGCGTTCCTCCGCCGGGCTGACGCTGCCTGGAGAATACGCGGCACGGGCATCAGCTGTACCCGGCCATGTCCCCGCCCTGCCAGCACAGCGGGAGCGTCGCGGTCACCCGGCTGGATGACCCGCTGACCATGACATCCAGCGCGGTCGCGGCGTGGTCCAGCGGCGGGGTCAGCTGCAGGTGGAACGTGCCGCTGGCCGAGCTGGCCGTGGTCGCCCGGCCCACCTGCCAGCGCCCGGCGTCGTCCCGGGCCCACCAGGACAGCGGCTGGCCGGGCCGGAACCCGCGCGGCTCCGGGGCCCAGCCCCAGCTGAAGACGGTCAGTGCGGTGTAGCGCTCCCAGGACAGCAGCCCGGCGAGCACGAACCGGGCGCCGTCGATCTCGGGGAGCACCGCTGCGGCCGGTGCGATCCCGCGCGGGCCGTCCTGGCGCCGCTCGCTGGCCAGCACGCTGGCCCAGGGCGCGGGCAGCGGTGTGTCCCGGGCCTGGGCGGCCAGCGGCCCAGCGACCTCCACCGCGCGGCGCTGGCAGAGCGCGGCGAGCCGGGCGGGCGCCTGGCTGCCTGCGGGCAGCGCGTGCACCGCCTGCAGTGCGCCGGCCACCTCTGCGGCGCTGCTGGCCAGCTGCCGGGCGCTGGCGCTGGCGAGCGGCCCGCCGCCGAGCAGCGTCTCGGCTACCGCCTCCAGCAGCCGCTCGCCGGGGCCGGCCGGGGCCAGCCGCTCGTGCTGGGCAGGCGCGGGCGGGTCCGGGGCCGCCACGTTGATCCGGATGACCCGGCCGGGGCTGATCGGCAGCTCCAGCCAGCGGAGGCCGGCCGGCGGGACGGGGGACAGCCGGAGCACACCGCTGTCGTGCCAGCCGCCTGCGCCGGTCTCGAAGCTGAGCCGGTACCGGCGGCCACGGTCGTCCGTCAGCCCGGAGTCGCCGAACGGCGGGAAACTGGGCTGCGCCGCGCGGCCGCCCGGTGCCGCCCGGACCGCCTGCCAGGTGTTCAGCCAGGTCACGGTGATGCCGCAGTGTCTGGGGCGAGCACGAGCGTCTGCAGGTGTGCCTCGCCCTGGTAACCATCCAGGTCAACGGGGACCGCCGCGCCGACCGGCACGGCACGGTAGGTGCCGCGGGGCACGGGCCGGGGCCTGGCCCGGCCTGCGGGTCGGCCGCCGCTTCCGGGATCCCGGCTGGCCTGCCGCGCGCGGCCAGTGCCCCGGCGAGATCGTTCAGGGCCGCGGCGGCCCTGGCCGCGCTGAGCGCCCCCACGGCGACGAGCGCGCTCGCGACGGCCTGCGCCCGGGCCAGCGAGTCGGCGGCTGCGGCCGACCCAGGCCGGTGGCGGCGGGCCGGGATCGCGGCCGGGCGCAGGATCTCCTCGGCCAGCAGCCGCAGCAGGGTCTCGGCGGCCCCGCTATCGGGCGGCCCGCCCACCCCGCGCCCACGGGTCGTAGTCAACGTCCAGGGTTCCTGCGGTGGCCGCTCCGCGTCGGGCACGTTGCGCAGGTTCAGCCGGATCCTGGTCCAGGTCGAGCTGCGCCCGCGCATCGAGTCCACCAGCACGTCCGGGGGCTCCAGGTGGGGCCAGACCGCGGGGTGCCGCTCTTTCCACCGGTCCAGGCCGGCCATCGCCTCGTCCTTGGTCGCGGCCCGGGCCACCTCGATCAGCGGCATCGTGGACTGGCGGCGGCCGGACCCGGGACGGCGTCCCGAGGTAGCGGCGGGCTTGGCCGCGCTCGGGTGCGGCGCCCGGCGCTTGGACGGCTGGACCCGGGGCGGCTCGCCCGCCTGCTTGTCGTAGTGCGGCGGCCACGGGGCGTCTGGCAGTCCCGCCGCCGCATCCTGGTCGGCCAGGCCGAGCAGCGGCTCCAGCGAGGCAGCGGCCGCGTCCATGTCCTGCCATGGGTCGCCGAGCTGGGCATAGCGCTGCGGCACGGTGTCGAGGGTGAACGGCCCGGCCGCCATTCCGGCACCTCGTCCCAGGCCAGCGGCGTCGACACCCGCGCGTCGCGGGTGGCCGGACCGAGTACGCCGACGCGACGGTCCGGTCCTTGGCGTTCTGGTTGTAGTCAACAAAGACCCCGTGCCGTTCTTCCTTCCACCACTTGGACGTGGCCAGGTCCGGCGCCCGCCGCTCGACCTCCCGGGCGACAGCCACCGCCGCCCGGCGAACGTCGGCGAACTCCCAGCGGCGCTCGATGCGGGCGTAGATGTGGAAGCCCCGGGAGCCGAGGTCTTCGGCCAGCCGGTCAGCCCGAAGTCCGCCAGGACGTCCCGGGCGACCAGGGCCACCTGGCATAATCGAGAAAGGCCGTGTAGTCGGAACCATCACCGAGCGCTCCCAGGCGCAGGTCGGCACGATTGCGCAACTCCTCGCGGTCCTCCGGGGTGGCGGCGCGCTCCTACACGCCGAAGATAGGCGCGTTTCCACACGGAAATGTGCTTCTCCGGGTCCTGAATCTCCACGCGACCTGGTTGATCGCGCGCTCCAACGTATGAGAGCCGGAGACATTCAGGTAACCGCGGGCGCTGGAATCGGAGTTCACACACATTACCGCGTGCTGGCGCAATTCATCCTGGTGCTGCTCGACCCACTGGTGGAACCCAGCAGGCCGGGCTCTTCGCCGTCCCACGCGCAGAGATAATGGTCCGCTTCGGGCGCCAGCCCTGCTTCACCAACTCGCCCAGCGCTCTTGCCTCTTCCAATTCGACCACCATGCCCGAAATTGGATCGTCGGCTCCATTGACCCAGGCATCGTGGTGATTGCCTCGTATCACCCAGCAAGCCAACTTGAGACGAAGAAATGACATATG
>CAWDRD010000011.1:0-11476 GCA_963804455.1 uncultured Actinomycetes bacterium
ACCCCCCTACATACACGCCGACCTGCGGCTCAAACAGCGCGCCCTCGACCGGACCGCCCCGCCTGGCACCCGTCCCGGCCGCTACACCCCGCCCGACAAGCTCCTCGCGTTCCTGGAGGCCCTCTAGTTATGCCGAACTTCTCCGGCCCAGCCACTCCCGGACCACCCGTGACAGCGGCAGCTCACGCCGACATCGGCATAACCAGGACGTCAGCATAATTGTCCTTATCCGGACGTCCGGATAACGACAACAATGCCGCCGAGCGCATGATCAGAGACCCGGTCGTCACCAGGAAGAACGCCCGCGGCTCCCATAACGGCGACTCCGCCCGGCTCGCCGCCGTGATCTGGACCGTCACCACCACCGCCCAGATGGCTGGCCTGAACGTCCTGACCTACCTCACCGCTTACCTCAACGAATGCGGCCGCACCGGCGGCAAGCCGCTCACCGGCCCGGACCTGGAACGCTTCCCGCCCTGGACCGCCAGCCCCGGCGACCTCCAGACCTGGGCGCAGCCGCCCAGCAGCCAGGCTGAACCCGTACCCGGCAATCACCACGGCGCCGCCCATGTAAAAGCCCACGCCGACTATCGCTATGCCCGCCCACAGGACTTCCGAATACTTACCAACAAGGCCGCATCAGGCAATGCAAAGCACACGCCACTCAAATTCACCCAAACACCTAAAGTCCCTGGTGCTGGGTTATGGCCAGGGCTGCTGTCAGGTTCCTGACAGCAGCCCTGTCAGCCGGATGACTGACAATGACATCGCACATTGGCACGCTGAAAGGAGGACATAACAGGAAGAGGAGAAGTCCGATGACCACAGCGACATTGGCACTTCGGCACAAGAAAGACAGTCAAGCGGCGGAGATCTTCCAAACCTCACTCAACTGGGTGACCGGCAGCGCCGAGGCCGCCGCAGCCGAGGCCCGCGGATACCAGACCGTGGATAAGTGGCGTGAGCACCTGGAAAGCCGGACCACCATGGCGGCGCTCGGCACGTCGGTCATCCCCGGACTGCACGGGGGCGGCATCGCCCTCGAGCTCCCTTACCTGTTCCGCCTGATGGGCCGCGGAGCCATCGGAACCGGTGAGCTGATGGGAGCCACGACCGAAGCCGACGCTGATCTCCCGGCGATCTTCGCGCTGTGGAGTCATGCCATCGACAAAACCGTGCCTGCTGCCGCCGTGGGCGGTGTCGCCATCGTTGACTCCGTTGCCTACCCGGTGTTCGGGGCCAAAGTCCTGGCTCTCGGCTTTAAGATTGGCGTCAAAGTGGCCGCAGCCAATGTTGGTGGCGTGGCCGGAGGGGCTGCCGGAATCGGCGGCTCGCAAGTCGCAACTATGCTGCAGCCGATCTTTGGCAAGATTCTCACCAAGGTTTCGGCCAAGATCACAGCTAAGTTTGGCGCCAAGACCCTCACCGGCTTCGTACCATTTCTGGGTGCCGCCGTTAGCGTAGGAATCAGCCTGTACATCCTGGACGAGTTCCTCGCCTCGGCCCGGGACTACTACGAGTGCAAGGTCAGGGACGCCAGCACAGCGTGAGCCTGCCTGCGGTGGCTCACTCCGCGGCCAGGGCCTCGTTCCAGCCGACCACGCGCCAGCCCCGGACCACTCCGTGCAGTACGAACGGGTCTCCGCTGGCGAACTCCACGGCCGCCTCCCGGGTCCGGAAGACCGCCATCGAGCCGTCCCGCTGCGGGCCGGCGAACGTACCGACCAGCAGCAGCTCGCCGCGGGCGTGAAAGTCCTGGCAGCGGGCCTGGTGGGCGGCGAAATGCGCCGGGGCATGGGTGCGCACATCGTCGGCGGACTCGTAGAAGAGCACGTACTTCATGCGCACAGCCTGGCATGCGGCCGGGCCCGCCGGGCTCCCGCCGCTACCAAAGGCCGGCCTCGGTGCCGGTGGTGACGGGTACCCCGTGCGCGGTGAACTCGGCCGCGACCTGGCCGGGATCATCCGGTGTGATCACCGGGCGCACCCTGGCGTCCAGGTAAAGCACCAGCGCGACCGGCTTGCGCGGCCGGCCCGGGTCGTAATTGAACCAGTGCACGAGATCACCGCTACCGTGGATCCGCCACCGGCCCATCGAGCCGAGCGGTACCTGGCGTACCTGCCGGATCGCGGAGTACGGGATCCGTTTCGGTCCGGCCAGGTAGTAGTGCTGGATGATGATCTCCTGGTCGGTGCAGATCACCCGGCCGTCGTCATAGCCCGCCATGCCCGCAGCGTAACGTCCCGGCGGGTCAGGGGCTGGTGCCGCTGCTGGGTTACCTGCGGGGCCTGGGGCCCGCCCCGGGGCGCTGCGCATCACCACTGCTTCGTGGTCCTTGCGCTGGACACCCGGCTGGGCCTGGCAGCCAGAGCGGCCAGGCCCGGCGTGCGGGCGTCCGGGCTTGCTGACAACGCAAGTACTTGCCGACTCGGAAAGTGAGGAGTATGCTTTCCTTACAGGAAAGTACTGGACGCACGGGAGGGAGAAGGTGTCATGGACAAGGAACCGCACGCAGGCGACGCCGCCCGGGCGCTGGCCGAGGTCCAGAGGCGCCAGCAGCAGGTCATTGACCAGGCCACGGTCCCCGCCTGGTACTGGTGGGCAGTTGGCGCGCTGATGGTGGTCGTCGCCGCAGGCGTCGACACCCGTACCACGGCCGCAGTCGGCGGAGCCGTCTCGGTGTTCGTTGTCGGCCTGCTGACGGCCACCGGCGTGGCCGTCCGCAGCCAGTTCCGCCAGGCCAGGCTGCGCAACGGGCTGCTGGACGGCCGGGGGGTGGCAGCGATCTTGGGCTTCACCGCGCTGATCGTGGGATGCACCCTCGGCATCGCCTTCGCCTTGCGCGCGGCCGGGATACCTTACCCGGCGACGCTGGCCTGCCTGGCCGGCGGCACCGCGATGGGCCTTGGCGGCCCGGTCCTGATGCGGACGCTGCACCGGATCATGCTCGGCAACCGGGCCGGGTCCCCGCGATGACCGCTGCCCGCTTCGATGACCTGATCCACCCGCCTACCCGGCTGGCGATCGTGTCCTTGCTGGCCGCCTCGCAGTGGGCAGACTTCAAGTTCATCCGCGACAGCGCGGGCCTGTCCGACTCCGCCCTGTCCAAACAGCTCGCCACCCTGGAGCAGGCGGGCTACGTCGAGATCCGCAAAGGCTTCGTCGGCAAGCGCCCGCGGACCTCGGCGCGGCTCACCCCGGCCGGGCGTACCGCCTTCGAGCAGCACGTGGCGGCACTGCAGGAAATGGTGGCCCGCTCCGGCGTCACCATCGTGGGCCGGTGACAGCGACCCACGATGGTGACGCCGGGAAGACGGGGGGAAGACGGGGGGAGGACGGATGGTGCAGGATGCGGGTGCCAGGCGGTTCCCGCTGCTGGGTGGGGTGGCCTAGATGGTGTGTGTCAATCGATCTGATGTAAGCGTTCATGGCGTCCACGGAACTGGCCGGCCGGTGAATGCCGCCAGCCGGTCGATGGCGGGTGCGTTGTCGCGGATCGGCTGCGGATCGGCGAATCGTCCGGCGCGCGGCTGGCTGGGCAGCTGGGCTCGGGCGAACGTGAGCGCCTGCTCGGCGAGATCGTCGGGCAGCTCGGCCGCAACGCCGGTGGCCTGGGCAAGGTCCCACCCATGCGCGAGCAGATCCACGATGCGCCACTGCAGCCGCTCGGCGCCGGTGGCCACGCCCACCGGCGTCGCCTGGCTTCGCTCCAGAACCCCTGGGCGGGCGGCGGCGGCCTGCAACGCTGCGGCGGATCGATGGTAGGCCCCGGCGGGATCGGCGCCGAGCCGGTCGGCCCCACGTGCGGGCATCGGGCTCTCCTCGAACAGCGCCACGAACACGAGGTTCATCCCGACGAGATGATTGACGACATCTCGCACACTCCACTCCGTGCACGGGGTCGGCGCCGTCCACTGGCCGGGAGCTATGCGGTCGATCAGGTCGCCCATAACTGCGGATGCACGTGCGAGACCGTCGACGGTCGCAGAGTTTGTCACTCGGCGAGGCTACGACACGACCGGCCCGACGCCACACTGGTTTTCGGCCGGTGATCAGGCGGCGGCGGCCTCCGGACGCTCGGCCAGGATGGCGTTCTCGAAGCCGGCGCCGGGTCAGGCGGTTATCCGCTTGTGCTGAGGTGCGCGGGCGGGCCACGCTCGTCCGGTGACGGCCAGCGATACCCAGGTCCGGCGGGCGCAGCCGGGGGACTGGGCCACAGTGCGCGAGGTGCGGCTGGCCGCGCTGGCGGACTCGCCGGAGGCGTTCGGCTCGACACTCGCCCGGGAGCTGGACCTCACCGAAGCGCAGTGGCGGGACCGGATCGGGACCGGGCCGTGGTTTCTGGCTTCACGCTCGCGCCTTCTACGTGCGGATGGGCTTCCAGCCCAGCGGCAGGCGGCAGCTGTACCACCGGGATGGGGCCGCTGACCTGGACGAGGAGGAGCTGGTCTACCCGCTGGACAGTGCCGCACGGGCCTAGGCCTCAGACCTGCAGCACCGCCCACAGGGCCACGGTGGCCAGCACCAGGCCTGCGGGCACGGTCAGCAGCCCGAGCCGGGTGAACTCGCCGAGGTTCGTGTCATGATCGCGCTCAGCCAGCAGGCGGCGCCAGAGCAGGGTGGCGAGCGATCCCGCGTAGCTCAGGTTCGGGCCGATGTTGACGCCGATCAGCACGGCGAGCAGCGGCCCGGCGCCGCCCACGGGGGAATGGCCGGTCACCACCGGCAGCAGCACCAGCACCGCGGGCAGGTTGTTCACCACGTTGGCCAGGACCGCGGCCGCCGCCGCGATGGCCAGGAGCGCAGGCAGCCCCGAGCCGCCCGGGATCACCCGGGCGATGGCCGTGCCCAGCCCGTTGTCCACCACGGACCTGACCACAATGCCCAGGCCCAGCACGAACAGCAGGAACGGGAGGCCGGCCGCGCGTACCACCCCGGCGGGTGTCTCGTCCCGCCGGACCAGGCCCCGGCCGGCCAGTACGGCCGCCCCGGCCGCGGCCGCCCAGGCCGGGTTCACCCCGGCAAAGGAGGTGAGCACGAAGCCGGCCAGCGTAGCCAGGACCGTGACCAGCGGAAACAACGGAACCGAGGGCAGCGGGCCCGCGGCCTGGCGGGCCGCCGCCGGCGGGACGACGGTCAGGTCCGCGGCGAAGAACAGGCGGAACGCGACGTATTCGACCGCGATCGCCACCAGCCAGGGCGCCGCCATCAGGCCGCCGAACTGGACCAGGGTGAGCCCGGCCACGGAGAAGGCGAGCAGGTTCGTGAGGTTGGACACCGGCAGCAGCAGGGACGCTGAGTTGGCCAGGTGGGTACAGGCGTAGACGTGTGGCTTGGCGCGTAGCCGCAGCCGGACCGCGGTGTCGTAGACCACCGGGGTGAGCAGTACCACGGTGGTGTCCAGGCTGAGCACCGCGGTGGTCACCGACGCGAGGCCGAACACCCCGGTGAGCAGCCGGACCGGTGAACCACGGCTGGCCCGGGCGAGCCGCGCTCCGGCCGCGGTGAAGAGCCCCGCCTGCTGGCAGAAGTGCCCGACGATCAGCACCGCGCCGAGGAAGCCGAGGACCGGGAGCAGGCGCAGGGTCTCGGCGCGGGCCTGCTGCCAGGGGAGCGCCCCGGTGACGACCATGAGCACCGCGGCGGGGACCGCCACCGCTGCTTCGGGCAGCCAACGCGGCCGGGTGACCGCGGTCACCAGCAGCCCGGCCAGCGCCACGCCGGAAAACGCCTCTGCGGCTGGCCCGGTTAGCAGGTCGGCCGCAGCGCTTTCCGCGTACAGAGCAGGTCCCTTCGCTGGTGGCTCGGTCAAACCATAGCGGGCCCACGTTCACCCGCGCCGCCTGGCAAGATGTCCGGGGTGGGCCTGATGCTGCTGGATACCGCCTCGCTGTACTATCGCGCGTTCTACGGCGTGCCGGAGACCCTGACGGCCCCGGATGGGACACCGGTCAACGCCATCCGCGGGCTGCTCGACATGATCGCCCGGCTGGTCCGGGCCAGGGCGCCAGGCGGCCCTGGTGGCCTGCTTGGACGCGGACTGGCGGCCTGCCTTCCGGGTCGCTGCGATTCCCTCCTACAAGGCGCACCGGGCCCGCCCGGACGGCACCGAGGAGGAGCCCCCCGCACTCACCCCGCAGATCCCGGTGATCGAGGAAGTGCTGGCCGCGATGGGGATAGCGACCGCGGCCGCGGCTGGCTACGAGGCGGACGACGTCATCGGCACGCTCACCGCCCGGCAGGCCGGCCCGGTGGAGATCGTCACCGGGGACCGTGACCTGTTCCAGCTGGTGGACGACGCCCAGCCGGTGCGGGTCATCTACACCGTCCGGGGGCTGACCAAGCTGGACGTGGTGGACGAGGCGGCGGTGACGGAACGGTACGGCATCCCGGGACGGGCGTACGCCGACTTCGCCGTGCTGCGCGGTGACCCCAGCGACGGCCTGCCCGGAGTGCCGGGGGTGGGGGAGAAGACCGCGGCTGCGCTGATCGCCACGTTCGGCTCGGTTGCGGCCATCGTCAACGCGCTGGACAGCGGGCACGGGGGCTTCCCCGGGGGGAGCAGGCGCAAAGTCGCGGCGGCCCGCGACTACCTGGATGTGGCCCCGCCAGTGGTCCAGGTGGCCCGCGATGCGCCGGTCCCGGCGGTACACGGCACGCTGCCGGTCAAGCCCGCGGACCCGGCCCGGCTGGCCGCCCTGGACACCCGGTGGGACCTGGGCTCGTCACTGCGCCGGGCAGCCGCGGCGCTGGCCCAGGGGGGCTAACCCAGCATTTCTGTGGTCACGGGAGGCGCTCCCGGAGGGGGTGTCTGGCGGGGCCATTGATCCCGGGGGTTCCAGGGGGTCGTCCCCCTGGGCAAGCAGAGCTACAGGACGCGCAGCGCCACCAGGCAGGTGTCGTCCTCCGGGTCGGTCAGGGCGCGAGCGTCCAGGACCGCCTCGATGAGCTGTTCCGGATCGCTGATGCCCGCCGCGGCCTTGGCCAGCGTGCTGAGCCCGTCATCCAGCGACCGGTCCCGCCGCTCCACCAGGCCATCGCTGAAGAGCAGCAGGATGTCGCCGGCCTCCAGGGTCACCGTCATGGCCTCATAGCCCTCGCGGCCGGCGCCGAGCAGGATGCCGGACGGCTGGCCAAGCGGCCCCGCGCAAGCCCCCCGGACCAGCAGCGGCGGCGGGTGGCCCGCCTGGGCCCAGGTGAGCCGGCGGGTGAGCGGGTCGAAATAGCCAGCCAGCACCGAGGCCGTGTGCTCCGGCGCGACGTGATGCACCAGGTCGTTCAGCCAGCCGACCAGACGCTCTGGCGGCGCCCCGGTGATGGCCAGGCCCGCCAGCGCACCGCGCAGCCGGGCCATGCCAGCGGCCGCGGGCAGGCCGTGCCCGGCGACATCGCCGATCGCGATGAGCACGTCGCCGGGCGGCATCTCCGCGGTGATGTACCAGTCGCCGCCGACGCGGCTGTCCGCGGAGGCGGGCAGGTACCGGACCACCGCCCGCAGCCCGGGCAGGTCGAACGGAGCCTCGTGCAGGGGCAGGATGGCGCGCTGGAGTTCCAGCGTGACGTGACGTTCTTGCAGTAAAGCAGCGGCGAGCGCGGTGGGGTCACCGGGCTCGCGCTCACTGTTGCGTGGGCGCAGCGGAATCCGGCCAGACGCTGCGGCAAAGGCCGCACGGGCCGCAGCGGGGCGCAACCCCGGGCGGGCGCCTGGCTCGAGGGGAGCTGGGGAACTAACGATCTCAGAAGTCATCGCCGTTCACATCAGTGAGCCGAAGTACACCTAGCGTGAGGCATTATGGGCCTTCCTGTCTAGATGGGACAGAGAGCGCACCAAACGGGAACAGCGCACTGCCCACAGGGGCACAGCATGCTTCCCAGATGGGCAGGAGCCGCCGCCATGGTTTACCCCATGAAAGGATGGCCCCATGCCGAGCTGGGATCCCAGTACTCCGAACGCACCTGGTGGGCACGCTCGCCTCGGGCAGGCTGCGCCTGCCTCCGCTGAACTCTACCCGGCGGACCGGCTGAGGCTGGCCGCCGACGCGGCCGGCCAGGCCGGATTGGCAGCTCTGCTGCTGACGCCCGGCCCTGACCTGCGCTACCTGATCGGCTACGACGCCAAGCAGCTGGAGCGGCTGACCTGCCTCGCGGTGCCCGGCCGAGGGCGACCCGTTCCTGGTGGTGCCCCGGCTGGAACTGCCCGCGGCCCAGGCCTCGCCTGCGGGCGGCCTCGGCCTGGACATCCTCCCGTGGGAGGAGACAGACGACCCGTACGCGCTGGTGGCCGGGCGGCTCGGGCCGGTGCCCAGCACCGGGCTGGCTCGGACCGGATGTGGGCGATGATGGTGCTGCGCTTCCGCGAGGCGCTGCCCACCGCCCGGCAGGGGCTGGCCAGCGCGGCCCTGCGCGGGCTGCGCATCCGCAAGACACCCGCGGAGATCGCGGCCCTGCGCGAGGCGGGCGCAGCCATCGACCGGGTGCATGCGGCGGTGCCGAAGTGGCTGCGACCGGGGCGGACCGAGCAGGAGGTCGCGGCGGACATCGCGGAGGCGATCACTGCCGAGGGTCATGCCCGGGTGGACTTCGTGATCGTGGCCGCCGGGCCGAACGCGGCCAGCCCGCACCATGAGCCGTCCGGCCGGGTGCTGGCCCCGGGCGATGTGGTCGTGGTGGACATCGGCGGCACCATGCCCAGCGGCTACTGCTCCGACTGCACCAGGACCTACGCGATCGGGTCGCCGCCCATTGAGTTCGCCGCCTACTACCCGGTGCTGCGGGACGCGCAGGAGGCGGCCTGCGCCGCGGTCCGGCCCGGGGTCACGGCGGAGGCGGTGGACACCGCGGCGCGGCAGCCGATCACCGCGGCCGGGTACGGCGCACAGTTCGTGCACCGCACCGGCCACGGCATCGGCCTGGAGATCACACGAGGATCCCTACATCGTGGCGGGCAACACCGAGCCGTTGCAGCCGGGCATGGCCTTCTCGGTCGAGCCGGGCATCTATCCCGGCCCGCATGGGGCCAGGATCGAGGACATCGTGGTCTGCACCGCCGACGGCTGCGAGCGGCTGAACACCATCACCCGCGAACTCGTCGTCGTGGGCTGACCCGGCGCTGTGGCCGGGTCAGCCGGCTGCTGCTGTCAGCTGGCCGATGCGGAGCTGGCCGGGGCTGGCACGTCCGCGGCGCCCGGGTGCCCGATGGACAGGGCGGTGACCGGGTCGAAGAACTGCAGGTTCGAGGTGTCCACGGCGAGCTCGATCGGCTGCCCGGGGCGGACCTGGCTGCGCGCTGCCACCCGGGCGGTCCACAGCGACTTACCCGCCGCCATCACCACCGCGGCGTCGTCATCGTCCTCGCTGGTGATCTCGCTGATGCTGGAGTGGCGTACCGGCGCGGCGTCGACCGAGAAGATGACGTGGATCTCGCTGCCCAGTTCCTCGGTGACATCCGCGGTCACCGACATCCGGGCCCAGTCGCTCTCGGCCAGCCGGGCGTCCTCGAAGTCGGACGGGCGGATGCCCAGGATCACCTCGCGGCCGAAGTAGCCGGACAGGCCCGGCTTGCTGTCGATGAGCTTGGCGGGCAGGGGCAGCTTGTGACCGGCGAAGGAGACCGCGGGACCGTCGTCGCGGGTCAGCTCCGCGGACACGATGTTCATGGCGGGGGAGCCGATGAAGCCGGCCACGAACAGGTTCACCGGGCTGTCGAACAGGGTCTGTGGCGTGTCCACCTGCTGTAGCTGGCCATCGCGCAGCACGCAGACCCGGTGCCCAAGGGTCATCGCCTCGACCTGGTCGTGGGTGACGTACACGGTGGTGACGCCCAGCCGGTCGTGCAGCTGGGTAAGCGAGGCGCGCATGGACACCCGGAGCTTGGCGTCCAGGTTGGACAGGGGCTCGTCCATCAGGAACGCCTGTGGCTCCCGGACGATCGCCCGGCCCATCGCCACCCGCTGCCGCTGGCCGCCGGACAGCGCGGCTGGCTTGCGCTTGAGGTACTGCTCCAGGCCGAGCATCTTGGACACCTCGGTCACCCGGCGCTTGATCTCGTCCTTGGGCGTCTTGCGCTGCTGCAGCCCGAACGCCAGGTTCTGCTCCACCGTCATGTGCGGGTACAGCGCATAGTTCTGGAACACCATGGCGATGTCCCGGTCCTTGGGCGGCAGGTCGTTCACGACCCGGCCGCCGATGGAGATCGTGCCGGAGCTGATCTCCTCCAGGCCAGCGATGGATCGCAGCGCCGTGGTCTTGCCGCAGCCCGACGGGCCCACCAGGACCATGAACTCGCCGTCCCTGATCTCCAGGTTGAGGTCATCCACCCCCTTGACCCCGCCCGGGTAAATCTTGTTGACCTGGTCAAGGACAATGTTGGCCATGAATGCGCTCCGTTGCTGTCCGGCGCGCGCCGCTCCTCTGCGGCGCTGCTGCGGGAGCACGGTGGGCGGCCGTCCCGGGTGCCACGTCCAGGAGGAGACCCGTGGTGCTCTGGCCGGCAGCGTAACCCCGCCGTCGCCAGCGCGTTAAGACTGGAGTCACATCCTGTTACCGGAGCGTAAAGCCCGTTATCAGGCCGTTACGGTCAGCGTGACAGCCATGGCCGCCGGCGGACTACCGTATCGGGGTGGAAGAGATCGACCGCAGGATCCTCTCGCTGCTGTGCCGCGATGGCCGGATCAGCTTCACCGAGCTGTCCCGGCAGACCGGCCTGTCAGTGTCCGCCACCCACCAGCGGGTGCGCCGGCTCGAACGGCGTGGTGTGATCAAGGGATATGCGGCCGTGATCGAGCCCGCCGGGGCCGGGCTGCCGCTGACCGCGTTCATCTCGATCAAGCCGTTCGACCCGGCCGCCCCGGACGACGCGCCGCAGCGGCTGGCCCATCTCACCGCGATCGAGGCCTGCCACAGCGTGGCCGGGGACGAGAATTACATCCTCAAGGTGCGGGTGGCCTCGCCCGCCGCCCTGGAGGACCTACTGCAGCAGATCCGGGCCTGCGCCAACGTGTCCACCCGGACCACCATCGTGCTCAGCACGGCGTATGAGAACCGGCCACCGGACGTGGGGGGCGGCCTGGACGAGGACGGCGCCAGCCCGGACCGGCTGGACCCAGAGAGCGCGGACGCAGCCAGCGTCGCCCCGCAGGGCACCGCACCACAGAGCGCGGCAGCGCGGCGCAACGGGCCAGAGAGCGCGGGCTGGGCCGGGATCGAGGCGGACGGTACCGGAGTGCGTTAGGTGGCGGGCCGGGCGTCCGCGCGGATGCCGTCCAGCATCACCGTGAGCAGCCGCTCCGCCTGGTCGGGGTGAGTGGACGGGTAGTCGGCGGCGACCGCGAGCGCGTGCGCCAGCTTGAGCAGGTCGGCCGCGTCCACGTCGGGCGGATCTCACCGGCCCGCTGCCCATCGGCGAGCAGCAGGCCCGCGGCCTCGCGGACCAGCATGCTGCACGAGGTGACCAGCTCGGCGCTCTTGTCCAGTGGT
>CAWDRD010000012.1:0-8394 GCA_963804455.1 uncultured Actinomycetes bacterium
CTGCTTTCAGCGGGATCGGCGACAAGGGCTATCAGGGCTCGGGTTTCATTACCCCGTTTAAGAAGCCAGCAGGTGGGAAATTGCTAGGCTGGCAGAAAGAATTCAATGCTCAGGTAAGCAGGCTGCGCGCTCCTGTCGAGCGTGCGATCGCTCATCTCAAATCCTCGCGTGTTCTCCACGCGGATTACCGGCGGCCACTCCGTACGTACGTCGCGTCCTATCGGGCGGCCATCGGACTGTACTTTTTCAAACTCAATTTTGAATAAGCTTCTTGGTTCAGCAGAAGGAATTGTGGGGCTGAACACGTCCAGAACAATCTTTATGGCGCGCCGATCGCAGCTTTCGCCGCGTAGCTTTTCTCGAAACTCGGGCTTGCGAGCAGTGGCGAACAATGGCTTGCGGGCGTGGTCTGGGAAGATAGCCGGTGCCGCCAGATCAGAAGCTGCCCGGCCTTGGGGTTGGGCAGCTGGTAGTCCGTCATTCTCATTTACCTTGCAGGCGATCGTCATTCTTGTGAAGCCGGGCTGCCCAGCGGCCGGGCGCTGTTACCGTCGGGTGTGGCTCTTCTGAGGTGACGGCGCGGGAGGGGATTTAGCGCGCGGCGTGTTCTGGTGTCTGGTTTGCTCGTGTCGGTGCATGTGTAAAGGGGCTCCTTCTCGTTACGGTCCTGGTTGTCTGACGACCGGATCGGAAAAGAAGGAGCCCGATGCAAGAGTACGCGCCTGTGCCCGGGGATGTGCGGCGCCTCCACGCAGGCCAGGGAGTGTTACGCAGGGCTGGAGGACTGGCTGGCGTCGGAGGCCGCCGCCGGGTTGCAGCATGCTGAGCTGGAAGAGCAGGTGGGCGTGCGGGGACGGAGGTGCTGCGGCTCCTTTTCAGGGGCACCTGGACCCGCGGGCGGGGCGCGAGGTCCGGCGGCATGACGTGAACAGGCGAAGACGGGGTCCGCGCACGCGCGCGGAGAAAGGCCGGCACCGGCCGCTGGCGACGAAGTTCGGTCAGGTCACGGTATCCAGGATCGCCGACCCGGGCGCCCGGGGCGCCGAACGTGCACCCGCTGGACGCCGCGCTGAACCTGCCGGAGGAGAAGCATTCGCACGGGCTGCGCAAGCTCGCCGCGGTCGAGGCGGTACGCGGCTCGCACGAGGGCCTGCTGCCGCGGTCACCCGCGCGACCGGCGTGAAGATCGGGAAACGCCAGGCAGAAGAGCTGGTGCTGCGGGCTGCGTGCGACGTGGACGGCTTCTGCGGGATCCGCTGCCCGGATCCCGCGCCGGATGATCACGTGCTGGTGCTGACCTTCGACGGGAAGGGCATCGTGATGCGGCCGTACGTGCCGCCTCTGCCACCGCGAACTGCCGCGGCGGCGGAGGGCAAGTCGACGCTGCCTGTCACCAGGGGGAAAAGCACGGCCGCAAACGGATGGCCGAGTCGGCCTGCGTCTACGACGCGGTCCCCGTCCCGCGCACGCCGGAGGACATCATCAGCACGACCGCGCAGCAGAGGAGAAAGAAGAAGGCGCAGGCCGCGAAGCCGGAAGGCAAGGGGAAGCCGCGGGAGCCGCAGCAAACGGCAAGTGGCTGACGGCCTCGGTCACCAGCGACATCCCCGCCGTCATCGCCGTGGCCTTCGGCGAGGCGGAACGCCGTGACCCGGGCCGCCGGCGGAAATGGGCCGTCCTCGTGGACGGCAACAACGCCCAGATCGAGGCCGTGACCGCCGAGGCCGCGCGCCGTGGCGTCACCGTCACGATCATCATCGACTTCATCCACGTACTTGAGTACCTCTGGCAGGCCGCCTGGTCCTTCTTCGACAAAGGCGAGCCCGCCTCGAGGAATGGGTTGCGGGCCAGGCCCGCAAGATCCTGCACGGCAAGGCCCGCCAGGTCGCCGCCGGGATCGGCGCCGCGCCACCGCCTGCGGCTACTCCGCGCAAGAGCGCGCCGGCGCCGACGAATGCGCCCGCTACCTGGAAAACAAGAAGGACTACCTGGGCTACCCCGCGGCCCTCGCCAAAGGCTGGCCGATCGCCACCGGGGTCATCGAAGGAGCATGCCGCCACATCGTAAAGGACAGAATGGACATAACAGGCGCGAGATGGGGCCTGGAAGGAGCCGAGGCCATCCTCAAGCTCCGTGCCCTCACCGCCAGCGGCGACTTCGACGCCTACTGGCGCTACCACCTCCGCAGAGAACACGAACGCATCCACCACGCGAAATACCGCGAAACCTACGTCCTCGCAGCGTAATCAGCTCACCTCAAAAGAGCCGCACCCGTTACCGTCGGCGTGGAACGCGGCGCGCCAGCGGCGCTCGGTGGGCTGGTTGGGCATGGTGGTGATCTCTATGGCCGCTGGAGTTAGGCCGTCGGCGGCGAACTGGTCGATTTCGGCGCGGGTGAGCGGCCAGGGAGGGCCGGGCTGCGGTTCGCCGTGCTGTCGTGGACTGCGGCGATGACCAGTAGGGTGCCGCCGGGCGCGGTCAGCCGCGCCACGCTGGTCGTGGCCTGCTGCCGCACGGCTCGGGGCAGGGCCTGCACGGTGATGATCTCGGCCACCAGGTCGAACGCCCGCAGCCAGGGCCTGGGTAGGTGCAGCAGGTCAGCGGTCACGTACTCGACGGAAGTGCCCGGGTGGCGGTGCCGGGCGAGCCGGATCGCGGTCGGGGAGATATCGAAGGCGGTGGTGGCGAACCCGAGCCCGGCGAGGTATTCGGCGTCGGCGCCGAGCCCGCAGCCGGGCACGATGGCCCGTTTCCCCTGGTCGGCCAGGTCGTGGCGCTGCGCCCATTCGGTGAGCAGCGGGTGGGGCTCGCGGCGGCTCCACGGCAGAGGCACTCGTCCGGCGGCGCCCGCGGCGTAGAGGCGGTCGAACCACCCGGTGGGGTCGCCCGTGGCGAGCGAGGCTGAGGCCAGGCGGGCTTCCTCGTCCTCCAGGGCCCGTTCGCTGGTGTTCATCTGTGCTCCTTGAATGCTGTGGCCAGGACGGCAGGCGCCGCGGTCAGCCGTAAGCCTGGGCGCGGGCGTGCTCGGGCTCGATCAGGAACACGATCCGCCCGGTGCGCAGCGGGTAGGGCTGGCCGGTGTACTTGCGGGAGAGCCGGTCGATGATGTCCCAGGCCGGCTCTCCGTCCAGCCGGGCCGCGACCTGACCGCGGACCTGTGCCATCGCGTAGGGATTTTCGCTATCGGTGACCGAGATCGCCACCCGCAGGTCGGCGGCGAGGTTGCGTGCTTTCCGCGAGTTTGGCGAGGTGAGGAAGGCGATCTTGCCGTCTTCGATCCCGGCCCAGACGGGGACGGTGTGCGGGGCGCCGCCGGGCATGACGGTGGCCAGGTGCACGTAGTTGGGCGCCTCGAACAAGGCGCGGACCTCGGCGGGCAGTTCCATCACCGGTCGTCTCCTCCCTCTCCTTGCGGGTCACGGCGGACCTCTTGCAGCAGCCACAGGTTGCCGTCAGGGTCGGTGAACTCGGCGAACGACATGTAGTCCCTGCGGTCCGGGTCCGGGCCGGGCCGCCACGCACCGTCAGCGATGTGCCGCACCTCGCCGACATCGACGCCCCGGCTGGTCAGCTCGCCGCGGGCAGCAACAATGTCGGGAACCACCAGGTGCAGGCCCTGCTGCGAGCCGGGCTCGGCGGCGGTGATCCCGGTGCCGAACCCGATCGAGCACGCCGACCCGGGCGGGGTCACCTGCACCACCCGCTGCCCCGGCAGGCCGGTCGGGGTGTCCACGAGCAGGTCGAAGCCCATCTGCTCCACGTAGAACCTCTTCGACCGGTCGGCGTCGGAGACCGGTATGAGCACCAGTTCCAGCTTGTAGTCCACTGTCATCTTCTTTCTTTTCTTCCTTCTTCTTTTCTTTCTTGCTTATGCGTCAGGCGGTGACCAGGATGATCCCCAGCGCGCCCAGTGCCAGCCCGGCGCGCTGCACGGCCCGCATCCGCTCGCCCAGCACCAGACTGGCCAGCAGGACGGTGACCGCCGGGTACAGCGCGGTGATCACCGCCGCCAGGGCGAACGGTCCGGAGCGCACCGCGAGCACATACAGCAAGCTGGCGGCCACATCCCCGGCTCCGGCGGCCAGCGCCATGCCGGCCAGTCCCCGGCCGGCCCTCGGCAGGACTGGGCGGTGACCGCGCCAGGCGGCCATGGTCAGCACGATGGCCGATGCGGTGCACCGTGAGGCGGCCAGCGGCCACAGCCCGCCAGCCTGGGCCGCGTTGCGGATAAGCAGGAAATACAGGCCAAACGCCACGCCCGCGGCTAGCCCGCAGGCCACTCCGCCGATAGCTGGCCGACGGCCGGGCGTGCCGGCGGGCCGTTTCTCCAGGCTCACTAGCGTTACCGAGGCCAGGCACAGGACCGCCCCGGCCAGCACCACGACGCTGAGCCGCTCGCCGTCGGCGATGCCCACCGCGACCGGGAGCAGCGCGGCACCCAGCGCGGACAAGGGGGCCACCACGCTGATCGGCCCGGCGGCCAGCCCGGCGAAGAACACGATCACTCCCACACCGCTGGCCGCGCCGGCGGCGAGTCCCCACCCGAGCCTCCCGGCCGTGACGGGGCCGCCGACGGCCAGCGCGGCCACCAGCATGATCACCGCGCCTACCGGGGCGCTGGCCGCCAGGAACGACAGGGCCGACGCCCGCCGGGACCCCACACCGCCCAGGAAATCGGCCGAGCCGTACAGGACTGCGGCGGCAAGCGCAAGCACTGCGACCATGGCGCTTCTCCATTCGGTGTGGTGACCCCCTCCAGGGCGGACATCACCGAGACTCGCGGTAAGAACGACGGTGCCGCATCGGGTGGCAGCCCTAATCCGGCCGCCCTGCGTCAAGCCAGCCCGGTAGGAAAACGCTTAGCCAGGCTTACGCCGCCCAGCCCAGGCTGCCCAGCCCGGCTGCCGGTCAGCCCTCGCCGAGCAGGTGCAGCCGGTGCGCCGTGGCGGCCGCCTCGACCCGGGAGGTGACGCCGAGCTTGCCGAGGATGTTGGACACGTGCACGCTGGCGGTCTTGGGAGAGATGAACAGCTCGGCGGCGATCTGCTGGTTACTGCGCCCGGCCGCGACCAGCCGCAGGACCTCCAGCTCGCGGGCGGTCAGCCCGAACGGTGCAACCGGTCCGGCCTGGCCTGCGGCGTGCGGCAGGTCGATCCGCGCCCGGCGGGCAAGCCGGGTGATCTCCTGTTGCAGCGGCCGGGCACCCAGCCGGGCCGCCAGTTCCGCCGCCTGCGGCAGCCTGGCAGCCGCGGCCCTGTCACCTTCGCCGACTGCGGCACGCGCGGCTTGCAGCAGCGCGTAGGCCAGCAGGTAGGGCTGCCCGATGGCGTCCCAGGCCGCGGCGACGGCATTCCAGGCCGCCAGGCCCGGGTGGCCTGCGGCCCGGGCGGCCTCGGCGGTGAACACCGTGGCATGCGCCCGCTCCACCGGGCTCGGCTGGATGGTGCCTGCTGCCAGCTGTTCAAGGCCATCCCGGAGGGCAGCCAGATCGCCGGTCCTTCCGGCCTGGCCGGCAACCGCCGCGTCGGCGCAGGCCCGCATCGCGGCGGCCAGCAGCGGCCACCGGTAGCGCGGGTCGCTTTCAGCGCGCACGCCCGGGACCGTGCGGGCCACAGCCAGGGCGCCGTCGAGATCGCCACCGGCGAGCCGGACCTCGATATCCAGCCGGGCCAGCGGGAAGGCCCGGTGCGTCTCGGCCTCGGTGGCAGGCAGCGAGCGCAGCTCCTCGACCATCCGGGCCGCGGTTTCCTGGTCTCCCCTGGCAGCCGCGATCTGCCCGCGGCAGGTCAGCATGCATTCGCGCTCGAACGGCGCCAGGTCCCGGCCCAGGCCCTCGTCAACGATCTCCAGGGCCTCCCCCCAGCGGCCCGCCGAGACCAGCGACTCGGCAAGGTTCCCGGCGATCGGCGCGGTCACGTACCGGGCCAGGCCAAGCTGGCCAGCCCGGCCGAGAGCTTCCCGCCCGGCCTCGATCGCGGCGTCGTGCTCGCCGCGGGCCTCCAGCGTGTTGGTGATCTCACACCGGGCGAGCATCTCCAGCGGACCGGACCCGATCCGCCGCGCCGCCCCGGCTGCGTCCTGCAGGTCCGGGATGATGTCAGCGTCGTGCCTGCCCAGCTGGGCCAGGCAGATCTGCGCCTCGATCTGGTATCCCTGATCCCCAAGCCGCGCTGCCAGTGCCTGCAATTCAGCAGCAAGCGGCCTCGCCTGCTCATACCGGTCCCGCATCATCAAGGCCCGGATGAGCTGGCCGAGGATCCGGGCCCGCACCCCGGTGGGACGCTCCGCCAGGCGCAGCGCCGCCCACAGGTCATCGACCTGCCCCGGCACCAGCAGCTGCTGCCGCAGCGCTGCGCGCAGCCGCAGCAGCGACGCGGCCAGCTCCGGGTCGCAGGCGTCATCGAGACCGCTGAGGGCCGCCTCCACCAGCGGCAGGCCGCGTTCCGGTTCACCGGCGAGCCGCGCGGCCTCGGCCGCGATCTCTATCACCCCCACCCGGTCCGTGGCGACATGCTCGGCCGCGTCTGGCGTCCCCTCCCACAAGTCGAGCACCAATTCCAGCATCTGCAGCTGCTCCGCATAAGCGAATACCGCACAAGCCGCCCCGGCAGCGGCCCACGCCGCCTGCAGCGCTCGCCGATGCTCGCCCGCACCGCGCCAGTGCAGCGCCTGAGCGACCGACGGCAGGTAATCGAGGCTGAGCGACGGGTCGGCCTGCAGGGCCTCGGCGAATGCCCGGTGAATCCCGGCCCGCTCGCCCGGCAGCAGATCCCACAGCAGCGCCTCGCGGAACAGCTCATGACGGAACGCATAATCAGCCTCGCCGGTCACCAGCACAGCGGCGGTGACAGCGGGCCGCAGCGCGTCATCGAGCACCTCGCCCTCCTGTCCGGTCACCGCGGCCAGCAGCCCGTGCCCGACGCGGGCGCCGCCGACCGCAGCAGCCCGCAGCACCCGCTGACAGTCGGCTGGCAACTCGGCCACCGCGCCGAGCAGCAGGTCCCGCGCCGGCCCGGGCAGGCCCGGTGTGAGCATGCCGTCGGGGTTCAGCAGAACCTCGGTGAACAACGGATTCCCGCCGCCGCGCTCATAGACCGCGCCGGCGACAGCCGGATCCGGCGGTCGCCCCAGGATTGCCTCCAGCTGAGCGGCGACCTGGGCGCGGGAAAGCCGCTCCAGTTCCAGCCGGGTCACCCCGTCCAGACGGCCCAGCTCGGCCAGCAGCCGCCGCACCGGCCCGGCCTGGCCCAGCTCATCCGAGCGGAACGTCGCCACCAGCAGCACAGCCGCCTGCCGCAGGTTGCGAACCAGGAACGCCAGCAGCTCCCCGGTCGACCGGTCGGCCCAGTGCAGATCCTCGATCACCAGCACCACCGGCTGATCCGCGGAAAGCTGCTCCAACAGGACAAGCACCAGGCCGAACAACCTCCCCCGCGCCATCTCCGGATCACCACCGGAAGACAGAGATCCGAGCTCCGGGACCAAGGCCGCCAGCTCGCCGGCGTCGCCGCCAGGCAGCAGCCCCGTTACCTCGCTGACCCCTCGCTCCCGGACCAGCTCCCGCAGCGCCGCGGTGATCGGCGCGTACGGCAAGCCCGCCGCGCCCAAGACCACGCATCCCCCGGCCAGCACCAGCGCCCGGTCCCGCACCAGGGCGGCGAACTCGCTAACCAGCCGAGATTTACCGCCGCCGGCCTCCGCCCCAACCAGCACCACCTGCGGCATCCCGCCAGCCACAGCCTCGAACGCACCCTCCAGTACGCCAGCCTCGGCCTCACGGCCGACAACAACCGGGCTGACCCTGCGAGCGGACACATACCCAGCATGCCAGCCGGCCGCGGACGATTGGGCCGGCCCCATGCCATGAGGCTTATTCACGCCATCCGGTAGAAGTGCAGCCCAACAACGGCTGAGATGGTGGTGTCAAAGGTCTCGATCGGGCGACGGTAATCGGTGTGCATAATCCTCCATGTCTTGAAGTTCGCGATGACCTGCTCGATCATGTATCGAATCTTGTTTACCTGAGTACTGAATTCTTTCTCCCAGCCGAGAAGATCCCGGCACTCCGGCTTCCTGATGGGCGTGATCATGCCCTTGCCGACGTATCCTTTATCACCCATCTGGCTTCTTTCGGGAAATCCGACAAGCACTGATGATTCGTCGATGCAATGCGCGTCGTGGCGGCTTCCGTCGGCCGGGTCGGATATCCATGCGAGCTCTCCGTAAAGATTGCACGCAACCTGGACGTTCTTACCGGTGGTTTTTCGCTTGCCTGAATACAGTTCCCGGTGCCCGCGCCACGACCAGCAGGGAAGCAGTGTGCCGTCGTAGATGTACTGGGTGTCCGGGTCGAGGTCTTCCGCCGTGGGTACGAACGGGGCAAGCACGATCGCT
>CAWDRD010000013.1:0-19295 GCA_963804455.1 uncultured Actinomycetes bacterium
GAGTCATGCTGTCGGGGCGACGCCGCTGCGGCGTGAAAATTGGGCAGCTGACCCGTCGTGACCCGGAGCCCGGCTGCGCCGGGCGCTGCCGCGCTCGTATGGATCCGGTCCGCGCCCGGCGCTCGTGCGCGGGTACGGGTGGTCTGAGAGGCTGTGGCCGCGGTCGTTCGCTGACGTCGTTCGTCCTTGGCGGGCCCGGCCCCGTTTAAGAGTCTGACGCCGGGAGCCAACCTTCAGGGCCGCTGAATGGTGCCTCGAGCCCGCGGACCAGATTTCCTGATGCCCCTGGCTCCTGCGAACGGCCGCGACCGCCAGCTGTTCTCCCTCTCATCGTAGGAGCCAATGATGCAAGACGTGCAAGACGAGCCGCTGTTCGCCGAGCGGGTCGCCAGCCTGGACATCGCCAAGGCCGAGGTCGAGGTCACCATCCGGGTGCCCAGCGACACCACCGCGGGCCGCCAGCAGGAGACCCGGACCTTCGGCACCACCCGGCGCGAGCTGGAGTCGCTGGGAGACTGGCTGGCCTGCTGGGGCGTCACCAAGATCGGGATGGAGGCCACCGGCGACTACTGGAAACCGGTGTTCTTCCTGCTCGAATCGCGCGGGTTCGACTGCCAGCTGTACAACGCCTCGCAGGTCAAGGCGCTGCCGGGCAGGCCCAAGACCGACCGGGCCGACTCGATCTGGCTCGCAAGGATCACCGAGCGGGGCACGGTCCGCTCCAGCTTCGTGCCGCCCGAGCCGATCCGCCGCCTGCGCACCCACACCCGCTACCGCCGCCACCTCACCCAGGCCCGCACCGCCGAAAAGCAGCGGGCCGGGAAGCTGCTCGAAGACGGGCACCTGAAACTGTCGTCCGTGATCTCCGACATCCACGGCGTCTCCGGCCGGGACATGCTGAACACGCTGGTCACCGGGGAACGTAACCCCAGGGTGCTGGCCCAGCTGGCCCGCGGCACCATGCGCGGCAAGATCAAACGGCTCGAAGAGGCGCTGGACTGCGCGTTCTTCACCGGCGAGCACGCCGCCGTGCTGGCCATGATGCTCACCACCATCGACCACTACACCACCCAGATCGACAGCCTCACCGCCAAGATCGAGGTGCTGGCCGAACCGTACCTGCACCAGATCCGGCAACTCGATGAGATCGACGGCGTCGGGACGATCTGCGCCCAGGACATCATCGCCGAGACCGGCACCGACATGACCGTCTTCCCCACCGCCGCCCACCTGGTCTCCTGGGCGAAATGGTCCCCCCAGGTCAAGCAGTCGGCCGGCAAGCGCAAGGGCAGCAACGCCACCGGCCGCGGCAACCCCTACCTGGGCGCCGCCCTCGGCGAAGTGTCCATCAGCGCTGGCCGCACCCAGTCGTTCCTCGGCGCCCGGTACCGGCGCCTGGCCAGGCGCATGCCGAAAAAGAAGGCCCTGGTCGCCACCGGCAACTCCGCGCTCACCATCGTCCACGCCCTGCTGTCCGACCCCGCCGCCCGCTACCACGACCTCGGCCCCGGCTACTACGAGCAGCGCATGCACACCCGCCGCCAGGCCCGCAACCACGTCCGCAGCCTCGAACGCCTCGGCTACAAGGTCACCATCCAGGCCATCAACCCCGACACCGGCGAGCTCCTGGCCGCAGCCGGGTAAACCGCCGTCACCGTTACCCCTAGCCCGTCGGCGCTGGCGCGCCGCCGGGCGCTGCCGCGTGCCCAGCTAGAGTCTTGTTTTCGGACCAGCATCGATCGGGCGCCGCGCTGGCCGCCGAACGAGTCACGCTCCGCTGTCGGCCCTGGTCTACGGCCAGAGCGCAAGATCCGCCTAATTGAGCATGGGTGTAGGCGATACGGTCCTGGCCGGGATGGCAGTGGAGTCAGGTCGTAGCGTTGAGAGGTCCCGGTAACTGGCTCTCGATCCGCCTGCCGGCCCTTGCTGGCCTGGCTTACGAACGACGTGCCAGCTTGCCGGGGCCTCGCCGTGGCGTGGCTCAAAAGAGGCGCGGACGCCCAGCAAGGCCCTGGAATTAGGCATGCCCGCCACGGTCATATCCGCAATCTTGGGGAGGACTGGTCATGGCGGTAGTGATGATCGGGATCGATCCGCACAAGGCCTCGCACACGGCGGTGGCGATCAGCGCGGCGGAGGAGCCGCTGGGTGAGCTGCGGGTTCGTGCCTGCGCTGTGCAGGCAGGGCGGCTGCTGGAATGGGCGGCAGCCTGGCCGCAGCGGACCTGGGCGGTGGAGGGCGCCGGCGGCATGGGCCACCTGCTGGCCCAGCAGCTGCTGGCCGCGGGTGAGCGGGTGCTGGATGTGCAGCCCAAGCTCGGCGCCCGGGTGCGGCTGCTGGCCGCCGGTGACACGAACAAGAACGACCCCAACGACGCCCGGTCGGTCGCCGTCGCCGCGTTGCGCTCACCGGGCTGCCAGGAGGTCAGGCCCGATGACCATGCGGCGGTGCTGAAGGTGTGGTCCAAGCGCCACCGTGACCTGGGCCGCACCCGCACCCAGATCGTCTGCCGGCTGCACGCCGTGCTGTGTGAGCTGATCCCCGGTGGCGTCTCCAAGCACATCACCGCAGCTCAGACGGCCCGGCTCCTGGAGTCGATCACACTGTCCGGGGCCGTGCAGGCGGCCCGCTGCGAGCTCGCCGCGGCGTTCCTTGAGGACCTGCGCGGCATCGACGCACGAATCCGCGAGACCCGCAAGAAGCTCACCGCCGCCGTTCAGGCGGCCGGGACGAGCCTGACCGGGCTGTTCGGAGTCGGCCCGGTCGTCGCTGCCGCTGTCATCGGCGATGTCCGCGACGTGTCCCGCTTCCCCGGCCGCGACCATTTCGCCGCCTACGACGGGACCGCTCCGGTCGAGGTGTCCTCCGGCCAGCGGAAGATCTACCGGCTGAGCAGGCGCGGGAACCGGCGGCTCAACCACGCCATCCACATGGCCGCGGTCACCCAGATCCGCCACTCCCACAGCGAGGGCCGCGCCTATTACGACAAGAAGCTGGCCGAGGGCAAGACCCCGAAAGAGGCCCTGCGCTCGCTGAAGCGGCAGATCAGCAACGCCATCTTCGCCTGCCTGCAGGCCGACGCCCGCCGCGCCGCAGCAGCCAGTGCCAAGGACCCGGGAGGGCAGCAGGGGAACGACTCTGTCGCCAGCGCGGCCGGCTCACACCCCAGGCACCGGCTCTTCGGGCAAGCCACTCCCGGGCCCGGTCACCACCCTACGACCGCGGCCAGCAACCCAGCGCCCGGGCCTGGCAAGGCTGGCCATTCCTCGATCGCTGCCATCTTGCCGCCGGCGCAGCCGCAGGTCCAGGTGGAGCGCCCGCAGCGAAGCGAGGACGAACGACCTGGAGGCGCGGCAAGACGGCGGCCACACTCGGCCACGGGGAAGGCCAGGGGCCGAGGATCGCTAGTGAAGCCACAGCACCCGAAGGGCACCTCACAAGCCGCGGAAAAGACCGACGGAACCCCTTGACACAAAGAGGCGTTCGTTATCTGGAGTCCGGATCTGGGTGTCCTCGCTGTAAGCGCCGCGGGTGTTTTGTGTGCATTTTCTGCGTGGTGGACGCGTTACCTGGACAGTGTCTCCGCCGCACGCCTGGCACAAATCCTCTTGTCGCTGCCGTTTTTAGAACTAAGCAGCTACTGGATGGACACTGTCCAGCTACATGTCAACGCCGCAGACGTGCTGGTCAGGCGCGGCATAGACAGGGACGGCTCCAGATAACCGCCGTTATGCGTGCTCAGCCGGTAAGGCATGGCTATCGGGAGCTGCGCGCATAAATGGTTGATCTGCATCGCACAGTTACGTTCGTCGAGGCGGCGAGAAGGGCGACGGAAACCTCGGCGGGTTACGTGCTCGCCAGCCTGCTGCACGCCGCGGCGCTGGATGGCCGCACCATGACCGACGTGTACCAGTGGGCACACGGCATCGACGACGCCGTGCCCGAGCAGATCCTCACCGCCCACCCCAGCGCGGCCGAGGGCTGGCTCGGCCCGATCCGGGAAATCCGCACGCCCGGCCGGACCGCCGACTCCATCCGGATGACCGTGACCCGCGCGCTGGCCTGGCTCGCCGACCCCGCCGTCGCCGCGGCGACCTCACCGGGCCCGGGTGAGGGCTTCGATGTGGCGGAGTTCGTGTCCGGCCGCAACACCCTCTACATGATCGGCGCTGGCCGGGACGAAGCCCCGATCGCGCCGCTGTTCCGCGCGTTCGCCGAATACGTGCACGACCGCGCCGCGTTCGAGGGCTCATTACAGCCGCACGGCCGGCTGGACCCGCCGATGCTGATGGCGCTGGACGAGGTCACCCAGATCTGCCCGGTGCCGTTACCGGCCTGGATGGCCGACAGCGCGGGCAAGGGCATCCTCATCGTGGCCGTCTGCCACGGCCTGGCCCAGCTCGAAGCCCGCTGGGACAGCGCCGGCGCCCGGGCCATCTGGGACACCGCAGGCATCAAGGTCATCCTCGGCGGCGTCGCCGACCCCGACACCCTGGAACGCCTGTCCCGGCTGTGCGGCGAGATCGCCCTGCGCACCCACAGCCGGACCCGCCACCACGACCAGCGGTACGCCCACACGGTCACCTACCAGCCAGTCCGGGTCCTGCCGCCCGAGCTGTTGCGCATGCTGCCGGAATGGCGCGCCTTAATACTGCGGACGAACCTGTCCCCGGTCATCGTCCGGCTGCGAATGGCCTGGCGCCGGCACGACTACCGCCGCACCCGGCGGTTCGGCGCGGTGCCACGGCGGCCGCCGTCTGCCGCCGTGGACCGGCCGCAGCCCGGACGGCAGGAACCGGACCTGGAAGAGGGACTGGTTGCGTCGGCCACGGACGATCAGTCGTGGATTCCTGCCGTGCCGCACCTGCCGCCGATCCTGCCGGATGACCTGACCACACCGTGGATCACTGGCGGGCCGCACCCGACTCTGGGTGGGCGGGCTCCGCGGGACGCGCCGCCGTTGCCGCCGCCTGCCGGAAACCGTGTACCCCGCCCGCGGCGGCCGTGGGATCCGCCGGTCAACTCCGAGGATCGTCAGTGACGGACCGACCAGAGGGCCGCGACGGATCGCCGTCCGTCGCGGCCCTCGCTGTTCAAGTCAACGGTCTGCGCCGCGACCTCAAGTCACTCGCCGCCAAGGCGGACGGGCTCGCCAGCACGCAGCACGAACACGCGGTCGTGCTGGACGGCGTCGCCGAACTCCGCCGCCAGGTCGACCAGATCCTCGGCATCCTCACCGAAGAAGACGAGTCGACGCGCCCATGGTTCTGGCTCACCATGCCCGAGCAGGAACGCGAGGAGAAGTTCAGCGAACTATCCGACTGGGTCGAGACCGTGCTCCGCGCCCAGTACCCCGACTACCTCGCCAATCAGATCAGGCCCTGCTGGCCTGACCACCCCGAAGCCCGATGGGAACTCACCTGGCTCTACCAGCTCTGGTCCCTCGCCTACCTGGCCAAACGCTCAACACTGAAAGACGCCGCCGACTGGCACGACCGCTGGTCCCCCGGTGTCCTTCGTCGCTTGAGCGCCATCATGGCCGAGTGCGAAGAGACCTGCCGGAGCCAGCCCGGCCCCCTGCGAGCGCCTGGTCAAGACCAGGCTGAAACGGATCCAGTACCGGCCCGCGCTCCTCGAAGGGTTCCTCGCCAGCACCGGCCTGGACCTCACACTCTCTGTAACCCCCGCAATTAGAGATGTTTAGCCTAGGGCTGCACAGCGAAAATGCCAGGCCGGAAAGGTTGCGACGCGGGAGCATTGGCGCGTATTGCGTTGAAACTGCGCTGACGGCGTTGAATGATCCGTACCGGAGGGCTGCACGCATACAGCCGGCCGGGGCGGGACGGTGCTGGCCAGCCAGCGCGGGGAGGGGATGTTGAGCGAGGACTTCACCGGGCTGGCCGGGTTCCGGGCGGGCTCGCTGCTGGCAGGGTACCGGCTGGAAGCCCAGGTCGGGGCGGGCGGGATGGCGGTGGTGTTCCGGGCCCGCGACGAGCGGCTGGGCCGGTGGCGGCGCTGAAGATCCTCGCGCCGGGGCTGGCCGCCGACGAGGAGTTCCGGCGGCGGTTCACCGCCGAGTCCCGCGCCGCGGCGGCCGTCGATCACCCACACATCATCCCGGTGTATGAGGCCGGGCAGGCGGGCGGGGTGCTGTTCATCGCGATGCGGTTCGTGACCGGCGGTGACCTGCGGGGGGTGCTGGCACGTGAGGGGCCGCTGCCGCCGGGGCGGGCGGCGGGGTTCTTGTCCCCGGTCGCATCCGCGCTGGACGCTGCGCACCGGGCGGGGCTGGTCCACCGCGACGTCAAGCCGGGGAACGTCCTGGTGGACTCAGACCCGGGCCGGCCCGAGCACGTGTACCTGTCGGATTTCGGGATCAGCAAGGGCGCCGCCGCCTCGTCGGCCGGGCTGACGGGGACCGGCCAGTTCCTGGGCACCCCGGAGTACACCTCACCCGAGCAGGCCAGGGGCCTGAGAGTGGACGGGCGGGCGGATCAGTATGCGCTGGCGTGCGTGGCCTGGCACCTGCTGGCCGGCACGGTTCCCTTCCAGCGCGACCAGGGCCACGCCGTGCTGCTGGCGCACCTGACCGAGCCCCCGCCGTCGCTGGCCGGGCGCCGGCCTGACCTGCCCGCCGCGTCCGGGCAGGTCCTGGCCCGGGCGATGGCCAAGGAGCCGGGGGACCGGTACCCGTCGTGCGGGGAGTTCACCGACGCGCTGCGCCAGGCGCTCGCCCTGCCCCCCTACCGGCCCGCCGCCCCCGGGCCCGCAGCGGCCGGGCACCCGCGCACCGAGATCTCCGGCCAGCCCGCGTTTCCCGAGCCGGACGCGGCCGCGGTCGGGATGGCAGCCGCCCCGGCTGATCCGGCAGGTGCTCGTGTTGCGGTGGAGGGCAGTTTCCCGGCAGCGGCCGGAGGGCTCGGCAATCCGGCTGGAACGGTCAGCGGGGCGGGCGGGCTCGCCGCGGGACTGAACAAGCCCGCGGCGTCCGCGGACAGGCCGACGGAGGATCTCGTCACCGCTGGCCGGCGTATTCGGTCCGGGCCGGGCCCAGGCGATGACGCGGCGCAGCCGGCCCGGCGGCGGCGTTTTCTCGCGATCGCGCTGGCATGCGCGCTCCTCACAGCGGCAGCAGTCGTCCCTCTGGTGCTGGCCATGCCAGGCGCACCGCAACCGCTGTCCGGGCCGCTCACGGGCACCCTCACGGCCACCCTCACCGATCCCGCCAGCCAGGGCGTGTACGCGATGGCGCTCGGGCCGGGCGGCACCACCCTGGCCGACGCCGACGATAATGGCAGTACCTACGTGTGGGATACCGCGACCGGGAAGATCACCGCCACCCTCACCAATCCCGTCACCCTAGGCGTGAGTGGCCCGAGCATGGTGGCGTTCGGCGCGGGCGGCACCACCCTGGCCGACGCCGACCTGAACGGCAGGACCTACCTCTGGGATACCGCGACCGGGAAGATCACCGCCACCCTCACCAATCCCGCCAGCCAAGGCGTGGAAGGGGTGGCGTTCGGGCCGGGCGGCGCCACCCTGGCCGCCGGCGACGGGAATGGCAGGATCTACCTGTGGGATACCGCGACCGGGAAGATCACCGCCACCCTCGCTGACCCCGCCAGCAAAGGCGTGGACCCGGTGGCGTTCGGGCCGGATGGCACCACCCTGGCCGCCGGCGACATGAACGGCAGGATCTACCTGTGGGACACCGCGACCGGGAAGATCACCGCCACCCTCGCCGACCCCGCCAGCCAAGGCGTGCGCACGGTGGCGTTCGGGCCGGGCGGCACCACCCTGGCCGCCGGCGACTTCAATGGCAGGATCTACCTGTGGGACACCGCGACCGGGAAGATCACCGCCACCCTCGCCGACCCCGCCAGCAAAGGCGCGCCGTCGGTGGCGTTCGGGCCGGGCGGCACCACCCTGGCCGCCGGCGACGGCAACGGCAGGATCTACCTGTGGGACACCGCGACCGGGAAGATCACCGCCACCCTCGCCGACCCCGCCAGCAAAGGCGCGTGGTCGGTGGCGTTCGGGCCGGCCGGCACCACCCTGGCCGCCGGCGACATGAACGGCAGAACCTACCTGTGGCGCATTAGCCGCTTGAGGGGACCGATCGACAAAATGTTGTCGTTGCCGGTGCTTCATCCGCAGGCGATGCCGACGTCGGCGAACAGGGCCATCATCTCCAGGCGCAGCGCCTGGTAGTGCCGGTCGATGCCGGTCCAGTGGCGGGGAGTGCGGCGGATCCGGGGGTCGGCGACGCCGGCCAGGAAGGGCGCGATGACGTGTTCGCGGAGGGTGAGCAGGGCGCTGATGATGCGGGCGGCACCGGGTGAGATGATGTACGGGCGGGTGATCCCGGGCTTGCCGATGAGTTGCTTGCCGCGGAGCTCGCGCAGATCGCGGGCGGCGTTGCGGGTGGTGTAGCCGACCTGCCCGGGTCATGTCGCAGACCTTGGCGGCGAAGCCGGCGACGGTGAGAGGGCGGCGGCGAACGCGGCCCGGCTGCGGGGCTTGTTCACGTCGATGCCGCCGGTGCGGACAGCGCCGATCTGCGAGGCAGCGGCAGTTCGCCGGGCAGCCCGCCGGAGATGAAGCCGGTGTCGACGAAGTCCAGCATGGTGCAGAACCGCCCGGCCATGCCCGCCAGCCGGGCGACGATGTCGGGGGAACTTATCCAGCCCGCGGCCGGTCTTGAGGGTCTTGGTGTTGTGCACGATCGCCTCGAACCGCAGCACGCGCTCGCCTTCGGTATAGCCCTTCAGCGTCAGTGCCCGAATCCCCTGCGGGCGCAGAAGGCCCGGAACTCCAGGTCCGGCTCGGCCAGCCGCCGGCGGCGTTCCGCCCGCCGGCCCGGGACCACCGCAGCGGTGTCCAGATCCCCGGCCCGCCGGGCCCGGGCGAGTTCGTCCACGTCGGCGGCGATGCGGTCGATGATCGCCTGCACCCGCGCGAGGGCGACGGTGACGAGGACCCGGCCTGGCCAGTCGGGCGGCTGGGCGCAGGCTGGCCGGGGCGCGGCGGGATGCCGGCCGGAAAGGTTGCGACGCGGGAGCATTGGCGCGTATTGCGTTGAAACTGCGCTGACGGCGTTGAATGATCCGTACCGGAGGGCTGCACGCATACAGCCGGCCGGGGCGGGACGGTGCTGGCCAGCCAGCGCGGGGAGGGGATGTTGAGCGAGGACTTCACCGGGCTGGCCGGGTTCCGGGCGGGCTCGCTGCTGGCAGGGTACCGGCTGGAAGCCCAGGTCGGGGCGGGCGGGATGGCGGTGGTGTTCCGGGCCCGCGACGAGCGGCTGGGCCGGCTGGCGGCGCTGAAGATCCTCGCGCCGGGGCTGGCCGCCGACGAGGAGTTCCGGCGGCGGTTCACCGCCGAGTCCCGCGCCGCGGCGGCCGTCGATCACCCACACATCATCCCGGTGTATGAGGCCGGGCAGGCGGGCGGGGTGCTGTTCATCGCGATGCGGTTCGTGACCGGCGGTGACCTGCGGGGGGTGCTGGCACGTGAGGGGCCGCTGCCGCCGGGGCGGGCGGCGGGGTTCTTGTCCCCGGTCGCATCCGCGCTGGACGCTGCGCACCGGGCGGGGCTGGTCCACCGCGACGTCAAGCCGGGGAACGTCCTGGTGGACTCAGACCCGGGCCGGCCCGAGCACGTGTACCTGTCGGATTTCGGGATCAGCAAGGGCGCCGCCGCCTCGTCGGCCGGGCTGACGGGGACCGGCCAGTTCCTGGGCACCCCGGAGTACACCTCACCCGAGCAGGCCAGGGGCCTGAGAGTGGACGGGCGGGCGGATCAGTATGCGCTGGCGTGCGTGGCCTGGCACCTGCTGGCCGGCACGGTTCCCTTCCAGCGCGACCAGGGCCACGCCGTGCTGCTGGCGCACCTGACCGAGCCCCCGCCGTCGCTGGCCGGGCGCCGGCCTGACCTGCCCGCCGCGTCCGGGCAGGTCCTGGCCCGGGCGATGGCCAAGGAGCCGGGGGACCGGTACCCGTCGTGCGGGGAGTTCACCGACGCGCTGCGCCAGGCGCTCGCCCTGCCCCCCTACCGGCCCGCCGCCCCCGGGCCCGCAGCGGCCGGGCACCCGCGCACCGAGATCTCCGGCCAGCCCGCGCACCCCGCCACCGCTACGGCCGGGACGCCCGGCTGGCCGGGCGGGCCGGCCCGAGTCACGCCCGCGGCGGCGGACAGGCCGACACAGGACATCGCCGCCCCCGGGCAGCGCATCCGGCCCGGGCCGGGCCCGGACGGCACCCGGCCCGGCCGGCCCGGCGGCGCCGCCGCTACCTCACGATCACGCTCGCCGGCACGCTCCTGGCAGCGGCAGCAGCCATCCCCCTCCTGCTCACCAGGCCAGGTACACCCGGCCACTGACCGGGCCGCACGCCGTCACCCCGGCGGCAAGCGGGAAAAAGACGAAGCCTGCCACCTTGTCCGGGCCGCTCACGGGTACCCTCACCGCTACCCTCGGCGACCCCCGTGGCGAAGGCGTGCAGTCGGTGGCGTTCAGCCCAGACGGCACTACCCTGGCCGTCGGAAACAGCTACAGCCCGGCCCCCGGCGTCTTCATCGGCAGCACCTACCTGTGGGATACCGCGACCGGGAAGATCACCGCCACGCTCGCCGACCCCGGCGGCAAAGGCGTGCGGTCGGTGGCGTTCGCCCCGGGCGGCACCACCCTGGCCGCCGGCGACGGCAACGGCAGTACCTACCTGTGGGATACCGCGACCGGGAAGATCACCGCCACCCTCACGGACCCCGGCGGCCAGGACTCCCCCAGCAACGCCTTGTACTCGGTGGCGTTCGCTCCGGGCGGTACCACCCTGGCCGCCGGCGACGGCAACGGCAGGATCTACCTGTGGGACACCGCGACCGGGAAGATCACCGCCACCCTCACCGACCCCGGCGGCAAAGGCGCGCGGTCGGTGGCGTTCGCCCCGGGCGGTACCACCCTGGCCGCCGGCGACGGCAACAGCAGCACCTACCTGTGGGACACCGCGACCGGGAAGATCACCGCCACCCTCACCAATCCCGCCAGCCAAGGCGTGGAAGCGGTGGCGTTCGGGCCGGGCGGCGCCACCCTGGCCGCCGGCAACGGCAACGGCAGCACCTACCTGTGGGACACCGCGACCGGGAAGATCACCGCCACCCTCACCGACCCCGGCGGCCAGGACTCCCCCAGCAACGCCTTGTACTCGGTGGCGTTCGCCCCAGGCGGTACCACCCTGGCCGTCGGAGGCAGCTACAGCGTGGGCAGCAACACTCCGGGCAGCTACAGCAGCGACTACAGCAGGATCTACCTGTGGGACACCGCGACCGGGAAGATCACCGCCACCCTCACCGACTCCGGCGGCCTAGACGTGCAGTCGGTGGCGTTCGCCCCGGGCGGCACCGTCCTGGCCGCCGGCGACCTGGGCGGCAACGCCTACCTGTGGCGCATCAGCAGGCGCAGCCCCTGACCATCCAGGGCAGACCGTGTACCGCTCGAATACTCGATTGTGTGGCTGACCTGCGCTTTCGCCAGCAGGCATGATGGGGTGCTGGTTAGCTTGCCGGGTGCTGCTCAAGATCGCTTACCTGCTCACGTGCCGGGTACTCGGCCTGGCCGTCGTGGTGTTCCGCGGTGACCGGGCGAAGGATGCTGAGCTGCTGGTGCTCCGGCATGAGAACGCGGTACTGCGGCGGCACGCCGGCAGGGTGCGGTACGAGTCGGCTGACCGGGCCTGGTTCGCCGCGCTGGCGCGGCTTATACCGCGCAGGCGCTGGGCCGAGGTCTTCCCCGTGACGCCCGCGACGCTGCTGGCTTGGCACCGCAGGCTGGCGGCGGGGAAGTACGACACGAGCAAGCGGCGCAAGCCGGGACGCCCGCCGGCAAGCCCGGGCATCGCCCGCCTTGTCATTCGCCTGGCGAGGGAGAATCCGCTGTGGGGACACCGACGGATCCACGGCGAACTCATGAAGCTCGGCATCGCCGTAGCGCCGTCCACCATCTGGGAGATCCTGCGTGCTGCGGGCATCGATCCGGCGCCTCGCCGGTCCGGCCCGACGTGGCGGCAGTTCCTGACAGCCCAGGCCGCCGGGATCCTCGCGGTCGACTTCCTGCACGTGGACACCGTGCTGCTGACGCGCATATACGTGCTGGTGTTCATCGAGCACGGTACCCGTCGGATGCATCTGGGCGGCGTCACCACGCACCCAACCGGGGACTGGACAGTGCAGCAGGCCCGCAACCTCGCTCTCACCCTCGGTGAGCGGTTTGAGGACATCAGGTTCCTGATCCGCGATCGCGGATCGAACTTCACTGACTCGTTCGACGCCGTCTTCCAGGCCGCTGGCACCAGGATCGTGCGCACGGCCGTCCAGGCTCCGCGGATGAACGCGATCTGCGAGCGCCTCGTCGGTACCCTGCGCCGTGAGCTCCTGGACCGCGTGCTGATCCTCGGGGAAGGCCATCTGCGCGCCGTCCTGGCTGAATACCAGGTGCACTACAACGTGGCCCGGCCACACCAGGGCATCGCCCAGCGCGTCCCCGATGGCAAACACGACGGTGGCCACACCACCGTTGCCGACCTCGACCGCAGACGGATCCGCCGAAAACCCGTCCTTGGCGGCCTGATCAACGAATATGCGCACGCCGCCTGATATCCCAAAGAACCGCAGGTCACGACGCTGATCCTATTTTCGAGCGGCACCGGGTGCCAGACCGGCAGCACGCTCACCGCGGTGCCGACCGTGATGCGGCTGGTGCGGCCGAGGACGAACGCGGCGAGCGTCATCGCCGACGGGCAGATGCCGTAGGACATGAAATGGTGCTCGGCGAACCATACATCGTCGAATCCGGCCCGCTCCGCCGCGATGGCCGCGTCCACGGTTGCGGTCAGCACCTCGCTGTCGGACTGGCCCGGGAAACGCGCTGCCAGCAGCAGGACCCCGATCCGCAGCTGGCTGCCTGCCGCACCGCCTGGCCCGCTGGCCGGGGCAGGCTGGCCCGGATATCAGGCGGCTCAGGTGCGGTCTGCGGCTGCCAGCAGCCTGGGTGCGGCGGTGCGGGCAGCCTGGGTGCGGTGCCAGGCGGCCCAGCCGCGCCCGGCGCCGTAGGACAGCGCGCCGAGGGCGCCGACGAAGAAGCCGACCGGCCAGTTCCAGGTATAGGAGGCGGCGATCGCGGCCCACACGGTGACGAGCGCGATGGCGACTGACAAGAGCATGGCCAGCGCCAGGCGGCTGGTGAGGGACCTGGCGGCTGCTGGGGGGCCGATCATCAGGCTGAAGATCAGCAAGGCGCCGACCACGGGCACGGTCATGGCTGTGGCCAGGGCGACGACGATGAGGAAGCAGATCTCCATCCGGTGGCTGCGGATGCCCTTCGCTTCGGCGATCTCCGGGACGATAGAGGAGAGCATGAGCGGCCGGTACAAGACGATCACCGCCGCGATGCACACGGCGCCCAGGGCGGCGACGGGCAGCAGCTCGGTGCTGCTCACCCCGAGGACCTCGCCGAAAAGAAGGGAGTAGATCTCCGGTTCGTACTCGGTGGTCCTGGACAGGAACGCGGCACCGAGCGCGAGCATCATGACCAGCGCGAGCGCGGTCGCGACGTCGTGCCGGCCACGGCGGCCCAGCGCGCCGATCCCCAGGGCGCCGAGCAGGGAAAACACGGCCAGGCCGAGCAGGGTGCTGATGCCGAGCAGGCTGGCGCCAGCGGCGCCAGCGAACGCGCCTTTGGGAATGGCGTGGGCGGGGAACGCGGAGCCGCGCAGCACCACGAAGAACCCGACGACCCCGGCGACCGGCGCCACGATCGTCGCCACGGCCCAGGTGTTCATCATGAAACCCGCGAACATGCCCCCTCCTTCCCGCCCAGCCTGAGCCGGGGTTCACGCCGCGATCTGGTCATCAGCCGGACTTGCGGCGAGTGGCGTTGACGCCCCCCGGCGCCCGGCCGCCGCCCGTGCTGCGGGCAGCCCGGACAGCAGGTAGGCGGCGAAGACGGCCGCGACGATGAAGAAGCTGACCGGCAGGCCCAGGTGAGCTGAACCCCAGTAGTAGCTGTCGTAGGCCAGGAGGATGCCGAGCCAGGTGGCGCCTGTGCCGATCAGGCATGCGGCGGCCAGCGCCCAGCTCAGGCGCCTGGTCAGGCGCAGCGCCGTGGCCGCGGGCCCGATCAGCAGGGCGGTGGACAAGATGGCGCCGACAGCCAGCGACGACAGGCCCACCGACAGGGCCAGGGCCAGCATGTACAGCAGGCCGACGAGACGGACCGGGACTCCCCGCGCGGCGGCCATGTCGGTGCTCACCGTGCTCAGCAGCAGCGGGCGCCAGGTGGCAGCGATGCAGGCGAGTGCGATCACGCCGAAGATCACGACGGCCGGGATGGTGCCGCCGGCTGTGGTGAAGATCGAGCCGAACAGGATCTGCTGGGTGGCGCCGGTCGTTGCCCCGGCGGTGGTGTCGAGGTAGAGGAACAGGGCGGACAGGCCGATGGCGGCGCCGAGCACGATGCCGGTCGCCAGGTCCCTTCCGCGGACCCGCCGCACCCCGATCATGTCCATCACGCCGGCGCCGATGATGCCCAGCCCCACGAAACCCAGCAGCGGGCTCAGCCCGATCAGCAGCGCCCCGGAGCCCCCGGCCGCGGAGACGTCGCCGAGCGCGTGCCCGCCGAAGGACTGGCCGCGCATGACGGTGAACACGCCGGTCACCGCGGACACCACGGCGACCGCGCCGCCGATCACGGCTGCTACGTGGACGGGCGCGCTGGAGAAGAAACCGGGCTCGAAGATCTGCGTCCAGAGCTGGTGCATGGCCTCAGCCCGCCTCACGCGCATGGCTGGCCGTGAGGTCCGCCCCGTCGCCCGCGGCCGGGCCGGCCACCACCAGGACCCGCCCGTGCACGTGCAGCACGTCGACGTGCTGCCCGTACAGCCGGCTGAGGACCTCGGCCTGGACGACCTCCGCGGTGGTGCCGCTGGCGGCCCGCCCGCCGGCCAGGTAGACGATGCGGTCCATCACCGGGAGCAGCGGGTTCATCTCATGGGCGGACAGCAGCACGGCGACCTGCTGCTCGCTGGCGATGCGGGCGAGCAGGCTGATGATCTCCTGGACGCTGCTGATGTCGAGGTTCGCCAGCGGCTCGTCCAGCAGGAGCAGCTGGGGGCGGCTGATCAGGGCGTGCGCGATCAGCACCCGCTGCTGCTCGCCACCGGAGAGATTCCCGACCCGGGCGTCGGCGAAGTGCTCGGCATCGACCGCATGCAGCATCTCGCGGACCGCGTCCCGGCGCGCGCGCGAGCCCGCCGCTATCCCGAAGCGGTGCCCGTCCAGGCCCAGCGCTACCAGGTCCCGGGCCCGCATCGGCATGTCCGGGTCCAGGAGGACTTTCTGCGGGACATAGCCGATGGCCGGGTTTCTCCGGGAGCGTGGCTGTCCCAGGACGGCCACGCTCCCGGAGGACGGCCGCTGCAGGCCGAGGATCACCCGCAGCAGTGTCGTCTTGCCCGCCCCGTTCGGGCCGATCAGGCCGCTGAATTGCCCGGCTCCGACCGTGAAGCTGACGTTATCGAGGATCTGCCGCCCGGCCAGCGACACGCTGACCCCGGCGACGCCGAGGATCTCCGGCACGGCCGCACCGGCCCGGGCCTGGCCGGTCATCACAGCTTCTGGGTGGAGATCTTGTCCGCCACTGCCTTCTGGAGGGCGCTGACTTCGGCGAGCATCCACGTCTGGTAGCTGTAGCCCGGGGTGGGCATGGTCTCGTAGACGCCGACCACCGGCACCCCGGCCTTCAGGGCGGTCTCCCGGATCGACGTCGTGAGCGCGTTGACCACCTGCTGGTTGTAGCAGAAGACCTTGACCTTGTGCAGGGTGAAGAACCCGTTCTCCAGCGAGATGTCCTGGGGTGAGGGATCGACGCCGTTCATGATGTCAGCCTGGAACGAGAACGGGGTGAGGTTGTCGGTCCCGGCGGCCTGCAGCATGTAGTCGGCGACCGGCTCGGTCGTCGCGACCGGGGTACCCGGGTACTTGGCCTTGAACGCCGCGATGGCGTTCAGCCACGGGGTCAGCGACCGGTCGAACGCCGTCAGCCTGGCCTGGAAGTACGCCTTGTGCGCGGGCCGGAGCGCGGACAGGTCCGCGGCCATGACTTTCGCCACGGCCGGCATCGTCTTCGGGTCATACCACAGATGCGGGTTAGGGGTGTCATCAGGCAGGCCGAGCACGTTCTGGACAGTGATCACCTTGCGGTCCGGGTTCGGCGACGCTGACTCGATCTTGTTCATGAACGTGTCGTAGCCGACGCCGTTCTGCACGATGAGCTGGGCGGCGCTGACCTCGCTGGCCACGCTCGGGCTCGACTCGAACGTGTGCGGGTCGGTGTTGGGGTTGTTCAGGATCGAGGAGACGTGCACGTACTGGCCGCCGATCTGGGACAGCACGTTGGCGTACTCGTTCTCGGCGCCGATCGCGCTGATCACCGTGGTGGCTTTCGCAGACGCCGCGGGCGCAGCGCTGTTCCCGCAGCCCGCCACCGCCACGGCCAGCGCGGCTGCCGCGCCGGCCAGTACCACGCCGTTGCCCTTCCGGGGGAATCTGCGGGCTGACAGCCCTGCCGTGTTGACCATACACAGAAACATAGTCTGAGACTGGGTCTCAATGCAAATAAGCCGGACAGCCCAGGTGCTGGCGAACCGGGACGGGCCCGGCCAGGTACCGGGAAGGAGAACAGGCGCGGGCATGTGCATAAACGGATGTGCATGTGTTTATATGAAGTGGTGCCGGGAGGAGTGAGGGCCTACGAGGCAGCGGGAGAGCTGCTCAGGGTCCTGGCCGCCCCGGCCCGGCTGGCGATCGTGGCCGAGCTGGCGGAACAGCCCCGGTTCGTCCACGAGCTGGTCGAGCGGCTGGGGATGAGCCAGCCCCTGGTGTCCCACCACCTGCGGATACTGCGAGGGGCCCGGCTGGTCGGCGTCGAGCGCCGCGGCCGGGAGGCCGTCTACTCCCTGGCCGACCAGCATGTCGGCCACATCGTCGCCGACGCCATCCATCACAGCAGGGAGGAACAATGACCACGTCCGGGCACGACACCCATGACGAGCACACCCACGCCCACGGGCCTGGCTGCGGGCACGCCAGCACCGGCCATGACGGCCACGTGGATTACATCCACGACGGGCACGCACACGCCGCCCATGAGGGCCACTACGACGAGCATGACCTGCCCCACGCCGCTCACGAGAGCCACGCCCACGTTCACGGCGACGGCTGCGGGCATGAGGCGGCCAGCCACGGCGATCACGTGGACTATGACCACGCCGGCCACCGTCACGCTGCTCACGGGGGCCACTACGACGAGCACTAGCCCGGGGAAGCGGCGCAGCGGCGCCGCACCAACTGCCCGAAGGAGGCTCATGCCAGGTCAGGGAGCAGATGGTGACCTGCACGGCATGGTCGAGCACCGGCTACGTCAGGCCGACCAGCGGTACACGGCCGGACGGCGGGCCATCATCGGCCTGCTGCTCAGCGCCGGGCACCCGGTCAGCATCGGCGACATCGCCGAGCGCCTGCCCGGCGTGCCGCGCAGCTCGGCCTACCGGCACCTGACCGACCTGGAGGCCGCCGGGATCGTCCGGCGGGTGACCGCCAATGACGAGTTCACCCGCTTCGAGCTCGCCGAGGACCTCACCGGGCACCACCACCACCTGCTGTGCCTGAGCTGCGGCAAGGTCACCGACGTCACCCTCCCGGCCGGCCTGGAGCACGACCTCGCCACCGCCATCGGCCAGCTCGCCAGCGCCGAGAGCTTCCAGGCCCACAGCCACCGCCTCGACATCCTCGGCCTCTGCGCCGGCTGCAGGTAGCCAGGCTGCGGGTAACCCGCCGGCCCGGGCGGCACCCCGGTACCGCGAAGGCCCGCATGCCCGGCCCGGCTCACCCGCGAGGGCAAGCCGGGCCAGGCAGTCACGGCAATGCCTGCCGGCGCCCCGCGCCTGGGCCAGGCGGCGCGGTTGCCGCACAGTCGGCGCAGGTACCGAAGAACTCCGCGATAGGAGTGACCTCGGTGAAGCCATGCTCCGCGCCGGCACCCGCCGCCCATTCCTCCAGCACGCAGGCGGGCACCTCCACCGTCCGGCCGCACGACCGGCACAGCAGGTGATGGTGCGGCTCCGTGCTGCCGCAGGCACGGTAAATGCCCTGCCCGTCCCGGGCCCGCAGCACATCCACGCCACCCTCGTCCGCCAGGGCGTGCAGCGTGCGGTACACCGTGGCCAGCCCGATCCGGTGACCAGCCGACCTCAGCCGGATATGCAGATCCTGGGCGCTGAGGAAGGTGCCCGCCTCGGCCAGCGCCTGCCTGACCGTGTCCTGCTGGACGGTCACCCAGCCCCCCCATGAGCGCCTGCGTGCGGGGCCCGGTGATGGCGCCTGCCGGTGCAGGCGTCAGCAGTTGACCAGCGCCGGGCTCTGGTTGAGGATCTGCGCCCGGGGGGACACGAACTCCGCGTAAGCCCCTTCGGGTGCGGCGGGCCCGAACACCGCAACGCGGTGGCAGTTCTGGAACGCCAGCCGGACCCCGAAGTGCCGCTCCAGCGCGCCGCGCACCGCGTCACTCGCCAGGGCCCGCAGCAACTGCCCCCGCGCTGCCTCATCCGGCGGGGGGACCAGGTTGTCGGCGAAGCCCTCGCCGCCGGCCGCCAGCCGCCCGGCCAGGCCGCTGATCACCGACCACGCATAGGGCAGCGACGTGCGCACGCACGCCACGAACTGCTCATCATCCACCTCACCGCTGGCCGCCTGCTCCAGCAGATCCGCCGGGACCGTCAACGACATGCCTGCCATCCCTTCTCGCCAGTCATTACCGTGCGCCTGCACCGCCCCGCCCCGGCAGCCCAGCCGAGCCGGCCGGCAACATGCCGGAACCGCTTGACCACTGCCTGCCACGACAGCACACTCAGCATCGTTACATGAAAACGGTTTTCAGTCTAGGAGGGTTAGGTGAGAGTAGCCTTCGCCGGCAAGGGAGGCAGCGGCCTCAGGATTCGGTGGTCGCCGCAGATCCGGCCTCGCTATGCGGGGCAGACCCGGCGGCCACCGGTGATCGCCGGGTGGCCGGGCGCCCCTCACCCGGGTCGGCTGATCATGGAAATCGGCGGAGCAAGCGGTTCGGTGAACCGCTGGGCTAGCCCGGCGGGTCCGGACTCAGCGCCGCCCGCCACCAGCTAAGGCGGCCCGTGAGCTGGGTGTTCCCGGCCTCCTGGGCCGTCTTTCTGGTGTCCCACTGTGGGTCATGA
>CAWDRD010000014.1:0-136909 GCA_963804455.1 uncultured Actinomycetes bacterium
GGGCCAGCCGGAAGTTCATCATCGGGACCAGGCTCTGCCCACCCCCAGGTTTCGCCCCGTCCCCCAGCTCGGCCAGCAGGGCGACCGTTTCCGGCACGGAACGAGTGCGGTGGTAGCTGAACGGGGCTGGTTTCACCGGCCTCCTCCGCAGCTCATGAGCAACGGCCGCCTGACCCGCCAGCCGCCTGACCCGCCAGCCGTCACGCGGCCGGGCTGGGTGCCCGGCTGCCCACCGGGCATGTGACCGCCGGCGTCTGGCCGCCTGGCTGGCGCACTGGGCTGCCGCCGGGCGTTGGCCCGCTCTCCTGGCGCACCGGGCTGTCCGCCGGGCGTCCACCGCTCCTCTGGCGCACCCGGCCGTCTTCCGGGCGCACCGGCCGCCCGCCTGGCGGCCTTCTGGGCGCACCTGGCCGCGCCCGTCGGGCTTCTGGCCCGGCGCAGCCCAGCGGCGGCTTCCTGAGCTTGGTATACCATATTTCATGGCCGCGTAACCGGTAGCAGCGCCTGTCCGTCGCGTCCGCGATCACGCCCGCCCGTGGAGCCGTGTATGCCGCATCCGTACATCCTGCATCCGTACGTCAGGGTGGAGCCGGACCCAGCTGGCTACCTGTGGCTGCGGCTGGCGCGAGCGGACCGGCACAACGCGCTGGACGCGGCCATGGCCCGGGCCGTGCTGGCCGCCCTCCGTGCGGACCGCTCCGTGCCACTGCTGATCGCGGGCAGCAGTCCCGGGCTGTTCTGCGCGGGCGCCGATCTCACCGTGACCGATGCTGAGCGCGCGGAGATCTCGGAGCTGATCTACGAGTGCTGCGAAGCCATGATCACCCGTCCCGGCCCGGTGCTCGCGGTGGTGGGCGGCCCGGCCGTGGGCGGCGGCGCCCAGCTCGCGGCCGCCGCTGACCTGCGCATCGCCAGCCCCGCGGCGCGTTTCCGGTTCATCGGGCCGCGGGGCCTCGGCCTGGCGGTGGGCGCGTGGGTGCTGCCCGACCTGGTAGGCCGCGGCATGGCCCTGGAACTGACCCTGACCGGCCGCTGGGTGGGGGCCGCCGAGGCGCTCCAGCTGGGCCTGGTCGATCAGGTCTGCGTGGACCCCGCCGCGGTCGCCGCCGGCTTCGCGCGGGCGCTGACGGGTGGCCCGGCCGCTGGCCCGGACCCGGGTCTGGCGGATTCCGGTGCGGTGGATCCTGGTCCTGGTCCGGCGGGTCCTGGCGCGGTGGATCCGGGTGCGGTGGATCCGGGTGCGGTGGATCCGGGTGCGGTCGATCCGGGTGCGGTGGATCTGGGTGCGGTGGATCCGGGTGCGACGGGCCGGGTCAAAGCCGTGGCGGCCGCGGGCGGCCTGCTCGACCGGCTGTGGATGGAACGTACGGTCAACCGGGCCGCGTGGAATCAGCCGCGATGACCGGCCCGCAACGTGGCCAGCGCGAGCCGGTGGAATGGCGCGGCGCGGCGGAGTGGCGCGGCGCGGCGGAGTGGCGCGGCGCAGCGGAGTGGAGCCGGGCAGGCTGGCGGGCGCATCTGCCGGGCGCTGCCGATCCGGCCGCCCTGGCCAGCCAGCTCGGCAGCTCGACCATCCCTGACCTGGCGGCGGACACGGCCCGCCGGGTGCCAGGCCGGCTCGCCGTCGCCGTAGACGGGCAGCGGATCACGCACGGGGCGCTGGACGCTGGAGCCCGCCAGGTGGCGGCCTGGCTGGCCTGCCGCACCAAGCCCGGTGACCGGGTCCTGCTGGCCGCGGCCGCGAGCCTGGGGTTCCTGCGGTGCTATCTCGGCGCGCTCCGCCGGGTCGTGGTGCTCTGCGAACTCGGGGTACACCACGGCCGAGCTCGGCCAGCTGACCGCCGCTTCGGGGGCCGTGCTCGCCTTCGCTGACCCAGAGCCAGCCCGGCGGCTGGCCACGCTGCCCGCGCCGGCCGCGATCCGTGCCCGCCGCCGACCCGCCCCCCTCACTGGGCCCGGATGCCCGCGCTGGCCAGCCACGACCTGACCCACTGTCACCGCAAGCCACCGCCGTGCTGGCCTATACCTCCGGAACCACCGGGCGGCCCAAGGGTGTCCCGCTGACCCACGGGCAGCTGGCCACCTCAGTCCGCGCCGCCATGGCCGCCTGGCGGTGGACTGCGGACGATGTGCTGGTCCACGCCCTGCCGCTGTTCCATCAGCATGGGCTGAGCGGGCTGCATGCCACGCTGATCGCCGGATCGTCCGCGCACTTCCGGTCCCGCTTCGCCGCCGCCGACCTGATCGAGGTGGACGCGGGCGGAGTCTGCGACCGTCCTGCTCGGCGTGCCCACGATCTACCAGGCGCTGCTGGACAGCGCCCCGCCCGGCCACTCCGCGCTCGCTTTCCTCCGGCTGGCGGTCTGCGGGTCGGCGCCGCTCAGCCCGGCGCTCGCGGCCCGGCTGCCCGGGCTGCTCGGCCGGCTACCGCTGGTCCGCTACGGCACCACCGAGTCCGGGCTCGATGTGTCGAATCCCTTGTCGGGCGGCCGCGGCGACACCGTCGGGCTGCCGCTGCCTGGCGTGCTGTGCCGGGTGCAGGCCGAGGGCGCCGAGGCCGCCCGGGCCGCGAAGGGGAGGTCCAGGTGCGTGGCCCGCAGGTCTTCAGCGGTTACTGGCACGATCCCGGCGCGACCGCGGCGGCCTTCACCCCGGACGGCTGGTTCCGTACCGGGGACATCGGAGCGGTCAACCCGGCCACCGGTCACCTGGTGATCCGTGGCCGGATCAAGGAACTCATCATCACTGGCGGGATGAACGTGCATCCCCGTGAGGTGGAGATCGCGCTGGAAACCCATCCGTCGGTAGCCGAGGCGGCCGTGGCCGGCCTGCAGCACCCGCACTGGGGCGAGCAAGTGATCGCCTGGGTCGTCACCCGGCCCGGCCACGCCTTCGCCGGGGATCAGCTGATCGCCCATGCCCGGACGCTGCTGGCCGGCTACAAGTGCCCAAAACAAGTCTTCCAGGTCGCCGCCATCCCCCGGACCGCACTGGGCAAGGTGAACCGCGCGGAACTCGCGGCCCGGACTCCCGATGAGCTGCCGCCGACGGGGAGATCATCACCCCGGGAAAGTGCTGGGACTACCCTGGGTGGCGGGGGCGCTCGCGGCGCGGGCTGCGGGTCATCGAGACGATGATCTGGCCGTAGCCAACGTCCTCCTCGTCTTCGTCCTCGTCCTCGAGCAGTTCTGCTACCGCCTCCAACTCCAGGTCGCCGTCCCCAGCGGCCGCCAGCTGATGCGCGCCGCCATGGGGGTGCGGCTGGGCCGCCTGAATCTGACCGGTCTCGGGCTGATCGGTTAGCAACGGCATCCGTTCGGGACCGGGCCGCTGGGAACGGAGCGGCCTGGGACGGAGCGGCCTGGGGCCGGGCGGCCTCCAACCCGGCCTCGGGCCCGGCGGTGCCCTGGTAAGCGGTGGCCTGCTGAGCGGCGCCCTGCTGAGCGGCGGCCTGCTGGGCACCGGCCAGCAAATGCGGCCTCATCCACAGGAAGTAGCTGATCCACGCCGAGCCCATCGAGGTGGACCAGTCATCCTCGCTGAGGTCGCGCACGGTGCGCACCAGCGCGTGCGCGACGCTGACGTACTGCCCCTCGGGAAAGCCGTCCAGCCAGTTCCGCGCGCCTGCCTGGCGCAGCACGTCGGCGATCACTTGCGGCGGCTGGTCGTACACCGCTACCCACAGCATGGTGCGCACCAGCGGCGCTGGCAGAACGGCCACCCTTCCCCGCCAGGCGGGTGACCAGGTCCGGCATCAGCGTCCCTATGTCGTATCGCAGCTGCCGGGCGAATGCGTCCTCGATCGGGATCAGCTGATCGGCCGATGAGCGGATCACCTCCGGCAGCACCCCGGGATCGAGCACCGGCATTGTGACCGGCATACCCTCGGTCAGGTCGCTCGCCATGTCGAATCCCCCTCGGCGCCTCTCCGTCCGCGGTGGGCCGCCGCGGAACGTGCTTGAGCTATTACCCTCCCCGTTCCGCGCCCACTCCAGTCAGGGCCCGGACCTGCATCCGGGCGAACCGCGCCGGGTCGGCGGGATGCCGGTCAGTGACCGAGCCTAGCCAGCCGAGCAGGAATGCCAGCGGGATGGACACGATCCCGGGGTTGCTGAGCGGGAAGAACGCGAAGTTGACGTGCGGGTCGGTCATCAGCGACGAGTTCCCGTCGCCGGAGACGACCGGGGAGAAGATGATCAGGCCTACCGAGCTGATCAGGCCCCGTAGATGCTCCACAGCGCACCGCGGGCGGTGAACCGCGGCCAGAAGAGTGAATACAGAATCGATGGCAGATTCGCTGACGCGGCGACGGCAAACGCCAGTGCCACCAGGAACGCCACGTCTATGTCCTTGGCATACATCCCGCCGATCACCGCCACGACGCCGATCGTCACCGCCGTGATCCGCGCCACCCGGACCTCCTGACCCGGATCGACGGTCGTCCCGCGGCGCAGCACGCCAGCGTAGACATCATGGGCGAAGGAGGCGCTGGCGGTGATGGTCAGGCCGGCCACCACAGCGAGGATGGTGGCGAATGCGACAGCGGCCACGATGGCCAGCAACAGCGTCCCGCCCAGCTTGAACGCGAGCAGCGGCACCGCCGAGTCGGCCTTGCCCGGCGCGGCCTCGATCTGCTTGGCCCCGACGAGCCACATCGCACCGAATCCGAGTACCAGCGTGAACAGGTAGAACACCCCGACCAGGCCGACCGTCCAGGAGACGCTGCGGCGGGCTTCCCGGGCGTCCGGCACGGTGTACAGCCGCATCAGGACGTGCGGCAAGCCAGCCGTGCCGAGCACCAGGGCCAGCGCCAGCGAGATGAAGCTGAGCTTGGAGACGGTGTTCGCCCCGTAGAGCAGGCCCGGCCCGAGCACCGCGTTGCCGGCCGGGCTGGCGGCGGCGGCGTCATGCAGCAGCCCGGACAGGCTGAACCCAGCCCGGGCCAGCACCCAGGCGGTGGTCACCGCCGCCCCGGCCGTCAGCAGAATCGCCTTGACGATCTGCACCCAGGTGGTGCCCTTCATCCCGCCGACCAGCACATAAAAGATCATCAGCAGGCCGACCGCGGCGACGGTGAGATCCTGGCCCCGCGTACTGTTCACCCCCAGCAGCAGGCTGACCAGGGCCCCGGCCCCGGCCATCTGGGCCAGCAGGTAGAACAGGCTCACCGTCAGCGTGGAGACCGCCGCGGCGGCGCGTACCGGGACAGCCCTGAGCCGGAGGTCGAGGACGTCGGCCATCGTGTACCGGCCGGTGTTCCGCAGCGGCCCGGCGACCAGCAGCATGACCAGCAGCCAGCCCACCAGGAAGCCGATGGAGTACAGGAACCCGTCGTACCCGTACAGGGCGATGGCACCGGCGATGCCCAGGAACGACGCGGCCGACAGGTAGTCACCACCGATCGCGATGCCGTTCTGCGGGCCGCTGAACGCCCGCCCGCCAGCGTAGTAGTCCGTGGTGGTCCGGTTCTTCCCGGCGGCACCGATCGCGATGACCAGGGTCACGATGACGAAGAAGGCAAAAACGGTGATGTTGACCGCTGGCGTGCCGACGATCCTGGCGGCCACGGTGCTGCTCACCCCAGTGCTGCTGACCACGGTGCCTGCGGCACCGGAGCCGGTCATTGCCGGCGGCCCGTTTCCAGCCGCTTCCTCGGCCAGGCCAGCGGGTCGAGATGCCGGCCTGCCCACCGGCTGTAGCTGAAAGCGATCACGAAGGTGGAGGCGAACTCCAGCAGCCCGAAACAGATACCTACGTTGACCGCACCGAACACGCTGATCCGCATGAAGCCCGGCGCAAAGGCAGCCACGATGACGTAGAGGAAGTACCAGCCGAGGAACAGGAAGGTGGCGGGGACGACAACGGACCCGAAGCGCCGCCGCAGGGTCCGGAATTCCCGGCTGGCCTGGACGACCTCATAACCGCTGGCTTTCCGGTCAGCTTCAGTAAGGGACACGCCATCGTCCTTCCCGAGGCCCCGAGGCTATACCGGGTGCCCCAAGGGCGGTGGGAGATTTCGTAAACTTTCGGGACTTAAGCAGATACACGTAGTCAAGGCTTGACCCTGCTATGGCTTCGCCATTGCCAGGCCGCCGGCCTCGCAGGCGCGCTCCCCCGAGCCCGGAAGCTTCCGTCTGAGTGATATTTGGTATACCATCCTGCTCACGCGCTATCCGGAAGGGGCCCGCGGTGGACCTGCTACTTGCCGGGAAGGTCGCCCTCGTTACCGGGGCCAGCAAGGGAATCGGCCGGCACGTGGCCGAGCACCTCGCCCAGGAAGGCGCGGATGTGGCGATCACCGCGCGTACCGCGGAGCCGCTCGAGGCCACGGCCAAGGAGATCGAGGCGGCGACCGGGCAGACGATCATCCCACTGGCCGGCGACATGAGCGTGACCGCGGACGTCGCCCGCTGCGTGGCCGCGACCATGGAGCGGCTCGGCCCGATCGACATCCTGGTGACCTGTGCGGGCAGCTCGCCGGGCGGGCTGCTCGAGGACCTGACCGAAGAGCAGTGGCTGGCCAGCCTGAACCTCAAGTTCATGGGCTACGTGCGGTCGGTGCGCGCGGTCATCGGGCAGATGCGGGAGCGGGGGGGCGGCGCGATCGTGCTCGTCGTCGGTAATGACGGGCTGAAGCCCAGCTACTGGGAGATGACCGCGGGGGTGGCTAACGCGGCCGACATCAACTTCGCCTCCTCGGTCGCCGAGCAGTACGGCCGTTACGGGGTGCGGATCAACACAGTGAACCCAGGCCCGGTGAACACCGACCGGTGGGACACGCTGGAAAAGGCGTTCGCCCGGGACAAGGGCGTGGACCAGCGGCGGGCCCATGAGCTGGCCACCGAATCCATCCCGCTGGGCCGCATCTGCGAGCCTGCTGAGGTGGCAGCCCTGGTCACGTTCCTGGCCTCGCCCCGGGCCAGTTTCATCAACGGTGCGCATATACCGGTCAACGGCGCCCAGCGCAAAGCGGTCATGGACCGGTAAGGACACTGGGCGTGCAGCTCACCAGCGCGATGCGGATCAGCCGGCCTGCCCGGAAGTACTCGACGCCCTGCTCGACCCGGGGAAGGTGGCCGCGTGCCTGCCGGGCAGCCGCCTGATCGGTGAGGTGGCGGAGGGGACCTATGCGGGTGAGCTCCGGCTCCGGATCGGCCCGGTGCATGCGGTCTACGCGGGCACGGTGCACCTCGACGCCGCGGACCGGGCGGCTGGCACCGCGACCCTGCACGCGTCCGGGCGCGAGCGCGGCGGCCAGGGCAGCGCGGATGCGGACCTGACCATCCGGGTCGAGCCGCATGGCGCCAGCACCCGGGTGCTCATCAGCGCCGACCTGATGGTCCGGGGCCGGGTCGCGCAGTATGCGCCGGGCGCGATCGGTGAGGTCGGCCAGCGCCTGGTGGAACAGTTCGCCAGTAATGTCGAGCGGCTGCTCGCGGCCCAGGCCCCCGGCGGCCCGCCCGCCGGGGCAGCAGCTGCGGGTGCGGGCCAGCCCGGCCAGCCATCGGCCGTGGCGAAGCGGGCGGTGACCGCGGCGGCAGTCCTGCTGGCGGCTGGGGTCCTGGCGGCTGGGGCCGCGGCCGCGGCGGCGGCGTGGCGGCGGCATCACCAGATCCAGCTGGTGGTCGGCTATTTCTCGCATGAAGGGGCGTGCCATGGCGGATAGCGAGCGCCTACCGGGCGTGGCCGGGCCGGCCGCGGCGGAACTGCGGCCACTGCAGGTCGAGGCGAACGGGATCAACGTGATCTCCGATGCTGAGCGCAAGGGGCATCCCCGCGACCTGTTCTGGCCCTGGTTCGCGGCGAACGTCTCGGTGCTGGGCATCAGCTACGGGGCGTTCGTGCTCGGCTTCGGGGTCTCGTTCTGGCAGGCGCTCGCGGCGGGGCTGATCGGGATCGTCGCCTCGTTCCTGCTCTGCGGCTTCATCGCGGTGGCCGGCAAGCGCGGCTCGGCACCGACCATGGTGCTCGGCCGGGCGGCGTTCGGGGTGCGCGGCAACAAGCTGCCGTCGCTGATCTCCTGGCTGCTCACGGTCGGCTGGGAGACCGTCCTGATCATCCTGGCCACGCTGGCCACCGCGACCGTGTTCGAGCGGCTGGGCTGGGGCGGCGGCACCGGCACGAAGGTGATCGCGCTGATCGTGGTGAGCGCGCTGACCGTGGCCGGCGGGGTGATGGGCTTCGACCTGATCATGCGCATGCAGTCGGTGATCACTTGGGTCACCGGGGTGCTCACCGTGGTGTTCATCGCGCTGGTCGCCGACAAGATCCACTGGCACACGGTGTCAGCCATCCCAGCCGGTTCAGCGCAGAAGTTCATCGGCGCCCTGGTGTTCGTGATGACGGGCTTCGGGCTGGGCTGGGTGAATGTAGCCGCCGACTACTCGCGCTACCTGCCGCGGCGCTCCTCGAGCCGGGGCGTGATCGGCTGGACCACGTTCGGCTCGTCCATAGCGCCGATCTTCCTGCTGGTCTTCGGGCTGCTGCTGGCCGGCTCGTCGGCCAAGCTGAGCAGCGCGATCGGCGCCGACCCGATCGGCGCGCTCACCACGCTGCTGCCCACCTGGTTCCTGGTCCCGTTCGCGATCGTGGCGGTGCTCGGGCTGGTCGGCGGGTCCGTGCTGGACATCTACTCCTCCGGCCTGGCGCTGCTGACGCTCGGGCTGCGCATCCCGCGCTACGCCGCCGCGCTGATCGACGGCACCGTGATGGTGCTCGGCACGATCTACGTGGTGTTCGTCGCGCACAACTTCCTGAACCAGTTCGAGGGCTTCCTGATCACCCTGGGCGTGCCGATCGCCGCGTGGTGCGGCGTCATGCTGGCCGACATCATGCTGCGCCGCAAGGACTACTCCGACCTGGAGCTGTATGACCCGCGCGGCCGCTACGGTGACGTACGGCTCGCCCCGCTCGCCATCATCGTGATCGGCACGGTGGTGGGCTGGGGCCTGGTCACGAACACGTACGCCAGCTGGCTCACCTGGCAGGGCTACTTGCTCGGCCCGTTCGGGCTGGGCGGCAAGACCGGGGCCTGGACGTTCGCCAACCTCGGCGTGCTGGTGGCGCTGGTGGTCGGGTTCGTGGCCGCCTGGGCGTTCAGTGTCTCCCCGGTACGGGCCCAGGAGTCCGCGCCCTCGCTGGCCCCGGCTGGGGCCTGACCGGGGCCGGCCGCGGTCCAGCGCTGGGTGACGCACAGCCAGAGCAGCCCGGCGGCCACCGCGGCGAGAGCGAGCGGCACCACGCTGTGGCTGATGATCCGGATCAGGAACACGCCGAGCAGGTGCGGGTGCACCTTCACGTCGTAGGTCACCCCGGGCAGCTGGGCCACGGTCGCGATGAAGGCGCGCAGTACGACCAGCCAGTCCAGCCTGGTGGCGGGCAGCACCGCGACCAGCGGGAAGATCATCGCGTCGAACCACGGCCGCTGCTGCGGTGAGCAGATCAGCCAGGCCAGCGACACGGCCAGGACGGGCTGGACATACGGCATGCCCGCCAGGCTCAGCGAGCCGGGCTTGAGCCGCCAGAGGAAGATCGCCGCCAGGACGACGGACGCGCCGAGCGCCAGCTCGTTGGTGAAGGCCTGCGGGTGGTTCAGGTTCAGCACTCTGGTCAGCAGCTGCCAGGGCTGGTACCCATCGGTGACACCGCCAGCTCGCGACACCACGGCGCTGGCCGCCGCCCGCCCGGTCAGCAGGTAGCTCGGCAGCACCACCGCGACCGTGCCCAGGCCCACGGCGGCCAGCGTCCGCGGCGACCGCCAGGCCGCCCACAGCGGCCCGAGCAGGAAGATCGCGAATGGGGCCTTGACCGCGGTGGCGGCGCCGATCAGCAGGCCGGCCGCGAGCCCGCGGCCCACTCCGAGCCGGCGCAGGCAGAGCAGGCCAAGGAAGCCCGCGGCCGCGGCCAGCGCGTCGATGTGGCCGCCGGCGAGGACCGCCCACCACATCAGCGGGTTGGCCGTCCACAGCAGCAGCGCGCGGGCGCGGGCCGCCGGGTCCGCGCCCAGCAGCCAGTCCAGGGCGAGCGCCACGGCCAGGAAAGCCAGCGCGTTCAGCAGCTTGAGCCAGAAGATCGTCCGGGCGGTCGAGGGCCCGGCCAGGCCGGAGGCGAACTGCTCGGACAGCGTGCCGAGCGGGCCGTAGACGGACGGCGCGTCCCGCCAGGCCGGCGGATCGAACCGGGCCACCGGGTCGCCGGTCCTGGCCAGCTGGGCTGGCGTCATCAGGTACGGGTTGTGGCCCAGCGCGGCGATCCGCCCGTAGATCGCGTAGTCCAGCATGTCCGTGGAGCCGACCGGCGGGAGCAGCGTCAGCGTGACGACGGCCAGCAGGGAGCCGATGATCAGCCGCCGGGGCCGTGGCCGCCAGCCCCGGCGCACCGCGAGCAGCCCGGCCACGAGGCCGAGGCCGCCGAGCCCGGTCGCGACGTAGGTCAGCGCGGTCGCGGCCACGTCGGACAGGTGGGCCGAGCCGGAATAAGGCGGCCAGGGCAGCGATGCCGTGAAGCGCGGGACCGCCAGTGACTGCCCGGCCAGGCCGGTCGCGACCATCAGCACGCCGCTACCGGCAATCGAGATGACCGCCAGGGCCCCGAGCCGCCGGGCAGCGGCGGGCGCCGCAGGCGGGTGGGCGGGCTGAGCAGCGGGCGTCAGCGGGGCATCTCCCGGCTGGTGGGCCACGGACACGGCAATGACCTTCTAGACGGGGAACGGAATTGGCAGGCGAGTCAATGGAATACTTATGTAATTAAAGTAATTGAGGACGCGCCGGAGCCCGACTTTATGGTCCGGCCCTAGGACGGCCACGACTATTTGCCACTACTTGACTGAGCCGTCACGTTGTATTCTCACTCTCGCTCGCCATCTTAGGCCGTGTCCAGTGCAGCGTCAGTAGCGGCCAGCCAGTTCCGGCCACCCCTACGGCGCCAGCCAGAACGTGCCGTACCGGCCCGGCGGTGCCTGCGTGATGGGGGCCACGTCACTGTGACCAGTGCCACGTCACTACCCCGCACCGCGGCGGCTATGACAATATCCGGGCATGAATCCCGGATCGGCCCAGGATAACTCAGCTGGGCCAGTGCTGGCCGTGATCGACATGCAACGCGTGTTCGGTGAGCCGGGCAGCGCCTGGCTGGCCCCGCGGTTCAGCGAGATCGTCAGCCCGATCGCCGCGCTGGTCGAGGCGTTCGCCCCGCGGGTGGTCTTCACCAGGTTCATCGCGCCCGAGGTGCCAGCCGGGGCCTGGCAGCGCTACTACCAGGCGTGGCCGTTCGCGCTGCAGCCCCCGGACGCGCCGATCTACCAGCTGGTGGATGAGTTCGCCGCGGCCGCCGGGCCTACCCTGGATGCGATGACGTTCAGCAAGTGGGGCCCGGATCTGGCGGCCCGGGTCGGCGCCGGGGGGCGGCTGATCCTGGCCGGGGTATCCACCGACTGCTGCGTGCTGTCCACAGCGCTGGCCGCGGCGGACGACGGGGTGGCGGTGCAGGTGGTGGCCGATGCGTGCGCGGGCGTGGACGACGCCAGCCACCAGAAGGCGCTGGACATCCTCGGGCTGTACGCCCCGCTGGTGGAGGTGGTCAGCGTCGCTGGCCTGCTGGCGGCGCGATGACCCATAGCCGCGCGGCCGGCGCGCTGTACGGGCTGGCCGTGGGGGATGCGCTTGGCATGCCCACCGAATCGCTGTCCCGGCCGCAGATCGTGGCCCGGTACGGCCCACTGCTGGAGACGTTCCAGCCGGGCGCGCTGGACCAGCCGCTCGCCCCGGGGCTGCCCGCTGGCACGGTGACCGACGACACCGAGCAGGCCCTGCTGCTCGCCAGGCTGCTCGTCGAGGGCGGCGGCACGATCGACGCCGCCCGGTTCGCCGAGCACCTGCTGGCCTGGGAGGCCGGAATGCGCGCCCGCGGCTCGCTGAGCCTGCTCGGCCCGTCCACCAAGCGGGCCCTGGCCGAGCTGCTCACCGGCACCGACATCGAGGAGACCGGCCGGCACGACCAACGGCGCGGCCATGCGGATCGCGCCGGTCGGCATCGCCACCCCGCACGATGACCTGGGCCTGCTGGTGGACCGGGTGGTGGCGGCCAGCCGGGTCACGCACAACACCGGGGTGGCGCTGGCCGGCGCGGCCGCGGTGGCGGCCGCGGTCAGCGCGGGGATAGCGGGCGCGGCCGTGCCCGAGGCGATCAGCGTGGCGGCCGAGGCTGCCGCCCGGGCCGCCGGGCGGGGGCACTGGGCCGCCGCCGCCGACGTGGCGGCCCGGATCCGCTGGGCCACCGGGCTGGTGGCGGGCCAGCCACGGGACGTGGTCCTGGCCACCGTGTATACGCTGGTCGGGACCAGCCTGGCCACCCAGGAGTCGGTACCCGCCGCGTTCGCGGTGCTCGCCGCGGCGCCGGATGACCCCTGGCTCGCCTGCCGGATGGCCGCCTCCGTGGGCGGCGACTGCGACACGATCGCGGCCATGGCCGGGGCGGTCGGCGGGGCCTGCCACGGGACGGCAGCCTTCCCTGAGGCCGCCCGCGCCACCGTGACCAGCGTGAACGACCTGCACCTGGACGAGGTGGCGGACCGCCTGCTGGACCTGCGGGGCCGCTGATGGCCGGGCCCGGCCCGTACCGCCGGCTGCTGCATCTCGGCAACGTGGTCGTTGACGTGGTGCTGGATATCCCCGCGCTACCCGAGCGCGGCGGGGACGTGCTGGCCAGCCGGACCGAGGTGACGGCGGGCGGCGGTTTCAACGTGCTGGCCGCAGCGGCCCGGCAAGGGCTGCCCGCCAGCTACGCGGGGGCACACGGCAGCGGGCCATTCGCGGCGCTGGCCCGCGCGGCGCTGGCGGCCGAGGGCATCGAGGTCCTGCTCCCGGCCAAGCCCGGCCTGGACACCGGGTTCGTGGTGAGCCTGGTGGACGCCGCGGGCGAGCGGACGTTCCTGACCAGCCCCGGCGCTGAGGCGGCGCTGACCGCGGCCGACCTGGCCGGGCTGGCCGCCGGGCCGCGCGACGTGGTCTACCTGTCCGGATACGGGCTGGTGCAGCCCAGCCGCACCGCCCTGCTCGGCTGGCTGGCTGGGCAGCCGGACCACACCGTGGTGGTCTTCGATCCCGGGCCGCTGGCCCAGTCCATCCCGGCGGCCGCACTGGACCTGGTGCTGGGCCGGGCCACCTGGCTGACCTGCAACGCCACCGAGGCGGGCGGGCTGTCCGGGCGGCGCGAGCCAGCGGCCGCGGCCCGCGTGCTGAGCCAGCGGGCCGCTGCCCCGGCCGGGGTGGTGGTCCGGGCCGGGCCGGATGGCTGCCTGCTCGCGCACGCGGGCACCGAACCGGTGCACGTGCCCGGCTTCCCGGTCGCGGTGGCGGACACCAACGGAGCGGGCGACACGCACACCGGCACGTTCATCGCCGCGCTGGCCCAGGGCCAGCCCGAGCTGGCCGCGGCCCGCGCCGCGAACGCCGCCGCGGCGCTGTCGGTGACCCGGCGCGGCCCGGCCACCGCCCCGGCCGCCGCGGAACTGGCCCGGTTCCTGGCCGCCCAGGCCGCGGCGCCACCGGCACCAGGATGACCAGCACGGGAACAGCCGGTTGCGGACACGGTCAGGCGGGCCCCCGTACGTTACTGTGAGTAGCGAATCCGCTGGGCCGGAGCCATCGTGCAAAGGAGCACGTCATGCCAGTACGCACGTCTTATGCGCAGGGCACCCCGAACTGGGTGGACCTGCAGACCCCTGACACCGAGGCCGCGAAGGCCTTCTATACGAGCCTGTTCGGCTGGGCCTATGACGACCAGCCCATGCCGGAGGGCGGCCCTTATTCCATGGCCACGCTGGGCGGGCAGCACGTGGCCGCCATCGCCCCGCAATCGCCGGACCTCGCCGCGGCTGGCGCACCCGCCGTGTGGAACACCTACCTCGCCGTGGACAACGTGGACGACGCGCTGGCCAAGGTCGAGGCGGCCGGCGGCCAGGTCGCCATGCCAGCGTTCGACGTGATGGACGCCGGCCGGATGGGCTTCGTGCTGGACCCCAGTGGCGCGGCGGTCGCGTTCTGGCAGGCCCGCCAGCACATCGGCGCCAGCCTGGTGAACGAGCCCGGGGCGGTGGTCTGGAACGAGCTGATCACGGACAGACCCGGCCGCGGCCCGGTTCTACGAGCAGGTGCTCGGCGTGAGCACTGCGGTGATGGACATGGGCGCACGGTGCGTACACGCTGTTCCAGGTCGGCGGCAAGGAGGTCGGCGGGACCACCGCACCGCAGCAGCCGGGCGAGCCCAGCCACTGGCAGGTGTACTTCGCCGCGGCCGACGCCGATGCCACCGTGGCCAAGGCCGCTGAGCTCGGCGGGACTGTGCTGGCCGGGCCGTTCGACACGCCCGTCGGCCGGATGGCCGCGCTCCGCGACCCCCAGGGCGGGGTGTTCAGCATCATCCAGCCGACCCCGCCCGCTCAGTAGCAACCAGGCCGGGCGGTCTACGCTGCGTCCATGAGTCCCTCCCCCGAGGACATGCTGAGTGCGGTCAGCGCCTCGCTCGCGGCCCGCACCGGCCGCCCGCTGGCGGAGTGGGTGGCGCTGGTCCAGGCGTCCGGGATCGACCCGCTGGACCAGAAGGCGGTACGCGGCTGGCTACGGTCCGCGCACGGGGTGCCGCAGAACAGCCAGTGGGCGATTGCCGACGCGGCCGCGCGGGCCGCGGGCTGGACGCCGCCCAGCGTGGCCGAGTACGTGGACAGCCAGTACCGCGGGGCCAAGGCCGCGCTGCGCCCGGTGTACGAGGAACTGGCCGCCGCGATCACTGCGCTGGGTGACGATGTCACGGTCGGCGGCCGCAGCAGCTACATCCCGTTCAGCCGGGGCCGGCAGTTCGCGGCCGTGGCAGCGGCCGCCCGGGATCACGTGGACCTCGGGCTCCGCTTCACCGACCCGCCGCCGGGTAGCCGGCTGCGCCCGGCCAGCGAGCCGGGCCAGGCTACCCACAAGCTCTCGCTGCGCAGCCCGGATGAGGTCGACGCCGAGGTCCGGCACCTCCTCGAGCTCGCCTACCAGCAAAGCACCGGGTAGATCGGCAACGGTTAGCCCGATGGGCTGGCCTGGCGCCGCTCGGCGAGCCACACGGCGAACTGCACGATGAGGGCAGACAGCGCCCACCCGGCGGCCACGTCGGTGAACCAGTGAAAATCGGACCAGACGAGGGCCGCGCCGACCAGTAGCCACAGCACCACCACCGCGGCCGCTGCCGCGCGCCGGGCCCAGCCGCGCAGGCCGGTGGCCAGCAGCAGCACGGCCACGGTGGAGCACACGCACGCGGTGCTGGTGTGCCCGGACGGGAAAGCGCCCATGCTGCCCGGGCTGACCGCGGGGATACCCGGGCCGGGGCGGCCGATGAGGATCTTCGCCGGGATCACCGTGGCCAGCAGCGCCACGGCCGCGACCAGCGCGGTGAGCAGTGGCCGCCAGGAGCGGGCCCGGACCGCCGCGATGACTGCGGCGGCCGCGAGCACCGGGATGGCCACGGTGGTCTCGCCGAGGCTGGTCAGCAGCCAGGCAGGCCCGAACGGGGGGGTGACCAGCCAGGCGTAGCCGGGGGCGTCCGCGTACGGCAGCACCGCCAGCCGGACCTGCTGATCCAGGCTGACCAGCGGGCCGTGGGCCAGCACGTTGCCGGTCAGGAAGGCCAGGATCAGTAGCGGAAGGCCATAGCACAGCCAGGCGGGCGAGCGCAGCCACCCAGGCCAGCGCGGCTGGCCTGGCCCGGCCCGGGACGGGCCAGGTAGCTGGCCGCGGGCATCCGCGGATGCTGTTGGCGTGCCGCTGATCCCGTCCACCGTTAGTGAGGATACCGGCAGTGAGGATACCGGCGGATTCCGGTAATCACCGGCCGGTCTCGCCGGATGCTGTTACCGATTCGTGATTCATGACGGGTATCAGGCGGCAGCACCCGGAATCTGTCTGGGTACGGAGGCCCAGGTCGGCCGGCCGCCGGACGGCGCGCCGGGGACAGACGGCGGTGATTGTGCCCATGCGGGGGAGTTACCCATGACGTGCATCCTCAGATCGTGCCGCGGCGACGGGGGCCGCAGCACGCCCAGCGATGATCCAGCGCCGCTCCGGGGCGGCCTGGCCGCGCCGTTAGGCGGTACCGGGCGGCTGGTGGCGACAGACCGCGCCGGCCCGCGCTGGCGCTCCCCAGCAGGCCGGGGTGATCGCGGTGGACGAACCTAGGGCGGCCGCACCGCCAGGCCCGGTACCCACCCCCCGGCGGGACCGCAACGAGCGCATCGCGGGCCTGGTGGACGCGGCCAAGGCAGGCAGTGAGGAGGCGCTGGCCGAGATCGTGGCTGAGCTGAGCCCGCTGCTGTGGCAGGTAGCCCGGGCCAGCGGCCTGAGCGCTGGCGACGCCGAGGACGTGCTGCAGACAGTGTGGCTGCGGCTGCTGTCGCACCTGGCCGGGATCCGCAGTCCGGCCGCGCTCACCGCCTGGCTGGTGACCACGACCCGGCGGGAAGCCTGGCGGGTGCGGGCGGCCAGCCGCAAGCAGCTGCCCGCCGAGGACTGCTGGCTCGCCGCGCTGCCCGACCCGGGCCCCGATTCCGCGGAGCAGACGGTCACCGGCGATCAGCGGCGCGAGCTGTGGGCCGCGCTGCGCCAGCTTTCCCCGCGCTGCCAGGAGCTGCTGCGGATCATCGCTTTCGTAGAACATCCTGACTACGCGGCGGTAGCGGCCGCGCTCGACATGCCGCGCGGGAGCATCGGCCCGACCCGCGGCCGGTGCCTGGCCAAGTTGCGTGCAATTCTCGCCGCTGGTGGGGAAGGACACGCAGTATGAGGCTCCCGGATGCCGACGGCCCGCCGCCCGCAGACGACCCGCTGGACGAGTTCGATCGTGCGATCCTGCGCGGGATCCGGGACATGTTCTCCGCGGCTGACCCGATGCCCGCGGATCTGCCGGAGCGCATCCGGTTCTCCCTCGCGCTCCGCGACCTGGAAGTCGAGGTGGCGCGGCTGGCGGTGGACGGCGAGCCGGCCGGTGTCCGGGGTGAGGAGCGGAGCCGGACCGTCACCTTCGACAGTGACAGCATGACGATCATGATCCGGATCGGCCAGAACAGCGACGAGACGATCCGGCTCGATGGCTGGCTGGCCCCGGCGCAGAGCTGCCCGGTCGAGATCCGGACCGGGACCGGCGCGCTGATCGTCACCGCGGACGAGCGGGGCCGGTTCGCCTTCAGCCGGGTGCCCCGCGGCAGCGCCCAGCTCATCGTCCGGCCCGTCGACTATGGCCCGGACCGGCCGCCGCGCACCGTGGTGACCCCGGCCATCGTGCTCTAACCTGGCGCCTGGGCCGGGCCCAGCTGCCAGGCCCGCCACTGGTCCAGGGGGATGAAGCCCAGGGCGACGTTGATGGCGACCATGTGCGTCATTCCCGGCCGCGTTCCCGGTCAGGATCCGGGTCAGCTGTGGTTCGTGCTTGCCGAGCAGGTCCAGCAGGCCGAGCTTGACCAGCAGGCCGAGCCGGTGCCCGCGGTGCGACCGGGCCACCGCCGTCAGCCCCTGGCTGCCCCAGCTGGGATCGGCCGGGTCCACGCCCAGCTGGGTGAGCGCGGCTGGCTCGCCCGTCCGGACGGACCGGGCCGCGACGTTGTAGTAGCGCAGCCCCTGGGTTGTGACGCGCTGCCCAGCCTGCCGGACCCGGCCCGCATCCCAGCGGTCCGGCTCGTGCCCGGCCTCCCGCGGGATGTCGGCGGCGGCCGAACCGAACACCGTGGCCACCGTGGCGAGCTGGTCTTCTGGCGCTGGCCCGGTCCAGGACAGCAGCGTGTACCCGCGGGCCGCTGATTCGGCCTCGGTCCGGAGCGCGGCCAGCTTCCCGGCCGGTACCGCGGTCAGGTCGAGCACCCGGCGGATCTCGGTGAGCCCCGGCCGCGCGCCTGCCGCCTGGGCGAACGCCGCTCCGGGGGAGCCGTCCCGGGCGTAGGCCAGCAACTGGGTACGGCCCAGCTGCCGCGCCCGCGCGGCCGCGTGGCCGAGCAGCGCCGTACCCAGGCCGGCCCGCCGCCGCGATGCGGCCACCATCAGGTCCAGCACGGCCTGCTGCCGGTTCTCCCGGTCCGGCAGCTGGAGGGCATACCAGCCGCCGATCTCGCCCCTGCCGTCCCGGGCCCGCCAGGCCTCCACCGGGGCTTCCGCCCAGCCCAGCGCCAGCCAGCCGGCGAAGGCCCGGGCGGACATGGGCGGCCCGTACGGGTCGTCGTCAGCCGCCCCGCTGAGGTAGGTCCGGTGGCAGGCGGCGACCGTCGCGCTGTCCGTGACCGGGTCGAACTGGTCCAGCTCCATACCTGTGAGCTAACCCGGGCCCGCCCGGCGCCGCCACTGATTATCCGGGCGGCACCACCGCGCGGCAGGTAAACCCAGGTCATGCCGGTGCGCTCGCGGGTGGGTAGACCATGGACCAGGGGCGGCCGCCCAGGCCAGCCTGCCGCCGGGGGACGGAGCGACCACGATGCCAAGCGACCTGATCACCCACCCAGACAAGATGCTGTTCGCGGAGCGGGGAGCCGCCCCGGGTCGCGCCCAGCCGGGCGAAGAAGCCGGCGGCACCTTAGTGCGGTACGGCGTTCCCCAGCGGACTGGGCGGGGACTTACGATGATGCGATGTCGTTGCGGGCCGTTGACTTTCACGTGCACCTGCCCACCCCGGACTGGCTGGACGGCAGCATGGCGGGCTACGTCGAGGCGGCCGAGGCCTACTTCCGCTCGCCTGCCCAGCGGCTGTCCCTGCCGGAGCTGGCCGCCCGCTACCGTGGGCTGGAGGTGATGGCGGTCCTGCTGGCCTGGGACGCGGAGACGGCGACCGGGCGCCCCCGGGTGCCGAACGAGACCGTGGCCGCCGCGTGCCGCGAGTACCCAGACGTGTTCACCGGCCTGGGCTCGGTCAACCCGCACAAGGGCGAGGCGGCCGTGGCCGAGGTGGCGAACATCGCCGCGCTCGGACTGCGCGGAGTCAAGTTCCACCCGTCGCTGCAGGCGTTCGCCCCGGACGACCCGGCCTACTGGCCTATCTTCGCCGCGTGCGAGCAGTACGGGCTGCTCGCTCTGTTCCACACCGGGACCAGCGGCATCGGCGCCCGGCAGCCGGGCGGGCAGGGCATCCGGCTCGACTACGCGCACCCGCTGAAGCTCGACCCGGTCGCGGCCGCGCATCCGGGGCTGACCGTGGTCGCGGCGCATTTCGGCTACCCCTGGCACGCCGACCTGGCCGCGATCGCGCTGCACAAGACCAACGTGTACATCGACATCTCCGGCTGGTCGCCGCGGCGGATCCCGGCCGAGGTCCTCCGCGAGCTACGCGGGCGGCTGTCCGGGCAGTTCCTATGGGGCAGCGATTTCCCTTTCATTACGCCGGAACGGTGCCTGGCCGAGTTCGCTGAGCTGGACCTGCCACCTGAGGCGGAGCGGGCGGTGCTGCACGACAACGCCGCCCGCATCCTCGGCCTGGGCTGACCTGGGCCGGGGCGGCCGGCCGGCCGGTTTGCCTAGCCGGCTGGGGCGGGTGGTCCGGGAGCCTGTTCCGGGCGGGCCGCAGTCCATTCCGCCAGGCCCAGGATGACCAGGTCGGCATTGCCGCGGACCGGCTCGCCCGCGGGCCCGGTGGTGGTGTCCTCCAGGCCGATGCGGGTGGCCAGGCCCAGCTGGCCAGCCCGGCGCAGGACCGGCCAGCACGCCTCCTCGTCCGCGTGCAGCAGCGGCGCAGGCAGGCCCAGCCTGCCGAGTTCGGCCAGGATGTCGTCGGTGGCCCGGAGCGCATCGGCCGCGGCCAGCCCGATGAGCTCCACCATGATCTGCAGCCAGCCGCGGGCAGGCTGGAGGGTGGCGGCCGCCCGGGCGTCCGCGACCGACCAGACCCCCGCCTCGGCGCCGATCCCGGCCGCATCCAGGGTCGCCAGCAGGTCAGCCGCGCCGGGCTCGGACAGGTTCACCGAGGCGAAGTCAGGACGCTGCTCCCCAGGCAGGTCAGCCCACCCGGTCACGGCGGCCAGCCGCGCCGCCACGTCACCGCCGGTGATCCACAGCCCGGTGGACACGCCGACCGGGGTGCCGGGGCTGCCCCGGCGGACCGCGTCCACCGCCGCGCCGATGTCCGCGAGCTGCAGCGACTCCCGGCCGCCGGGGTCCCGCGGGTGCATGTGCACCGCTTCCGCACCCGCGGCCATGGCCGCGGCCGCCTCGGCCGCGAGCTGCCCCGGGGTTTCCGGCACCGCGGGATGTGCGGCCCGGCTGCGCTTGCCGTTCAGGCAGGCTTTTATCCGCTGGATCTGAGCTGTCACGGTGACATCCTGGCAGCATGATCCAGGCCGCGCGCATCCGCACTGGGCGGCTCGACCTGCTGCCGGTCTGGCCCGCCCACGCGGAGGAGATGGCCAGGGCCCTGGCCGACCCGGCGCTGTACGGCTTCATCGGGGGAGCCCCGCCCGCGGTCGTGGCGTTGCGGGGGCGCTATGAACGGATCACCGCCGGATCGCCCGACCCCGCGGTGTCCTGGTGCACCTGGGTCATCTGGCTGCAGGAGGCGGGCTGCCTGACCGGTTACGTGGAGGCGACGATCACCGGCCCGGCTGACTCGGGTGGCCCGGCTGTGGCCGAGATCGCCTGGGTGGTCGGTACCCCGTGGCAGGGCCGCGGCATCGCTACCGAAGCCGCGCGAGCGCTCGTGGGCTGGCTCCGGCAGCAGCCAGTGCAGACCGTGATCGCGCATATCCATCCGGACCACCGCGTGTCCGCCGCGGTCGCCACGGCGGCCGGGCTCACGCCGACCAGCACGTGGCAGGACGGGGAGGTCAGGTGGACCCTGGCGCTGTGACGTTGCTGCTGACCAGGCCCCCGGCCGGCAGCGCGGCTGCACTTGCCGCCAGGCAGGCTGTGATCCACCGGAGCCGAGCTGTCAGGATGTCATCGCGGCAGCGGCTTCGGCGTTGCCGGGCCCGCCGGGCCCGCCCGGCCGCGCTAACGGCCGGGCCCGGCCTCCGTCCCATGATCAAGGCGGACGGGTGGGGTGCGGCGGGTCAGCCGCGCATGTTGACGGCGTTGACGCGGGCCGGGCGGATGGTGACGACGACCCGGGACTCGCCGGGGCCGTCGTGCTCGCGCAGGTTCGAGCCGTACTTGGCGCCCACCTTGTCGGCGAACACGTAGTCGTTGTCGGGGGTGATCTCGGCGTCGCCGCGCAGCTCCAGGTAGCGGTACGGGCTGGCCAGATCCAGGATGAAGAAGCTGACCGCCGGGTTGGCCATCAGGTTCTTCGTCTTCTGCCGGGACGTGTTCAGCGAGATGGCGACCGTGTCGCCCTCGGCCAGGAACCACACCTCCGTCAGCTGCGGCCGCCCGTCGGGCCCGATGGTGGCCAGCGTGCCGAACTCCGCGGCCAGCAGGTCGCGATGGGAATCAGGGATAGCGCTCATAGCAGCATCCTCGCCGGTGTTGGTGCTCGTGTAGCCGTCAGGTCAGGTGGTGATGTCCGGGTAGGGCACGGTCCAGTGGCTCAGCCGCGCCGCGAACTCGCGCTGGAAGGCCAGCGGCTCGGCGTAGTCCCGCTCGAACAAGGCGATGAACAGGGTCAGCGTCAGGAAGTTGTGCGCGCCGAGCTCGAACAGCGCCACGTAGTCGTGGGTGGCCAGCGCCTCGCGCTCGGCGTCGGTGAACCTCAGCCAGGTGCTGCGCTCCGCGCCGGGGCAGTTCAGGATCACGTTGGCCCGCTCCGCCTCCCACCAGGCGACCGTGCCCGCGCGGGTCGTCGCGGTAGCGCTCCACCAGCTCCGGGTCGCGGTCGATGGTGTACAGGAACTTGTTGATCAGGTACTTGCTCACGGTGCGTCCACCTCCGCGCTACCCCGTTCGGGTACCAGGTGAAGTAGGCCTCCATGGTGTGGAACAGGTCGAGCGAGTCGGTGTAGTCGGCCTTCACGTTCGCCCCGGCCGCGCCCATCATCAGCATGAAGTCCATGAACCCGTGCGTGGCGTTGCCGGGCTCCCACAGGCTGTCCAGGCTGACCTCGGCCAGGGCCGAGTCCAGGTCACCGGACGCGATCCACTCGACGGCCTTGCGGTCGAACTCCGGGTCCGGGCCGTGCGGGCCGAACTGCCGCGGGCCGCCGAGTTCCAGCGACAGGTGGCCGGTGCCGATGATCGCCACCCGCTGCTCGCCCGGCCAGGCCTCGACCAGCTGGCGGATGGTCCGGCCCAGCTCCACGAACCGCTTCGGCTGCGGCATCGGCGGGGCGAAGATGTTGGTGTAGATGGGCACGATCGGCAGGTCCGCCTCTGGCCGCAGGGTGATCAGCGGGCAGGTGATGCTGTGGTCGATGCGCAGCTCGTTGCTGAACGCCAGGTCGAAGCCCGCGTCCAGGCCCTCGCGGAGCAGGTAGGCGGACAGGTCCTCGTGCCCGGTCAGGAACATCCGGGGCAGCCCGAACTCGCGTTCCTCGTTGTAGAAGTTCGCGTCGTAGAACGGCGCCTTGCCGATCAGGAACTGCGGCATGTTGTCCAGCCACAGCTGGTGGAAGTGATCGGAGCCGACCATGACCAGCACGTCGGGGCGGGCCCGGGTCAGCGTCTCCCGGAACGCCTCGATCTTGGCCACCCACTCGTCCGCGAACGGCGGCCGGTCGGCGCCGGTCGCGTGGCTGGCCCGGTAGTAGAACGGGTGGTGGGTGGAGGCGATGACCGCGGCGACGGTGGCCATGGCAGCTCCCTCGGCTGACGGGACGGCTGGATCGGGGTGGGGTGTGGCTAACCGGGCCGGGCGTGGCTTAACCGGGTCCGGGCGGCAGGTAGTCGGTGTTCCGGTCCACGGTCATGTACATGTCCATGCCCACCGGGCGGCGCTGTTCTTCGGCGATATGGCCGAGCACGCCAGCGGCCCGGGCCAGCAACGCGAACCCGCGCAGCAGCTCCGGTGGCAGGCCCAGGTCGGCCAGGGCGGCGCCGCAGGTGCCAGCCCCGTTCAGCGGCAGGGTGCGGCCGAGCACCTGCGGATGCACCCGGCCGATGGCCTCGAACAGGCGCAGGTGCGGGCCGCGCAGCCCTTCCTCGTCGGCGATCCGCAGCAGCACCGGGGTGCGCGGGTCGGTGACCTTGTGCACCGGGTGGCCGAGGCCGGGCACGAATGTCCCGGCGGCCCTGGTCTCGGTGACCGCCGCCAGGGCGAGCGCGTCCCAGCCCGCGTCGTCGGCCGGGAGCGGGTCACCGGCCGCCGCCAGCGCGGCGGCCAGGAACCGGCCCGCGTCCTCGGTCACGCCGAGGAACCGTGAGCCGCCGCCGAGCAGGCCGGCGGCCAGCGCCCCCTGGACCGAGTCCGGCGCGCTGAGGTAGGTGAGCCGGGCGGCGATCGCGGTCGGCGTGAACCCGTGGTCGGCCAGCGCGACCAGCACCGCCTCGAACACCCGGACCTGGCCCGGGGTCGGCCGCTGCTGGGTGACCAGCCACATGGCCAGCTCGCCGAAACCGACCTTGCCCATCAGGTCGGCGGCGAGATCCTGGCCGAGCAGGGTGATCGTGGTCTCGTCGGAGGTGCCCAGCGAGGTGGGGAAGCGCGGCACCGCGCCTGGCTGTGTCATCTGGTCGGTCCTGACTGGGCGGCGGAATCCGGTTTCTGCGGGCCGTCCGTGGCCCGGGCGGCCAGCCAGGCCCGGACCTGCTCGCCGTGCTCGTCCAGCTTAGGCGGGGGCAGATCGTAGCGGGGCGGGGTGCGCGGAGAAGGTGAGCGGATGCCGGATGCCCGGCACAGCCGCCTGGTCCTGGCCCGCGATCACGACCGGGTCGAGGCCGACCTGGCGGGCGAACGCGACCCCGGCGTCGACGGTGTTGATCGGCCCGCACGGTACCCCGGCCGCGATCAGCGCGTCGAACCACTCCGGCGGCGGGCCGCAGCGCCAGCCGCGCCGTCAGCAGCGGGCGCAGCTGCCTCCCGGTTCGCGGTGCGGTCCTCGTTGCGGGCGAACCGCGGGTCGGCCGCCAGTTCCGGCGCGCCGATCACCTCGCACAGCCGGGCGGAACTGGGCGTCGTTGGCCGCGGCCACGATGACCAGGTCGCCGTCGCCGGTGGGCAGCGGCTCGTACGGGTACACGCTCGGGTGGGAGTTGCCCATCCGGAACGGCACCACCCCGCCCGCCGCGTACGCGCTGGTCTGGTTGACCATCCCGGACAGCGCCGAGGACATCAGGTTGGCCTCGACGTGCTGGCCCTCGCCCGGTGGCGGCGCGGTGGTAGAGCGCGGCCAGGATGCCGATCGCGGTGTGCAGGCCAGCGATCACGTCGAAGAGCGAGATGCCCGCCCGGTACGCCGGCCCGTCGGGGTCACCGGTCAGGCTCATCAGCCCGGACATGGCCTGCACCATGAGGTCGTAGCCGGGCAGGTCCTTGCCGCCGCCGCGCCGAACCCGCTGATCGAGGCGTAGATGATCGGCGGGGTTGGCGGCGCTGACCGACTCGTAGTCCAGGCCGAACCGGGCCAGCCCGCCCGGCTTGAAGTTCTGCACGAAGACGTCGGCCCGCCGGGCCAGCTCGCGGGCCAGCCGCCAGGTCACCCTCGTCCGGCAGGTCGAGCACGACCGACCGCTTGTTGCGGTTGATGGCCAGGAAGTAGGTGGACACGCCCGTCGCGGTGACCGGCGGCATCCAGCGTCCGGGTGTCGTCACCGGCCGGGCTCTCGACCTTGATCACGTCGGCGCCGAGGTCGGCCAGCAGCATGGTGCAGTACGGCCCGGCCAGCACCCGGGAGAAGTCGGCGACGAGCAGTCCGGACAGCGGCCCCGCCGGAGCTGGCCTGGCTGGCCCGGTGGTAGCTGGCCCGGTAGTGGCTGGCACCGGCTCTGCCCCGGCTATGGCCGAGGCGTCGGCAGGCTGGCTCATGGGCAGCGATTCATCCTTCTGTCCGCTGAGCGGACGGTTGTCCGGCTTATGCCGTCTCGGGGGCGGCTGATACGGCTGTCAAGGCGCCGGGCCCCGGGCCGGGCAGGCTCACGGCCGACCTTGATCTGGCGGCGGCAGTGACGGTGACCTGGGGAACCGCCTGGCAGGCGGCCCAATCCGCGCTGATCGCGCCGGCTGTCTGCAGCAGCAACGGCAGGTAATCCCCGGTGAGCACACCCACTGGGGTCTCGGCGGCGTGCACGGTCACGTTCACCGCGGCGATCACCCGGCCGTCGCCGTCCCGCAGGGGCGCGGCCACCGAGCGGATCCCGGCGGCGAGCTGCTCGTCCGTGAGCGACCAGCCACGGGCCCGCACCTCGCGCAGGGCGGCGGCCCGCTCGGCGGCCTCCGGCTGCCAGCGGGCGGTGATCCCGGACCGGCTCGGCTCGGCCAGTACCCGCTCGGCCTCGCCCGGCGGCAGCGCGGCGAGCAGGACCTTGCCGAGCGAGGTCGCCATGGCCGGGAAGCGGGTGCCGATGGTCACCGCCAGCGCGATGATCTTCGGCACGGCCAGCCGGGCCACGTAGACGATGTCGGAGCCGTCGAGCTGGGCGATGGACGAGGACTCATGGGTCTGCGCGACCAGGCGCTCCAGGTGCGGCCGGGCCACTTCCCAGAGGTTGCGGGAGAGCACGTAGCTCATGCCCAGCTCGAGCACGCGCGGGGTGAGCTCGAAGCCCCCGTCAGCGGCCCGCACGTAGCCCAGCTGCTCCAGGGTGAGCAGGATGCGCCGGACCGTGGGCCGGGCCAGCCCGCTCGCGCCGGCCAGCGCGGTCAGCGACATGACCGGCTGGCGCGGCTGGAAGGCGCGGATCACGTCGAGGCCCCGGGCGAGGGCCTCGATGAAATCGGGGCTGGCATCGCGGCGTGCCATGCGGCGTCTCCTGCCGGTGCGGGCTGGCGCGGGCTGGTGCGGGGCCTGTGCGGGGCGGCTGGTGGGGCTGGTGGTGCGGGCTGGTGGTGGCTGGCGGGCGTCAAGAGCGGGTGCACCGGGAATGACTGTAGCGTGATCCGGCCAGCTTGTCCGCATGCCGGACACGCGGTATCCAGCCGCAGCGCAGGCCCGGTCAGCTTGCCTCTTGACAGCGGCCACGGAACCCGCAACGCTTCCCGTCAGACCTATGTGGCCGCTCTGCGGACACATGTCCGCCGTGCCGTCCGGTGCTGTACCCGCTACATCAGTGCCCGCCTCACCGTGGAGGTTCGCCGTGACAGCTGCATCCGACTTCACCCCGGGCCGCCCCGTGGTCTTCCGCAACGCCACCGTACTCACCATGGACGACGCACACACCGTCCACCCGGAGGCCGACGTCCTGGTCAGCGGGGAGCGGATCGAGGCGGTCGGCCCGCGGCTCGCGGTACCCGAGGGCACCACCGAGATCGACGCGGCCCGCGGCATCCTCATGCCTGGCATGATCGACACCCACCGGCACATGTGGCAGACCGCGATGCGCGGCTACGGTGCCGACTGGACCCTGACCCAATACTTCGTCTGGTACTACCTGCAGTGGGGCAAGGTGTTCCGGCCGGAGGACATCTACGCGGGTAACCTGCTGGCCGCGGCCGAGGCGATCGACGCGGGCGTGACCACCACCGTGGACTGGTCACACGGGTTGCAGACACCTCAGCATGCGGACGCGGCCGTGGACGCGCTGGCCGAGGTTCCAGGCCGGTTCATCCTCGCCTACGGCAACATCCAGCAGGGCCCGTGGGAATGGTCCGCGGCTCGTGAGTTCCGCGAGTTCGTCAGCCGCCGCTTCGGCAGCCCGAGCGACATGCTGGGCTTCCAGATGGCGTTCGACGTCACCGGTGACCCGGAATTCCCGGAGCGGGCCGCGTTCGAGGTCGCCCGGGAACTCGGCGTCCCGGTGACCACCCACGCCGGGGTCTGGGGCGCCACCAACGACGACGGCATCCGGCTGATGCACGAGCACGGCTTCATGACCCCGTCCACCATCTACGTGCACGCGGCCACCCTGACCCGGGACTCCTACCACCGGATCGCCGCCACCGGCGGGTCGGCATCGGTGTCCACCGAGAGCGAGCAGAGCGCGGGTCAGGGTTACCCGCCCACCTGGCAACTGCGTGAGCATGGCATCCCGGTATCCCTGTCCATGGACACCAGCGTGTGGTGGAGCGGGGACCTGTTCTCCGCCATGCGCACCACACTGGGCGCGGACCGGTCCCGGGAGCACCTGGAAGCGCATGGCCGGCAGGAGACCGTCACCCACTGCCACCTGCGGGCCGAGGACGTCGTGGACTGGGCCACCCGCGGTGGCGCCCGGGCGCTCGGCCTCGACTCGGTCACCGGCAGCCTGGAAGCGGGCAAGAAGGCCGACATCGTGCTGATCAAGAACGATGCGTCGCCGGTGATGTTCCCGGTGCTCAACCCGTACGGCCATGTCGCGTTCCAGGCCCAGCGCGGCGACGTGCACACCGTGGTCGTGAACGGCCGGGTGGTGAAGCATGACCACCGGCTGACCGGCCCGGAGCAGGGCGGGGTGGACCTGGCCAAGGCCCGGCAGACGGTCGAGCGGACCGTCGAGTACCTGCAGGGCCAGCTTGGGCCGGACAACTGGGCGGCCGGGATGCACCCGGACATCCCGGAGACCAAGGTCCTCGACAACCCCTACACCTATGATTTGAGACACCGCCCAGCCTGGTCCGACAAGAACAGTTAACGATCTTCGCTGAAGGCGCATGGGCATAGACCTTCTACTTACCATCGAGGCGCAGGAAGGTCGTTGGGGGTCATTGACGCAGACCAGCGAGCCAATCCGGCTCGGATGTGGTCGGCGTAGTCCGCTGCGGTTGCTGCACTTAGCTGCTGCACTGGACGTTAGATCTTGAACCAGGTGTTACAGGCATGTTTATCTGGCCACAGATCGATGATCAACGGCAACGCTCATTGGCGACGGCTGGCGTTCAGACCACGAACGCTTCCGAGCCCGTTTACGTATGACCGCCGTCAGCGTCTGGCCAGGTGCAGCCACACGCCGCTTCCGTGGCCCGTCACGGAGCGTGACTAGGTGTGCTGGCCCCGGGCTGCCGGGTCCGCGCGGAACGCCGACTCGGAGCGCCCGATGAACCAAGCCGACCAAGCGGCTGGCTCGTACAGATCATTCATTATCGTGCACGTCGCTGGGCCAGAATCAGCGCGGTGATGTGTCAAGGTGACGGTTTACCGATCGGTCCTGGCCGACTGCCGACGGGGCGATCACGGGCAGGCCGGCTGCGGCCCGGGCGGTGAATCCTCCGCCGTTCCAGGGAGTTGCGGGGCACGACGATGGCGCCGGGGATCAGGCCGTCGCGCCGCTGGTCGTCGCCGCGGATGTTCAACCAGCAGAGCACCGCGGGCCTGCGCGTGCAGGGCTTCGGCGGGCGAGGGACGGTGCGGCAGCATGGCCCTGGCCTGGGCGAGCAGCTCATCGACGGTCTTGGCGGTACCGCGTCCGGCCATGTCGTCCCCCAGATCGGGTGATGTCGTCTCGGTCAGCCTGGCCGACCGCCCTTGCAGCGGGTTTGCACGCATGGGGATTGCTGATGCCGGTGCCGTACGGGCTACCTGGCCGATGCAGGCAGCCCGCTTGTGACGTGCCGGCGGTTGAGTTACGTCAGTTGTGGATGGCCGCTTAGGCCAGTTGGCCGAGCAGGCGCTCGGCCTCGGCCTGTTCCATCGGCGGGCCGACATTGGTGATGCCGTGGGCGGCGAACGCCCGGTCCAGTTCCTCTATGGTGAGGCCCTGCGGGGCTTCCGTGACGTCGGTGCCGGTGACCGGAAGGCCGATATCTCGCACCGCGACCAGGAAGCTGTCGTCGGCGTGGACCATCAGAACCCGGCCGGCCCGCCCAGCACCCGGAAGGTGTGGGGGACGCCGGCCGGGAACTGCACCCAGCTCCCGGAACCGGCCTGCCACACGTCGTCGCCGCAGCGGATTACCATACGGCCGTCGAGGATGTAGAAGCTGTCGTCGAGATCCGCGTGGACGTGCGCCGGCGGGGAGGCGCCCTCGGGCAGGATGCCCTCGGCCACCGTGACCGGGGCGCCGGGCTCGGTCAGCGCGTCGATCAGCACCCCGAGGAACAGCCACCGCCTCGGGCTCGGTGTCCCTGGCATGTCAGGCTGTTCCGCTGACGCCGAGCTCGGCGAGCACCTGCTCACGGGTCACCTCGTGGTCGTGCGACCCCTTGGCGTGCTCCCGGATGGCCGCCACCAGGTGGTCGAGCTGGTCGTCGGTGGCGACCCGGAACTCCACCCCGCACGGGCAGCGGAGGACGCGGCCGCCCACGGTGTCGCCGGTCGGGATGAAATCGATGGTGACGCATGGCTCATCGCCGACCACCCAGGCGTCATGACCGGGGCCGACAAGGTGAGCGTCGCCCGGCCCGAGCTCCAGCTCCCGGCCGTCGTCCATCACTACGTGGAACCGGCCGGAGACAATGTAGGAGCTGTGGGCGAGCTGGCAGCTGTCGGTCCCGACGAGCGGTTTCACGTCGGTGGACCACCGCCAGCCGGGCCGGAAGTCGGCCCGGCCCACGGTGAACCCGGTGAGATTGACCAGGCTGACCTCGCCATGCTCGAAGCTCCTCTTGTCGTCCGGGTTGGCCATGTTCTTGGACTCCAGCATGAGTTCTCCCCTTCCCTGTGTCCCGACCCGTCTCGGGAACGCTGGGACGAGGATGCGCCAGCCGGCGCGCCGGGCGCATCGGGGAGAACACGTAGCGCCGAACCGCGCCTACGTAGCAGGGTGGCGGGATGTGACGGCCAGCTCGGTGCGGGAGCGGGCCCCGGTCTTGCGCAGCAGGTTCTCGACGTGCTTTTCCACCGTCCGCGGCGACAGGCGCAGGGCGGTGGCGATGTCCTTGTTGGCCAGGCCGGCGATGACCAGCCGGAGCACGTCGGCCTCCCGGCCGGTCACGCCCTCGCCAGCCCACGGGTTGGGGGAGGCATGCTGGAGCAGTTCGGTGCAGCGCCCGGCCAGCCGGCCGAGTCCCAGGCTGGTGAACCGGTCCCGGGCGGCGGTGAGCCAGCGGGCTCCGCCCCAGCCGTCGGCCAGGGCACGGGGCGCGGCGATGAAATGGGCCAGGTCGGCCCAGGTCTCGCAGTTGGCAAACGCCGTGGCATGTTTGGCGACGATGGCGTCGGCCCGGCCGGGACGGCCCGAGCGGCCCTCGAGGACCGCCTGGGCGAAGGCGATCAGGCCGCGGTTGAGGCGGAAGGCCTCCACGCCGAGCCCGGCGGACCTCGTCCAGGGTCGCCGCCGCCCGGCGGTCGCCCTGCGCGGCCTGGATCAGCGGCCACAGCGCCCGGATCGATATCGGCTCGGCGTTCGGGAGCCGGGACAGGGCCGCGGTGCCCTCGGCGAACGGGCGCAGCGCCGCGGCGGTGTCGCCGGCCATGAACCAGGCCATGCCCACGCTGGCCCGGCAGAACCCTGCGAGCGTGGGGTCGGCCGGATCGGCATCCAGTGCCCGGGCCGCCAGTTCTTCGGTCACCTTCAGATCGGCCCGCATGCTGGCGCTGCCGGCCATCAGGGCCAGCGACTTGGCCGCCACCTGATCCAGCCGCAGATGACCGGCGAGTTCGAGCGCCGATCCGGCGTGAGCGTCGCAGCGCTCCAGGTCCCACCGGCCGGTGAAGGCGGCCGACAGCTGCAGATCCAGCACCGCCACCGTGCTGAGCGCCCCCATCTGCTCACCGAGCCGGCGGGCCTCGAGAAGGCGGTCCACGTCCATCCGCTCGAACATGTCGACGGTGCCCAGCTCGTGCAGGGCTCGCAGCCGCCACACCGGCAGGCCGGCCTGCTCGGCGGTGGCCAGCGCCGCCCCGAAGGCGGTGCCGGCGGCGGGCAGGTCGTGCAGCCGCCGGCTCCGGCCGACGATCTCGAAGGCGTGGCAGCGTACGTCCAGGCCCGCGCCGTCTGTGGCCAGGACCTGCTCCGCCGTGCGCCGCGCCCCGTCCAGGTCATCGTCGGCCAAGGCCATCTCGGAGGACAGGACGGCGGCCGGGCGGAAAGGTCCGGGTCCGTATGGCCTGCGGTCAGGCGGACAGCCGCCTCGATGTGATGGCGGGCCATCGGCCACCGCGACGCCGATACCGCCGCCTGGGCCAGCCGCAGGTGGGCCTCGACCCGGGTTTCCCTGGTCGCCGGGTCATCACCCAGCCGCCCGATGAGCCGGGTGCCGGCGGCGGCTGCCTCGTTGACCCGGCCTGCCAGGGCCAGCGCCTCGATGAGCATGAGCTCGGCCTCAGCCCGGTCCGGACTACCCTCGAGCAGGTCAGCGGCCCGGCGCAGGGTGCCGGCGGCGGTCGCCAGCGCCCCGACCTCCAGCGAGTAACGGCCGGAGTCCCGGAGGAGCCGCCCGGCCCGGGTCCGGTCTCCCGACCGGGCCGCCAGGTCGGCGGCCACGTCCCGCCACCAGCCTCCCAGGTCTGGGTGGGCGGCGTCGACGGCCGCGAGCGCGTTCGTCGCCGCCCGGCGCAGCCGGGGCGGGAGCGTGGCCATCAGCACCGCTTCACGGGTGAGTGCGTGGCGGAACTGGAATCCCGCCCCGTCGGCGGTGACGAGAACCCGGTCGACCGCCCGGGCCAGGGCCCGGGACACCACCTCCGGGGGCCGTCCGCTGGCCGCCGGCAGGATCTCCCAGTCGAAGTGATGCCCCAGCACCGCGGCTGCCTCGAGAACGGCGCGCTCACGGTCGGGGAACTCGGCCAGCCGTTCCCGTACCGTCTCGCTGATGGACTCCGGGATGCCGGACGAGGCCAGGAGTTCCTCGACGAAGAGGGGTACGCCCTCCGACGCCCTCCCCACCCGGGAGTGCTCTTCGGCGTCGGCATCGGGCGAGCAAGCGGCGATCATCTCCGCCACCTCGCGCTCAGCGAGGCGGCCGAGCGGGAGGTGCACGATGCCCGGCCTTCCCCGCTGCCGCCGGGCCAGGTCCGATGCCGGGGACGGCGGCTCGGTGCGGAGGGATACGGCGAACAGGAGAGGCTGGCCGGCGGCGTTGTCGGCCAGATACTCCACCAGGGACACCGTATCGGGGTCCGCCCAGTGCAGGTCCTCCATGACGACCACCAGCCCATCGGGCCCCAGGCGGCGCAGCAGCCGCAGCACCGCCTCCCCCCTGACAGCCTGCGAGTCCACCCACCCGCTCGGGTGAGTCGCCCGGTCGTCAGCCACTGCTTCCGGCAGCAGGACGGCCAGGTGCGGCAGCCATGGCGCCAGCGACAGGTCATCGGGCAGCGGACGTCTGCGCAGCAGCTGCAGCAGCGCCTCAGTCACCGGCCGGTACGGGGCGCTGGCAGAGGCAGGGACGGCCCGGCCCATCACCACCAGCACCTGCCGGCCGGCCGCCATCCGCGCCAGCTCCCGGATCAGGCGGGACTTGCCGATGCCGGCCTCACCGTGATGACGGCACAGCCGCCCTGGCCGGCGAGCACTCCGGCCAGGGCCGACTCCAGCGCCTGGATCTCGGCCCGCCGCCCCACCAGAACAGGGCACAGCACTTCCCCCACCATCCCAGTGTGCCGCATCGGCGCCAGGGCCGGTCAGTGATCACCAGGCCGACGCCCGCTCGGGCCTCCGGCTGCCGTACATACCCGCTCCGACCTTCGACCGCGACCGCGCAGAACGCCCGGACCTGGACGGCCATCCTCGTGATCGGCATTGAGCGGGCATCCGACCATAACGGCGGCTTTGCGCGCGCCTGTCGGCTCGCGGACAGTCACGGACCGTTAACAGTCTCACCATCTGACACGGCGGTAGATCGCCGAGTCAGGATCGGCCAGGACGGCGGAGCAGTCAGCGCCGTAGTCATCGCACGCAGCCGAACCGTGCTCATGGAGCGGTGCCGCCTGATCGTCAGATAGCGAGGTCGGTAACACCAGGCTGCGGTCGTCGGCCGGGCCGACTCGGGTGCGAGGACCCCCGCGGCGGCCGACGTTAGTACAGACACCGGCCAGCTAGCTGGATAGGAGGAAGCAACGCCAGAGACTCCGGGTCGGCAACAGATGACCTCGCAGGCCTAAGCACCTCCTCAAGCCAGCGATCTGTCCTTTCTAGCCGCATGGGCCATCAAATATATACGATGGTTCCCACCGATAGATTCCACGCATTATCTACAGGAATTCACTACCATCAGGAATTTCCTGCCCACCCACCCACCCACCCACACAGACAGGGGAACGAGGTCTGAAGTCCATAGAACGATGTCAGGTAGCGCTCCTACGGCTATCGTCCCTAGTTCTCCTGTTTGACCCACAATCTCTGCGGGCACCCGGCTTGCCATCCCAACGACATCGGCCATACCCAGACCGAGATCGCGGACCAGAGTTCTTACCATTCTAGATAGAGGAGTTGCGGTGCCGGCCAGCACTCCGTCGTCGGTGTAGCAGCCTCCGTCTCGTACTCTTACACGCACACCGTAGAGATCGAACGATTCTGCATTCGGGCCCAGGGGCTAACAGCGTCTGTGGTTAGATACATCCGATTAACGCCCTTGGCACGTATGGCGGACACCGCAGATGCGGGCGACACATGAAGCATGTCCGCAATCAGACCCGTGTAAATATCAGGCGAGGACAGAGCAGCACCCACGCTACCCGGTGCCCGCGAAGTCATCCCCTCCATGGCATTGAAGAGGTGAGTGGCGCCCATTGCCCCTGATCGGAAGGCGTTCATTGCCTCATCAGCCAGCCCGGCTGGTGTCAGTCCTTGCTGACGGCAATTCCATACTTCGTCCACAGCGGTTGGATCACCTCGGCCGCGACCGTCGGAGTCACGGTGGTCGCGCCAGCCGCTGCGAGGGAGCTGGCGAGTTCCGAGAAGAATTCCTCAAAGCCCCCTGGGGCGTACATGTACAGGACCCGCGCTGGCTGATCACTGTCGTTCCGCCACGCGAACGGACTCCCGTGCGGACACCAGACCAACGCCCCAGTCTCGGCAACCTTTGGGCCTGTCTTGAATTCGAATATGACGCTTCCCTCAAGCACCACCGCGGCCCAGTCGTCTTCGAGGTGATGATGCAGCGCCGGGGGCGCCGCATAGAAGGCAGGCACCGTGTACTCGATGACCGAGAACCGGCCGGGAGCGGGGGCGTCCGCGGGCAGCAAATAGCGTAGGCGAGCTCCCATGAGGGTGACCTGGCGGCCCTCATCGGGTGGGACGATGCGAGGTCCATCCGAGGCCGGGGAGTCGGGGCTCATGGCCGAGATGTTACAACGGCGCTCACTGGGTGGGAACGCGTCGTTCTTCAGGGCGTGGCCGCCGGAGTTTCTCGTGTCGTCGCAGCGCCCGCCATGCCAGCAGGCGGCTCCTGAATTTCTCCCGTCCTCCTGGTAGGCGCGGATCTTGCCGTGGAAGATCAGTGTCTGGGGTGGCGCTTGCGCCATCGCGTGCGACGCGCCCTTGGGCGCGCCCTAGACGGTGATCTTTGCGCGGCGAGAGAATGCCCGGCGCGAGGAGGACGTCCCGGCCAGTTTGTGCAGGCGCGGTCACCGGGGGCGCGTTGGAGCGGGAACCGCCTGCCTGCGGGAGCGGGGCAGCCGACCGGCGGCAGCGGCCGTGCCCGGTGGGCTTCCGCCCGTAGGGCGCGGCAGGCTGCCGCCCCGGAGCAGGCGAGTCCCCTGCTACCCGCCCGGCTACTGGCGGCTCCCCTCGCGCCCAGCTCGCAATCCCCTCGATGACTTTCGCGTCTCCACATGCCATCCGGCCGGGCCCGGCCCGGTAGGGCACGCCGAAGGCGTGCCCTTGACAGGCGTTAAAGAGACTTCTCCCGGCCGTGGACCAGGCAGTCGAAAGCCCAAGTCAAGGCCACGATGAGGACAAGGCGACAGTGAACCCTTACACCTATGATTTGAGCCGCGAGCGGTGGTCCGGCAAGGACGAGTAGCACTCTGCGTCGCGAACTGATCTAAGGCTCCTCCTGGATCGCTCGCGACGGGATATTTGCCTGGCTCATAGGCGGTTCAGCGCGGCGGGCGAGTCGGCCTGTAGGCCGGGTCTTGCGCCAAAGGGTCGCCTGACCTCGGCTTATACGGAACATATACGGTCTGACCTGGGCTTGTGATCTCAGCAGTTCTCATTGGTTCCCAGCAGATCTCAGGGTGACGTGCCCCCGATGTGCCCCGGCAGCCTAGGGATCAGAACCAGTGATCCTCTCGGTGTGAACTAGCTCCAGGACGGTCGATGCCGGTCGTTCAGGCTGCTGGGCCGCTGTTCGTGGCCTATGCTCGTCGCTCCCAGCCGAGGGCGTTCTGTACTTCTGTGCTGTACAGCGCCTTGGTCGCGGACGAGGGCGACCCCTCGCTTGTAAGGTACGCCCGAGGTGTCGGACAACATAGCCGACCTGGGCAATCCTCACTCCTCTGGTCCGTTCGCATCGTTTCCACCCGGCCGACGTTGTGGTCAGCTGTGGTGGTCAGCCAGCTCGTGCCGGTCAGCCCACTTCCGAGCCCCTCGATGCGACCAGCACCGGTCCTGGTCAGCGTTTCGATCAGGGCGGTGTGCTGGGAGTACACCGGCGCCGAGTCAGCCTGACGAGGACCTTCGGGGCCGCGTCCCCCTTGCCAGCTACAGGCCTGATATTGGCTGGATGGGAACGTCTCGTGCGCCTGTTCCGCATGTGAGTCTTCCGGCCAAGACTGCCGGTAAGACTGCCGGTAAGACTGCCGGTTAGTTTTCCTGTACAAGGTGTTCGCATGGGTGCATGCTGCAGGTGCGAAGGGAGTAGAGCGCCATGTTCAGGCCGGTCCATTTCCGCGTGGCCGGGCTTTCCGGTCCCGCGCGGCCCCCCCCAATGCCACGGGGATTAGGGCGAAGCTGTGCGAGGCGTAGGCCGTTCGCGGTTACTGTGGGTGATTCCTGCTGGTCCGGGGATGTTTTCCTGGTTTCTGGTGAGACGGGTGAGGCTCCTGCTAGAAGAGGGATTGTCTCGATCGCCCTTCTTCGCAAGGAGCCTCTGTGTCTTCTTACCCTGCTGTCGCCCGTTCTGCCGGTGTTTCCGCAGATGAGGGGGATCTTCCTGCCGGGGTGACGGTCGGGGTGCGGCTGTGTGACCTGGTGTCTCCGCTGGGGAACGGGGCGTGGCTGGAGGCCGGGGACCGGTCGGCGCTGGTCGTGGCGGGCACGGGGCAGATCAGGTCGGGCGAGCTGGTCGTGTTCCTGAAGGTGGTGGCGGTCGCGCCGGCGGTGGTGACGAGGAAGGGGCATGTGCGGGCGGCGGGCGGCCCGTGCGCGCATGCGACTCTCGGCTCTCTGGAGGAGTGGCTGGACGCCCGGGCCGGGACGGGAGTGATCGACGGCATCGCGGAGAGCGCGGTGCTGGACGGGGAGTACGTCAAGGGCAGGCGGGAGCGGCTGCTTTCGGCGGCGTTCGTGATCCGGGTGATCGTGCTGTGGACGCTGATGCCGGAAGCGCAGCCCGGCGACGTGATCATCGCGCTGGCCGGGGACCTGGCGATGGTGCCCTGGTCTAAGCGGTGGCGGCCGGCGTCGGAGCGGGCCTGCCTGGACTGGCGCAAGGCGCTCGGCCCGGCCCCGCTGGAGGAACTGCAGGCCGCCGTGCTGCGGGCGGCAGATGAGGAGCACGGGGGACGGGGCGGCCAGGCCGTGACGGCCGGCCGGGCCAGGCTGCTGGCGGTGCACTCGATGGACGGGTCGCTGCTGCGGGTGCCGGACACGCCGGCGAACCGGGCCGCGTTCGGGTCCGTCGGAACGGCGGACGGCTCGGCGGCATGGCCGTCGGTGCGGCTGTTCCCGCTGGGTAACTGCCTTACCCGGTCGCTGCTGGCCATGCCGTGGGGGCCAGCCGGGACGGACAAGGCCGCCGCGGAGCAGGGCCTGCTGGACACGGTGATCACGCGGTTCCCGCACGTGCTCGCGAAAGACCGGATCTGGCTGCTGGACCGGCTCTGGCACGGCGTCCGCCGGGTAAAGGCGCTGGCCGCGCTCACGCACGTGCTGATCCGGGTCAAGAGCGACATCCCGCTGAAGAGGGTCTCGGGGATCCTGCCCGACGGCTCGTACCGGGCGGAGATCTCCGGCGACGGCGCCATCATGACCGTCCGCGTCATCGAGTACTTCGTCGATGTGGAGGGGCAGGACGTGCCGGAGATGTTCTGCCTGGTCACCGACCTCATGGACTACCAGGAGTACCCGGCTCGCGAGCTCGCGGGGCTCTATAAGTGGCGGTGGGACGGGTCGGAGACCGGGCTGCGGGAGGCGAAGGCCCCCCTGCACGGCGCCGGGCCGGGGACCGGGGCGATGCTCCGCTCCGGCAGCCCCGTCCTGCTCGCCCAGGAGATCGCGGCCTGGGCCGCCTCGACTGAGATGACCCGCGGCGTCACCCGCGACGCCGCGCGCACCGCGGCCCCCGCCCGGAAAGGGCGCCGCGCCGGGCAGCCCGTCCGCTGCTGCGATCTGTCCCTGACCCGCGCCCGCCGCCTCATCCTCGCCGCGATCCGCTCCGGACAGGCCAGCTACAGGGCGCTGACCAGCCAGATCGCGAAACACCGCACCGTCACCGACCGGGACCGGCACCGCGCCCGCAAGTCCAAGTCCCCCAGCACCTTCTCCCACGCCGGCCCGGGAGACACGATCACCCGCATCGCCCCGGCCATCATCACCCTGGCCAACGCACCCGCCTGACCAGCGGAAACCGGGAGACAATCCCGTAAAACACCCCAGAACGCGCGAACCACCCGGCGCCGTCCGCGAGACCGGCCCGTCACCGGCACGGCACGCGGCCACTCCCATGCCCGGAAACCACTGACTACGCAACGTCACGGCAAAAAGAGAACCACCCATCAAGGCCTAAACGCCTAAACCCCGAGGCATTGCCGCCCCCCCCGTCCCTCGCGGAAAGGATGGCAGGAAATGACTATCTTCCGCCTGCCGATCATCCGTCGCCGTTTGGTGGCGTTCGTGGCAGCCGTGGTCACCGCGACCGGAGCCATGAGCCCGGCGCGGCCGCGGCGCCCGCGTCCGCGGCGACCACTGCCGCGGTGCAGACGTCCGCATCGGCCACTGCCGCGGTACCGGCGTCCAACATGTTTTCCGCGGTACCAGCGGCCGGCGTGGCCGCTGAACTCTGCCTCCGCAACGCCGATACCTACTGTCTAGGCCTTAGATAGAGCAGGGCTTCATAGCCGCCTTCCTATACGACCTCGCCAACAGGATTGCCGGCGTCATCATCAAATCCGTGGGTGAGGATTCAAACGGAGACGAGGAGGAAGAGATAGAAGACGATAATGGGGAAGGACTGTGCCTCGCGGATACAGGACTGAGTTTTGGCGCGGACGCCAACTGGCAGGCCTGCGGTGCTAACGGGACAGTGTGGGTCCGGGTCCCCCACAGCGATGGGGTTTATCTATACAGCAGGTTCGCCCTAAACCGTGGTGTGTCTCTGGTCCTTACGTCCTATGGGCTTGGGAACGGTATACCTCTATTCGTTGCCGACCCGATCGCGCCCGGCGGCGCCTACTGGCAGACATGGGCCGACTAGTCGTGATAACGCATTACATCTGCAGCCGCAGCTGTTAGCAGACCGGTCGGCCGTTGGCGAGGTACCCGCGTAAACGGGTCCTCCGGCGGCCGACCGGTCCAGGTGAAGAGGACCGTTCTGGTGTTTCCCTAGTAGGACTTTGTTAGGTTCCGGCGAGGGCGGCGGCCTGGGGTGACGGGCTGGCTGCAGAGAGGGCAAGCGCCGAGGATAAGGGCGAGCACGATCTGCAGCTCGTGCAGGATCTGGGTAGAGGGTCATCCCGGAGCAGGGGCTTTTGGGTCCGTCCTGAGCATGGTGCAGAAGGCCTGGGCGAGGACAGTGAGGGTGACGTGGCGGTGCCAGCCGATGTAGGAGCGGCCTTCGAAGTGGGCTAGGCCGAAGCCGGTTTTCAGCTCGCGCCCGGCGCGCGAGGGTTTCCGGGTTAAGGCCGACCAACTGCCACCACCCGAAGGGGCGCCGCGCTCGGGTCAGCGCTGCTATGGCGCTGGGCTAACGCGCGCTGGCGGCCCGGGTCCGGCGCCCTTGAAGACGTATAGAAACTTCTCCCGACCCGTGATCCTAGACATGATCCTAGTAGTAGAAATCCCAGGTCAAGACTGCGAGTAGGACAAGGCGAGAGTCAACCCCTACACCTACACGAAGTGGGATGCGGGGTCCGCGCAGTGGAAGGGCGGCAGCGAAAGTGACCGGCCCGCCTGAGCCCAGCGGTCCTCGGTTACACCAGCAACGCACTCAGTAACAGCCAGAAGGCCACCGCGCTGGGCGAGATCCTCGGCCACGCGGCAGCCGGGCGGCTGACCACGGACCGGGAAGCCCTGCCGCTGACCCGGGCCGCCGCGGGATGGACACGGTGCGGGCAGCCGCCGCACCGGCGGGCCGTCCTGATTCCCTGACCGATCTCGTTACCACGGGCGGGCCAGCCAGGCCGCGCCCGCTACGCCGACTGGCGGGCGTCCGGGTCCAGCTGATCAAGCTGGTCACGTTCGTGCTCAGCGGCGGGGCGGCGGCGCTCGGCGGGGTGATCGACGCCTCCCGGGTGCTCAGCGCGCAGGCCTCGAACGGAGAGACCACGCTCACATTCACCGTGCTGGCTGGGATCGTGGTCGGCGGGACCAGCATCCTCGGCGGCGAGGGCGCGATCTGGCGGACCGTGATCGGCGTGCTGTTCATCGCGCTGATCGGTAATGGCTTCGACCTGCTCGGGCTGAACCCGCTCTACGAGCAGATCACGCTGGGCGGCATCCTGCTCCTCGCGGTGGGCAGCGACGCCTGGTCCCGGCTGCGCAGCGGGTAACAGGGCGGCGGGAGCCGCTGGCCGCCGCGGGCACCGGGCGCCGCGGGCACCGGGCGCCGCGGGCACGAGCCGCCACGGCCGGGCACTGACGATCGTAAAGTAGATTGACTGTCCTGATGCTTGTCAATAGCCTGGCTGTGCCACGGGGGGATCGCGACACGGACGGACGTGACGATGGTCAGCGAACAGATCACTGCGCCCCCGCCGCGGGGACGGCTATCGCGAGGATCCGCGGCCGAATCCAGGACCTGGCCGAGGCGGACCGCGCTGCTGCTGATCGCCGGGCTGGCCGGGCTGGCCTACGCCTGGGCGCTCAACTCTGACCCGCTGGAGCCCTACTACCAGGCAGCGGTCCGCAGCATGTCGATGAGCTGGCATGACTTCGCCTATGGCGCGTTCGATCCGGCGGGCACGATCACCCTGGACAAACTCCCCGGGGCGTTCTGGGTCCAGGCTCTCGCCGTGCGCGCGTTCGGCTATCACACCTGGGCCATGGTGCTGCCGCAGGTAGTCGAGGGCGTGCTCACCGTGCTGGTGGCTTACCGGGCGGTGCAGCGGCTGGCCGGGCCGGGCGCCGGGCTGATCGCCGCGGCCGTGCTGGCGGTCAGCCCGGCCACGGTCGCGCTGAACCGCGGCAACATCTCCGACTCGCTGATGATCCTGCTGCTGGTGCTGGCGGCCGACGCGGTGTCCGCTGCGGTCGTCAGCGGCCGCCTGGGCTGGCTGATCCTCGCCGGATTCTGGGTCGGGCTGGCCTTCCAGGCCAAAATGATCGAGGCCTGGCTGGTGCTGCCCGCGTTCGGCCTGGTGTACCTGGTAAGCGGGCCGGGACCGGCCTGGCGCCGGGTCCGCCAGCTGGTGGCGGCCGGCCTGGTGGCCGGGGTGGTGTCGCTGGCCTGGATGACCGCGGTCACCCTGGTCCCGGCGGCGCACCGGCCCTACCTCGACGGCAGCCACAACAACTCCGCCTACCAGCAGGTGTTCGTCTACAACGGGTTCGGCCGGTTCGGGGACCAGACCCCGCTGCAGTTGCTCGCCGGGCAGCTATCGCAGGTCCGCACCTCCCTCCCGGAGCAGCCGCCCGGCGCGGCCCGGCTGCTGCACGGCGACCTGGGCCGGGACACCGGCTGGCTGCTGCCCGCGGCCGTGGTCATCGCCGGGTGGGGGATCATCTGCCCGGCGCCGCCGGCCCCGCGGCGACCCGCTCCGGGCCTGCTTCATCCTGTGGGGCGGCTGGCTGCTCACCCTGGCCGTGGTGTTCTCGCTGACCACGACGATCAACCCGTACTACACGGCGGCGCTCACCCCAGCGATAGCCGCCATCCTCGGCGCCGGGGCCTCCGCCCTATGGTCAGCGGAGCGTGCGGCTACGGAGACGGATACCGGGCGGCCGTCGCGGTGGTCCACGGCGGCCCGCCGGGCTGGCCTGGCGGTCGTGCTGGCCGGGACCGCTGCGTACGCCGCGTGGCTAGTGTCCACGGCAGGCACGGACGCGCCCGGCTGGCTGCGCCCCGCCGTCATCGGGATCGGCATCGCAGCCGTCGCCGTGGTGCTCGGCTCGCTGGCCCGCCGGGGTGCCGCCCTGGCCGCAACGGCTCTTGCGGCCGCCCTCATCGGCGGCCTGGCTGGCTCCCGCCATCGCCTCCGCCTACCTGGTGGCGCGGCACGAAGGCGCCTTCGACACCCCGTTCGAGCCCGCCCGGCAGCACCAGGCCATCGACGCCCTGCTCACCACCCCGGCTCAGGTAGAGCAGGTCATCCCCCGGCTGCAGAGCGCCCAGCTCGGCGCGCCCTACCTAATGGCCACCCAGACGTCCGCGCTGGCCTCAGTATTCATTGACGACACCGGTCAGGAGGTGCTGCCTATCGGCGGGTTCACCGGGACCATCCCGTCCCCGACGGTGGCGCAGTTGCGGGCCGACGTCCGCGCCGGGCGGTTCCACCTGGTCCTGGTCACCTCGGCGACCGCGGACCCGCAGGTGCGCTGGATCGCCACGCACTGCATGCGGCTCGGCCGGCCCACCGCGCGCGGTCCACAACTATTTCTGCGAGCCCACCAACGCCGGCTAACCCAGCTGCCGGAACTCCAAAGGTCACTGCGGGGCGGTCAGGGCCTGCCTGGTGCGCGCGGCCAGCTCGGCCTGGTCAACGCCAGCCAGCGCTAGCGCCCGCGGCACCGTCCCGGCCTGTGCACCGAGCACGCCGAGCAGCAGGTGGCCGGGCCGGAGCTGGCGCTGCCCGGCGGCGGCTTTGGCCGCCCGCTCGAACACCAGCTTGCTGGAGGCGCCCAGGCGGGCGCGGCGGCTGGGATCCCGGCTGGCCCGCGGCAGGCCATCGGGCGGTAGTTCCACTCCGGCCACCGTCAGGCTGTGCCGCATCTCCCGGTCGAGGGCGGCCTGGACCGCGGCGTGGTCCAGGCCAGCTGCGGCGAGCACCTGCCCCGCGTCGGTGCCCCGCGCGGCGGCCAGGGCGAGGAGCAGGTGCTCCGCCTCGATCGAGGGCGAGCCCGCCATTTTTGCCTCTTCTTCCGCGTCCCGGACGATTACGCGCGCGTACTCGGCGAACCGGGTGACCATCGCTGCCTCCTCAGTGCTGGTGCAGGTGCCGTTCAGGAGCGGCGCTTCAGCGTGACGCCCGCGGCGATCAGCCGGTGGACGTGCTTCTTGTGCACCGCCTGCCGGGTGACGCCGAGCGCCTCGGCCACTTGGGGCCAGCCCCAGCCCGCCCGCATAGCCCGCTCGACCGCCAGGTCCTCCAGCTGGTCGGCGAGCCGCCGCAGCGCCGCGACCGCGGCGAGCTCGTCCGCGGGGTCCCCGGTGATCGCTATTGTCGTCTCCAGCATGTAAGCAACCATAGTTGACAGTTAGAGATTAGTCAACTTCGGTTGCTATCAACGGCAGGCTATCCGCGCCTCCGTACCGATCACCCATCGCCACCCATCGCCGTGGCTGGAGTCCATGGTGGCCAGCGAGCCGGCGGGTGTCGTCAGCCGGGCGGACCCGGTTTTGCTCCAGCCCCCGCGTTACCGCCCTGCCCGCCCTACATCCGGGGATGTAGTCAGCCGGGCCGGACCAGGCCGGCCTGGAAAGCGAGCACGACCAGCTGGGCCCGGTCCCGGGCGCCGAGCTTGGCCAGGATCCGGCTCACATGCGTCTTGGCCGTCGGCACGCTCATCGACAGCTGGCCGGCGATCTCGGTGTTGGACAGCCCGTTGGCGATCAGCGCGAGCACTTCGCGCTCCCGCGCGGTCAGCTGCGCCAGCGCCTGCGGCGGTGGCCGCAGCGGATCCGGCAGCCGGGCGAAATGCGCGATCAGCCGCCGGGTGATGGTCGGCGCCAGCAGCGCCTCGCCTGCCGCGATGACCCGGACCGCGGACAGCAGTTCCTCCGGTGGCCGCTCCTTGAGCAGGAACCCGCTGGCCCCGGCACGCAGCGCACCGAACACGTACTCGTCCAGGTCGAAGGTGGTCAGGATCAGGACCCGGGGCGGTGGCCCGGTGGCGGTGATCCGCCGGGTCGCCTCGATGCCGTCCAGCACCGGCATCCGGATGTCCATCAGCACTACGTCCGGGCCGGTCGCAGCGGTCACCGCGACCGCCTCGGCGCCGTTCGCCGCCTCGCCGAGCACGGTCAGGTCCGGTTCCGAGTCGATCAGCAGCCGGAACCCGGCCCGGACGATGGCCTGGTCATCCACCACCACCACGCCAACGGTCATGCCACCCGCTCGGCCGCCGGGCTGGCCACCGGGAGGAAGGCCAGCACCTGGAAGCCGCCGCTGGGCAGCGGTCCCGCGTCCAGCGAGCCACCGAACGCGGCCGCGCGTTCCCGCATGCCAACGATCCCGTGCCGCCCGGCCGGCACACTCACCGGGCCTGCTGGCCAGCCGGGGGCAGGCCAGCCTGGGTTGGGCCAGCCTCGGTCGGCTTCGCCTGGTCCGGTCCCCGCTACGCCTGCCGCCGCGCCGGCTGCTGCCCCCGCCGCCGCCGCGGCGCCGGGCCCGGTGTTGGTCACTGTGATCCGGACTCCGTCCGGCGCTGCCCCCACTCGCACCGAGGCCGTAGCCCCGCGGGCGTGCTTGACCACGTTGGTCAGGGCCTCCTGGACGATCCGGTACACGGTCAGCGCGGCCGTGGGCGGGAGCCCGGCCGCGTCCCCGGTCACCTCGAGCCGGACCGGTATCCCGGCGGCGCGCACCACGTCGGCGAGCTCGGCCAGGTCCCCGACCCCGGGCGCGGGCGCCAGGCTCGGCTGCCCGGCCTCGTCGTCGTGCAGCAGCCCGAGGATGCGGCGCAGTTCCTCCAGCGCGCCCCGGCCGGTCACCTCGACCGCACGGAGCGCCCGCAGCGCTTCGCCGGGTTGAGCCACGCCGACCCGGCGGCCGACCCCGGCCTGCACGGTGACCACGCTGAGGCTGTGTGCCACCACGTCGTGCAGCTCGCGGGCAATCCGGATGCGCTCCTCGCGTAGGGCCTGCCGGCTGCGCTCAGCCTCGGCCCGTTGCCGCTGTGCCTCCTGCTCGGCCAGGCCAGCCAGGTACTTACGGCGCTCCCGCACGGTGTCACCGATGAGACAGAAGGCGGCCGCCGCCAGCATGCTGTGCACCCAGTCCAGCGGCAGCCGGAAGCTGGCCGCGCCCGCCACGACCGCGATGCCGAGCGACAGCTCGACCGTGGCCAGCACGGCCAGCGCGGCCGTCCGGCGGTGGGTCACCGCCGCGGTGTAGACCGCCATGCAGAGCGTCACGTCCATGACAGCGGGGGCCCGGCCGTACGCGGTCAGCACGCAGCTCGCCCCGGTCACCACGACCAGCACCGGGATCGGCCAGATCCGCCGGACCGCCACCGGCAGCGTGACCGCCAGCACGAAGATGACGGCCAGCGCGATGGGCGCGTGCGAGTGGCCCGGCCGTACCCTGGCCGCGCCGATGAGCAGGGTCACCGCGGCGAGCACCGCCACCACACAGTCGATCCCCAGCCACTGGCCGCTGCTGAGCCGGTCGGCCAGCGGCGGCCGCGGCCCGGCGGTCAGGTTGTCCCGGGCAGCCATACCCTGACCCTAATCCGGGTCATGCTGGTCCGCGTCCGTCCCCGGGCGGAGCGCTACTACATCCCGGGATGTAGCGCGCACCGGGCCGCCTCTCCCGGACGGGGCCAGCCCAGCGGCTGCGCCGCGGCCAGGGAACACCGTGAGCAGGCCGTCCCGCATCAGGCCGATCCGCTGCGCCTGGGCCGCCACCGCGGAGTCGTGGGTGACCAGCACCAGGGTCAGCTCGTACTCCTGCCAGAGCCGGGACAGCAGGCCGATGATCTCGTCCCGGGTGCCCTCGTCGAGGTTGACCAGCGCCGTCAGGACTCGGGCGTGGCGCCGCCGTCCGGCTCCTCCGGCGCAGCCGCAGGGCCAGCCCCGCCCGCACCCGGGATGCTCGCGTCCAGCAGGGCGGTGGACCCAGCCGGGCGCGTGGTCGTGTCCTCCGTCCGTTCCCGCAACCGGTCCAGCGTCTCCGTGTCACCCAGCGGGAGTGTGGCCTCCAGCCGGGTGCTCTCCTTCACCTCGGGCGCGTCCAGCACGGCGTCCACCAGGCTGGTCCGGGTACCAGGCGCGACATGCCCGGACGACGGCAGCAACGAGGCCCGGGCGGTGTTCTCGTCATGCTCCGCCTTGGACACCTCGGCGGCCGCAACCGTCTTATCACCGTCCTTTATTTCGATATGCCGGTGCTCCCCGGGGTTCGTCATGAGATTCCTCCTGCGGGGTTTTCGTTGCCTGCTTGGGAAGGCGGGCCAGCTGGAAGCGGGCCACATCGAGCTCAGCCGCGCCGCCGCTGGCCCAGTCCTGCCGTGCCCCCGGCGGGCAACCTGAAACGGGACGCACCTACCCGGCGACACGGGTTTGATCCACCGCTGACCAGGTAGTCCAGCAGGCCATGGCCGGTGACTGGCTGCGGCTGGACGACCTGCGCGGCTGGCCGATCGACTGCGGGCACCACCTCGCGGAGGAGGCTCCGGCCGAGCTCGCGGCCACCCTCCGTGACTTTTTCTGCAACGGAGAGGGGTCCGGGTAGCCGGAGCCCCCAGCGTGGCGCCCGCGTGGCCGGTGTCCTGTGCGGGCGTCTCGAGCTGGCGGGCGTCAGCGGCGGGTCTCGGCGAGATGCTGGCTGATGATGGAGCCGAAGTCGGGATCGGGGGTGAGCCCCAGCCGGGCGGCCCGCCCGATCCGGAGACGGGCAGGCCAGCTGGTCACGATGGCCGCGATCGCCGGGTCGGGCACCCAGTCGATCAGCGCGCTCACCTGCGGCCCGGCCGCCTGCTCCAGCGCGGCCACCATGTCCCCGACGGTGATGGTGAGGGCGGGCAGGTTGACCGCGGTGCGGCCGCCCCACGCCTCCTCGGATGCTGCGGCAGCGCAGCGCAGCCCGGCGATGGTCCGGGCCGGGGACGCGAGCGCCACCGCAGTGCCCGGGCCGACCGGGCAGGCCGCGCGCTGGCCCGCCAGCGGTTCCCGGATGATGCCGGACATGAAGCTGGACGCGGCTGCGTTCGGCCGTCCGGGCCGCACGCTGACGGTCATCAGCCGGAGGATCCGGCCGCGGATGAACCCTTTGCGGGTGTAGTCCGCCATCAGCTGCTCGCCGATGAACTTCTGCACCCCGTAGCTGGACTGCGGGTTCGGCAGGGTGTCCTCGTTGACCACCGGCGGCAGCGGGTGCTCGGCCGAGCCGCCGTATACGGCCAGGGAGCTCGCGAACACCACGAGCGGGCTGGTGCCGAGCGCGCGGCAGGACGCCAGCAGCGCCCCGGTGGCCTGTATGTTCGCCCGCAGGCCCAGGTCGAAGTCGGCTTCGCAGGCGGCGCTGACCGCCGCGGCCAGATGGAAGATCACGTCGGTTTCGGCGAGCAGGTCCGGGCCGGGGTCGGCCGGGTCCATCAGCGCGGCGAGGTCGCCGCGGATCGCGGTGACCCGCTGGTCGGCCGCGAGGTCCGCGGGCACCGGGGCCTGGTCCAGCAGGGTCAGCCGGGCCAGCGGGACCGCCGCGCGGCCCGCTATCGCAACCGAGCTGGTCGCCAGCAGGTCCCGGGCGAGCCGGGAACCCAGGAACCCGGCGCCGCCAGTCACCAGCACATTCGCCACGGTGTCTCCGTCCCAGCCAGGGGCGTCGAATAGATTGATCGTACGTGCCCGGCCCTGGCGCTGGCGGTGCTGCTGGCGCACGGGGCCAGTGTGGCTCGCCGGAACCGAGCGGAAAGGGTCAGGTCGCTGCCGGACAGCCTGCCGGCTGCCGCCGAGGTGCTCGCCGGGCTCCCCGGCGCCCGCCCGGACGACGATGCCCTCCGGGCGTCGATCCGCGCGCTGCGCACCGCGGATGGCCTGCTGCTCGGCGTGCTGGATGACGACCCGACCGGATCGCAGGCCGTGCACGACGTCGAGGTCGTGACCGTGCTGGAGGAGAGCGCCTACGCGGAAGCGCTGGCCAGCCCGGCCGCCACGTGTTTCGTGCTGACCAACACCCGCAGCCTCGATGAGCCGGCCGCGGCCAGCCTGAACCTGCGCGTGGCCCGGGGCCTGACGGCCGTGGCAGACCGCCGTGGCGCGCGCCTCCAGCTGGTCAGCCGGAGTGACTCCACGCTGCGCGGCCATGTCATGGCCGAGGTGGCCGCGTTGCAGGCCGCGCGCCGCCAGTCAGCGGGCCGCGGCTACGACGGGGTGCTGCTGGTCCCGGCGTTCCTGGAGGCGGGCCGGCTGACCGCTGGTGACATCCACTGGGCCCGCAGCGGCGGCGAGCTGGTCCCGGTCGGCGAGACCGAGTTCGCCCGGGACCCCGCCTTTGGCTACGCCGCATCGGACCTGCGTGATTTCGTGGCCGAGAAGAGCGGCGGGGTGGTCAGCCGGGACGACGTGGCCAGCATCAGCCTCACCGACATCAGGCGCGGCGGCCCGGCCCGGGTCCGCGAGCTGCTGGCTGGCCTGCGCGACGGTGGCTGGGCCGTGGTCAACGCCACGGAATACTCCGACCTGGAGACCGTGGCCTACGGGGCGCTGCTGGCGGAGCGGGTCGGCCAGTCGTTCTTGTACCGCACCGGCCCGTCGTTCGTCCGGGCGCTGGGCCTGGCCCGAAGCCGCCGCTGCGCGGCGCCCGGATCTGGCCCGCGGCTGCCCCAGCCGGAATCAGCGGCCCGGCTGGAACTAGCGGCCCGGCTGGAACTGGCGGCCCGGCCGTCGCGGGCCGCCGGGACGGGCACGGCCTGATCGTGGTGGGCTCGCACGTCGGCCTCACCGGCCGGCAGCTCGCCGCGCTCCGCGCCCAGGGTGGCACCACCGACGTGGAACTCGACGTCCCCGCGCCGCTGCGCGGCGGCGAGGCCGGCGCCCGCGACGTGGTGGCGGCGGCCGCCGCGCAGGTGGCGAGCGGGCTGGCGCGCTCGGATGTGCTGCTCTACACCAGCCGCGCGGTCGCCGCGGGCCGCGACCGCGCGGACGGCCTCACGATCGCCCGCCAGGTGTCCGCGGCCCTGGCCGCCACCGTCCGCGCGGCCCTGCCCGCGCGGCCCGCCTGGGTCATCGCCAAGGGCGGGATCACCTCGCACGACGTGGCCCGGTACGGCCTGGGCATCCGCCGCGCGGCCGTGGCCGGGCAGCTGTTTCCCGGGCTGATCTCGGTATTGTGGCCGCTCGACGCGGCCGCCGGTACGGCCGGCCTGCCCTACGTGGTGTTCGCCGGCAATGTCGGCGACGACAGCACACTGGCCCAGGTGGCTGCCATTCTCGGCGATGGGGGCCGCGCAGCACGGCAGGAGGACTCGTGACCGCAGTTGGCTGGCTCGGGCTCGGCGCGATGGGCGCGCCGATGGCGGCGTGCCTGGCCCGCTCGGGCCACCTGGTGCGGGCCTACGACATCGCGCCGGAGCGGGCCGTGGCCCTGGCGGGGGACGGTGTACAGGCTGCGGCGAGCGTGGCCGACGCGGCCAGGGACGCCAGCGTAGTCGTGATCATGGTTGCCACCCCGGATCAGCTGGAGCAGGTGCTGTTCGGGCCCGGCGGCGTCGCCGGGACGGTGCCGGCCGGAGCCGTCGTCATGATCATGACGACGGCCGGGCCCGGGGCGGTCGCCGCTGCCGCGGCCCGGCTCGCCCCGTCCGGCGTGGACGTGGTGGACGCGCCGGTATCCGGGGGCACGGCGCGGGCCGCCGCCGGGGACCTGCTGGTCATGGTGTCCGGCCCGGACGGGCCGGTGGCCCGGGTCCGGCCGCTGCTCGACGTGCTGGCCCGGAGCGCCCCTGTGGTCGGCCCCGCGCCCGGGGATGGCCAGCGGATGAAGCTGGTCAACCAGTTGCTGTGCGGAGTGCACATCGCCGCCGCCGCCGAGGCGCTCGCGTTCGGCGAGGCGCTCGGCCTGGCGGCGGCCGACTGCTGGCAGGTGCTGCGGGACGGCGCCGCGGCCTCGTTCATGTTCGATGACCGCGGCGCCCGGATGGTGGCGGGCCAGTTCGCCGAGGTGCGCAGCGCCCTGGACATCTTCGTCAAGGACATGGGCCTGGTCGGCGCCGCGGCCGGGCAGGCTGGGGCCGCGGTGCCACTCGCGGCCGCCGCGGCCCGGCTGTACCAGCACGGCCACGACCTGGGCCTGGGCCGGCTGGATGACGCCGCGCTGATCGAGGTCCTGCGCGGGGAGCGCCTGCCCTCAGCTGGGGAGGGCCCAGGGGGGGGGCCCAGCGGGGGAGGGCCCAGCGGGGGAGGGCCCGATGAGGGAGAGGCCGGCCGGGGAGAGGCTCGCGGGGGAGGGCCCGGCCGGATAGGCCGTTAGGCGAGCCCGGGCCGGTCAGCCGTGGCCACGCTCGCGCAGGAGATCCCGGAACTCGCTGACCGCCTCGTCCTGGTCGTCACCGAGGTCCTCGACTACGACCATGGCCGTCCCGGTCCAGTAGGCCCCGGCGTAGCGGGCGCCGCCGCCCTGCGGTATCAGCAGCGGGTTATGCGCGATCTTCAGATGATCCTGCACCTCGTCCCAGCTGATCTCATCCGGGACCAGGCCGATCGCGGGCGAGTCACCGTCGTCGTACTCCACGTTGTCGAGCACCCAGCGTCCCCTCCCGTTGAAGCTGCCGGTGACGGGTAGCAGTCTGCTGCTATGAACCTGTCATCTTCAAGCCTGTTCCCCGGCTGGCGCCGGTGTTGATCGGGCCTCCGCGCTGGCGTCAGGGCGACGGGAGAGACCCGAGCAGTACGCCTGGTAACTGCTCCTGGTACCAGGGCTCGCCAGTGACACCCAGACCAGCTCTCTCAAGAGCCGCTTCCCAGGTGGTAAAGAACAGCGCCACCTTCACTACGGGGGAGGGCTTGTTCGGCCCAGATAGTCTTGCCGTGCAGGGTCTGGCGGGTTCCCCAGCGCTGGGTGAGCTGGGCCACCAGGAGCAGGCCGCGCCCACCCTCGTCCAAAGCGCGGGCCCGCCGCAGGTGCGGGGCGGTGCTGCTGCCGTCGGAGACCTCGCAGATGAGCGTCCGGTCCCGGATGAGACGGAGCTGGATCGGCCCCTGGGCGTGCCGGATCGCGTTAGTGACGAGTTCGCTGACGATGAGTTCGGTGATGAAGGCCGCATCGTCAAGGCCCCAGCCGGTGAGCCGTGTGACCGCCTGTTTGCGAGCGTCGGCGACGATGGCGGGGTCGGCGGGCAGGTCCCAGGTGGCGACCCGGTCGCCGTCCAGGGCGTGAGTGCGGGCGACAAGCAGGGCGACGTCGTCCGCGGGGCGGTCGGGAAGCACGGCTTTGAGGACGTTGTCGCAGGTGGTATCCAGTGACGGGACCGGATGGGCCAATACGCCGCGCAGGCGTTCGAGCCCGACGTCGATGTCGTGGTCGCGCGACTCGACGAGGCCGTCGGTGTAGAGGGCGAGGATGCTCCCTTCGGGCAGTTCGATCTCGGTGCTCTCGAAGGGCAGGCCGCCGAGGCCGAGCGGCGGCCCGGCGGGCAGGTCGAGGAAGTCGACGGCGCCGTCCGGGGTGACGAGCACGGGCAGCGGATGGCCGGCCCGGGCCAGGCTGCACCGGCGGGAGACCGGATCGTAGACCGCGTACAGGCACGTGGCGCCGACATCGTTCTCCGCGTCGTCGCCGTTGTTGGCGTCCGCTTCGGCCGGGAGCCGGCTGAGCAGGTCATCAAGGCGTGTGAGGAGTTCATCGGGAGGCAGGTCGACGTCGGCGAGCGTGCGTACGGCGGTGCGCAGCCGGCCCATGGTGGCAGAGGCGTGGATACCGTGGCCGACGACATCGCCGACGACCAGGGCGACCCGGGCACTGGAGAGCGGGATCACATCGAACCAGTCCCCGCCCACGCCGGCATGGGCACTGGCGGGCAGATAGCGGGTGGCGACCTCCACGGCCGATTGTTCGGGGAGTCGTTGCGGCAGCAGGCTGCGCTGCAGGGCCAGAGCGGTCGTGCGCTCGTGGGTGTAGCGGCGGGCATTGTCAAGGGAGAGGGCGGCTCTGGCGGTGAGTTCCTCGGCGAGCAGTACGTCGTCCTGCTCGAAAGGTTCTGCGCGCCGACCACGGAGAAAGACGGCGACACCGAGAGTGACCCCGCGGGCGCGTATCGGCACCGACAGGACCGAGTGGATCCTGTGCTTGCGGATGGTAGCCGCCCGAGCCGGGTTGTAGCCGGTCGAACGGGATGAACGCGGGATCGTCAACACCGGTCAGTATCGCTTTGCCGGTGACCAGGCAGCGGGCTGACGGGGAGAATTCTGGGTGGACGTCCACGTCCCCGGGCTTGACCACAGCCTCGGGGACACCCTCGAAGACGGACTGGTGGGCGACGCGGCGCAGCGGTATGGTCCCGCTGAGCGGCCCCGGGCTCGGCTCATCGCCGCTGAGCACGGCGTCGAGCAGGTCGACGACGGCCAGATCAGCGAGCTGCGGTACCACCATGTCGGCTAGTTCCTGAGCGGTCCTGGTGACATCCAGGGTGGTGCCGATGTGAGTGTCGGCCTGGTTCAGCAGGGTCAGCCGCTGGCGGGCCCAGTACTGCTCGGTGATGTTGAGCACCCCGACCCACACGGCCTGCGTCTGGCCGGCCTCATCCTTCAGTGGGGAGACAGAAACTGACCAGGCACGTTCACGGGTCTCACCTGGCACCTGGCGGTAAGTCTCCCGGTGCGTCGGCTCGCCCGTGTCGAGCACCTGGCGCATATACCGCTCCATGGCGTCGTACTGGGGACCGCGCAGGACATCCGTGAGGCGCCGTCCGCGCAGGTCATCTTGGGTGAACCCGAACATCTGGCACATGCGGTCGTTGACGCGCAGGCACAGCAGGTCCCTGTCATGGATCGCCAGAGCGAACGGTGACTGGGTGAACGCCCGGTCCATGAGGGTGGCGGCGTCGATCACAGAACCGAAGCCCCTCGTCGCCGTGCGGAGGGGTGTTGGTATAGCCGTCCATCGCCGCTCGTACCGCCTCGCCGGAGCCTCCCCCAACGGTCACCGCTGGCCTGCGAGCATAACCCATCCAGCGGGCACGGATACGCTGCAAATGGCCTGGGCGCGGGCTGGCTGGACCTGCCGGGCGGTCGCAGGCCGGGCCAGGCGTGCCGCCGGGAGCGCGGCACACCGGTGCGGGACAGAGTCCTGTCATGGCAGCTAGCAGGCATATCCGGGGTACCGGTGGCATCCATCGGAGTTGGCTGCTGGCCGCCAGGACACCGGGTCCGCGGGAGGGCAGCATGGGATGGCACGGAACACCAGGCAATATGCCTCGTGACCGCCACCGCGCCAGCTGAGAACGCTGGCCGAACCCCCAAGCGGCGGGGCCGGCGGCGCAGGGGACCTCTTCGCCCCCGGATCACAGGTCCCTAGGACCGCGGCGCCGGCCCTGCCCATCAGCACCCGAGGATCCGCTGCGGACAACGGATGGCATCTGCCACCGGGCCAGGACATCCCATGACACAGCAGACGCCGACCGCGTCGGCCCGCCGGGCAACCCGCGCGGACCCGGGCCAGGCGGACCAACACCGAGCTGGATCCTGCACACTGCAGTTGCCAGCCCAGCCGTGGGCCGCAGTAGTGACCCGGCGCCAGCTCAGGCACCTGCTCCAGGCCTGGCAGCTCGCTGCCCTAACCGATACAGCGCAACTTATGGCTTCCGAACTCGTGGCCAACGCAGTGACTGCAGCACAGGCTCAGGACAGCGGAGCCTTCTTGGACGGGCCGCGGCTAACGCCGCGGCCGATCGAGTTGAGCGTGCGGCGTACCGAGGTGAGCCTGATCATCGAGGTCCGGGACCCGAGCCCGGAACTGCCGGTTGCCCAGCAGGCCGGCCCGATGGATGAGGGCGGACGAGGGCTGCGCCTCGTGGAGATCCTCGCTACCCGCTGGGGCCACTACGCCGCGGAGGGCGGCGGCAAGGTGGTCTGGTGTGAGATTGCGCTGGCCGACGGGTGTCCGGCTCGCTTGTTAGCGCTCTCAACGTGCGGGGACTCCGGCCCAGCCACCCGTGCTCTGCATGCCCGCTGGCTGCGTTCCCGGCGCCGCCGCTCTGCGGCTAATCCCAGGGTCCCGGCCTTGGGCACCGAATCCACCGGATCCAGGCGCTGACGCCACGGCCAAGCCTCAACCGGCAATGCAGCGCCGGGACCACGGGGTTCATCCGGCCCGGTATTGCCAGCCTGTTTCGACATGCAAGTGCGGTCCAGGGTGACCCTTGGGAAGATCGCAGACGACCGGATCGCCCGCGATTTCAGCGATGGGTTCCACAGCGCAGCGCGGGGGGACATTCGAGTGCCTCCGGCCCCAGCACGACTCAGGGTCGTGGCATGCCGTGCCATCGGAATGATAAATCCGATGGCAGATCATCGCAGCGATCTCGTCGCTTGCCTAGGTCAATGGGGCAGGAGAATGTCTGTTCGACGGATGCGAGAGCAGCGGCAAATTCCGGCTGCAATTCTCTGAGCAGCCTGCGCACGTAGGCGCTGTTCTCCCGGGTCCGCTCGCTTTTCGTCATTGACCGTCTCATCACTGCCCGCTCAGGCGGCCATGACCACGAGGCCGGCCAGAGGGGGGCGGTCCGCGGAGACGGCCCGGCCATCAGGGAGCAGTCCGCCCCCGTCGTCGAACAGGATGACGCCATTGCATAGCAGGCTCCAGCCTTGCCTGGGCTGGCCGGCCATGACCCGTGCTGCCATGTGATCCGATGCCAGCCAATCCGGGCACCGAGGCTGATGCTGGCACATTTTTCCTCCGCTACAGAACTGATCTCGGTTGCGGGAGGCCTGCTGGTCTGCCGGGCTCTCTGCCCGAGGGCACGCGCGCGCCGCATATCGCCCACGATGGCGCAGGCACGCGGCGACGTCGTCATGGCAGGCGGCCAACTTTCCCTACCGGCTAGCCGGTACCCGGCCGCTGCAGCTAGCAGCAGTGCCCGCCGTTAACCGGGCCTCGAGAAAGGCAAGGACGGCCAGGACCCTGCGGTGATCATCCCCCGTCTCCGGGAGGCGCAACTTCATCAGGATGTTGCGCACGTGCTTCTCGACCGTCCCCTCTGTGACCCAGAGCTGGTGCGCGATCCCGGCGTTGGACCGGCCTTCCGCCATCAGCGAGAGCACCTCGCGCTCACGCGTCGTGAGGACCTCGAGCGGATCATCCAGGCGGCGGGCAGCGACGAGTTCGTGAACCAGCGCAGGGTCCACCACCGAGGCACCCCGGACGATCCGTTTCACCGTCTCGATGAATTCGGCCACATCAGTGATGCGGTCCTTGAGCAGGTAACCGCTGCGCTGCCCGCTGGCGAGCAGATCCATCGCAGGCTCCACCTCGACGTGCGCCGAAAGGACCAGCACCGCGGTCTGCGGGAACTCCGCACGGATCACGCGCGCCGCGTCCAGCCCCTCGGTTGAGTGGCCCGGCGGCATCCGGATGTCCACGATGACGAGGTCGGGCCGCCGCTCGCGAACCAGCCTGATGAGCTGCGTGCCATCGCCACTCTGGCCTACGACATCAAAGCCAGAGCGCTCGAGCAAGCTCGCCAGGCCCTCGCGGAGAAGTATGTCGTCGTCCGCAATCGCAACCCGGGTGCTGTTGCCGGTCACCACGACGATTATCGGCTCCCAATGCCTTCGAGGCTATTGCTGCCCATGATGCGCTGGGCGGGGCGGCCCGGTTCGGGCGGGGGAAGTGCCGGACTGGCCACACCGGCTCCGGGGGGACCCGGCGGCATGCATGAGCAGCATGCATGATATGTGGTTCAATGAACGTTATCACCGCTGGTGATCCCCGACCCAGCAGCCGATAACAGGCCGGGTCATCTCCGGTCACCGCTGGCGCCGCGCACCGAGGCAGGGGGGTGCGGATGCGAGTGCGTCATGCCGGATCCAGCATCATCGCTGCTTTCGTCTGTCTTTGCCTGGTCCTCAGTGCCTGCAGTGGTCAGCAGGCCCGCAGCATTCGCGGTGACACGACCTGCGACGGCAAGATCGTGGGGCCAACGCCCACATATGTCACCGCGTGGTTCCATACCGGGACCCCAGCGGAAGAGCGCACGCTGGGACAGCAAGTAGCGGCCTTCAACGCCTCCCAGCGGCAGGTGCAGGTCAAGCTGACCGACATCCCGCAGGCCGAGTACGCCAGCCAGGTCCAGTCCGCGGCTGCCACCGGCAACCTGCCGGACATCCTCGACTTCGACGGCCCGTTCCTCTACAACTACGCGTTTTCCGGCGTGCTCAAGCCGCTCAATTCCTGCGTCTCCAAGCAACTGCGCGCCGATCTGCTGCCATCGATCCTGGAGCAGGGCACCTACGCGGGGCAGTTGTGGGGCATCGGGACGATTGACTCGGGCCTGGGCCTTTACGTCCGCCCGTCGATCCTGCGCCGGATCGGGGTACGGATCCCCAACGGGGTGTCGGACGCCTGGACCGCCAGCGAGTTCACCCGGATCCTGTACCGCCTCCGCCAGGCCGGCTACCGGCAGCCGCTGGACATGCAGATGAACGCTGCTACCGGGCCAGGCGGCAATCCAGAGTGGTTCACCTACGGCTTCGCGCCAATCGTGTGGTCGGCCGGTGGTGACCTGATCAATCGCTCGACCTACCGCACCGCACAAGGCGTCCTGAACGATGCTGCCTCAGTCAGGGCGCTCACTGTCATGCAGAGCTGGTTCCGCGCGGGGCTGGTCAACCCCAACACGGCCGGCACTGCCTTCGTGCGCGGCCAGGCCCCGATCTCGTGGGTGGGGCACTGGATGTACGAGACCTATCACCAGGCGTTCCCGCATGACCTGAAGATCGTGCCACTGCCCCGCTTCGGCCCGCGCCCGAGCAGCGGGATGGGCTCATGGCAATGGGGCATCACCGCCAACGCGACGGACGGGGACGCCGCCTGGCGCTTCCTGGCCTACCTGCTGCGTCCCGCACAGGTGCTCCAGATGACCCGGGCCGACGGCGCGATCCCGGCCACGCTGAGCGCGATCCGCCGTTCGCCGAACTTCGCGCCGGGCGGGCCCGAGCACGTTTACGTCCAGCAACTGGAGGATGGCATCGCCCGGCCGCGCCCGCAGACCCCGGCCTACCCGGCGATCACCGCCGCGTTCTCCACGGCGATCCTGGATATCACTCGGGGCAGTGACGTCCAGCAGGCGCTCAACGCTGCGGTACGCCAGATCGACCGCAACCTCGGCGCCAATCGCTATTACCAGGCTTCGGAACCCTGAGCAGGATGCCTGGTCCCCCCGCACCCGCCAGCGCGCGCACGCCGCTGCTGGCACGGCTGAGAGTGGGTACCAAGCTGATGCTGCTCGTCCTGCTGCCGGTGTGCGTGCTGGTTGGCTTCACGACCCTCACCGCCGTGGCCGACTGGCGCGCTGCGAACGAGCTGCAGAATTTCCGGGCCGAGACGCGGCTGTCCTTCGCGACGGCGGGACTCGTGGACCGGCTCGCGGCGGAGCGCACCGCAGCCGTGCTGCTGCGCCTGCGGCCAAGTGCGCAGACCAGGGCCGGGCTGGCCACGGCGCAGAGTGGCGTGAACCAGGCACTTCACCAAGCCGAGGAGCGCGCCGCCGACTGGAATGGGATCGTGGACCTGGCCGGCAGGCTCGGCGCGGCACGACGGCAACTGGGTGCGCTACGGTTGCAGACGGCCGCCGGGTCGCTCTCGGTCCAGCAGATCTCCGGGTCCTACAGCGTGATCGTCAACGATCTGATCAACACGGTGGGGGACCTCGTCGCCGCGGAGCCGACGCAGGACTCCGGTCAGGCGGCAGGCGCCTACCTGGCGGTCCTGCAGGCGGTCGAGGCCGCCCAGCGCGAACGGGTGGCTGTGGCCGAAGTGCTCGGCACTGCCGGGCACATCCAGCCGTCCACGGCCAGCCAATGGTCGACGCTGGAGAGCGCCGAACTCGACGCCTTCCGCCGGGACGCCGCGGGGTGGCTCTCCGCGGACCTCGAGGGAGTACTGTTCTCGTCTGCTGGCATCACCGTCCAGGGGGTGCGCGATGAATTCCTCGCCAATCCCGGAAGCGCCGTCGCGCACACCTCTCTGCGGACGTGGCTGGACGCTTCCGGCGCCCAGATTGACGGTCTGTTGCAGCTGGAACGCGGGGCGGCCAGCAATCTGGCGGCGACCGCGTCCAGTGACCTGCACACGGCGCAGGCGGCCGGCCTCCGCGATGTGGGCCTGTCGCTTGCGGTACTGGCTGTCGTCGCCGCCCTCGCACTTGCGCTACGGCGGTCGATCACGCAGCCGCTCAGGGAGGTCTCCGCGGGCGCACGAACGCTGTCAAGCGGTGATCTGGCCTTCGACGTAAGCTACGTCGGCCGCGACGAGATCGGCGACGTCGCCGCGGCCTTCCGTGATCTGCGCGTCACGGCCGAGCGCCTGGCCGGCGAGATCCGGGCGACAAACGCTGCGATCGGCGACAACCGGCTGGATCATCGCGCCGATGTCGGCGCCTTCGGGGGAACGTGGGCACAACTGCTGGCCGGCATGAACGACACCACTGCGGCCTTCGCCAGGGTGCACGGCCGACGCCGACGGGCGGAACGTGAGCTGGAAGGCATCTTCAACCTTTCGCTCGACCTGCTCTGTATCTCGGGCACCGACGGCTACTTCAAGCGGGTGAACCCCGCCTTCGAGCGGACTCTCGGGTACACCAGCGACGAACTGCTGTCCAGGCCCATCGTCCACTTCGTTCACCCGGATGACAGGGCACGCACTCAGCAGGTAGAAAAGTCCCTCGCCTACGGCAAGGACGTCGTCGAGTTCGAGAACCGGTACATCCGCAGCGACGGCACCGAGCGCTGGCTCCAGTGGAGCGCCCGTCCGGTGCCGGACGAGGGTCTCAACTACGCCGCCGCCCGGGATGTGACCGACAGCCGGCGCGCCAGCGAGGAGCAGGCCGCGTTGCGGCGGGTGGCGACGCTGGTGGCAAAGGGGGTCGCCCCGGCCGAGGTTTTCGACGCGGTCGTCGCGGAGATGCATCTACTGCTGGGCGCCCAGAACACCAGGCTGCTGCGTTACGAGCCGGACGGCTTCGCCTTCGTCGTCGCGGACCGCAGCGAGCCTGGCGTGGAGATTCCGCTGAAGACACGCGCCATGCCCGATGACGGGAGCGTCGCAGCTGCGGTGTGGCGTAGCGGACGTGCAGCACAGCTCGACAGCTTCGAAGGCCCGGCAGGCTCTGTCGTCGCCATTCTCGGTCGGCTCGGCATGCGCTCGGCGGCCGGCGCGCCGATCATCGTCGGAGGCCGCCTGTGGGGCGTGATGGTGGCCGCCTGGCGGAAGCACCAGCCGGTCTCTGACATCGAGGGCCGTATTGCGCAGTTCACGGAGCTGGTCGCTACCGCGATCTCCAACGCCCAGGCCCAGGCGGACCTCGCCGCCTCCCGGGTGCGGATCGTGGCGGCGAGCGACGAGACGAGGCGGCGGATCGAGCGTGATCTGCATGATGGGACGCAGCAGCGGCTGGTGTCGCTTGGACTTAGCCTCCGTATCGCGCAGCAAGCCGTGCCGCCCGATCAGGCCGAGCTGAAACAGGAACTGGCTGGCGTGGCAGGCGGCATCGCTGAGGTGCTCAAGGAGCTTCGGGAGATGTCCCGCGGTATTCATCCGGCGATCTTGTCGCAAGGAGGGCTCGGCCCCGCGCTGAAGGCGCTGGCCCGCCGGTCCGTGATTCCGGTGAAGCTTGAGCTTGGCGTGCCTGCTCGCCTGCCCGAGCGAGTCGAGGTCGCGGCGTACTTCGTCGTCTGCGAGGCGCTGGCCAACGCCGCCAAGCATGCGCAGGCATCTGTGGTACAGGTTCGTACCGAAGTGCATGACAGCACTCTGCGCATCGTGATCCGCGACAGCGGCATCGGCGGCGCCGACCCATCCCGGGGCTCCGGGCTGATCGGCCTCACCGACCGCGTCGAAGCCCTGGGCGGAACGATCCAGGTCTCGAGCCCGGCTGGCGCGGGAACACAGGTCTTGGTCGAGCTTCCGGTCGAGGCAGCCGCCCGCTAGAGGTGACCCGCAGCCCTGGAAGCGCGATGTCGCCGCAGCAGCCGAGCGCTGGGCACTGCTCCGAGGACTCCAGCCAGCGCGCCAGCCACGCGGGCGGCCTGCAGCGCAAGCGGGCGCTGCTGGGACTGGGGCAGGCACTTCCGCCCGGTTGCCGTCACTGACCGTCCCCGCTACGGATAGGCTGAACGTCGTCGCACCCCTTGGTGCGCCTGGCTAGGCCGGCAGTTGCTGCGCGGCGGGTACTAGCCCCCTCTTGGTCGGCGCCAGGAACGTAGGCGTGTCGCGGCGGTTGGCCGGGCACACACGCTGCCCGCGAGCCGGAGCATCTTATTGCGTGAGGCTTCGTTTTCGGTTCTCTCGGGGCTGTCCGATCGGAAGGCACCTGAACTATGAGCACGCGATTCGGTTTTGTCAGCACGTTCCCGCCAACCCAATGCGGACTGGCAACTTTCACCGCCGCCCTGCGCGGCGCCCTCCTGCACTCCACTACTGACGAGGGCTGGGTCGTTCGCCTGGTCGACGCGCCCGCACCACGACCCGGCGACGACGAGGTGGTCGCGCAGCTCATCGCTGACGACTCCGCCTCGCTCCGCCGGGCGGCCGCGCAACTGAACCTGTGCGACGTCGCCATTGTGCAGCACGAGTACGGTGTCTACGGCGGAGCCGACGGCATCGAGATCCTGCACCTGCTGGACCAGGTCTGGGTGCCATGCGTCGTCGTCCTGCACACCGTGCTGACCGACCCGACGCCACACCAGCGTCAGGTTCTCGAGTCGGTGATAGCGAAGGCCGATGCCGTCGTCGCGATGACGATGACTGCGCGCGAACGGCTCGCGGCCGGGTATGCCGTGGACATGACGAAGGTCTGCATCATCGCGCACGGCGCGCCCGCCCTGCAGACGACGATGGCGGAGCCGACGTTCCGCACGGGGCAGTTCACCGTCTTGACGTGGGGCCTGCTCGGCCCCGGCAAGGGCATCGAGTGGGGCATCGAGGCTATGGCGATGCTGCGCGATCTCCAGCCCATGCCACGCTACATGGTCGCCGGCCAGACGCACCCGAAGGTGCTACTCCACGAAGGCGACGCCTATCGTGATCGCCTCCGCGAACAGGTTCGGCAGGCCGAGCTGGGATCCTGGATTACCTTCGACGGTCACTACCGGAACACCAGCGCACTGGCCTCCCTCGTCCGCTCCGCCGACGTGGTTCTGCTGCCCTACGACTCGACCGAGCAGGTCACCTCGGGGGTGCTGATCGAGGCGGTGGCGGCCGGGCAAGCCGGTGGTGGCGACGCAGTTCCCGCACGCCAGAGAGGTGCTCGCGGGGGGAGCGGGCCTGCTCGTGCCGCACCGCGATCCGGCCGCGATCGCGGCGGCGCTCCGCTCGGTGATCACGCGCGGGGACGTGATGACGAGGATGGCTGCCGCCGCCACCGCGACAGCGCCGCAGCTGCTGTGGCCGGTCATCGCGGACCAGTACCGCGAGCTGGCCGACCGGCTGATCACGGCGAGCGTGGCCGCATGACCGCCGGCAGCGTGACTCCAGCGAGGGACGTTCACCAGCCGGTGTTCGATCACCTCGAACGGCTCACTGACCACCGCGGGCTCTTCGAGCACGCCCTCCACACGGTCCCCCGGCGCGAGCACGGCTATTGCGTCAACGACGTCGCCCGCGGGCTGGTCGTCGTGTGCCATGAGCCGGAGCCCGGGCAGGCCGCCCGCCGCCTGGCCCGCTGCTACCTCGCGTTCATCCTCGATGCGCTCGATTCCACGGGGGCCTGTCATAACAGGATGGCCGTCGACGGGCAGTGGCGCGACGGGGCAGCGGTGGGTGACTGGTGGGGACGGGCGCTATGGGGCCTCGGGGTCGCAGCCACGAGTGCGCAGACGCCGGGCATGCGGGCCCGGGCGCTCGGCGGGTTCCGCATAGCGGCGCAGCGGCGCTCCCCGCACGTCCGGTCGATGGCGTTTGCTGCGCTAGGCGCCGCTGAGCTGCTCAGCAAACGACCGGATGAAATGGCTGCCAGGCGGCTGCTCACGGACACGCTGGCCGCGATCGGCGGGGCGAGGGACGATTCCCGGTGGCCCTGGCCGGAGGAGCGCCTGAGCTACGGAAACGCCTCGATTGCCGAGGCACTGATCGTCGCGGGTGACGCCCTTCCCGATGCGCCAGCCCTCAGCCGTGGCCTGAGCCTCCTGGAGTTCCTGCTGCGCACCGAGACTCGCGACGGCCACCTGTCGGTGACGCCGGTGGGCGGCCGCGGCCGCGACGACGTAGGCCCCGGCTACGACCAGCAGCCCATCGAGGTGTCCGCGCTCGCTGATGCCTGCGGGAGCGCGTTCCGGATCACGCACCAGTCGTCCTGGCTGACGGGGGTCAGCCTCGCATGGAACTGGTTCCTCGGTGACAACGACAGCTCTACGCTGATGTTCGACCCGCGTACCGGTGGCGGCTATGACGGCCTGGAACGTCGCGGCCGCAATCTCAACCAGGGCGCCGAGTCCACCCTGGCGATGCTGGCGACCGCGCAGCAGGCGCGCCGGATCAGCGAGCTGGAGTGATCGCGCACCGCATTCAGGCCGGGCTGCGCCCCGATCCGGCCCGCGTCGTCGCGCGGCTTTTCCTGCCTGGCGAGGAGCTGCACCATACCCATTCGCGGGCCAGCCAGGTCGTCGCCCGCGTTATGAGCCTGGCGGAAGACGAGGTCGAGCGGCTGACGGCGGGCCTGCTCCGCGACTTCGGCGGTCGCCACCCCCACTATCAGGCGCTCCTGCGGCGGCATGCGTCGATCGTCTCCGCGCACATCGAGGAGGCGCGTGAGCTGACGGCGGCGCGCACGTTGCTGCTGGGAGCGACCTTCACCGCGGAGTATGCGACGGAGGCCGCGGCCCTGTGCAACCCGAGCGCGGTGCTGGGCCCCGACCAGGGCGGCCTGCGCGCTGGCCAGGCCCGGGTGGCGCTCAGTGTCCGGGGCATCGGTGAGGGGCACATCTCCTCGATCGGCTTCTGCTCGGCGGTCGTCGGCCCGGGCGCGCAGTGGTCCTTCGAGCCGCGGCTCCTGCCGGTCTCCGTGGCGGAGACCACGCCGGCCAGCTGGCGCAGGGCGCATCTGCATGCCGTCCTCGCTGACCAGGGCCATCTCGATGAACTCGCTGAGGCCGTCCTGCACGCCCTCCCCGTCGAGTTCGAGGGCGCTGATCTCGAGCGGGCGCTGGCGGAGGCGCACCGCGACCTGCTGACCCGGGCGGATTCCGCCGCTACCGTCAACCTGCTGCGCAAGGTGGTCTCGTCTGCCTACAACGCCTCCTTCGCCCGGGACGCCGACCTCGGGCAGCGGGTCTTGTCGCCGTCCGCTGATGAGGAGAGCAACGGGATGGAAGACGCGCGGTTCACGCGGTTCGCCGACGATGACGGGACCGCCGAGTACCGCGCCACCTACACAGCCTATGACGGACGACGCATCGCCCCGCGCCTGCTCATCAGCTCGGACCTGCGGGTGTTCCGTGCTCATCGGCTGGCCGGGCCGGCCGCCCGGAACAAGGGCATGGCGCTGTTCCCCCGGAAGGTGCACGGACAGCACCTCGCCCTGTGCCGCTCCGACGGCGAGAGTACTAGCCTGGCCAGCTCGGCGGACGGTTACGTGTGGGACCGGCCAGTGGTCTTGCAGGAACCGTCCGCGCCATGGGAGATGCTGCAGGTCGGCAACTGCGGGCCGCCGATCGAGACCGACCAGGGCTGGCTTGTGCTCACCCATGGCGTCGGTCCGATGCGGGTCTACGTCATCGGCACGCTCCTGCTCGACCTCGATGACCCGACGCGCGTCGTGGGCTATTCGAGGACTCCGCTGCTGTCCCCCGGCCGGGCTGAGCAGGACGGCTACGTCCCCAACGTTGTGTACTCGTGCGGGGCCTTCCTGCACGACGGCCTGGTGTGGATTCCCTACGGCATAGACGACTGCCGTATCGGGGTGGCTTACGCGCCGCTCGGTGAGGTGCTGGCCGACATGAGCAGCGCTTCGTAGGTGCGGAGGTAGTCCTCGACCATGCGGTCAACGCCGAACCGCGCGACGGCGCGGGCATGGACAACCGAGCGGTCCAGCCGCACTGCCGCGCCGACTGCGTCGACCGACGATCCGATGTCATGGGCCAGGTACCCGGTCACGCCCTCGTCAACCACCTCGGGCATCGAGCCGCGCCGGTAGGCGACGACCGGGGTGCCGCACGCCATGGCCTCCACGACGGACAGGCCGAACGGCTCATCGAAGTAGATCGGGTGCAGCAGCGCAGCGGCATCGCCGAGGACATCCGCGCGGCGCCGCGGGCCGACCGAGCCGAGGAAGATGACCTGATCCCCGTCAACATGCGGCTCTACGGCGTCGGCGAAATACCGCTCGTCCTGCACGATGCCGCAGATCACCAGCCGTCGTCCCGCGCGACGGGCGATCTCGATGGCGTCAGCTGTTCCCTTGTCGGGATGGATGCGCCCGAACGAGACGAGGTAATCCCCCCCAGTGGCGCGGTACGGGAGCATCCTGAGGTCGATGCCGTGATGGATGGTCGCGGCATAGTCGAGCCCGGCGTAGCGGTCGGAATCTGAGATCGCGACGAACGCCGACCGCGACCGCGTGTAGGCAGGAAGGATGCCCGCGCCGGAGAAGCCGTGGATGGTCGTCACCATCGGCGCCCGCGCGTGCTCACCAAATGCGAGCGGCAGCCAGTCGAGGTGGTTGTGCACAAGCTCGAACTCGCCCGATCGGGCCAGTGCGTGCGAGACGTGCAGCGCTTCCCAGACCCGGCCGTCCAGCTGGGCGTCCTCTGCGTAGCCGTGCGGGCAGACGCCGTCGAGAGCGGCCGCCGTCACCGAGTCGAGTGTCGCGAAAAGGGTGACATCGACTCCTCGCGCGACAAGCCCCTCAGTGAGCAGGCTGGCGATCGACTCCCACGGCCCGTAGTGCTTGGGCGGCGTGCGCCAGGCGATCGGCGCGAGCATGGCGAGCTTCATCGCTCAGCGTGACCGGATTTTTGGCGGGCTTATCACGTGGATCACACTGTCAGTCGCGGCGAAGCTGCCCATCGGCACCCCCACCAAACCGCGTCGCACAAGGTAAGGGCGAATCGCGGGGGTACCGATGTCACATCCGGGCGGCATGAGCGAGATCAGTGAGCAACACGGCAATAAGGCGCTCCTCCATGACCGCGCGGCCGTGCCCAGTCAGCCGCGCAGCGAGTTCTGGGTCCCATGGGCTGGCCGTCGGCGATCCCGTCAGCGGCGTGGACTCGCCCATCTCGAGCGCATGCCGGTAGTCGGCTGCGGTCATCCGCCACGGCCTCGCGCTGTGGGAGGTGATGGCGGCACCGACGATGCGCAGTCCGGTCCAGTCGAAATCGGCTCGCCAGTGCAATCGGGCGCCCTGCGCGACGGCAGAGCCGAGCAGCTTGTGGCACGCGGCGCTTGGCATCCCCTCGGTGCACACTAGCGGCGGGCAGTCCGTGCCAAGGTCGGATGCTGCGACGCGGAGCACGGCGGGATTCTCACAGACAAATATGTCACCGGGTATGGGCACGACGTCGTAGGCGGTCTGCTGCTGAAGGGTGAGCCGGAACGGGACGCCGAACCGGCTGGCGTCGTTCAGCCAGACCGAGACCAGATTGGAACCGCGGCACACCACGTTGAGCACCAGGACCTGGCTGGCCAGGTCGTCGGGGATGGCGCCGTGCATCTCCCACAGCGCCCGCTGCCCGGTGCGGTCATGCGGCATGGAGTCAAGTCCCGAGCGGATGGCCAGCGCCCGCAGCACCAGGGTGGCGAGCGAACCGGCCGCAAGCAGTGCCTTGGTGTCGCCGGTGACCTGTTCGGCGAGCACCGGCAGCGGGATCGGGTTGCCCGGCGCGCGGCTGCGCAAGTGCTCCAATATCCGCACGGCATGCTCGAGCAGCCGGTCATCACCGCGGCGCAGCAGCCTGGTGATCGTCCCATCCTCCTGCAGCGCCAGCCACCAGGAGCCGAACCATGCCTCGCCGGCGAGCACCGACGCACCGGCCCTGGCACTAGCCTCCATGCGCTGTTGTTGTTCCCGTTGCCGTTCGGCGGGCCGGTCGCGCAGCGGGCCGCCCAGCATGACCAGAGTGTCCCGCAGACCGGTGCCGTACCGCTGGCGCAGGGCCGCGTCCAGCGTGGTGAGTCCGACGGTAAGCCGTTTCACCGTCTCCGGCCGGTAGCTGCCGGTGATGCCGATGACCGCCCGTCGTTCGGCGTCGGTGGGTGCGTTCAGCCCGATCGAGTGGTCCAGCGCGCCACCGGTCCGTTCCAGGTTGCGCCGGGCCGCGGCGAGCAGCCGTTTCCAGCCTGCGCCACGCAGTTCCGTCAGATCCTCGTCCACTCCGGTCCTCACGCCACGGCGGTGATCGCCCGCCTGGTGCCGGGCGAACCGAGTACGGCAGACAGTTCACCCGCCTCGTCGGCGAGGAGCTGCGCTCCGTCCCACACCAGCAGCAGTGCGCTGACCGTGTGCTCGGTGGGGGAGTGCGCCAGGTCGTAGTGCGCGGCGGCGCGGACGGCGGCCTGCGTCGCCCACAGGTCGTAGCCGGTCATGAACAGGTCCAGATCGAACTGCGCGGCCAGGCCCATCAGCTCGCTGCGGCCGGTGTCGTCCACTCCGGCGAACGCCTCGTCGAGGGCGAGCAGGCGCGGTGCGTGCGGATGTGCCGAGTTCAGCATCGCGTGCGCGGCGGCGAACAGCGGCAGATGCAACGAGACCGACTGCTCGCCGCCGGACAGCTGGCTGTGCCGTGTCCGGGTCAGCTTCTCCTCGAGTGCCCTCAGCGCTGACCATCTGGAACACGAACTGCCGCCAGCGACGGTAGTCCAGTACCCCGGCCAGCAGCTCTCGGTGCGGGAGTTCGCGGTACCGGGCACGAGCGGTCTTGATCTGCGCGGCGAAGTGGCCGCGCATCCGGGCGAGAGAGTCCGGGTTGAGCCGGGAGGCGTCGGCGTCCAGCAGCCCGCACACCGCGCGCTGCTCGTCGTCGAGCTGGTCCGCCAGCAGCCACCGCACGCCGACCGTCTTCCCCGAGGACATTTTCCGGGACCGCATCTCGGTGTTCATCGCTCTGATCAGGTCCTTGGCGTCCACGGTCCGTTCGTGGATCTGCTGGGCGAGCCTGGCCAGCAGCGCGTCTTCGAGGATGCGCTGCTCAGAGTCGGTCAGCAGCAGCTGCTGGTCACGGCGGGCGGCTGCGATGCGCTCCGCGAACGCGCCGACCGGCAGCGGGCCCTGCTCATCGGCGACGCGGACCACGATGACACCGTCGGCGCTGTCCCACTCGGGGTGGTAGTCCTGGCCGGCCGCGCCCAGCTGGGCCTGCAGATCCTCCAGCGCCCGGGTGAGCCGGGTCGTGGAGATCTTCAGTGAGGTCTCGCTCGGCGTCAGGTCGCGGGTGACCTCGAGGATCGCCTCGTGCACTCCCACGACCGCCCGCGGCAGGTCATCACCGGTCCAGTCCGCCTCCTGCGCGGGCCAGGCCAGCCGCGGCGGGCACTTCAGCACGTCCAGCAGCTCCCGGGCGGCGAACGGGGCGAGACCGCGCGCGGTGGCCCGCTCCTCCGCACACGCGACGTGGAGGGCGCGCCTGCCGCTGGAGACCCGCTCGGTCACGGCACTGACGGCCTTGATGGCCTCGACCTCGGCGGTGCGGGCAGCATGCTCAGCTGACTGAGCGGCCGTGATGCCCTGCTCGGTCGCGTCGACCTGTGCCATCACCTCAGTGGCTTCCTTGCCGACCGCGCCGTGCAGCGCCGCCAGTTTGGCGGCCTCCTCGGTGTGCCGGCGGCGAGCCATCCGTTCGGTCTCGGCGGAGACACGCTCCTCATCGGTGGCCTGCTCCAGCCGGCCTCGGGCGTCGGCGACGATGCCACGCTGCTGCGTCTCCTCACGACGGCGGCCGGTGAGGTCCCGGGCGGTGGCCTCGAACCGCCGGGTGGCGGCCTCCACCTGGTCGGCCTGGTCCCATGCGATGGCGTGGTCAATGGCGCTACGGCGCAGCGCCCGCTCGGTGACGGTGCAGGCGGCGACCGACTCGTCGTAGCCGGACTGGGCACCGTCGGCGCCCGCCCGGGCCGAACGCAGCTGCCCGACGGCCTGGGAGTGCGTGCGCAGCGCGGCGGTGGTCGCGGTGCTGCGGGGAAGCGCGGCGCGCGCCTGCGCGAACGCGGACAGTGCGGCGGCCAGCCCGTCGAGCTTCCGGTCGAGGCCGGCCAGCAGCTCCGTCAGCCCGGCGATCTGGGCCTCGCACTCAGCGATGCGCGCGGCCCGGCGGCGGGCCCGGGCGGTCGCCCCGATGTACCCGGCGTGGTCCTTGTGGTGCGCACCGGCGGTGACACCGTGGGAGTAGCGGCCGTCAGTGCCGATCACCGCGGCCGAGGAGAACCATTCGCCGTCCAGGGCGATGGAGGCCAGCACGGCACCGATCCGCGTGGCGGGCACGGGGGTGTCGTCCTCGGGCACCAGCACGCCAGCGAGGCTGGCCCCCGCGACCGGCGGGCCGGGGACCAGGTAACCGTCGTCGTCCCCGGCGGTGACCTCATGGCCGTCCGGCGTGATCCAGGCATCGAGCATCCCGGTGGCTTCCAGCGCCGCCTCGAGCGCGGCGGCCCGCGTGTCATCGACGTCGCCGGCGAAGCGGACCAGCCGCCACAGCGGTGCACCGTCGCGTCCTGACCGGCTGGCGCTGCGTCCTGGGTGGGCCGGCGGCGCGTCGTCGCGCTGCGAGGCGATCCGGTCCCGCTCCTCGGCGATGCGCTGCCGCTCGGCCTGCGTGCTGGCCCGCTCGGCACGCAGCCGCGCCTGCTCATCGCGGATGGACTGCTCGGCGGCGGCGGTCGCCCCGGCGAACACCGACTCGACGGTGGGCGCATCCGGGTCGCCGAACGTCTCGATGGCCACGCCGAGGCCCTCGGTCAGTTCCCGCATGGCCGTCTCGTCCAGCACATCGGCGTAGTCGGCCGCCCACTGCGTCAGTGCGGCCTGGGCGTCGGCGCGGGCCGTGGCCACCGCATCGGCTGCGGACTGCTCGGCTTGCTCGGCGGCGGTCACCGCCTCCAGCGCCCGGTCGAGCGCGAGCCGGGCCAGATCCCGGGCGTGCTCGGCTCTGCGGTGGGCCGCAAGCGCGACCCGGACCGAACGGACTGCCTCCAGCCGGGCGGTGACCCGGCCGCCAGCGCGTTCGGTGAACCCGTCAGCTCCGGCGTCGGCGGGCTGCCAGCCGATACCGGCCGCGGTGGCGTGATCGGCGAGCTGCGCCGCACTGCGCGAGACGACCGATTCCAGGTCGGCGAGTACCGCCGCGGCCTGCTCCAGATCGGCCTGAGCACGCGCGGTCCCCGCGCTGCGCCGGGTTAGCTCCGCGGTGGCCTCGGCAGCGGTCCGCTCGTTGGTGCGGACCAGCCGTTCAAGGTCGGCGAGTTGCCCGACCGCCTGGTAGGCGGTGGTGGACTTCAGCTGGTCGAGCCGGGCGCGCAGCCCGGCGAGAGCGTTCTCCGCCGCCTCGCGGCGGGCCTGCGTCTGCGCCTGATCGGTTTCCGCGCCCGCCAGGGCGCTGATGTCGCCGGCGAGTTCGGTGCGCCGCTGCGCGCTGGCCCCGCGGCGGCGGGTGAGGGCATCGGCAGCCGACCGGGCGTGGGTGCGCAGATAGGTGGTGTAGGAGCCGAGGAAGGTGCGGGTGGCCTCGTCGGCGGCGGTCAGCCCCTCCAGCGTGGTGGCGACCGTCTCCATGTCGTCGAACGAACGGGCCGCTTCGGTGATCAGGTCGTCGTTGACCGGGCGGAGCCCGTCGGTGAGCGTGTCCGACAGCTTCGCCGGGTCGAGGTTCTTGGCCAGCTGCGGCCGCCGCAGCGTCAGGATCAGGGTGAGGAGCTGTTCGTAGCGTTCCCGGCCGAGGCCGAACAACCGCTGATCCAGGGCGGCCCGGTAGTCGGTGGGAGAGGCGTGCAGGCTCGGCTCCCCGATCTCCTCGGCGAGCTGCTTCCTGGTCATGGGCCGGTCGTCGCCGGTGATGAGCGAGAAGTCCGCACCGACCCGTCCCTCGGCGACGAAATGCCAGCGGACCGGGGTGTCGCGGTGCTTCTGGGCGTGCAGGCCGATGCCGATGGTGACGGCCTCACCGGTGTCGCGGTGCCGCAGCTCCAGCCATACGTAGCCGACCGCGTTCTCGCCGCCGCGGAACAGGAGGTTGGACTTCATGGTCCGGTCCTCGGCGGCGAACGGGTTCAGCCGTTTCGGGTCGATCCGGCCGTCCAGCACGAACGGGAACAGAACCTCCAGAGCCTTGGTCTTCCCGGATCCGTTGGGACCGCGCAGGATCAGCCAGCCATTGGCGAAGCAGAACTCCTCATCCCGGTAGTCCCACATGTTGATGATTCCGGCCCGGGTGGGTTGGAAGCGGGTCACGTGGAGCCTTCCTTCACGGTCATTACTCGCATTCCCGTCGCCGGCGCGCTGCCAGAACGCCAGGCTCAGGGCGCGCCCGGCGGGCTCTTGATGTGGGCGGTGATGCTGCGGTAGCGGCCCAGCAGTGGCAGCACCAGGACGCCTCCGTCCACCTTCGCCACCAGGCCCAGCGAGGCAAGCAGGGCGACCGCCTCGGTCAGCAGGCGACCCGGGTCGGCGGCCTGTTTCTCCGCCATGCCCGCGCCGAAGTCCTCCACCAGCTTCCGCAGCTCGGTGCGCAGCCATACGTCGCTGAGGAACGGGTAGGCGGCGTCGGCGGCACCGCCGCCGGGTGCACCCGATCCGGAATCGGTTCCGTCCCCGGACCCGGAGTCGTCGGTCTCCGCTAGCCAGGCCTGTTCGGCGAGCAAGTCGGCGACGCGGCCCCGGTCCGGCAGGGCAGCGTCGATCCGCCGGGCCGCGTCGGCGAGCCGTTCCGCGGCGGTGGCCGCGGGCAGCGGCTCGATCCTGGATCTGTTGCGTTGCAGGTAGCCGGCGATCCGCGCGCACAGCAGCAGTGCGGCCTGCGCGACGGTGCCGGCCGACGGGAACGCCACGTCGCTGAACCGCTGCCCGGCGTTGACCAGCGCCACGCCTTCGGCGCGCCGCTCCAGATCGAGGCCGGTGAGCCGCTCGATGTCCTCGGCCAGACTCGCCGACCGGAGCTGGCCACGCAGCCCTTCATCGACGTCGGCGTAGTAGACGGCCGGCTGCTCCACGACGAGCCGGCGGGCATGCCGCGCGTTCACCCGCCGCCGTGCCTCCCGGCCCTGGGCCGACGCGGATCCGCCGGGGCCATCCAGCAGCTCGGTGACGGAGTTCAGATGCTGCAGCACCCGGCTTGGCGCATAGAGGGCGCCGGCCACTTCGCGGTCGATGTCGTACAGCGCCTCGGCACGCTCGGGATCGTTGACCCACTCGATGGCCGAGCCATCGGCCATCCGCAGGGCGCCGCGCACCTCCAGCCAGGCGACCGCGTCCACGAACGCGTCCCGGTCCGGTTTGCGGCCGGTGTCCATGCCGAGGCCGTCGATCCGCCCGGCGTCAGCGGCGACCGTGTCCGCCAGCTCGCTGAGTGCGATCTGAGCGCCGGAGCGGCCCAGCGCGGACAAGGTCAGCACCAGGTAGGCGTAGCGGCGGCGGTCGAACGGCCGCCGTGCTCGGGTGAGCGCCGGGCGGGTGCCATCCAGCGCGTCCTGCACCCGGCGCAGCCGGATAGTGTCGCCCCCGGACAGGAGCGTGTAACCCAGGACCTCGCCGAGATCGGCCCGCAGCTGCCTGACCCACTTGCGCACGAGGGGAAGCGTCGAGGCGTCCGGGTAGGACGCGGTGATCAGCGGGTGACGCAGTATCAGCCGCGCCGCCTTCTGGTATTCGGCCAGCTCGAGCGAGCTGACGTCTGCGGCGACCCTCAATTGTCTGCCTCCCTCGCGGGCGCTTCGCTGGCTTCGGGGAGGCGGGTCCTCGGCACCGGGACACCGCAACGGCCCTGGCGGGCCTTATGCGGCGTTCGGCCCGGCGCCTGCGGCGTGACGGGTGTACCGTCCGGGGTGGCCAGAGGGTGTCTCAACTGGTGACCTCCACCGCCAGCCCGTCCAGATGGAGCCGGCCGCGGACCGTGTGCACAGTGGTGGAACCAGGGGCGGGGCGCAAGGTGAGCCGCACCCCGTGCGCGGACCCGCTCGCCGCGGCGCTGACCGGGACCCGCGCGGACAACGCCACGTCCAGCAGGCTGAGCAGGGCCTGGGTCTCCGGCTCGTCCAGCACCCGGCCGTAGACGCCGTCACCGGCCAGCGCTGCCGCGGCGGTGCGGCGCTGCGCGGTCGCCTTCAGCTGCTCGGCGCGCAGCCGCTGCTTCTCCTCGTCGTTGCGCTGGATCCGGCCGGGCCCGCGCAGCGCCTGGGCCTTGCCGTTGCGCACCAGCGTCCGCGACAGCTCCACCGGAGCGGCGTCCCACCACGACAGCCGGCTCCCGATCGCGTCGGCGTCCTCGTGCACAGCTGAGACATGCCGGGGTGCCCCGAGACCGAACACGGCCTGGAACAGCGCATGGGCGTCGCCGTCAGTCGGGCAGGCGGTGAACCATTGCGCTAGATGGCGCAGCTGGGTCTCCCTGCTCACCCCGCCGCGGCGGGACTCGGTGACCCGGCGCAGCAGCGCCGTGACGTTGGCGATGGCGGTGACCGTGGCGTCCTGCAGGCGTTCGGCCTCGCTGCGGCGAGCGGTGCCGAACCAGTGCACCAGGCCGCCCCAGCGCGCCCGCCACTCCGCGACCCGTTCGTCGGCACCACGGAAGAGCGACTCGTCAGCCTCCGCGGCGAGCCGGGCCAGGCGTTCGGTGCCTGTGGCGTCCACCTCGGCGACCGCGGCGGCCAGGAGCGGCGCGAACCGGGTCAGCTCGGTGTGGAACTCCCGCATGTGGGTGAGCAGCGCGTCCTTGTGCGCGAGGAACACTTCGGGCCGGGTGTCGTTGGTGCGGGCCAGATCGCCCAGCATCAGGTAGAAGCGGGCGGCGCGCTGCGCCATGTCAGCGAGCACTCCGTCCAGCCGGGACAGCTTCCGGTAGACCTCGGCGGCGTCCCCTGACCGCACCGCCTCGGCGAGCGCCCGCAGGTCGGCCAGGATGTCAGGGAACACGAGGCGGGACAGCTGGGCGTCTTCCAGGCTGGCCGTCAGCACCTCCTCGACGGCCTGGAAGGCCCGGTATCCGGCCTGGTTGAACTGGTAGACGTAGTGCCGGTTGCGGTACTCGGCGAGGTTCGCGGCGCGGGTGCCATCGTAGGAGCGGTCCAGCACCTGCCATTCGGCGAGGGCATCCAGCAGAACCTGCACGTCACCGACGGCGGCCGCCTCCGGGTGCTGCTCGGCCAGCTGGCCGAGTGCTTCGCGGGCGTCGGACGCGTGCATCAGCACCTGGTAGTTCGCCCTGGCCCGGTCGAAGGCACGGAGCAGCCACAGGTACTCGTGGCGTTTCTCGCTGGCCGCGAAGTGGAACAGCCGCAGCCGGTCGTCAACGGTGAACGCGTCGATGCCGAACGCGGCGTTCCCGGCGCCCGCGTCGCCAGGAACAGCGGCTGGCCGGCCACGGGGATCACTCACTGAGGTAGCGGGCTGACTACCGGTCACAGGTTCCGATCATCTCGATCATCGGGGGATTCGTGCATGGAACGGCCGGGGGATATGCGGACCAGTGTGCCGGATCGCCGGGCCGGCCGCCAAAGACACGCCGAACAAAGGCCGCAGTCCGGTCAGCTCTCCGGCGGCTCGGCACACCGCAGTCCGGTCAGCCCGCTGGCGGCTCGGCACACCTCGCGAGGCCGTGCAGCGATGTCAGCACCGTCAGCGCGGCGCCGCGGCTGAGGTCCTCGTGGTGACGCTCGTTCCGCGGGGTGCGCAGGCAGCCGTAGCACGACGTCTCCAGGCCACAATCACACGACCCCACCCGCCGGACCGCGGTGGCGATCACCGCGTCGAGTGCGGCGGCGATCCGCAGCACGCTGCCCGCCCCGCCCGGGACGGTGTCGAACAGCACCAGGCCGCTGCGGCCGTCCGCCCCGGAATGCACCACACCGTCGATGTCATTGCGGCTGATCTCCAGGCCGTCGGCGGCACCTTCCAGCACCGCGTACAGGAGGGAATGCCACTCTCCTCCGGTCTCCAGGCCGGGAGCGTCCAGCCGCAGTCGCAGGATGTCCGTCTCGTACGTATGCGCGAGCGAACGCCAGCGCAGCGGCCCCGTGCAGGGCTTGCCGCGCAGCGGGCTCACGTGCGACGTGGGGGAACGGCCGTGGTTGGCGGCGCCCCACCCGCACCAGTCGCAGATCAGGAACCCCGAGCCGCCTGGTCCCTCGGCCAGCGACACCAGCCGGCCCCGTGCCCCGGAGTGGCACCACGCCCGCGCGCCGGTGCCGGCCTTCCATCGGGTCTCGGCGAGTTCCTCGCCCAGCGACACCACATGCACCGCACCGTTCCAGGACCGCTGCGGCGGCACGTTACTGGGCTTGCCGGTGCGCGGGTCGGCGACGAAGCCGAACTCCGGCACGCAGTATTCGCGGACCGGGCCATCGGCGGGCCGCCCGCACGCCGAGCAGGCCGGTTCCAGCTCGGCGCCGCCTTCCCGGTAGTGCCGGCAGCCCCGGCACACCGTGTAGCTGCGGGTGATCAGCTCCCGGCCGGGCAGCCGGTAGATGCCGCCCGAACGCCACAGCACACCACCGGCGACCAGCTCGGCGCCAGGCGCGTATTCGTGGATCGCCACCGACAGGTCCCGGTTCAGCTCCAGCCGGGCGCCGACCTGGCTGTCGCAGTGCGCGGTGCGCAACTCGACGGTGTCCACCGGAAACCCGTACTTCGGCAGGACGTTCCGGTTGGCCAGGTAGCCGATCAGCGGCCGCCGCGTGATGGTGGCGATGCTGCGTTCGAACCGGGCCGCCAGGTCGCTGCGCCGGGATTCGAACGCCTCCGTCCGGCGCTCCTCGAACATCGCCACATCCTGGGCCAGTTCGGCGCGGACCTGCTCCAGCAGCCCGCACAGCTGCTCCACCCAGCTACCGTCGTCCAGCCCGATCAGCGGCCAGGCGGGCTCCGGGAGCACGGCGCGCAGCGCCGCGGCGACCTCGGCGGGCACCGGGGTGAGGTAGCCGCGGACCGCGTCGCAGGGCGGCTCGGCGCGTCCGCCGGGCAGGCTCTGCTGGCCCGGGGGGACACTCTGCTTCCCCGGGGAGACCCCGGACCCCATGGCCCGGAACCCCCCGAGGAAGAAATCGCCGGCGCTCTTCCATTCCCGGCCGCCGTTGTCCTTGGCGTCACGGAAAAACGCTGCGAGCGCCACCGAATGCGCATGCCGCCGGTCGATGCGCGGATTTCCCAGCGGCACGTAGGGAGCACGGACCTGCCCGGCCAGCATCGACTCCGGCGCCTGATAACGGGACAGATCATGGGAGCGGCGCTGGGCGTAGGTGACCACCAGCGCGGCGGTGCCACTGCGGCGGCCCGCCCGCCCGGCCCGCTGGATGTAGTTGGCGGTCGTGGGCGGCATGTTCCGCAGCAGCACCGCAGAAAGCGCCCCGACATCGACGCCCAGCTCGAACGTGGTGGAACAACTCAGCACGTTGACCTCACCGGCGAGGAACCGCTGCTGGATGTCGGAAGCCTCCAGGCCGGTCCACTGCGCGGTGTGCTCCCGGGCGGTCAGCGGCACCGGTGCGGTCTGCGTGTACAGGGAGCGGTAGTGGCCGTCGTCGTCGGCCCGCTCGGCGGCCAGCTCGCCGGTGCAGCCCAGCGTCGGGCACACCCCGCGAAGGGCGGCCGTGGTGACCCGCCGGCACAAGGAGCACCGCCACCGGTCGCCGCCAGCCGACAACGTGAGCCAGGTGTGATCGACCTGGTGCACCTGGCCCAGCCTGGGCAGCGCGGCCGCGTGCAGCCAGCCGTCCCGGGCGGCGGTGAGCGTGCGCCAGCATCCGGCCAGCACGTCGCGCGCGTCGATGCCGGACGCGGGCTCGCCGAGGACGGCCAGCAGGCGGCGCAGGTAGTCCAGCCGCTTGTTGACGCCGCGAGTGGGCAGCCAGCTCAGTACCTTGAGCCTGGCCTCCGCGCCGTCGCCGCGGACGTAGATCGGGCCGCGCCGCGGGTCGAACATCTCATCGGCCGGGTCGACGTCGTCCGGCATGGTGAGCGCGCCCTGCAGCCGCACCGTGCGGAGCAGTTCGGTGAACAGCGCCGCGCACTCCGGCGCGGACAGGCCGAGATCGAGCAGCGGGGCGGACGGCCGCCATGACGGGTCCATGCCCAGCCCGACCCGCAGCAGCCCGAGGCCTTCCAGGGACTGGCGCTCGTCGACGGCAACCAGTTCGCGCAGCACCCAGCGGGCGGCTTCCCGGCGTCTGCCCTGCCGCGACTCCCGCCGGGAGAACACCCCGGCGCGGCCGGCCGCGGCCGCGGTCTCCTCGATGAGGTCGTCCACTCCTGCGTCCGCGTCGCGGGTGGTGGCCCGCGCCAGCCCGTCCAGGATCAGCCGCCGCTGCTGCACGAGGGCGTGACTGGACTCCAGGTAGGGGGCGAAGAACGCGGCCGCCTGCCGGCTGTCGCTGAACGCGAGGAGCTTCCGGCCGCCGCCGGGCCGGTCCGCGAGTTCCTCATCGGGGGGCAGCGCCTGGTAGAGCGCGGTGGCCAGCACCGCCGCGGCCGCCTCGTTGCCGCTCTCGAACAGCCGCACCTGCCCAGCGCCGCGCGCCCCGCAGGCCAGGCACCCGCTCGGGGTGCCGGACGTGGCCGTCAGCCGCCGCACAGGCCGCAGTTCGGCGGCGTGGCATCCGCAGGGCGGCGTCCCCGCCGCGGGCGCGGCCGCCGCGTGGAGGGCTCCGCAACGGCCGCACAGCAACGCGTCCTTGGCGGTCGCTGCCGCGGCACGCTCGAGGAGCTCATCGTCCTCATCCGCCGCCTCGGCCGGCGCGTCGAGCAGCAGCCAGGTACGGCGGTCGGGGCGCACCGCGCGCGATGTGAAGCACTCACCCCCCGAGGTGCGCTCCACCGTGCCCGCCAGGTGCACCGCGCCGCACCGCTTGCAGCAGCCGAACTCGAATACCGCGCCGCCACAGTCCGGGCAGATCTCGCGGCGGGCCAGCGACACGTGCGGGCCGCCGGGCGTCAGGCAGGTGTACGCGCCCTCGGTGGCCCGGGCGAACAGGTGGTAGCGGGCCGACAGCACCGGGGTGCCGGTGCTGTCACGAATCTTCGCGCCCACCGCGACCAGCGCGCCGAGCGCCGCCTCGGCGCGAGGACCATCGGCGTCAGTGAACATCTCAGCGGCCAGCTCGGTGAACGGCCGGGGTGAGCGGGCCAGCAGGGTGCGCAGCCGCGCCATCGTCTGCTCGTGCGCGAGGAGCAGCGCGGCGTCGGTACCGCCCAGGTCGGCGCCCACCGGATCATCCGCGGCACGGACCAGCAGCGCCGCCCCCGGATCGGCTGAGGCGGCCAGGTCGAGGTAGTCGGCCGGGCCCACCGGCCCCCACAGCGGTCCGGCCGGGATGTCCACCCGCTGCGCGCCGACCAGGTCCTGGCGCGCCGGGTCGCCGTCCACCCACTCGAAGGACGTGTCGAACAGCTTGGCGGCGAAGTCCATCACCGCCCGCGGATGGTCGCCGACCGTAGCGCTCGTGGCGATGGCCTGGAACGCCGCGTCGGCATGGCCGCGGCCGACGCGCTCGCGCAGCCGGCGCAGGAGCATGCCGACCTCTTCGGCCTTCGCCCCGTCGTAGACGTGCGCCTCGTCCAGGACGACGAACCGCCAGTGCCCGCCGTGCTTGCCCTCGAACAGTTCCATGTCCGCCGGGCGCAGCAGCAGGTACTCCAGCATCGCGTAGTTGGTGAGCAGCAGGTGCGGCGGGCTGTCGCGCATCTCCTGGCGGCTGAGCAGTTCGTTTGGCAGCCGCGGTTCGCCCGGGTTCAGCGACTCGAACAACGACGCGCCCTCGCCGGCCCGCTCGGGGGTGTCCCCGGTGTAGCGGCCGAAGGTGATCTGCGGAACGCCGGCCAGCAGCCGGCGGAGCCTGCGGAGCTGATCGTTGGCGAGCGCGTTCATCGGATACAGCAGCAGCGCCCGCACCCCGGGTCCGAGCGTGCCCGCCTGGTGCTCACCTATCAGCGCCGACAGCACCGGCAGCAGGAAGCTCTCCGTCTTCCCTGACCCGGTGCCGGTGGCCACCACCAGGTTCCGTCCGGCCGCGGCCTTCCGCAGCGCCTGCTCCTGATGGCCGTAAAGAGGCCGGTCGAGGGGTAGCGCCGGGCTGCCCAGCCGGGCGAACGCCGGATCCAGCACGCCCTCGCCGATCAGGTCGCGCAGGCTCGCCCCGGTCCGGTAGGGCGGTGTCGCCTCCAGCAACGGGCCCTTGGTCAGCAACGGGCTGGCGGCGATGCAGTCGGCCAGCGCGACCGCCAGCACGGGGTCACGGACGGGCAAGAGCGACCGCAGGTAGCGCCGGTAGGTGGTGCTCAGCAGAGTGCTGGTAGCGATCGCGTCCACGATGGAAGCCGCTCCCGAGCGGAAGGAGGTGAACCAAACACAAAAGCTCCTGGAAACCCTACAGCGCCAGCAGACGCCCGCGCGCAAGGCGCCGGGTCAACTGGGCAGCCACGGGTCGGCGGCCGGCGCGGAAGCGCTGATCCGGGCAATCACCGCGGTCCGCGCACCCACAGTCATCCGCAGCTCCGCGCCACCGTGGGCGCTCACCGTGTCCAGCATCCGCCGCAGCGGATATCTGCCCCGCTTCGAAGGCTCCAGTACCTGCACGATCCCCCGCGCGGTGACCACATCGATGGGTGGGTCAGCGGCGGCCCCGGGCAGGTCCAGGTGCAGCGCGCCACCGCGGATCAGGTCCGCCGTATCCAGCCGCAGCGGCCCGAGGCTGTGCCAGGCCGTGGGGGCACCCGCGCTGCCCGGTTCGGGTTCGATCCGTATCCGGCAGTGCGGCGGGGTGACCCGCAGCGGCAGCACGACCGGACCCGCCACACACGCCACCTCAATCCCGGTGACCTCGGCCCCGATCATGGCCGCGCAGGGCGAGGCGGTCATCCCGGGCGGGGGCGAGAGCACGGCCTCGGCCGCATCCAGACCCGCGTCATCGGTCAATCGCAGCGCGGGTGAGTAGCCGACGTCCAGACCCTCGGCCACGAATACGACACGGCGCAGCCCGGCGACGGGCGCGGTGTCCAGCGCGGTCACGGTCACCACCAGTTCGCCGAGCACCGGACGTGGCACCCGATCCCACAGACGCTCCGGATCCCAGCCATCTCCGCTGGCCTCGACCGCCTCCAGGACCAGGCCGGAGCCCGGCCGCCGCACCTCGACCCACCACCGGGTATCACCGGCGGGCAGCCGCACTGTCGGCAGCGTCCCGAAGACGGCAAGCCCGTCCGTCGTGTGGATCCCCGGTACCGGGGCGCCCGTCACCAGCCGCGGTCTCGACCGGCCGCGGACAATGTGCCGTCGCGGCACATCCTCGCCCGCAGGCTCCAGTTCCAGCCAGGCAATTCTGGACAGGTCCAGCTGGACCAGCCGCCAGCCTTTCCAGGTCAGCGGCAGCCTGCTCGCCACCAGGACCCGCGGCGCGGTATCGGCACGCAGCGCCCGGTCCTCAGGGTGGACCAGCCAGACGGCCTCGGGCGGCAGCACCGCCGCGATCGGCTCACCGCCGGCGTCGAAGGCCAGAAGCGGACCTGGAGGATCGGTGACCTCATCCGGAGACATCGGAGTCCAGGATCCCGCCTCATCCCGGCCAGGATCGGCGGGGTCCACGTCGCGGGTCAGCACGCCCCGCCCGAACGGATCGAGCCGCAACGGCGGCCGCCCGCCCGGTCCCGGGGAGGCGGCCGCGACCGTCCGGGCCGCGTCGATGACGCGGCCCGGCAGAGACAGGTCCGCCAGGTCTTCAGCGCCGGGTTCATTGCCGCAGGAGAGCAGCTCCATGAGCGCACGGCAGCGTTCGACGAACCCGGTGCCCGCCCTGAGGCGCAGCAGCGCGGCGACCGCGGGATCGAGCGCGGCTAGTTCCTGTTCCGGCGCTCCGGCACCGGCCAGCCGAAGGAACTCCGGCAGGGACGACTCGGTCACTGCCGCGTGGGCGAGCACCGTCTCAAGCGGGTCGCCCGCCGGGGCCGGGACGCCTAGCGCCGCAAGCGAGCGCAGGAACGTCTCGGCCCACTCAGCGGTGGAGCGCTTGGTCGCGCGCGATCCGGTCGCCCGGTGCCAGCTCGGCCAAACCTTCCCGTTCTTGTCGTGCTGGGCCGTGATCTGCGCCATGGCGACGACGACGCAGGCCGGCCACCGGCAGTTCAGTACTGTCGGCGGCTCGGACCGGGAAAGGCTGCCCAGCGCCTTTGCCGCCGCGTCCAGCATCTCGGGTTCCACGTCGAGTGTCCCGGCCGGCTCTCCGGACGCGAGATGCCGGCGCCAGCCAGGTTCGAGCAGGTCGAGCAGCGTGCCCGTGGGCGGCCCGCTCATACTGACCCCCTTAGTCGCTCCCCAGCGTCCCATGGTCCGCGGATGAAGCGTAGTCACCGGCGCCGGGCCCTTCGCGATCCCGGACCGGATGGTCAGTACGCGACACAGTTGCGGCACGCCCCGGGAGTCTCGGGCAATCCTGGCCGTGCCGTGCGGTGGCGGCTATTGGATGTGCTGGTAGCTGGCGAGCCAGCCGGTTGCGAGGTGGTCGCCTCGCCGGGTGAACAATGCTGCGCCGTGGCCGTCCCGCGCTTCGTCGCCGTCCGCGTCGGGGTAGCTGACCTGCCAGGTTTCCTCACTCGCGAGCCGGCGGGCGAGCCTGTGGCCAGTCCAGGTCACGATCGCGGTGCCAGGAGAACTGTTGACCAGCGCGTGATCCTGCCGCACGTCGAGTGTGGACCCGGTGATGCGGTCTCGCAGGAGCGTGGTGTAGGCGATGTCGTCGAGCTGGCAGTGCGCCGGCCTGGTGCTCGCGGTCCAGTCAGGGCTGGTCAAGTCACGTGCGCTCGCGGCCTGCCACATGCCGGGTACGGCGGTGTCGGCATGGATGGGGGTGGCCATCTGCTCGAACATCCACAGCAGCCGCCCGGCGCCGCGCCGGGGAGCACAGCGGCGCCAGCGAATGCGGCGGGCCAGATCTGCCGCCACGATCGCCCACCACGGCGAGATGGTACCGAGGAAGCCTTGCGCGCCGATCCACTGAAGATAGTGCGGGGCGTCTTCGAGGATCGGATACATGCTGGCGTAGGGAATCTCGGCGATCTTCCGCGCGGGAGCGGAGAACGCGCGCGGGCTCCTGGCCACGGCGAGCAGCGCCGCTTTGGCCAGGTCGCCGGGAGCATAAGGCGCCTGGCTGGCCAGGCCCTTGCGGATAAAAGCCCGCGAAGACCCTAGCCTGGTCAGGTCTCCGCCCGACTGAAGCAGCCGGGCGACGGCGGGACGCAGCCCGTCGGGAACAGGTGCCTCAGCCAGCTTGGGCACCAGCGCAGAAAGCACGGTGACAAGAATCTCCTCGGCCGCATCAGGCCCGGCTGGCAGGGGCGCCTCGGTCAGCGCAGTACGTACCGCATGCCCCACTCGCGTCGAGACCATCAGCCGTGCTGTCAGCACGCCGAGGTCGGTGGCTGTGAGGTCGGCGTCCACGCTCGTTTGATCGGACATGACGATGTACCCGCCTTGTACCAGCAGGTGAACCGCCTGGTGCAGCAAGTCCACGTCCTGGTGCCCCTGGTAGAAAGCCAGGGTCTGGGCCCACCAGGCCGCTGCCTCGCCGAGTGTCGAAATGCGGCCCTGAACCGTCTCGGCGAGCACGTGATCGGGCAGGCTCTCGGTGATCCGGGAGGTCACGTTGTACCCGGCGACAAGCCGCGCCTGCCAGGCAGGCCGTTCGTTCTCGTCCACGATCAGGAACGCCCAGCCGTCGGTCTCTCCCGCGCCGATCCGGCCGGCCCGGCCGAACATCTGCTGGACCACTGCCACATTTACCTCGTCCAGGCCCACCTTGGTATCGCGCATGATCACGGCGCGGGCCGGAAGTTGACCCCGGCCGCGACTGTCGTGGTCGCCACGAGCACATCCAGCTGGCGCTCGCGGAATGCCCGCTCCGCCTCGCGCTTGTGCGCCCAGTCCTTGTAGTGCAAGCCGATGCCCGCAGCAGCGCAGACCTCGTGGACACGGTCAAGATCATCGAGATCGACCGAGCGGACGTCGGCTCCTCGGTCCGCCGCGATCGCCAGCGCGGTGGTGCGCACGCCTCGCTTGCTACCGCAGAACACCAGGACACTGCCATCATCGGCAGCGAACATCCGCGTGATAGCCGTGGCCACGCGAATCCGCGCGGCATCGGTCGCGGCCCGGTCGGAACTGGCGGTGATCATCGGAAGCTGCCAGGTAAGGCGGCTGGGCCGCCAGCCGATCCGCACCAGCCGCGCCCCCAGCCATTCGGCGATCTGCGCGGCGTTGGCGACCGTGGCTGACAACCCGACGATACGCAACGGCGAGTCCGTGCCCCGCACCCGAGCCAGCAGAGCCTCCAGCACCGGGCCGCGAGCCGGGTCACCGAGCAGATGTATCTCATCAACGACCAGGCAGCCGACGTCAGCCAGCGCCTGGCGCATCGATACGGTGCGGCAGATCGACTCGAACTTCTCCGTGGTCGCCACCCACAGATCGGCATCCCGCAGACGCTGCGCGTCAATCGCGTACTCACCCGACAGCCGCTCGACCCGAATGCCCGCGCGCCGCCACGCCTCCAACTCCCGGTCAAGCTCGTCGGTCAGCGAGCGCTGCGGGACCAGCCAGGCAGCCTTCCGCCGCTCGGTTAGCACCGCTCGCAACGCAGCCATCATCCCGATGACGGTCTTCCCCGCGCCGGTCGGAGCGACCACCAGCACATGTCCCGCCCCGGCAGCGACCTGAGGCGCTGCCTCAACCTGGGCCGGGTTCAGCTCGGGGAACGGCAGGTAGGAGAGCCACTCAGCAGGAACATGGTCCGCCGCCGCACAGGCGGCTGGCACCTGCCCGCCACCGGTGTGCGCCTGCCACACCAGATCGAACGCGTCGCGCGCGGCCTCGGCAGCTCCGCCCGTCCTGGTTACCGCTCGCTGACCCACCGCGCGCGCCAGGGGGCTCAGCGCAGCTGACGCGGCCAGCGCACTCGGCTGACCGTTCAACGTTACCGAGGTGACGATCTCGCTCTCTAGCCAGTACCTGACCGAACGCGTCGGTACGCCACGCTTTGCCAGGCCGTGCCAGACTTGATCGAATGCGGGGTCATCAGGCATGAGTACGCGGACGTCCACACCTGGCTGCGGATCCGGCGGCGTATCAGCTGGGTGTCCCAGCTTCACCCAGCACACCCGCCGGTCCCGCCCGAAGACATACCGACCTGGACCATCGGCCCGCTCCGCCGTGGCGTGAGCACGCGCGCGGGCCCGGCCTGTTGGCTCTCGCAGGTCCACTGACCTCATCATGGCCGCGTAGGTCTTGAACCCCAGGTCAGCAAGGGTGAACGCCGCCGGGCATTCCGGGCAGACAAGCGCCACGTAGCGATACTGCCTGCCCGCACTCTGATACGGCTTGCGCAAGCAGTGCAAGGATGACCCGCAGGCAGGACAGGACGCGGGCACAGGCTCCTCATACGACCATCCCGGCTCGGCCAGCCGCGCTATAGCCGATGTGGCCCGTACCCCCCACCGAGCCTCCATCACATCCGCGACAGTCGAGCCCTCCCGCTTCGACTGCCGATCCTGACCGGACACGTAGACGGCGCTCCCGTAACGGATGGTGGCTATCCGCATGCCGGTCAAGCATCTCACCCATATCGGGCCCACTACCATTTGAGCCAGAAACTCGACGTTCAGGATCCCCGGACCGCACAGCCCCATCCCACGAGAAGCCGGCCTGACCGCCGCTGATCGGGATTACCTGGCCGATCGGCACCCCCGACAGATGACAGGGCAGAAGGCGGGGGCGATCGGAGGGGTACCGATGTGTCGGTGGGCCGTATGCACCGGCATGCGAACCGCGAAGTCCTGGTCGAAGGTGACCCGCTGCCGGTGCGTCTGCGCACGTCAAGACCCAGGAATCGGGGCGCAGTGAGCTACCGCTCGTCTGTGCAATGTTGATGACCTACACTAGAGGCATACATCATCAACAACGCGAGGCTGCTGATGGCGCTGACCCAGATCGACATTGATGAAGACGCCCTCGCCGAGGCCATGCGGCTGTCCGGGGCGAAGACGAAGAAGGAAACGGTCAACGTTGCACTGCGGGAGTTCGCCGCCCGGCACCGCCGGATCGCGGCTCTGGAGCACTATGCGACGCTGGCGGCAGGGTGGGATTTCGAGGGGTGGGAGCACCGCCGGGCGGCTGAGAAAGACCCGGCGGCGTGATTCGCTACCTGCTCGACTCGTCTGCCCTGTGGCGGATCCTGCGGGACCCCGCGCTGCGGGCGGCCTGGGCAGAGGTCGTCTCCGCGGGGGCGATCGGTTCCTGTCACCCCCAGCGCGTCGAGTTCCGCCGCTCGGCCCGCACCATCGACGAGTACGAGCAGATGTCGGGAATGTTCGAAGCGCTGTACCCGGACGCGGCGGTCCCCAAGGGAGCGTGGCGGTGGATAGAGTCCGCACAATACCGCCTGCTACGGCAGGGAGCGCACCGGGCATTGTCGGCCGTGGACCTGATGATCTGCGCCACCGCAGCTCAGCACCACCTGGTGGTGCTCCACGACGACAAGGACTTCGCGACAGCCGCACGGTACCTCCCCGACGTGCGCGAGCGCATCATCCACGACGCCCCGCAACCCGGCTAAGGCCCTGCCCCGCCGGGGCAGCGCGATGCCTGCGCCGGGGCGCGGGGCCGCTACGCCCGTAGCGCGCGCGTGACAGTGGCCGTTGAAGTGAGTGTGGGCCGTCTAGCCGAGCGGCGTCCCGGCGGCCGGGCGGGCACATGGATCCGCGCGGCTCATACGGGCTTGGCCCGGGCAAGGCTGTCGCCGTGTGCCATCAGGTGGACCGCGGCCAGCGCTGGCCATGACCGCCATCGTTCCGCCCACGGCACCGGGCCCGCCGCGGTACCCGGCGAGGTCAGGCCAAGATCCGCAAGCGCCGCAGCGAGCGAGGTGTCGCCGACGGGGAACGCTTCCCGCAGGCCGAGCCGGAAGCCAATGTAGTCACGAACGTTCTGCTCGATGCCGGGCAACGCCGCTAGCGCGTGCAGGCTCGTGCCGGGCCCGACGGCGCTGCCGGCCTTGGCCAGCGCAACTGCGAGCGATTCGGCTGCGGTCGCGTCGGCCACCGGGAATCCGATCGCCGCCAGGCTGGCCGCCGTTACCGTTTCGGTGTCGGGGAACACGTGCGTGAGATCGCCGGGCAGGCCAGGCACGGGGGTGCCCAGGCTAGTGACGAGTGACTCCAGCAGCTGCGCCACCGAGCCTGGATCGCGCTCACGGCTCAGGATCGCCCAGACGCCAAGCTCGAACGGACTCCACGCGCCTGGGACAGCGAGGCCGGGACGCTCGCGGACGATGACGCCCAGCACCGGATCGGCGGCCAGCGCGGCAGCCCCGGCGGTGTGATCGATGTCGATGCCCAGCAGCCGCCCGACCCGGCCCACGACGTGGATCAGGCCCTCCCAGTAGGGCAGGTGAGCGCGCAGCATCAGGTGATCTGGGCCACCCGGCGAGATCTCCAGCAGCCCGGGCGCGCTGCCCACTGTGATCGTGCGACGGTAGGTGTCGCCATCGACCGCCTCGACGCCGGGCACGCACCGGGCCCCGAGGAAAGCCCGCATCGCATCCCAGTCATAGCCGGGCAGGACCGGAAGCCGCAGCGCCAGCCCGCCATCGGCAACGAGCCGGTCCGCCCGGCGCCGGCGGCTGCGCAGGTCGGTCGGCGCTGCGCGGAACACCTCCTGCATGGCCCGGTTGAACTGCCTCAGGCTGCCGAACCCGGAAGCGAAAGCGACATCGATGACCGTGAGGTCGGTGTCATCGAGAAGGCGGCGGGCGAAATGCGCGCGCCGGGACCGGGCCAGCTGATCAGGCGTTGCACCTAGGTGCGACTGGAACAGCCGGCGCAAGTGCCGCGCTGACATGCCGACGCGGTCCGCGAGGCCGGCCTCCGTGCCGCCGTCATCCAGCGCCCCGTCAATTATCAACTGCGCCACCCGGCAGACCAGTTCAGGCGCGCTGGCTGCTACCGGGCCAGCCACCCGGTACGGCCGGCAACGGTGGCAGGCGCGGAAGCCTGCCGCCTCCGCGGCTGCGGGCAGCTCGAAGATCAGGACGTTCTCGGCCAGCGGCTTCGCGCCGCAGCCAGGCCGGCAGTAGATGCCGGTGGTGACGACGGCGGAGTACGTGGTCATGGCCTCAGGTATACGCCGCCGTCAGCCCGGGTGGCCGGTCAGATCCGGACACATCCATCCGCGCTCCGGGGCTTCGCGGCTTCGCCGAGGTCATCGGTGGAACCTGCTCGTCGTGTCCAGATCTGGCCGGACTCATCACACCGCCGCGCGGATCCTTCCGTTGTAACGCGCTGCGGCGCCCCATCTGGAGGAGACACCATGCTGGTCAAGGTATTCCCCATCAAGCTGCAAGACGGGACGCAGGACAAGGTCGAGACGATCGTGCGGGAGTTCGCGCCCAAGGGCCCTGGCGCCGAGGACGGCACGCTGTCCTTCCGGGTGTACCGCGATCCGGCCAAGCCCGACTACCTGCTATTCGTCGAGCACTTCGCGGATCAGGCCGCCTACGACGCTCACACCACCTCGCCGGCCTACCACGACCTGATCGCCGGCCAGTTCGCGAACCTGATCGTTGAGTTCGTCGAGATCGATCACGAGCAGGTCGTCGCACTCTGACCGCGAGCACTCCGGCCGTCCCGGTGTCCCTTAGCGACATCGGGGACGGCCGGAGTTGTCCCAGCCGACATGTCCAGATGTGGCCAGCCACGCGGACCCCGCGTCCGTAGCGTCTGCGACATGACTCAACTCTCCATGACAGGCAAGTCCCCCAGCCTCGACCAGCAGGTGCGTCAGGCCGAGATGTTCGCGCGCCTGCACCGGTCCGGCGATCCGCTGCTCCTGCCCAACGCCTGGGACGTTGCCTCGGCGGTGATGATCGCCAGCGCGGGAGCGAAGGCGATCGCTACCACGAGCGCGGGCGTCGCGTGGTCGCTGGGCATACGCGACGCAGCCGACCTGGGACCGCATCGAGCCGCCGCCGTCATCGAGCGGATCATCGCCGCCGTCAAGGTGCCAGTCTCAGCGGATATCGAGGCCGGTTACGGCTCTGACCCGGATGCGGTCGCGGCCACCGTCACGGCGGTCATCGGCGCCGGAGCCGTCGGCGTGAATCTCGAGGACAGATCCGGACAAGATGGCGCCGCGCTGTTCGAGCCAGCCGCACAAGCCGAGCGGCTCGCCGCAGCTCGCGCCGCCGCAGACCGCCTGGCCATGCCCCTGTGGATTAACGCCCGGACCGACGTGTTCCTGGCCGGCGCCGGTCCCGAGGCGGAACGGGTTGACGCCGTCCTAGAGCGCGCTGCCGCCTACGCGGCGGCAGGTGCGGATAGCCTGTTCGTCCCCGGCCTGACCGACCTCGCGGCGATCGCCAAGCTGGCCGCCGGCCCGCTGCCGGTCGGGGTGATGGTGTGGGCAGGCGCGCCGACCGTGGCTGAGCTTGCGTCCGCCGGCGTCGTTCGCATCAGCCTAGGTTCCGCCATCGCCCAGGCCGCCTACGCGCTCGCGGCTCGCGCGGCCGCCGAGCTGCTTTCCGACGGCACTTACAACACCAGCGCCGACGGTATCCCGTACGACCAGATCAACAACGCCCTGGCGCCGCGGTAACGGCGCTGACCGCCAGCCTGAAGCCCGGTAAAAAGATCCCTCGCTGGCCGCGCGCTGGCGCGCCTGCGTGCGTCAGGAGCCATCGGACCTGATGCCGCTGCAGACTGGTCCGCGGCAACAGCCACTGAAGCACCTTCACGCCCTGTCCGGAAGCGGCACGTCTGGCCGGTGCAGCCCGCGTACCGACCAGCCCTCGGCCAGCATCCGGCGGGCCACCCGGTGCCGATCTGGCCGCTGACACCCAGCACCACACCGGTCTTGGTCACGTGCATAAGCCTTCTGGGCTTTTCCCCGAGGCCCGCGCTGCACAGCAGTACCTTGCCCGGCACCCGCGGGCTGGAGCCCAGCCTCAGCGGCCGGGTCCCGGTCAGGCCAGGGCCCGTCGGCCGATGAGGTGACGGTTCTTCTCCAGCGCCCCAGGCAAGACGATGAAGTGCACCTGCCCGTCATCGTCAACGGCCACGACCCGAACGACGGCCTTGCCGAGGCGGTTGCCCGCTACGAGCATCACTCCAGGCCGCACCTGAGCTGCGTCGCGAGCGTCCCTCAGCGTTGACCAGCCAAGTCCTTCGTCGTCTTCGGCGTTGAGGTCAGCTATCAAGTCGATCTCTGGCTCCATCACGTCTCCTCCGTGCCAGGCTACCCGTCGTGATACGGATTGGTCACGACCTCGCGAGCGCAGCTGGTGAGGGCCTTCACGCCCTGCTCAAGGTCCTCAAAGCTGACCGTATAGTGACGCGGATTCCGCCCGGTCGGCTCTAAGCGGAGCCCGCACCCGGCGAGTTCTCTGGCGGTAACGATCGTCATGCGGCGGAAGCGGACCAGCGGTACCTGCTGGGCCATCTCCTCCAACGAGAGGCCGCGCACAGCGAATACCGAGATCCCGTAGGTCGCGTAGACATCGTGGTATCGCTGGGCGTCGGCTCGCAGGATGTCCGGGTCGAGTTCCCCGCCGCGCACCAGCCGGGTATCACCCTCAAGAACATCGTCGTCGCGCAGCCGCCTCAGTCTCATGCCGCGATTGTCCGGGTTAGCACCGACAAGACTGCAATAGCAGGCCAGTACGCCAGTACCTAGTTCCTGGCGCACACCGATCGGTATCCCCGGCATCCCGTAACGCTGCAGGTCAAGAGCGGCGAAGGGATTACCGATGTCTCGGTGGGCCGAACGTACCAGCATGCGAACCGCGAAGTCCTGATCGAAGGTGACCCGCTGCCGGTACGTCTGCGGCATCCCCGACGGCATCGAGATGCGTTTCCTGCGGCTCCCGTCGGCCCAGCTCAACTCGCCCATGCACGGACCACGAGCCGAGGCGCACGTACTGCTGGGTGACGTACCAGATTGAACCGGTTCTGAACCAAGCAGCAGTGGGGCGCCAGGGGCTCGAACCCTGAACCAACGGATTAAAAGTCCGCTGCTCTACCATTGAGCTAGCACCCCGCGGCATCGGGCCAGGCCTGTATGCCGTCCCGACGAAGCGTACCGATTGGCGGCCGGTTCCGCGTCCTGGCGGTCGCTGGCGGGGCTATGCCGACAGGCGGTAGTCCTTTCCGGCGAGCCTCAGTGCCCGGGAGAGTCCGGCTCCTGGGAATCGCCGGCCGGCTCGTCGAGTTGGACCGCTGGGAGGTCCGCCAGGGCCTTGGAGATTGAGGCTTTGACCTGGCAGAGTGTGGCGGAAATGACGGTTCGGGGGGAGCCGCCTCGCGATCATGCGTGTGTGAAGGGGTGGGGTTCGTGGATGCCAGGCTGTGGTGTGCCTTGGTCCAGTTACCTGGCCAGAGCCCCGATTTTGGCTAGCGGTCCACCGATCCCGAGGGCCGGCCGCCGGCGGATGCCCTGGCCGCTTTGGCGTAGCGCTCGTGAACGGTTTCGCGGATATCGGTGCTCAGCTCAGCCATGCGGAGAGTTCCTTCAGGGCGCCGGGGATGACGTAGTAGTAGGCCCAGAGCCCCTGGCGCTCTGAGCCGACGAGGTCGGCCTGGCGCAGCACCTTGAGGTGATGGGAGATGGTGGGCTGGGTGAGGTCGAAGAGCGGGACCAGTTCGCAGACGCACACCTTCCCGGCGTGCTTGCGCAGCACGTCAATGAGCTGCAGCCGGACGGGGTCGCCGAGGGCCTTGGCGACCGCGGCCAGGCGGATCGCCTGCTCGCGCTGCATGTCGGGGTAGATGGTCGGCTCGCAGCGCGGTTCGCCGGCGGGGCGCTTGATCTTCGGAGTTAGCTCTAGCTCAACGGCCATATATCTATACCTATCAATGTGATCTCAGGCTCCGAGTCCGACCATGGCAGGCGCGTCGCGGATCCAGGCGACCAGCGGCGGGATCACCGCCCGGGCGTCGGCGCTGACGCCCCTGAGGGTGTTGGAGGCAAACGAGCGCTGGTATTCCAGGCCGAGGTAGACCAGGCCGACGTGGGTGGAGGAGATGCCGCGGACGTGAACCGGAGCCTCGTCTGCGTCGAGGGCGCCGAGTTCACGCAGGTAGCCCAGGCTGGGCCGGTATCCGGTGGCGAGGATGATCGCGTCGACCGGCTCGCGCTGGCCGTCGCTCCAGACCACCTGGTTTCCGTCGAGTACGGTGAACATCGGGCGCCGGTCAACATGGCCATCAGCGAGGGTCTGCTGAAACCCGGCGCTGTCGGTGACCACGCTGCCGCCGGTGATCTTGCTCAGCCATTCGGCGGGCAGGGTGTCAAAGCCGGTCTCGCGCAGCCAGTAGTGGACGTCCTGGCCGCCCAGCCGCTGGGGGATGAACCGCACGGGGTGGCGGGTGGCAAGCGTGACCGTCGCGACCGGCGCGAGCTCGTTGGCGACCTGGGCGGCGGAGTCGCCTGCTCCCACGACAATCACCCGCCGGCCGGCGTACGGCGCCGGGGTGCGGTAATCGGCGACGTGGGAAAGCTCGCCGGTGAAGGCCTCCTCGCCCGGGAAGCTCGGGCGGTAGGGGTTGGAGAACGATCCGCTGGCGGCCACGATGCCTGACGCGCGCAGCGCCCGGCCGCCCTCGGTGACGACGATGAACTCCCTGCCGTCCTGCCGGATCGTCTGCACGCGGGTGCTGGTCTGGATCTCGACGTCGAGCTGGGCGGCGTAGCGCTCGAGGTAGCCGGCTACCTCGTCGCGGCCCGGGTAGCGATCCGGCGCACCGGGGAATGCCATCCCCGGCATCGAGCTGTATCCCGCCGGGGAGAACAAGCGCAGGCTGTCGTAGTAGCGCGGCCACGACCCGGTCGGGCGATCGCTGGCCTCCAGGATCACCACCGGCATGCGCAGCTCGCGCAGGGCGCGCGCTGCGGCCAGGCCGGACTGTCCGCCGCCAACCACGATCACGGGGGCGGCGGAGCTGGACACAGGTTCCAGATCGGCACCCATGTATACACGTATATCGATTAAATCGAGGTCTGTCAATGTAATAATGCCCGGGTCTCACGGCCGCCGCCGACGGACCTGCCTGCTGCGCACATCGGTAGCGGCCTTGGCCGTGCAGGATGACCCGACGGGACCGCAGCCTGGCGGGATGACCCAGTGTGGGGGGTCGGGTCAGGTCCCGGCGACGGTGCTGCGGCGTTCGAGGAGGGTGACGTCGCGCCAGTGGCCGTGGTGGCAGCCGACGCGCTGCCGGGTGCCGACGACACGGAACCCGGCGCGCTGGTGGAGCCGCAGGCTGGCGGTGTTCTCGGGAAAGATCCCGGTCTGGATGGTCCAGATCCCGGCCGCGTCGGCGGAGCCGGTGAGCGCCTCCAGCAACGCGAGCCCGATGCCCTGGCCCTGCGCGTCAGGGTGCACGTAGACGGAGTGTTCGATGACGCCCCGGTACACCGCCCGCGGTGACACGGCGCTGGCGGCGGCCCAGCCAACCACTTCTCCGCCGACGGCGGCGGCCACATGCCGGTGCAGGGGCAGTTTGGCCTGGTCGAAGGCGTCCCAGGTGGGGGCCGCGGTCTCGAAGCTGGCGTCCCCGGTGTCCAGCCCGGTCTGGTAGATGGCGAGCACCTGGGTTGCGTCCGCGGCCCGCATAGCCCGGATGAGGAAGCCAGCAGGCGCGGCGGGCGGGGTGGCCTGGATGATGGCTGAGCGCAGGCCCGGCCCGGCGTCCCCGGTGGCGGTGATGCGGATGCTGGTAAACCCGCTGGCCAGCAGCAGGGTCCGGTACTCGGCGGCGGTGAGGGTGCCGGTGGTGCAGCCGGTCCGCTGCTCCGCCTCCGCCCGCTCTACCGGGTCGAGGCCGTCGTCGGCGATGATGTCGCTGATCCCGAGCCGCCCGCCGGGCCGGAGCACCCGGAACGTCTCGGCCAGCACGCGGGGCTTGTCGGCGGACAGGTTGATCACGCAGTTGGAGATGACGACATCGACGTGCCCGTCGGGCAGCGGGATGTCTTCGATGTGGCCCTGCAGGAACTCCGCGTTGGTGACCCTGGCCTGCGCAGCGTTGTCGCGGGCCAGGGCGATCATGTCCGGTGATGGCGTCTAGGCCGTAGGCTTTTCCCGCCGGGCGAGACGCGGCGGGCGGACAGCAGCACGTCGATGCCGCCGCCAGAACCGAGGTCCAGGACCGTGTCTCCCGGGATGGAGCTCGGCGACGGCGACGGGGTTGCCGCAGCCGAGGCTGGCCCGCACCGCACCATCGGGCAGTTCGCTGGTGTCGGCGTACCCGGCGGCACCGAAACAGCCCGCTGCGAAAGGGCCAGGATCGCAGTCGGTGATCTGCTGCCCGGCGCGGGCGGCCCGGGCGAGGCCCGAGTAGCGGGCGGTGACGGCCGCGCGGATCTGCTCATGATCCGGGGTGGGGCTGGCTGGCGCCATGGTTTCCTCCGGGCAGGCGAGTCAGCGCGGAGCGGGTGCGGGCCGCTGCCCCATGACCAGGTCCGCGGCGGTGGGGAAGCACTCCACGCAGGTGTCGTTGATCCGGTACAGCCGGGCAGTGCCGCGGTCTTCGGCGAGGACGAACCCGACCGCGGCGAGCTGCTTCAGGTGGGCGGACACGGTGGACTGCCCGACGGGGACGGCCGCGACGATCTGCTTGACGGTCATCGGCTCGCCGCTGCGGGCGAGCAGCGACACGATCTGCACCCGGGTTCCGTCGGCCAGCGCCTTGAACCAGGACGCGTAGGTGTCGGCGTCAGCGCGATCGAGCGGCTCCGCATTCTTCATCGTTAATCGACGATAAGCGATGAAGAATGCTGGCGCAATAGCCTGCCACCCGTTGCTTCACCGCGGCAGTACCTGGCGCGTCAGGGTGCGGGGTAGCCGATCAGTGTGCCGAGGCTGGCCAGCGCCCGGCCGCGGGCCCGGTAGTAGACCCACACGCCGCGCTTCTCCCGGTCCAGCAGGCCGCTGTCGTGCAGCACCTTGAGGTGATGGCTGATCGTCGGCTGGGACAGGTCGAACGCATCGGCCAGATCACACACGCAGGCCTCGCCGCCAGGGTGAGAGGCCACCAGGGACATCAGCCGGAGCCTGACGGGATCAGCGAGCGCCTTCAGCAGCGGCGCGACCTGCCCGGCCTGCTCCGCGGACAGCGGCCCTTGCGACAGCGGGACGCAGCACGCCACCGGGTCGCTCTGCCCGGACGGCAGGAGTACCTGCGACCTGGGGTCACAGCACGCAGCCGTCCCAGGTGGGCTCAGCAGCAGATCAGACTTCGGCATATGTCTATATTGACAGAGTCCGATGTCTTATGGCAAGCTCGGCCTCAGCACCAGATATAGACACTCATCGAAGTCTAAGTTCAGGAGGTTCACATGTCCCGTCTGCAGCTCGCCCTCAACGTCAGCGACATCGACGAGGCGGTCGCGTTCTACAGCAAGCTGTTCGGTACCGAACCGGCCAAGACCCGGCCCGGTTACGCCAACTTCGCCATCGCCGAGCCGCCGCTGAAGCTCGTGCTGATGGAGAACCCCGGCCAGGGCGGCACCCTCAACCATCTCGGCATCGAGGTCCCCGACACCGCCGCCGTCGATGCCGTGCAGGCCCGGCTGACCGGGACCGGCGTGACCTCGGCCGATGAGCGGGACACGACCTGCTGTTACGCCCGGCAGGACAAGTTCTGGGTCGAGGGGGTCCCGGACGGGGCGTCCTGGGAGGTCTACACGGTCCTGGCTGACAGCCAGACCTTCTTCAGCGAGGACGAGGGCGGCTCTGGCTGCTGCGGGGGCGCCAGCGCAGCCGGCGCAGGCCAGTCAGGGGAACCGGCCGCCTCTGCAGCGAAGTGCTGCTAGCAGGCCTACCGGCGGACTGCGTGCCTGTCTACCGCGCGACCCGGATCCGGTCACGGAAGCGCATGTGAGTGCTCCCGGCCCCGGCGGGGATGGCCCGCCGGGGCCCGCAGTGTCAGCGCTGTCCAACGTCCCAGCCCCGGACGGAGCGTGCCTGTGGCCATGAACATCGCGGGTGTGCGGGCGCCGGGAGGTAGGCCGGCACGGCGTCGCGATTACCCGGGCTGGCGTATGGTCTGGGCCCTTGCGGTCACCGAGACCATCTCCTATGGCGTGCTGTACTACTCGTTCGCCGCGTTCCTGCTGCCGATGCAGCAGAGCCTGGGGTATAGCCAGGCCACGCTGACCGGGGCGTTCTCGCTTAGCGTCCTGGTGACTGGAGCGGGCGCCATCCCCGCCGGGGCGTGGCTGGACTGCTGTGGTGCGCGGGGCCTGATGACCGCCGGGTCGCTGCTCGCCGCCGGGTGCGTGCTGCTGTGGGCGGATGCCGGCGGCGTCTTAGCGCTGTACCTGGCCTTCGCCGGGATCGGGCTGGCGGGCGCGGCGGTGCCCCTCCGCGCCACCGAACCAACCGGGGAAGAACACCTCGCCTCACTGGCCGCTCTCACCCACCAGCCCGCTTAAGTAGGTGATCCTGCTGCCTGGTCTGGTTAGGAAATGCTGGTTATGAGGGCGCTGTCCGCATAACAACCTGACAAAGTCACCCGGTCCGCTGAGGACAGCGCGCACCGGCAGGCAGGCCAGGGTCAGGGAGCGGCTGTGAGGCTCGGTGCGAACCGCTCGATGCGATGACCCAGCTCAGCCAGGGCCGCGTCGAAGCTGGCGGGGTCGCCGGCTGGTATCGGGTCGGGGACTGACCAGTGCACCGCTGCCAGCGGGCCGAGTTCCTCACGGGCCCGGTCGCAGACCGTGACGATGAGGTCGCCGTCCTGGCGTACCCGGCTGATATGCCGGGGCTGCTGGCGGCGCAGCGGCAAGTGATGGCGCCCCGCGGCGGCGATCGCGCCCGGCGCGATCGCCGCCGCCGGATGGGTTCCGGCCGATGCCGCCGGGACCTTACTGGCCCGGCGCCATAGCGCGGCCGCCAGATGCGAGCGCGCCGAGTTAGCGGTGCACACGAACAGCACCCGCCGCGCCCGGCGCGACGGCGGGTGGTTGAGTGAATCGAGTGCGCCCGGTATCAGCCGCAGGTAGCTGCGGCGGCGGTCCCCCTCGGAACGGCGGCGGGTGAGCAACCCGGCCTGCTCGAGCACGTGCAGATGGTGGGCGAGCAGGTTGGACGGCATCGCGAGCATGGCCGCCAGTTCCGACGGGGAGACGTCGCCGGTGGCGAGGGTGTCGGTGATCAGAAGCCGGGCCGGGTCGGCCAGCGCCGCCATGCACTGCGGCCCGGGCCACCACGTCCGCCATTTGCTCAGTATTCATTGACTCAATCTTGACTGAGTTACCTTTATCCGTCAAGATGGGCGCTGTGACCAGGACACCGCCACCAGAACCTGTCGCGCTGTGGCGCCGGCTGGCTGCCGAGTTCCTCGGCAGCGGCTTCCTGGCCGCGATCGTGATCGGCTCGGGCATCGCCGCGCAGCGGTTGTCCCCAGGTGAGACGGGGCTGGAGCTGCTGGAGAACGCGGCGGCGACCGCGGCCGGGCTGTTCGCGATCATCTTGATGTTCGGCCCGGTGTCGGGCGCCCATTTCAATCCGGTGGTGTCCTTCGCCGATGCCGCGTTCGGCGGGCTGCGCTGGCGCGACGCGGCGGCCTACCTGCCCGCGCAGGTGGCGGGCTGCACCCTGGGGGCGATCCTGGCGAACCTGATGTTCGCCCAGGCGGCGGTGAGCATCTCCGCCAAGCACCGGGCCACGCCTGCGCACTTCCTGTCCGAGGTGATCGCCACTCTCGGGCTGATCCTGGTCATCTTCGCCCTCGCCCGCTCCGGCCGCAGCCGGTCCGCCGCGGCCGCGGTCGGGGCGTATATCGGGGCGGCGTACTTCTTCACGTCCTCGACCAGCTTCGCCAACCCGGCGATCACTGTGGGCCGGATGTTCTCGGCCACCTTCGCCGGCATCGCCCCATCGTCCGTCCCGGCGTTCATTGCGGCCCAGATCGTCGGTGGTGCGCTGGCCGTGGTGATGATACGGGCGCTGTATCCCCGCCTCACCCCCGAAGAAGCGTCCGACATCATCGTCCCCCACCACCCCAGCCAGGCCCAGGCGGCGCAAGACCGCGCCGCCTACGACGGCGCCACCTCGCCAACCGGCCGACAGCCCGGCCGCGACGCGTCTCACTGAGCATCCGACCTGGAGGGATCCAGTCATGCACCTGGTCATGATCGGCGGCAGCGACGCCGGGATCTCCGCCGCGCTGCGCGCCCGCGAACTCGACCCGGGAGCCGAGGTGAGCGTGGTCGTCGCGGACGCCTACCCAAACTTCTCCATCTGCGGCATCCCCTACTACGTCTCTGGTGAGGTCACCCACTGGCGCAACCTCGCCCACCGCACCACCGCCGACCTGGAAGCCACCGGGATGAACCTGCGGCTGGACACCACCGCGCGGCGCATCGACGTCGGCGGTCGCAAGCTCCTCGTCACCACCCCCGCGGGGAATGAGGAGCTACTCGCCTACGACAAGCTGATCGTGGGCACCGGTGCGGTCCCGGTCCGCCCCCCGATCGGTGGCCTGGAGTCTCTGGGCCCGGATGACGGCGTGCACCTGCTGCACTCGATGGGCGACACGTTCGCCGTCATGCGCACGCTGGAGGGATCCGCGCCAGCCACTGCGGTCATCGTCGGCGCCGGATACATCGGCTTGGAGATGGCCGACGCCCTCACAACCCGCGGCCTGCAAGTCATTCAGATGGAACAGCTCCCCGAGGTGCTGCCGACTGTCAACCCCGCCCTCGGCCAGCTCGTCCACGCCCAGCTCGCCGACCGCGGTGTCGAGGTCCTGACCGGCACCACGGTCCGGCAGATCACACCCATCAGCGGCGAGGCGGGACGGCTACGGGTCCAGGCCGCCGCCGACGGCGAGACGGTAACGCGCCTAGCCGACATGGTCCTGGTTGTCGTCGGCGTCCGCCCCGACACTGCCCTGGCCGCCGACGCGGGGGCCGCACTGGGTGCCCGGGGCGCGATCGCGGTGGACCGGGGCATGCGGACCAATCTGGCCGATGTGTTCGCCGCCGGGGATTGTGTGGTCACCCACCACCGGCTGCTCGGTCAGACCTACCTGCCGCTCGGCACCACGGCGCACAAGCAGGGCCGGGTCGCCGGGGAGAACGCCACCGGCGGGAACCGGGAATTCGCGGGGAGCCTGGGCACCCAGGTCGTCAAGATCTTCGACCAGGCCGCCGCCCGCACCGGGCTGCGCGACCACGAAGCTGCCGCCGCCGGGTACGACCCGGTCACCGTCGCGTCCGAGGCTGATGACCACAAGGCCTACTACCCGGGCAGCCACCGCATCACCATGCGGTTCACCGGCGACCGCGGCACCGGCCGGCTCCTGGGCGTGCAGCTGTTCGGGCACCGGCACGCCGAGATCGCCAAGCGCATCGACATCGCCGCCACCGCCATCTTCCACGCCATGACCATCGACGGGCTCAGCGACCTGGACCTGTCCTATACGCCGCCCCTCGGCAGCCCCTGGGAAGCCATCCAGATAGGCGCCCAAGCCTGGCTCCGCGAAACCGGGCAGCCCTAACCCACCTCACGTCAGCAGAGGAAAACCATGCCAGCCAACGACGGACGGCATCACCACATCACTCACCGTGCGCGCGTCGGCACCTTCAGTGCATGCGCTGCCGCGATCATCGCCCTCGCCCTCGGCGCATGCACCAGCACGACCACCACGCCTGCCACGAGCACCGCGGCCACGGCCATCCCCAGCGGCGGGCCGGGCATCCTCACCGGGGCGGGCTCGACGTACGTCGCCCCGTTCTTCGCCCTGGCCTTCGCCAGATACCACCAGCAGCACCCTGCGGTCACCGTGAACTATTCCCCCGTGGGCAGCAGCGCGGGCATCGCCGCGATCAGCGCCCGGCAGGTCAACTTCGGCGCCTCCGACGTGCCCATGAACGCCAGCGAGCTAGCAGCCGCCAAAGGAGGCCCGGTCACCCAGGTGCCCGACGCCCTGGGCGCCGAAGGCGTGGCCTACAACCTCAACCTCCCGGCGGGCGCCCGGCTGCACCTGACCGGCCCGGTGATCGCCCAGATCTTCCTCGGGCAGATCACCCGCTGGGACGACCCGGCCATCACCGCCCTGAACCCGGGTCTCACCCTCCCGGCCGCGTCGATCGCCGTGGTGCACCGCTCCGACGGCAGCGGCACCACCTACATCTTCAGCAACTACCTGTCCAGCGTTGACCCCACCTGGGCCGCCAAGGTCGGCACCAGCAAGACACTGCACTGGCCGGTCGGGGAAGGCGCCGAAGGCAACGGCAGTGTGACCTCCACGGTGTTCCGCACCCCCTTCTCCATCGGCTACGTCGAGCAGGCCTATTCCCAGGGCCTGGTCCTGCCGTTCGCCGCCATCCGCAACCAGGCCGGGAACTACGTCCTGCCGTCCACCCAGACCATCGCCGCCGCCGCCGCCCAGAAACCCCACATCACCCCGGCCGACTTCTCCATCGTCAACCAGCCCGGCGCCAGCAGCTACCCGATCAGCGGCTACAGCTGGTCGCTGATCTACACCCACCAGCCCAGCCAGGCCACCGGGCAGGCACTGGTCACCATGCTGGCCTGGCTCACCCACGACGGCCAGGCCTACGCCGCCGCGAACCTCTACGTACCCCTGCCAGCCCAGGTCCAGCAACTCGCCCAAACCATGCTCGGCCAGGTCACCGGCCCTGGCGGGACACACCTGGCGAGCTGACCGCGCCGCGGGCCGCCGCCCTGGCGGCGGCGTGCGGATCAAGCCCGCTTGCCAGAGCAAGCGGGTTGCGAGCAGTGGGAGTTGTAGAGCGTCGGATTTCGGCTGGGCGCTTCAGCTTCACCTGCGTTTTCGCAGGTGAGGACAGCGCTTAGGCTACCGGGATTAAAAGTCCGCTGCTCTACCATTGGGCTAGCACCCCGCGGCATCGGGCCAGGCCCGTATGCCGTCCCGACGAAGCGTACCGATTGGCGGCCGGTTCCGCGTCCTGGCGGTCGCTGGCGGGGCTATACCGGCAGGCGGTAGTCCTCTTGCGGTGAGACTCAGTGCCCGGGGGAGTCCGGCTCCTGGGAATCGCCGGCCTGGCTCGTCGAGTTGGACCGCCGGAAGGTCCGCCAGGGCCTTGACGAGGGCATCAGTCATGGTGTCGAGGGCGGCTACCTTGGGGGGCAGGTCCGGCCTTGCCTCGATGGCCCGGCGCATATTTTCAAGAGCGGCTCGCGCGGCTGCCTCGGTCTCACCTCCGGCAGAAATGTCCGGAAGGCTCGGATCGACCGCGATGAAGAGCCCTTCGTCTGCGCGGTAGGAACAGCTGACCTGATCGTCGTTCATCATCACCGGCCCGGACGGTACCAGGTATTGATCTCCAGGTTGCCCTCGGCCAGAACTCCCACGGGCGGTTTCTTAGCTAAGGCGGCCGTGGCTGGAATGGCGCCATACTCCTGCCTGGATGCCGGCTTCTTCCCGCTTCATCTGGTCGTAGAGGTCGTGCGCGCTCTCGCCACGGATCACCAGCGGCGGGCTTGTTCTCAGCCTGCGGGCATAACGCAGCCCCCCGACTCCGTCGAAGACATGCCAGTTCGGGAACTCGTCGCGGTACGGCTCAGGCCACCAGACAGGGATAAAGCCGTCCCCGCCTGGCAGGCCCCCACTCTCTGGTCGTTCAGGCATACGCCCACCTTCGTGATCGAGTTTGACTAATGTAGCCTACGTTGCCTACAAGGGCAACGTAGGCAGCGTAAGAGACATGATCTACGTCGGTTACTTTGGCCTCGTGGCTGGTGAGAGGCTGAATCCGTACGCGGAGGAACCGCTGTACGCACAGCTGGCTGCCATCCTCCGGCGCAAGATCGAGTCAGGGGAACTTGGCCACCTTGCGCCGCTGCCATCGGAGACCACCCTGACCCAGGAGTACGAAATCTCCCGGGATACGGCCCGGAGAGCGGTTCAGGCGTTGCGGGATGAGGGCCTGGTCTTCACTGTTCCCCAGCGCGGAACCTTCGTCGGCCCGCGACCTTAGTTGCGCTTCGTAGTCAAGGCCGGGCTGAGGTTGCCTAAGGTCGCGCGGCCGACGGCTACGACCACGTCGCGGACGGATCGCGGTATGCGTGGCCGGGCGGCCGGCGATGCGCCATCCGATCTGGGGCCAGCACGAGGCATTCGCAATGCCGAGTGAGGCATTCGCAATGCCGAGTATGGACATATCGCCAGCCGTGCGTATTGATTATTTCGCACGGAACGGCCCGCAGGGCGGCCTTCTGGCTGGGAAGAAAGCGCACACAAAAAGGTTCCTCAGTCTTAGTCCAACGTGTCAGGGACCGAAATCCATAGAATGACCGGTTACCTCATCGAGCAGGAACCCGTGAATCGGCTCCCGGCTGAGTGACCGCTCGTGTCGCTGCTGACGACAATCGAAGTTCACCCCGGCGACCCGGCCTTTACCGGTCCGGCCAGGCCAATTGGCCCGTTACCGCAAATCGGAAGCGGGCATGCGGACGGCAGCGCAGGGTTGGACATTCCAGCTCGACGGGGGGCACTCGCGCCGCGTCGGGCCCTCGCCGGTGCCACGACGGATCATCGGGCGCCGGCCCATCAGGTGGCTGCCTGCGCGGAAGTGTGCCGTGATCTGCGCCGGAGGCGGCGGGATGCCTGCTGTCTACCGGCCAGGCGGCGGGCAGGCGCCGAGACGGTCATCGATACGGACGGGTCAGCGCTCAGCGTTTCCGCGACTTCGCCAGGGCACCGTGATGCAGGCCCGCGAGTGGGTGGAGGCTGGCGGACTCCGAGCTGGTGGTGGAGTTCCCGGCCGGTTCACCAGGGTCGGCGTCACAGGGGACTTGGGGCTGGTGGGAGAGCCGGCCAGGCTGGCCAGCAGGCTCCTGCCTGCGCGGTGACGTGCCCGCGACCGGCAACATCTGGGCGGCGCGTGCCCGGCTCCTGGGGCGCTATCGGGGTCAGCGCCGGCTAATAAGCAGCACCGGCAATCGCAAGGTGAAGTTCATGTGCCGTTTGCCTGCATTTAACTATGTCAACACTACGGTGGGCGGCGGCATTATTGATCGCATCGGGATGACCGGTGGGCTTGGGGTGACTGGCGAGGTGTTTTGGATCGACCGCTAGCATCGTCTCCGACCAAGCCGGGAACGGCTCTACTCATCAAGGTAATCCCCACGGCTACGCTCGGCAGGTTAGAAAGCAAGACTTGTGGCCACGCTCGGCAGGGTAACTAAAGAGGGGTATCAGATATGCAACGTGCGCGCATCCAAGGGGTCACCACGGCGGGAGTCGCCCTTGTTGCGGCAGCTATGGCCCTAGCCGCCTGCAGTTCGTCCTCAGGGCAGCAGCAGCTCCTCGTCGAGCAGCAAGGATCCTCATCCTCATCCTCGTCGAGCAGCGCCCCGCTCTCGGGCACGCTCAATGGGAGCGGATCGACGCTCCAGCTCGTCTACCAGCAGGCAGCCATCCAGGGCTTCAAGACGGTTCAGCCCGGCATGACGGTCAACTACGGCGCCGGCGGCTCGGGCAAGGGACGCACGGACCTGGCCTCGGGAGTGGTCAACTACGCGGGCTCGGACTCACCGATCCCGTCCACCGAGGCGGCGAGCTTCAAGGGCAAGACGGTACTCTATTTTCCCGACGTGATCGCCCCGGTCACGGTCTCGTACAACCTGCCGGGCGTCAAGAGCCTGAAGCTGTCAGCGCCGGTCATCGCGGGCATCTTCCAGGGCAAGATCACGTCGTGGAACAACTCGGCGATCGCCGCGGATAACCCCGGCGTCAGCCTGCCCAGCACCACGGTCACCATCGCCCACCGCTCGGACTCCTCGGGCACCACCCAGAACTTCTCCCAGTTCCTGGTCGACGCCTCGGGGGACGGATGGACGCTCGGCACCGGCTCGACGATCAACTGGCCCGCCACCAGCCGGGCAGGTAACGGCAACGGCGGGGTGGCGCAGATCATCAAGTCCACCCCGGGGGCCATCGGGTACGTGGACTACGCTGACGCCAAGGCCTCCGGGCTGGTCTTCGCTTCTATCAAGAACCAGGCCGGCGATTACGTCGCGCCGTCAGTGGCGTCGGCCTCCGCCGCCGCCAGCCAGACCACCGTCAAGCCCGACTTGACCTTCAGCGCGATCTGGGCGCCCGGTGCCAGCTCGTATCCGATCACCGCTCAGTCGTGGGTTCTGGTCTACCAGGCTCAGCCGAACGCGAATGACGCGAAGATGCTCCAGGCGTGGGTCGGCTACCTGGTCGGAGACGGCCAGAAACTACTCACCCCGCTGGGCTTCGCGCCGCTGCCCGCCAGCATCGACCAGATGGCCACGGCGCAGATCAGCAAGATCGGCACGGCTGCCCCGGCAGCGTCAGCGAGCTCGTCGTGAGCACGCATACGGATCAGATCGGCTCGCCACCGTGAGCACGGTGACGACGGCGGATCCGGCCATCCCGGCCGGATCCGCCCGCCCTTTGTCGCAGCGGCGGCCGCTCGGCGACCGCGGCTTCCAGGCTCTCGCGCTCGGGTCCGGCCTGCTGGTGCTGGTGATCCTCGTCCTGATCGCCGTCTCGACCAGCCAGCAGGCCTCGTCGTGGTTCTCCACCGAGGGCCTGAAGATCTTCACGAATACTTGGAACCCCACGGCCAACCAGTTCGGCGCGCTGGCCTTCATTTACGGCACGGCCATCACAGGGATCATCGCCCTCGTGATGGCTGTGCCGGTCAGCGTGGGCATCGCCCTGCTGCTGACCCAAGTCGTGCCGTACCGGTGGTCGCGCCCGATCGTGTACGTGATCGACCTGCTGGCGGTGGTCCCGTCCGTGGTCTGGGGCCTGTGGGGGATCCTGGTGTTCGCGCCCTGGATCCAGCACATCTACGCCTCGATCGGCTCGGGCGTCGGCGGCATCCCGGTACTGGGCAACCTGTTCGGGCCGCCCACGAGCGGGGCCTCGTTCTTTACCGCAGGCATCATCCTGGCCTTCATGATCACGCCGATCGTGACCTCGCTGTCGCGCGAGGTCATCGCGACGGTGCCGGCGATTGACCGGGAGGGCGCGTACGCGCTGGGCGCCACCCGCCTGGAGATGATCCGTGGCGCTGTCTGGCCGCACAGCCAGGGCGGCGTCGTCGGGGCGGTGCTGCTCGGGCTGGGCCGGGCGATGGGCGAGACGATCGCGGTCGCACTGGTGATCGGCTCGTCGCCCACGATCACGTCGCATCTGTTCGCCCCCGGCTACAACATGCCCGCGGTCATCGCGAACCAGTTTGGCGAGGCCTCCGGCGTGTTCCGGGCCGGGCTGATGGGTATGGGCGTTCTCCTGTTCGCCTTCACGATCATCATTAACGTTGTCGCCCGCGCGGTTGTGGAGCGTTCCGCCCGGCGGCAGAGGGGTGCGTGATGGCTGTCGCAGCCGATCACCGCAAGCTCGACCTGCGAGAGCCGGCCGGCTGGCGGCGCACCAAGGACCGCATCGCGACCGCGGCGATGGTGCTCGCGTTCGTACTCGTGATCATCCCGCTCGGGTTCGTCCTGTTCACGGTGATCGCCAAGGGTGCCTCGACCATCAGCTGGTCCTTCCTGACCAGCGCGATCCCGGTGAACGTAGCGCCCGCGAACGTGGGCGGAGTAGGGCCGGCGATCGTTGGCACGCTCGAGATCACGGCCCTCGCCACGGTCATGGCCGTGCCGCTCGGCGTGCTGGGCGCGATCTACCTCAATGAGTACGGCGGCAACAGGCCGCTGGCGAGGCTCATCGGGTTCATGGCGGACGTGATGACGGGCGTGCCCTCGATCGTGATGGGGTTGTTCATCTTCTCGATCTGGGTGCTGCACTTCGGGTTCTCGGGCCTGGCCGGCGCGTTCGCCCTGGGCTGCCTGATGCTGCCGATCGTGATCCGGTTGACCGATGAGATGCTCAAGCTGGTGCCGAACGCGCTGCGCGAAGGGAGCTATGCCCTGGGTGCCACCAAGGCCCGGGTGACGGTAACCGTGGTGCTGCCAGCGGCTATTGGCGGGATCGTCAGCGGCGCCCTGCTCGCGGTCGCCCGGGCCGCGGGTGAGACAGCGCCGCTGCTGTTCACCATCCTCACGGTGACCACCGTGAACCGGAACGTATTCAGCGGCGCCAACACCTCGCTGCCCTCGCAGATTTTCGCGAACGCCTCATCGCCGTACGTTGGTGCGCAGGCCCGTGGCTGGGGCGCGGCGCTGACCCTCATCGCGATCGCCTTTATCCTCATGATTGCCGCTCGGTTTGTCACCGCACGGTTCACCCGGTTCTCACGCTAGGAACATCATGGAACAGCCGGAGCAGAACGTCGTCGCCAGTGCCCTGCCCAAACTGAGCGTCCAGCAGTCGGCGCGTGAGGTACCGGACACCCCCGCGCCGGGCGCCACCGTCTTCACCACCAGCAATGTCTCGATCTACTACGGCTCGTTCCGGGCGGTCACGGACGTTTCGCTGTCCATCTACGAGAACGAGATCACGGCGTTCATCGGCCCGTCCGGCTGCGGCAAGACCACGGTGCTGCGGACGCTGAACCGCATGAACGACCTCGTGGTGGGCGCCCGTGTCGAGGGTGACGTGAGCTATCGCGGGGCCTCGCTGTACCGCAAGGATGTCTCCGCGACGGCCGTGCGCCGACGCATCGGCATGGTGTTCCAGAAGCCGAACCCGTTCCCGAAGTCGATCTATGACAACGTCGCCTACGGGCCGCGGATCAACGGTATCCGCAACAAGGGCAAGCTGAACGAGATCGTCGAGTACTCGCTGCGCCAGGCCGCGCTCTGGGACGAGGTCAAGGACCGCCTGGACAAGTCGGGCTTGGGCCTGTCCGGCGGGCAGGCCCAGCGGCTGTGCATCGCCCGCACGCTCGCCGTCGAGCCGGACGTCGTCCTCATGGACGAGCCCTGCTCAGCGCTCGACCCGATCGCGACGGGCGCCATCGAGGAGCTGATGCGGGAGATCAAGTCGAAGTACACCATCGTCATCGTTACGCACAACATGCAGCAGGCCACCCGGGTCAGCGACCGCACCGCTTTCTTTTCCGTGCTGCGCAACGAAAAGAGCGACACCCGCACCGGCGTGCTTGTCGAGTACGGCCGGACCGAGCAGATATTCCAGGACCCGGTCGACAACCGCACCAAGGCCTACGTCACCGGCCGGATGGGCTGAGCCGGGCGACGATCAGGCCGCCCATCCGGGACCTCCAGCCCTGTCCTTTCGCCTGATCTTCAGGCCACGCTGTGATCAGGATTAAACGAACGGATCGGAACCTGAGGAGCAGGCATGCCTGGAATCGTCGTCGGGGTGGACGGCTCGGACCATTCTCGCCTGGCCCTTGGCTGGGCGATGCGCGAGGCCGCGCACCATCATCTCCCGCTGACCGTCATGACAGTGCGCCCGGATCCAGTTCGCCCGGCCACCGGAATTTACTGGGGTGTGCACGAGGCCCCCGAGAGCAGCCTCAACCCGGAACTGGCGCGGAACGCGGTCCAGAAAATCGTGGATGAGGTCGCGAGCGAAATCGGTGCGACGGTGCCTGACGTCACCGTGAGCGTGGCCAGGGGGGATGTGGCGGAAGAACTCGTCAACGCCTCGCGCGACGCCGACATGCTCGTCGTGGGGTCCCGCGGCAGCGGCGGGTTCGCCAGGCTCCTGATGGGTTCGGTGAGCAGTCAGGTCACGCACCACGCCAGCTGCCCCGTCGTGGTCATCCCCCGGACGCCCTAGGCCCGTTATCGCGACCCGGCCACGCTACGGCTGGGGCCCGGATCCGGCCAGGTAGACCACACGGCGGGCGATGTTGACGGCGTGCGCGGCCAGCCGCTCGTAGAAGCGGGCTACCAGCGTCATCTCCATCGTTACCGGTATGGCCATCCGCCCTGAGGCCAGTTCGGCTATCAAGCTCGCGTGAAGGTCATCCATCTCTTCATCACGGTCGCTTAGCGCCGCCGCGGCGGAACGGTCGCGCTGGTACCAGGAGTCCGCCGCCTGGCGCCACATGTCGGATACGAGGCTCCCCATTCGCTCGATGAGCCCCCGGCTGCGCGGCGAGAGGTCCTGGCCGAGAATGTGATTGGCCCGGTGGGCGATGTTGACGACGAGGTCGTGGGAGCGCTCGAGCTCGGGCACGATTCGCAGTACGGAGAGCAGGAAGCGCAGGTCTTCAGCGACGGGAGCCTGCAGCAGGATCTCCCGGTTGGCCAGTTCCTCGATCTCCGGGTAGAGGGCGTCGATGACCTTCTCGCGCTCGGCCAGCACCCCGATCACCTCGTTGTTGCCACCCAGGAGCGCATCGGTCGCCCCGGGCAGGTCCTCAGCGACCATCGCGAAGAGTTCGATGACCTTAGCTTCGATGGCTTCCAAGTCACGCTGAAATTCCTGCCGGTGCTCGACCATGGGCAAATCCTACTGGGCACCACCCAATGTCTCAAGACATAACTCGGAAGCGCAGTAGCGACCGGGATAACCGTGGGAGACCGGACTGGAACCTGGCGTGGTTTACGGCTACGGCCTACAAAGGCGCTGAGGCGTTCGAGGACCACCAAAAAACGGGCCACCGGTATAAGAATTTAGGTAAATCCTGCGTTACGCGATAACGACAACGGAATGGACTCTGGTCATCTCGTTCACGGAGGGTGTCACGCCGGGCGTGGACGAGTGACCTACGGCTGATGGCCGGACCGCGCTACGCGGGCGGGCGGTAGGGCGGGATGGGCTCGGCCGCGTGCCGCCGGGGGCCGGACCACAGCGCCGGGACCGCGTCTACGGCCTTGGCCAACGCATACGCGGTCTGCTCGTAGTTGACCCGCCAGCCGACGAAGTCCGGCCACGCCGCCCGGGTCGTGCGCTCGATCGGGAAGTCCACCTTGCGCATCACCGCGATGCCGTCCAGGAACTCGTCGTAGCTGAGGCTGATGCCCTGCGACGCGTCCGGCTCCGTCCGGCACCGCGCAGACCCAGCGCCCGGGCGACCTCGTTGAAGCACTGGAAGCCGCTGCGCAGGCACAGCCGGGCCTGCACGGTGGGCGCCGCCTCCGGGGACAGGGCCAGGTAGAGCGCGGCGGAGTCGAGCACGGCGAGCAGCGCGGTGACCCAGGAGGACAGCGGCCGGGGCGAGCGGAACCGGACCAGCGGCAGGTAGGTGGTGTGGCTCTCCGCGACGTCCGCGGCCCAGCGCTCCCACTGCTCGTAGAGGTCGGGCAGGGTGCCGATGGTGGACATGCCCGAGCCCAGCGCGTAGTGCGTCCGGGCCAGCAGTTCCGGTCCCCAGGACGGCACCCCGGCCCGGGCGTTCAGCAGCGCGATCTCGGTTTCCCGGCGGTTGAACGCCGAGTACAGGGTGGGCAGGTAGGCGATCTGCAGGGTGACGGTGACCAGCCCGGTCAACGCGGCGGCGTACAGGATCACGCCGCTCGACGCCACCGCGCTCGGTGGCGCTCGCCGATGAACCACAGCGCCGGCCCGGCGGTGTCGAAGGACAGCGGTGACCCCGCCGGGCACGAACGGCCACAGCAGCAGCGCGAACCCCATGTAGGCCGACACCCAGCCAGACGAGCAGCTGGCAGATCAGCAGCGTGGCCGCTTCGGCGGCCAGGATCCGGTCGCGCCGCCGGGAGTCGGCCGTCGGCGGTGAGCAGCTCGAACGTCATGTGCACCAGCCGGTCCACCCAGACCATCAGCCGGCCGCCGGCCGGGCGGGGCACGATCAGCGTGCCGACCACGCTGATCCCGTCGATGATCACGAGCGCCAGCCCGATGACCGCCACGAGGTAGCGGCCCCACAGCGGCACCGTCATGGGTGCGCACTACCGGGCGGGCCGGGCGGGTCGAGTGGGGCCAGTGCGGCGACGTCCGGGTGGCGCTCCAGCCACGACTTGGCGAACGGGCAGGCGGCCACCACGGTCAGCTCTTTCCGGGCGGCGTACTCCATCGCCGCGGTCACCAGCAGCCCGCCGATGCCGCGCCCGCCGAGCTCCTCCGGCACCCCGGTGTGCACCAGCACGATGCGGCCGCCGCCCAGCGCGTAGAGCAGTTCGGCGGTCTGGCCATCAGCCCGGTACACGAAACGGGATTCGCCCGGGGCCCGAATTACCTGCGGTGAATCGGTCACGCGGTACATCGTCGCAGCCCCGCCCACTGGCCGCAGCAGGCAGCGGGTGCGAAGCTGGCAGGGTGGCAGATAGCACCGGCCCTGACCTGGCCATCCTCGAGGAAATCCAGCAGCGCGTGCTGTGGCTGGCGACCCGGATCGTCGACGCCGCCAATCACGACCGGGACACCGGCGACGGCGTCAAGGTGGGCGGCCACCAGGCCTCCAGCGCCAGCCTGGTCAGCGTGCTCACCGCGCTGTACTTCGGCTACCTCGACGCGGCGGACAAGGTGAGCGTGAAGCCGCACGCCTCCCCGGCCTACCACGCCATCCAGTACCTGCTCGGCAACCTGGACCGCAGCTACCTGCCCACGCTGCGTGCGTTCGGCGGGCTGCAGGCCTACCCGAGCCGGACCAAGGACCCGGACGGCCCGGACTTCTCCACCGGCTCGGTCGGGCTCGGCGCGGCCGCTCCCCTGTTCGCCGCGGTCACCCGGCGGTACGTGGACGCCCACTTCGGCCCGCGCCCGCGCAGCCGGTTCATCGCCCTGATCGGCGACGCGGAACTGGATGAGGGCAACATCTGGGAGGCCGTCGCCGATCCAGCCACGCACGGCCTCGGCGACGTGATGTGGATCGTGGACCTGAACCGGCAGTCCCTGGACCGGGTCGTGCCCGGGGTGCGGATCGCCCAATGGGAACAGCAGTTCACCGCCGCCGGCTGGCATGTGGTACAGGCCAAGTACGGGTGTGCGTTGCAGAAAGCATTCGGCCAGCCGGGCGGCGCCGCGCTGCGGGACTGGATCGACGCGCTGCCCAACGAGCACTACCAGTCGCTGTTCGGCCTCGGGCCGGCCGAGGTCCGGGCCCGGTTCCTCGACGGCGCCCCGGAGGAGGTGCGCAGCTTCTGCGCGGGGCTTGCCGACGAGGAACTGGTCCCGCTGGTCACCGACCTGGCCGGGCATGACCTGGGCTCGCTGCTGGACGCGTTCGCCGCCTGCGACGCGGAAAAGGACCGGCCCAGCGTGGTCTTCGCCTACACCGTCAAGGGCTGGGGCCTGCCCATCGCTGGCCACCCCCGCAACCACTCCGCCCTGCTCACCACCACCCAGATCGACGAGCTGCGCGGCCAGCTGGGGCTGACCCCGGACCGCGAGTGGGACCGGTTCGACCCGATGAAAGCGGCGGGCCAGTGGGCGGCGGCCCGCCGCGAGCACCTGGCCCGCCCGCCGCGGCCGCACCCACCCGCGGTGGCCGTGCCGGACGCCACCGGGGTCCGCTCCGGCCGCCCGGCGTCCACCCAGGAGGCCTTCGGCCGGATCCTGGTTGACCTGTCCCGCAACGATGACGTGGCACCGTACCTGGTCACCGCCGCGCCGGACGTGGCCACCTCCACGAACCTGGCCGGTTTCATCAACCGCACCCGGGTGTTCAGCCCGGACGTGCGCCGGTCCTGGACCGAGGACCCGGTGCTGAAGTGGGCCGAGGGCCCGGACGGCCAGCACATCGAGCTCGGCATCAGCGAGATGAACTTGTTCCTGCTGCTCGGCCAGCTCGGGCTGGCCTGGGACCTGTCTGGCCAGCCGTTGCTGCCGGTGGGCACCGTGTACGACCCGTTCGTGCTGCGCGGCCTGGACGCCTTCATCTACTCGGTCTACTCCGGCGCGCGGTTCCTGGTGGCGGGCACTCCGTCCGGGGTCAGCCTGGCCCCAGAGGGCGGCGCGCACCAGTCCACCATCACCGCCTCGGTGGGCCTGGAACTGCCGAACGTCACCTTCATCGAGCCTGCCTATGTGACCGCGCTCGACTGGCTGATGTGCGGCGCGCTGCAGGCCATTGCCGCGGCCAACGCCGTGGCATCCGGCGCCCCGGCCGCGGTGCCGCCCACCGCCGTGCCGTCCGCTGCCGTACCGTCTGGTGCAGCACCGCCGGGCCCGGCGCCCGGCGCGGTGGACAGCGGCTCGTTCTACTTCCGGCTTACCACCCGGGCCATCGACCAGGCGCCGTTCCAGGCCGCCCGGGACCGGCTGGGGGACGCGGTGCTCCGCCGCCAGGTCCTGGCCGGCGCCTACCGGCTGGTGGACGCGGGGCCGCTGGCCGAGGGCACGCCCCTGGTGTACCTGGCCGGCTGCGGCGCGGTGCTGCCCGAAGTGCTCGCGGCCGCCGCCGAGCTCAGCGAGGAGGGCATCGCCGCGAACGTGGTCGACGTCACCTCGGCCGACCGGCTGTACCGGGCCTGGCAGCGCACCCTGCGCCAGGGTGTGCGCACCGCGACCGCGCCGTCCATCCCGGGCGCGCTGCGCACTGCGTTCCCCGACCGGGCGCCGATCGTGACCGTGCACGACGCGGCCTCGCACACGCTGAGCTGGCTCGGCTCCGCGCTCGGCGTGCCCGCGGTGAGCCTCGGCGTGGATTCGTTCGGCCAGTCCGGCTCGGTCAGCGAGCTGTACCGGGCGCACGACCTGGATGCCGGCTCCATCGTCAACGCCGCGCTGGCTGCGCTGTCCCTGCGGTAACCACGGGCCCTGCGGTAACCACGGGCCCTGCGGTAACCACGGGCCCTGCGGTAACCACGGGCCCTGCGGTAACCACGGTGCTCGGTTGATGGTGGCTGCCGTTTTTCCGCAACGAACCCCGCCGCTGGCGCGCCTGGTCGCCAGCCTGCGCATTACCGGTAGGCGGAGATCCCGGTCAGCGCCTGGCCCAGGGCCAGGGCGTGGATCTCCTCGGTGCCCTCGTAGGTGAGCACCGACTCCAGGTTGTTGGCGTGCCGGATCACCGGGTACTCCAGCGTGATCGCCGTTCGCGCCGAGGATGGTCCGCGCCTGCCGGGCGATGTCGATGGCGGTCCGGACGTTGCTCATCTTGGCCAGGCTGACCTGCTCCGGGGTCACCTCGCCGGCTTCCTTGAGCCGGCCGAGGTGCAGCGCGAGCAGCTGGGCGCGCTGCAGATCCGCGAGCATCCAGGCCAGCTTGCCCTGGGTGAGCTGGAAGCCGCCGATCGGCTTGCCGAACTGCTCCCGGGTCGGGGCGTACTCGACCGCTGCCTCCAGGCAGGCCCGGGCCGCCCCGGTGACCCCCCAGGCGATGCCGTACCGGGCCTCGGTCAGGCAGGACAGCGGGCCCTTGAGCCCGTTCACGCCGGGCAGGACGGCGTCCGCGGGCAGCTTCACCTCGTCGAAGGTGCAGCTCCGCGGTGACCGAGGCGCGCAGCGACATCTTCTTGTGGATGGCGCGGGAGGTGAATCCGCGCGCGCCGCGCGGGACCAGGAAGCCCCGGATGCCGTCCGGCGGTCTGGGCCCAGACCACGGCGATGTCCGCGATCCGACCCGTTGGTGATCCACATTTTGCGTGCCGGACGAGCACCCAGCCGTTCCCGCTGGGCTCGGCGTGGGTGGTCATGCCCGCCGGGTCGCTGCCGTGGTCGGGCTCGGTCAGCCCGAAACAGCCGATCGCGTCGCCCGCCGCCATCCGCGGCAGCCATTCCTCTTTCTGCTCCTCCGACCCGTACTTCCAGATCGGGAACATGGCCAGCGAGCCCTGGACCGAGACCAGGCTGCGCAGCCCGGAGTCGGCGGCTTCCAGCTCGCGGCAGGCCACGCCGTAGGCGATCGCGCCCATGCCTGCGCAGCCGTAGCCGGTCAGGTGCATGCCGAGCAGGCCCAGTTTGCCCAGCTCAGGGGCGAGCTCACGGGGCAGCGTGCCCGCCTCGAACCAGTCGGCGATGTGCGGTAGCACGCGGTCCGCGGTGAACGCCCGCACCGTGTCACGGACCAGGATCTCGTCCGGGCTCAGCTGCTGGTCGATCCGCAGCAGGTCGGTGTTAGCAGCGTGCTGGCCTGGTCCGGACGATGGCATGGCGGGTCCTCCACTGAATCACTGGCTCTCCCGCCAGGGTATGCGCGTGAGGTCCGGCTGTCTGGACCCAGGCCTGCTGGTGGGGAGCCGGCTGCCGGTGGCGTGCTGCCGGGGTCCTTGGCTGGGGTCCTTGGCTGGGGGGCCGGCGCCGGGATCTGGGCGGGACCGGCTGTCGGGACCCAGCCCGATCGGGGATGATCGGAGCATGACTGACGTAAATCCGACCAAGCGTTTAATCCGGACCCGGAAGGGCCGGGTCGTGGCCGGTGTCTGCTCCGGGATCGGGGAGTACACCGGCATCGACCCCAACGTGATCCGCGCCGTGTTCGCCGCGCTCACCGTGCTGACAGGCGGTTTCTTCGCGCTCGTCTACCTGGCGGGATGGATTGTGATCCCGGAGGAAGGCGAGGACGGCTCGATTGCCGAGAACCTGATCAAGAAGACGGGCCAGCGTTAGCAGGGCCTGCCCGGGCGTGCTGGGCGGCGCCCGGTGCAGCGACTTGCGTGGCGGTGGTGCGGGCGGCGCCAGTGGTGCAGGCCGCGCCGGTAGCCGGCCCGGCGGCGCTGACGGTCCCGGTAAGGGGGCGGCCGGTATCGGCGGCGCTGCTGCCTGCCGAGTTGGTGCCGGCTGGAGCGGCTCATAACGTGGGCTGGCGCGGTCCTGTGCGGTGCCGGGCTGGCGTACAGCGTGGTGATCAGTTTGCCGTGCCGTGAAGTCCAGCCGGTGGCCAGCGCCGCGGCGATCAGCAAGCCGAGCAGGCCGGCTGCGGCCAGCGCGGCCAGGAATGCCCGGGTTGCCGTGAGCGATGACCATGGGTAATGAACTAACTGCTTAACGTGTCGGATCTCCGCGGATTGTGCAAATGGTTCCGCCGGCGAAGTTCCCGCCGGTGTGCCTGCGGCCCGGACCGCCGCTGGCCCGGTCACCTGGCCCACGCCTGCCGCTGACTGGGGCCGCGGCGCCGGCGTGACGGCTGGTATAGGCGTCACTTTGCCGGGCACGCCAGTTGTCCCCTATGCTGGGGCCGTCCCCGACGGGTGGCGCCAAGGGTTCACGGCGGCGGTAGCCGTCTTGGGCCCCCATCGTCTAGCGGCCTAGGACACCGCCCTTTCAAGGCGGCGGCACGGGTTCGAATCCCGTTGGGGGCACAGTCGGCCGTATGATGGCCGCGCAAGGTCCTGTAGAGCAGTCGGTTAGCTCGCCACCCTGTCAAGGTGGAGGTCGCGGGTTCAAGTCCCGTCAGGACCGCTCAGCTCGGGACTGTGTCCCCTGGTCAGGTTAGGTGGCCCAGGGGTACGGCGGCCCAGGGCACTGGTCAGGTAGCTCAGTCGGTATGAGCGTCCGCCTGAAAAGCGGAAGGTCGGCGGTTCGATCCCGCCCCTGACCACTCCTGCTTGAGGACTCTGGCAGCCCTCTCACCTGCGCAAAGCCGCGGGAGGAGAGGAACGTCATGGCGCCGTCCGCGCCCGCGCTGCCCAAGATCCCCACAAAAATCCCACAACTAGCGCGCCCTGCGGCCAGCCGGCCCGCCGCCAGCCCCGCTCACGCCGGGGCGCGATCCCGCCGCCGGGCACGGCCCGGTGCGCTCGTGCGCGGGGACACCCGCGCGGCTACCCGTGGTGATGCTCGTGTGGTGGTTGAGCTGGAGTGGGGGATCACGGTGTACCCGGCCCGGGAGGAGGGGGGCCGGTGGCGGGCGGTCTGGTATGAGAACGGCCAGCGGCGCCAGTGCGAGGCGGCGAGCGAGGCGCGGCTGGCGGAGAGGCTGGAGAAGGTCACCGAGCGGCTGGCCGCCGACGCGCCGGGCATGGAGCGGCCCGGCGCGGACCTGATCGCCTATTACCTCTCACCCGCCCGGCACCCGGCTGGCAGGCCGTGGTCGCGCAGGCACGCTGACACCCAGCGCCGGCTGTGCGAGCGGTTCGTGGCCCCGGTCATCGGCACGATCCCGGCCTGCCAGAACATCAAGGTCGCGGACATGCAGGCCGTCGTGAACGCCGCACCGACGGCGAAGGAGAGCGAGCGGCTGCGGCGGTGCCTGTCGGCCATGGTCACGGCCGGGATCGCCGGGGGGTACCTGGCCAGCCCGCGGCTGCGGGAGGTGCACTGGCAGGCCGCCGGCCCGTGCCCGCACCACAGGTGAGCGTGGCGGTGTTGGCCCGCCCGCCAGCGACAGGATCGTGGGCATCAACTGGGTAAGGACCGCTGCCGTGACTCCGCGCCGTGCCGCCCATCGCTACGGAGGGTGACCGCACCGGGATGCCACGGACAGCCAGAGCGCGCCCTGCCGAGTATGAGCCCATCCGCCGGTGGTCAATGGGCGTGGATCTCGCAGCAGATTGTCTGTTATGCGCTGTGTTGTGTGCTGCGCGGGCTATCAGCCGCCGGAGGCGCGGCCGGCGCCACCGGCTGGGCGGTGTGTGGTCTTGCCTGGGCCGTGCGCGGGCGGGGATACTCCGGGTGAATGTCGAGCATCCACCCGGCTCGCCACCTGCTGCGGGCCAGGGACCTGGCCGACGGCCGGTACTTTGAGCCGCTCAACGTGGCCGCGCTGGCCGCTGCCGCGGGACTGTCGCCCGCTCATTTCAGCCGCGAGTTCCGCCGGGCATTTGGCGAGAGCCCGCACCGGTACCTGCTCACCCGGCGGCTGGAGCGGGCCGCCGTCCTGCTCCGCAACACCGACCGCACGGTCGCCGACATTTGCCTCATGGCCGGGTTCACCAGTGTCGGCTCGTTCACCACCAGCTTCGGCCGCACCTTCGGGCTGAGCCCCACGGTGTACCGGTCGGCCTTCCCGTCGGCCGCCGCGCGGGCGCGGATCCCGGACTGCCTGCTGCGCGCCTGGGGGCGCCCGTACCAGCAGACAGCACGTTTGGAGAAGACAAGCCGCGGCGGCCCGCCCTAGCGTGGTGACCTCCAGAGCCTTCGGTTAACCGGGAGGTACCGCCATGCTCAAGCGGCTCACCCATGTCAACCTGTGGGTTCATGACCAAGACGAGGCGCTGGCGTTCTACACGCGCAAGGTGGGCTTCGAGCCCCGCGAGGACGTCACCTTGGCCGAGTTCGGCAACTACCGCTATCTCACCGTCGGCCCGCCGCTGCAGCCCGAGGTCCACTTCATCCTGGGCGTGCCCGGGCCGCCGGTCCACGACCCTGACACCGCAGCCAGGATGAGCGAGCTGGTGGCCAAGGGCGCGATGAGCGGCCTGAGCTTCGAGGTCGATGACTGCCGGGCCACCTACTCCGAGCTCAAGGACCGCGGCGTGGAGATGATCCAGGAGCCGAACAAGGTTCCCTGGGGTATCGACGCGGCCTTTCGCGACCTGTCAGGCAACCATATCCGGTTCGTCCAGATGATCCCCTGACCGGCTGCCGGCACGGGCGGAAAGGACCCGTCATGAGAAAGATCACCGCAGGCTTGTTCATCACGCTCGACGGCGTCGTCGAAGCCCCGGAGAAGTGGAACCCTCCCTATTACAACGACGAGATGACCCAGGTCGTCATGGGGCAGATGGCCGACGCCGACACGCAGCTGTACGGGCGGCACACCTATGAATTGTTCCGCGCGGTGTTCACTGGCCCCTCCGCCCCGCCGCACGGGGAAATGATGACCAACACGCCAAAGATCGTCGTGTCCACCACCCTGGAGCATCCTGACTGGGGACCCACGACCCACATCAGCAGTGACGTCACCGCCGAACTCACCAAGCTCAAACAGCAGCCCGGCAAGAACATCAGCACCGGGGCCAGCGGAACCCTGGTCCGGTTCCTGCTCCAGCAAGGACTTCTCGACGAACTCAACCTGCTGGTCCACCCAGTCGTGGTCGGCGCCGGCCAGCACCTGTTCGAGGGAGGAACCGGCCAGGTGCCGCTCAAGCTCCTCGAATCCCGGCCACTCAGCACCGGTGTCGTCGCGCTCCGCTACGCTCCTGCTGTTTAGCCACCTCAGCCGCAGGGACCCGCAGAACCGCCGTGATTTAAGCCCAACGGCCGTGCAAATGGCCACCGCAGTGCCGCGCCAACCTCGCGGGCACCGCCCATACTGCCGCCCAGCCTAAACGCACGCAGAACTCGCCTATCTGCGTGAGCGCCATGCCTCTCGAACCCCAACCCGTTCGAATGCAGAATTAGGCGGGTCGGCGCGCGTTCTACGTAAAGTCCCGCAAGGCGCCCAGCCCTGGCCCTTCCGATTCAGGGAGTGCGGCGGGTCGGGTCAGCTGGGTCCAGCTCGGCCGGAAAGGCCGGGTGATGCTGTCCGGGGTCCGGGCAGCCAGCGTGGTGCGGGTGACATACCGGCCACGGCTCAGGGAGCAGGCCACGATTTTCGGCGTGTTCTGCAGCTCGTGATGCAGGTCCGAGATGACCAGGTCCTCGCCGGGACGCAGCACGCGGGCAAATTCTGCCAGTACCGGTTGGGGAGGCGGGGCACGTCGACGAGAGCGAGCGCGCAGACGATGACGTCCACCGAATCATCGGGCAGCGACAGTTGGTCCAGCCCAGCGCGGCGGAACTCGCCATCTGGGACACGCCGCCGCGCGTGGGCGAGCATGTCCGGTGAGCTGTCGACGCCGATGACCTGATGCCCGTGCCTGGCGAAGAGCTCGGCGAAACGGCCGGTTCCGCATGCGGCGTCCACGCCACGCCGGGCTCCCGGCCGCTGAGGTACTCGACCACGACCGGCTCGTCGGTAGCGAACAGCCCGCCCCCCGCTTCCGCGTCATAGCTGGCGGACTGCTGCTTGTAGGCGGTGACGGTGCTGACGCGCCCGGTGAGCTCGCTACGGCCCGCACCTTCTTGTCGTCCAGCAGGCGCCGGATCTCGGCCAGCCGGGTGTCGACAAATGCGCGGTCGTGGTCCCCGGCCCAGGCGTCCAGCAGCGCGATGCCTTCGAGGACGAGCAGATAGGCAAGCGGGTCCTGATAGATCACGAAAGCTGACGTTAATCAGGCGAGGGTGCTGATGGCATGTGGTTATTCCCGGGCTGGGAGCTGGTCTGGGGATAGTCTCAGCATCCCTCTGACCCACTTCCGGCACCTGGGTTCGACAGCTCCGGGTAGGTTCGGGGCAGCCTGGTGACGCGGAGGAAAATGCGATGGTGATGCCGTTGGCCGGCCGCGCGGTGGCAGCGGTGGCCGGCGGCCTGCTGGTGCTCGCGGCAGTGTCTAGCGTCACCGTCACGCTGATCGTGTCACGGCCGGTCAACAGTTGGCTGACGCGGTGGGTGGACCGGATCGTCGACTGGGCTTATCACCAGGTGGTGGGGCGCGTCGCCGATTACCAGCGGTGGGATCGGATGCGCGCTACTCAGGCGGCGGCACTATTGCTGGCCCAGCTGGCGGCGTGGCTCATCGTGGCGTACGTCGGGTTCGCCCTGCTGTTGTGGCCGTTCGCCGCCCGCGGCGTGGTGTCCGCCTTCATCGACGCCGGGTCCTCGCTGTTCACCCTCGGCTTCGCCGTGCCAGCCGGGACGGCGCCGGCGGTGATCGTGTTCCTGGCCGCGGCGACCGGCCTGGTGATCCTCACGCTGCAGATCGCCTACCTGCCGGCCCTGTACGCGGCGTTCAACCGCCGGGAGACTCAGGTGGCTCTGCTCAACGAGCGGGCCGGGATGCCGTCGTGGGGCCCGGAACTGCTGGCGCGCACCCACTACGCGCTGGGAACAGGGGTATCGACCTTGGATACGCTGCCGGATCTGTACGCGCGGTGGGAAAGCTGGGCCGCAGACGTCGCCGAGAGCCACACCACCTACCCGGTGCTGGTCCGGTTCCGCTCGCCGGGAACGCTGTCGTCCTGGGTGACCGCGTTGCTGGCCGTGCTGGACTCCGCCGCGCTGTTCCTGGCCCTGTCCCCCAGCGCCGCGCCGGTGGTCCCGGCCCGGCTGTGCCTGCGCGGCGGGTTCAGGTGCTTCAACCGGATCGCCCGGGCAATGGGCTTCGACATCCCCGACGAGCCTGGCCCGGACGCCGGGACCAGCGTGACTTACGCCGAGTTCCTCGAGGCGGTGGCCCGGATGCGCGAAGTCGGCTTCCCGATCGAGCGCGACCCTGCCGAGGCCTGGCCGGATTTCGTCGGATGGCGGGTCAACTACGAGCCAGCGGCTTATGCGGTGGCCGGCGCCGTCTACGCTGTGCCGGCCCTGTGGTCAGGCCCGCGCCGGCACCCGGTGTCGCCGATCCCGCCCATCCGCCCCGGACGCGGCCACCCGCCCAAGTAGGAAGGGCGCGCCGGGCGGGATCCGGGTCAGCGCGCAAATGAAGGGGCGCCGTTCACTTGCGAGCTGCTATCCCACACCCCGCACTGTCTTTATCGCATCGAAGCCGAGCTGCGCCGGACCTGGCGGACGCAGACATCGACGACGTTCGACCCAGCGTCGAAGTCCAAGCCACAGGGCCGCCAGAAGTTCGCCCCGGCTCAGCGGCCGTACCGGGTGATCGGCGAGCTCTTTGAGCAGCAGAAACTCCAGCCTCTTCAGCCGCCGGGTTTTCGCCCGTGTCGGCGCTCGGGCCGGTTCGGCCCTTCGTGTCAAGAAGACGAGGTAGCGGAGTGGCACTACAGAATGTTCGTTCGGCACGGCTCACTTGACAAGCTCAGCGACCTCGATTGGCACAATTGGGCGGTTATCTGAAGCCCTCCCTGTGGATGCCGCACCTGACCAGGACGTCTGCGGCGTGGACATGTAGCTGAACAGCGTTCACGTAGTAGCCGCTCAGTTCTAAAAACAGCAGCGACAAGGGGGCAGGCCAGGGGTACTTTTGCTGGTCATGCTGAGGACCTGCCGTCCACCTGCGGTGGACCTGCCGCTTGGGGGCTGTTGCGGGCGTGCGGTCAGATATCGCCGTCAGCAGCGGTTCTCATGCCCGGTAGCGGGCTGTGCTGCGCAGTCCCGCCGGGTAAGCAGAATTCGAGGCGGCCAGCCAGGCACGGCGCATTCCGGTCCTGTCGGCTGAGTTCCGGTCACCTGCGCTCCGCCGACAGGACCGTGGCGGGTATGGGGTTCATGTCGGCGGGGCGAGCGCGGCCAAACCCTTCTTCCCGAAGAACCAGCACCTTGACGACTGCGCCAGCCGCATGGTGGGCCTTATGCGCACTGGCGCGAGCGGATGACCCGGCTCGAAGTGATGTCAGCCAGCCGCTTGTCCCGGGCCACATGCACCGTGCATGCCATGGGCTATCAATCTCCCTGGCAGAGCGGCCTGCCCGACCGATGCCGCATCCGGCGGCGGCCAACCAGCCCGTCCCCGGCCCATGCCCCGCCACGGCCTGTCAACCCGGCAGGCTGCGCTGCACCCGCCCCGCCCCGGCAGGAGCACAGATGCGGAGGCTCGCCACTGGCCCGCGCGAGCCGCGGATGTCGCGCCGCTGCCACCGGGAGACAGGCCGTGCGGCCCGAAGGTAGTGGCGAAAGACCCGATGATAAATCCTGGCCAGTGGTCTAGACCTATAAGAAGAGAAGCAAGGTCAGAGAGCAGTGAGGCAGGCGGAGATCGTGAGTGCGACTATCGAGTTGATCCGGACCGAAGGCAGCGGCGTCCCCGCCGACCCACGGCAGGGCTTCATTGGCGGCCGCTGGGCGGACCGGATCGACGTCCGCGACTTCATTCAGGCCAACGTGAGCCCGTACTGCGGGGACGCGGCGTTCCTGGCCGGGCCGACCGAGCGCACCCGCGCGCTGTGGGCGCGCCTGAGCGCCATGTTCGGCGATGAGCGGGCGCGTGGTGTCTACGACATCGATACGCGCATCCCGTCGTCGATCACGAGCCACGCGCCCGGCTACATCGACCGGGAGCACGAGCTGATCGTGGGGCTGCAGACCGACGCGCCGCTGCGCCGCGCGATCATGCCCAACGGCGGCCTGCGGATGGTGGAGAATGGCCTCGCCGCTTACGGATACACCCTGGATCCGGCGGTCCGGGAGATCTTCACCCGGTACCGCAAGACCCACAACGACGGCGTCTTCGACGCTTACCCGGCCGAGGTGCTCGCGGCCCGCCGCGCCCACGTCATCACCGGCCTGCCGGACGCGTACGGGCGGGGCAGGATCATCGGCGACTACCGCCGGGTGCCGCTGTACGGCGTGGACCGGCTTATCGCGGCCAAGCGGGCCGAGAAGGCCGCCCTGGATGCCCGCCCTTCCACCGCCGAGATCATCCGCGACCGGGAGGAACTCGCCGAGCAGGTTCGTGCGCTCGGCGAACTCGTGCAGATGGCACGCTCCTATGGTCATGACGTCAGCCGCGCGGCTTCCGCACGGGAGGCGATCCAGTGGCTGTACCTGGCCTACCTCGCCGCGGTCAAGGAGCAGAACGGCGCCGCGATGTCGCTCGGGCGCACCTCGACATTCCTCGACATCTACCTCGACCGCGACCTGCGCGCGGGCGGGCTGCACCGAGCAGGAGGCGCAGGAACTGATCGATGACTTCGTGATCAAGCTGCGGATCGTCCGGTTCCTGCGCACACCCGAGTACGACCAGCTGTTCTCCGGCGACCCGACCTGGGTCACCGAGTCGATCGGCGGGCTCGGCCGCGACGGCCGCCCGCTGGTCACCCGCACCAGCTTCCGTTACCTGCAGACGCTGTACAACCTGGGGCCGGCACCCGAGCCGAACCTGACCGTGCTGTGGTCGCCGGCACTGCCGGACGGGTTCAAGCGGTTCTGCGCCCAGGTCTCCGTCGACACCAGCTCCATCCAGTACGAGTCCGACGACCTGCTGCGGGCCCGGTGGGGTGACGACACCGCGATCGCCTGCTGTGTCTCGGCGATGGAGCTCGGCAAGCAGATGCAGTTCTTCGGTGCCCGGGTCAACCTGGCCAAGACGCTGCTGTACGCGATCAACGGCGGCCGGGACGAGATCAGCGGCGTCCAGGTCGGACCCCCGCTGCCGCCGCTGACCGGTGACGTGCTCGACTACGACGAGGTCGTGGCCCGGTTCGACACGATGATGGACTGGCTCGCGAAGACCTACGTCGACGCGCTCAACGTCATCCACTACATGCACGACAAGTACGCCTACGAACGGCTGGAGATGGCGCTGCACGACTACGGCGTGCTGCGCACCATGGCCTGCGGCATCGCCGGCCTGTCCGTCACCGCCGACTCCCTCGCCGCGATCAAATACGCGGCCGTGCGGCCGGTCCGCGACGACACGGGTCTCGTGGTCGACTACCGCACCGACGGGGAGTTCCCGGCCTACGGCAACGACGACGACCTCGCCGACGACATTGCGGTGGGGCTCGTGCGCACGTTCATGGACAAGGTCCGCCAGCACGAGACGTACCGGAACGCGCTGCACACCCAGTCGGTGCTGACCATCACCTCCAACGTCGTCTACGGCAAGCACACCGGCAACACGCCAGACGGCCGGCGCGCTGGCGCGCCGTTCGCGCCCGGCGCGAACCCGATGAACGGCCGCGACCGGCATGGCCTGGTCGCCGCCGCGCTGTCGGTCGCGAAACTGCCCTACAGCCACGCCGAGGACGGCATCTCCCTGACCGAGACCATCACCCCGGCCGCGCTCGGCCGCACCCTCGCTGAGCAGATCGACAACCTCGTCGGCGTCCTCGACGGGTACGTCGCCTGCGGCGGGTTCCACATGAACATCAACGTGCTCGACCGCGCCACCCTGCTCGACGCGATGGATCACCCCGAGCGCTACCCGCAGCTGACGATCCGGGTCTCCGGGTACGCGGTCAACTTCGTCCGGCTTACCCGCGAACAGCAGCTCGACGTGGTCAGCCGCACCTTCCACGGGTTGGTCTGACCATGACCGCCGTTACCGCAGGGCCGCCGCAGGCACCGGCCGGGCCGGCCGGGATCACGGGTTCGGTGCATTCCTGGGATCTGTCCACCGGCGTCGACGGCCCTGGCACCCGGTTCGTGGTGTTCACCGCCGGCTGCCCGCTGCGCTGCGTGTACTGCCACAACCCGGATACCTGGTCTGGCCGGAACGGGCAGCGGATGACCGCCGCCGCCGTGCTCGGCCAGGCCCGCCGTTACCGGCAGTTCATCGGCGCCGCCGGTGGCGGGCTGACCGTCTCCGGCGGCGAGCCGCTGCTGCAGCCCGCGTTCACCCGGGCCATCCTGACCGGCGCGAAAGAGCTCGGCCTGCACACCGCGCTCGACACCTCCGGCTACCTCGGCACCCGCGCCGACGACGGGCTGCTGGATGCCACCGACCTGGTCCTGCTCGACATCAAGTCGTTCGACCCGGCCATCGCCCGGCGGGTGACAGGCCGCGGCATCGCCCCGACGCTCGCGTTCGCCCGCCGTCTCGCCGCCCGTCACCAGATGGTCTGGGTGCGCTTCGTCCTCGTCCCTGGCTGGACCGACGATCCCGGCAACGTCGCCGCGCTCGCCCGGTTCACCGCGTCCCTCGGCAACGTCGAACGGGTCGATGTGCTCCCCTTCCACACGCTCGGCGCCGCCAAGTACGCCGCGCTCGGCCTTGACTACCCCTGCGCCAGGGTGGCCCTGCCGACCACCGAGCAGATCAGCCAGGCCCGCGCGGCATTCACCGCGGTCGGCCTGCATGCGGTCTGACCAGCCAGCCGACTTCCTGGGACGGGCCTGACGCCCTGTGCGCGGCCCTTGCCGGCCCGGCATAAGCGGGGAACGCTAGCTGGGCGTCACAGTGGGCTCCGAAACCGTGACATTAGCCTGTGGGGTGCCAGAAGTCTGCGTGGCCTGTGAGCTGCAGTGATGAGTAAGGTCAGTCGTAGGGCATCATGATCATCGGTGTCCCTCCGCCTGCTTATCTCATCTTCGTCCGGCTCTGCGGCTGGCTTGTGCTGCTCGGCCGGTCGCCGGCCTCCAAGGACGCTGAGCTCTTGGTGCTGCGGCATGAGGGCGCTGTGCTGCGCCGGACCCATCCGCGGCCCCGGCTGGACTGGGCTGGCCGGGCGGTGATGGCCGCGCTGATCCGGCTCCTGCGGGGAAGGCTGCGAGCGGACCGGCTGGTCACCCGCGGCACCGTCTTGCGCTGGCACCGCCGCCTGGCCGCCCGCAAGCAGACCTATCCGAACCGGGCGGGACGGCCGCCAGTCAGCGCGGGGATCGCCGCGCTCATCGAGCGGCTCGCCACCGAGAACAACGGCTGGGGATACAAGAGGATCCAAGGTGAGCTGCTCAAGGTCGGCCACCGGGTTAGCGCACCAGCCGGCCGCGCGGGTGTTCCCCCCAAGACCACCCCGGAGCAGGAATCCCCAGCTCAGGCGGGTATGACACGATTTCCGGCACCCACAGGCCGTACTCGGGCACTCCTCTGCCAGGACGGTAACTGGCTGCGGCATCATCGCGTGACACTGCGCCGATCCGCTTCGGAGCTGACCCACGACAACGCCAAGCCCTGGTCTGGCGAACGTTCCTGACCAGCCAGGACGCTGATGAGGCCACAAAACGCGACTCACCCGCACCAGCCACGAGCGGAGTCCCGCGAAAGACATACTCACATGCCGCTATGGATGCGCTCGGCAGCGAGCCGTTCAAGTGCGCGGGCTAGACGGTGCAACCTTTCGCGTGCGCAGCGGCGGGATCCGGGCTCGGCGGCGGGCGTGCTCGCGCACGGCGGTGGTCGTGTAGTCCGCTGGGTGGCTGTTGCTCATGGAGGCGGTGCAGGGAAGGGGTGTCACCTGGGGGGCAGCCATGGCCGCCCCGCCGGTCAGGGCTATGGCAGTGATCGCTCCCGCTACGGGGGCAATGACGAGCATGCGGCCCGTCCGCGCTGGAGGAATTCTCATGCCCGCCACCATATGGCTGAAGGAACGGCGAAATAGCATGCCTTGACGCAATAGACAGTACGGCCCGGATCGTTTGAGGTGACCGCCGGATGGCTTAGTAATGACCTGCCACTGTGCCCTGTGGCGATCATGCCGATTCAACATGATTCGTGGCATCTATCCGCTTTAAGCCTCTTATGAAAGCCTGGGTGCATGCATCGCCCATATATGGCTTCCGGCCGCTGCAGCACCGCGCTGAACCCGGCAAGTCGCACGCTCATGCCGCTGTGTGATCCGTTTGTGCACGCCTACAGGCTGAGGTGAACTCGGAGTGCCTGGTCGAGTTCGCTAATGAGCGATGCTGGCAACTGGCCAACACGTTTGCCAATCCGCTCGACAGCCACGGAGCGTACCTGCTCAGCCTGCGCTTTGGAGTCACGGGGCAGTCCTGTCTGGCGCGCAGGCAGCAGGACCTGGAACGGGTAGATGCGTGCGGTGTTCGAGGTCACCGGCACTACGGTAATGACGCCCCGCCTGAGCCGGGTTGCCGTGGCGTTGGCGGCATCGTTGCTGACAACAACGGCAGGGCGGGTTTTGCCGGCTTCCGATCCGCGGGCAGGGTCGAGACTGACGGTGACGATCTCGCCGCGGCGCATTCAGTTTCCCAGGCCGTCGGCGGTAACGGCCTCCCAGGCGCTGGCATCGTCTGAGGCTTCCCAGGAATCCCAGGCCTCCTCGTACGCATCCCCAAGCTGAGTGGCCCGCAGCAGCCCGACAGCCTTGTGCAGCACTGCGGACCGCGACTCGATGCCCTGGGCCTGGGCGTAAGAGTCGAGAAACTCGACATCATCTTCGGGTAGGCTAACACTTACCTTCATACCCTAGATACTACTTGAAGTATTACCAGGGTAGCAAGATCCAAGTCCTCAGAGGACCAGGTGGATGCATGGCTACGGCCTCGCGTCAAGGACATACTCACATGCTTGACGTGCGCGCATCACTTGGGGCGAGACGGCTGCGGAATGGGCTGCTAGGTTGACCGGTCATGGGGAGCACCACGCCGGCGCTCGTCGCCGCCGCCACCGGCAGGGCCCGCTCGGCCGGGTTCCGGCTCTCCTGCGAGCCCCCCGTCGGGCAGCTGCTGGCTGTCCTGGCCGCGCACCTGCCTGCAGGCGCCCGCGTCCTGGAACTCGGAACTGGCGCAGGAGTAGGCACGGCCTGGATTGCCTGGGGGCTGCTGCCCCGGACTGATGTCACGGTGACCACCGTCGAAAAGGACCCGCAGACGGCGGCCCTGGCCGCCCGCGGCGCCTGGCCACAGTTCGTTGACCTGCGGGTGGGCGACGCACTCAGCGTGCTTGGCGAGACTGGGGCGTTTGACCTGATATTCGCCGATGCCCAGGGCGGCAAATGGGCCGGCCTTGATCGCACGATCGCCGCGCTCCGCCCGCATGGCCTGCTCGTGGCCGATGACATGACCGCCACCCCGGAATGGACCTCTGAGCAGCACACCAAACAGGGCCAAGTACGGCAGGCCCTCCTCACCAGCCCGCTGCTTACCTCGATCGAACTCGGCCACGGTTCCGGAGTCATCCTTGCCACCCGCCGCGCCTGAACCAGCCCCAGCTGAACCTGCCCACCCCGCCCGGCATCCGCTCATGCCGCGTTGAGGTACGTCGTGACGATGGGAGCCGGGTGCCAAGACCGCGGACCCGCGACCTCAGTCAGCCAAGCGTGTCGTTGACACGGGCGCGGGCGTCGTGGGCGCTCGCGGTGCTTGACGCACCCGCGGATCCAAGGCGACGCCGATCGCGGAGCGTGATCTTTAAGGCCGGCAACCCGTGCGATATCCGCCGTTAGGCGCGGCTCGCGTCTCGTGAAGCGTGATCGCAAACACCACGCGGAATTATCAATCGGGGTCACAAGATCGCTGGATCATGCCCGATGGGTGCCCAGATCTGCGCATTGCGCTGTGTCGTACCTGTTCAGGCCCGACTGATCGTTCGCCTGCTCGTGAACCACTCGCCGGTCAGTACATCCGTTGCTGAATCATGCCTTGCTGGAATCTGGAATCAAGGCGGCGCCCGCCATGCGACGCCAGTGGCGCGGCGTCAGCGCCGCGCTCAGCCTCTAAAGGCACCCGCGGCGCACGCCGTGCCAAGCCGTAAGATTCACCAGATCAGCACAGCTCATTCGTCACGCAGCCGGATGGGTGCTCCTGGCCGATCCTTTGCCAGCGGAGGCGTTGCCGATCATCGGCAGGCCGCCGACGATGTGCCGGGCGTAGATGCGTACTTAAAAACTGGATTCCCAGCCCCGAGTTGCTTCCAGGAATAGGCGATCGCGTTAAGAGCCTCATCTGGGCTCAGCCTGCGAGTGAGGGCGGCCCAGATGTCCGGATCGGCCGCATCGAACAAATATGCGGTCTGTGGGACGGGCGGGGGAGCGACGACTGTGTCCTTAATAGACGGCGAAAAAAATGTCGAGACGAACGGGTAACTGGAGACCGTATCCTGGGCTGACTGGAGTGTTGGCAAGGCATCGCCCGCATTTGCAAGCGCAACCTGGCTTCTGGACTTCAAGCTCATGAATTTGATGAACTTGTACGCTTCAGCAGGATGTGCTGTACCAGCAGAGATGACATACGACTCGCCACCAAGCGGTGAGCCGGTCTGTCCGGCAAGGCCCGTTGGAATAGCAGCGATCCCCAGGTGGTTACCGTGCTTGCCCGTGAAGACAGAACCAGAACCGGTCATGATTTCTTTTATGTCCTGGGGCCCATCGAAAATCATCGCTGTCGTACCCTTCATGAAGTCCGGCACCATGGTCCCAGGGGGAGTGTTGAAGCTTTTTTCCTGCGGCATCACCTGCACCGTACCGACTTTCTGCAAGTTCACCAGGAAGTTCAGGCCCGCGACTGATCCGGTATTATTAACCAGAATGTTGTCGTGCTGGTCGAACATGCCACCACCGCAAGCATAGAGGAACGGCAGCGCGTAGTAGGATGTCCCACCAAATTCAAATCCGTATTCTGCTTTTTTCTTCTGCACGATTTCCACGGCGTCATTTTTAAACTCCTCCATGGTGGCGGGAGGATGAGTAATGTGAGCATTGTTCAGCTCGGTCTGGTTGTACAGCAACACCAGGAAGTTGGTCACCTGCGGTAGGCCATAAAGATCTCCTTTGTACTCGTCATATACCAAAGGGGCGCTCAGCCCCGGCCTGATTCCGCTAGTGGTGCTCGGAGGGATTCCGCGGGTGATGTTCAGGGGAGCCTTCAGGTACTTTGATAGGTCGCTCTGAGACACGTACGAGTCGATATTCAGCAAGTAACCTTTCGAGGCCAACAGCGGAGTCCAGGTCACGTCGGAACGAAACACATCAGGAGCATTGTCCTCCTGGATAGCAGTTGTGAATGCGGTAAGCGCGTGGAAATAGTCCCGGTACACGGCATTAACGTGGATATCGGGGTGCTGCTGATTGAATTTATTGACCAGGTGACGGACCGCTGTTGCTTGTGCGCCTGTTTCGGTGTACCAATAGGTCAATCGGACAGGAGGCGACTGCTGGCATATTGGTACTGGCCTTAGGTTCCCAAATTGGCAGACCTGGCAGGTATATCCTGCTGGTAGGATCGCGTCTGTGCAGGAGCGAAGTACATCGAGTTGTGACTGAGTAATGGCGGCACCGGGCAGGTCGGCACTACTAAGGTCGGCGCCGCTCAGATTGGCACCGGTCAGGATCGCAGAGCTCAGGGAGGCACCGGCGAGTGTGGCGCCGCTCAGGTCCGCACCGGTCAGGTTGGCGCTGTACATGATGCTGCCGCTCAGGTCTGCACCGCTCAGGTCGGCATGGCTCAGGTTGGCATTCGTCAGGTCAACGTCGCTCAGGGGAGCACCGCTCAAATCGTCGTTACTCAGGTCGGCATTGCTCAGATCGATAACCGGATCCTGCGCGCCAATGAGGTGCGCTTCTTGCAGGAATTGCAATACGGTTCGATTATTCTGTGCATCTAGTCTCCGTAGCGCGGTAATCGTCTCCTCTTCTGCCGTTTGACTTTCGGCCGCAGCACTCGGGCCCTGGTTGACCAAGTCCTTCATGTCACTTATGTAGGTTTCCATGATGTCGTCTTGGTGCTGAAGATCAGCAAGATTATTTTGCCATAGGGTAAACCAGATGGTTGCGCCGAGTACGACGAAAGGAATGGCAAGCTTCGAAAGCAAATCCGGCCAATCCCTCGATTCTCGCTTACGTGCTTTATCTGCATTGGTCTCAGAACTCATGATGGTGACTCCCTAGCTGTTGGTGACCAATGTTCATCGAGCGTTTGCAGAGCAAGAGCTTGCGCAAGTAGAAAGTCAATGATCCTTTTCCTGTTATACCCGTAAGTGCGCAGTACGTCACGTCCGTGCCAGAACGACCGGTCGGCTGGCGGTCGCTGGCGGCTACCCGTGGAAACCGCCGCCGACCGCTGACCTGGGCACTCGCAGAGCGGCCCTGGATCGGCGAAGGAGACAGGGCGTGGGACCGTGCACAGGACGCGCCTGACAGTGAGGACCCGCGACCGGGGCCGTCAGACTAGCTTGAGCGCTTGATCATGCCCGATACACGCCCAAGTCCTCCCGCGGCGCTGCATCGAGGCTGGTCAGGGCAGAGTAGCTCGGTTCCCTGAAAAGCGAACGATCCACCGTAGTCAGGCCGGCTTGATGATGCGTCATTTAGTTGGGTGAGGCGGCGTCAGAACTGGAACATCTGCGCACAGATACGGCCTGCAGCGGCCCAAGCGCCAGCCGGAAATAATCGGCGATCTGGCGGCGTCCGGACGTCCAGTGGCCCGCACATGGGAGTGCGGACTTCCTCATGACGAAGGGAGCTTGATCGCCGCAATGACGCATTAGTATGCGCATGCGGGCATCACCATGCGTCGTCAGCACGCATTACTTTCGGCAATGCCGGGCGTTTCTCGGGCTGAGTGGCGCGAGAGGCCCCGGTCCGGTCAGGTGCCAGAAGCCAGGTAGGCGGCGAGGATGTAGTTCGGGTGGCGATCAAGGTTCTTGCGGGCCCCGTCATAGCGCATCGTGGTGCGCGGGTCGGCGTAGCGGGCAGCGATCTGGACATCGCGCAGGTCAACGCCTGCGTCGAAACTGGTAGAGAGCAATGTTCCAACCCTGCGGAATACCTCGACCTTGAGAACGAGCCGAAGTGCATCCTTCCTCGTTGATGCTCTTAATGACGCAACCAGATGCATCATGATCTCATCCGATGCAACCGTACTGGCTGCGTCACCCCGGTCGCCGTCGCAGTCCCCACCGTCCACAGCTGCGGGGCTGCCAGCTGCCCCGGGCATCAGTACCTCCCCACGTTCATCCGATCCGGCGTCGCGTCGGAGGTCGCGATGAGGACGACATTGCCACGCTGATCATCTATCCAGGCTGGCTACTGTTGTAAGGCGTCGATGCATGAGTTCCTGGCGCGGCCGTGCTACCGGCGGTCTGACTGCACGCGCTGTCGGAGCTCGTCCGTTCCGAAGTCTTGGGTCCCACGATCGATGACGCCCGAGCTCGTGGACGAGCAGTAGCGCTGCCGTTTGCTCGCGGTGCTGATTGAGCAAGCGACCGGGTCGGGTGTACGTCTAGGTGTTGGGGGCTACAGGTTCTCTGTCGCTGTTTGGTTTCGAGACGGCCGGGGTGTGTGCGCGGATCTGATACGCGGCGCGCGAACGCAGCAATCTTCGAGGAGCGGTTCGTGGTCAGCCGCACCACGACGAACGTCCCTGGCCGTGCGTCGCCGAGCTCGCCGCCGTCGGTTCATGGTCGGGGTGGCGTTTTGCTGCGCCGTCAACGCCATCTCCGGCGGCGCTGCCTTTTCTCGGTCGGATGCATCACACGGATTGTGCCCATGTCGTAGGTGGCGCTGAGCCGCACGACGGGAAAGCCCGGAATTGGCGGCTCGAGGGCGGTATTGACCGCGCCGCTCCTGCCCACCGGTCGTACCTCGAGGCCGCGGGGAACGATGACGGTGATTGTCCCCATGTGGGTGTGGACGACAATCTCGACGTCCCAGTCATCGAACTCGGCTTGGCTCAAGTCAATCGTCACGGGGCCCATACCTGTGTCGATCTTGGTGAGACGGCTCACCTGCCAGCGGCCCTCGAGGCGAACCTCGCCCATCGAGGTAGAGATCTCGAGCGGCTCTTGGCGCCGCCGCGCGGGCGGAGTGAAGTCGACGGGGGGCGGTAGGCTGCGAACTACCGAGGCGAAGTCAGCCTGGGTATGGACCTCGAGCAGTGCATCGAGAGCTTTTTGAAAGCGGTCGAGATCCACCTTGCCGCTGGCCAGGAGTCCCTGCAGGAAGTCGATCCCGCGTTGCTGGAGGTCCTCAGAGATCGGGGGTTCGGTCTCGGCTGGGAGCCCGTCGTCGTTCACGCCAGCAGACTATCGCCGGATGCTCGTACTGACATAAGAGCAGGGCCCGCGCCCGAGGCGCACCTGCAATTCGCCATAAGCGCGAACGCGATCTCACTACGATCCGCGCGATTGCTACCGGAACCCCTGTCCTACTGCACGCGTCAGCGCCGAGCTACCGCTCGCGCTAATCGAAGAGATCGACCAGACGCGGGGCAACGTCTCCCGCGGTCGCTACCTGCAGATGGTCATCAACGCGGCGATGACCCGCGAGCAACCCTGTACCGCTTCAAAACTATCGCATGCCCTCTGACCTGGGGGTTCATGCGATCGGCTAACGCGGCCCGGTAGTACTCGTTTGTCACGCCGCCGAGCACTTTCCGCTGCTGGACCGGCAGGCCCAGCAGCGGAAGGCCGGCCAGGTCGTCGAAGTCGGGCGGTCGTTGCTGGCGGGACTGGTGCGGTCAGGGGCGAGATCTGCGGCAGCCTGCCTCCGCCGAGCCGTCGCCGCGGTGGCTGTGGTCTTCGTAGACCTGGCCGGGGATGCGCCGGGCTTCATGGTCTGGGGCGTGCGGGATCACTTGACCGGCTAGCGGCGCACGGCCAGCATGGCGTTGTCGTTGCTGCGCCCGGTCGGCGGGTGCATCCGGGGAGCTTGCCCACAGGCTTCGCTGTGTCCGCTGACAGCCAGCCACGGCCTCGGCCGCCGCACCCGGACGGCGCTGACCCGGCGACGCCGGGCACGATCCGCGGTGGTTGTAAGTTGGAATCATGTAGGCCATCGTGCCTGGCCCCGGCCCACTGAGCCAGGCGGGCGGCAGATCAAGATCTTCTTCCCGGAGCTCGTTACCCTTTTCGCGCAGGCCGGCAAACGACACGGTGCCACCGCCGCGGCCGGTATCCGCATTCAACGTCATCAGCAGATAGTTTCGTTAGAAGGCTCGTTTGTCATGAATATGCTGGCGATCCTCGGCCGTGACATGGCGGTCGATCTCGGCACCGCGAACACCCTCGTGTACGTGCGCAGGCGGGGGATTGTGCTCAACGAGCCGTCGGTGGTGGCGCTGAACACCAGCAACGGCCAGATCGTCGCGGTCGGCATCGAGGCGAAACGGATGATCGGCCGGACGCCCGGCAACATCGTGGCGATCCGGCCGCTGAAGGACGGTGTCATCGCCGACTTCGATATCACTGAGCGGATGCTGCACTATTTCATCCAGAAGGTCCACCGCCGCCGCCACCTGGCCAGGCCGCGGCTGGTGGTGGCCGTGCCCAGCGGGATCACCGGCGTGGAGCAAAGCGCGGTGAAGGAAGCCGGGCACCAGGCCGGTGCCCGGCGCGTTTACATCATCGAAGAGCCGATGGCGGCCGCGATCGGCGCCGGGCTGCCGGTCAGCGAGCCGGCCGGCAACATGGTGGTGGACGTGGGCGGCGGGACCACCGAGGTCGCGGTGATCTCGCTCGGCGGCATCGTGACCTCCCAGTCCATCCGGGTCGGCGGCGACGAAATGGACCAGGCGATCATCGCCTTCGCCAAGAAGGAGTACTCGCTCATGCTGGGCGAGCGGACCGCCGAGGAGATCAAGATGGCGATCGGGTCGGCCTACCCGTCGCCGGATGAACCGCACACCGAGATCCGCGGCCGCGACCTGGTCAGCGGCCTGCCGAAGACCATCGTGATTGGTGGTGAGGAGGTCCGGAACGCGATCCAGGGACCCGTCAGCACCATCGTGGACATTGTCAAGACCACACTCGGCACGTGCCCGCCCGAGCTGGCCGGCGACGTCATGGACCGCGGTATCGCGCTCGACCGGCGGTGGCGCGCTGTTGCGCGGCCTCGATGAGCGGCTGCGCGAAGAGACAGGGATGCCGATCCAGCTAGCCGGCAATCCGCTGGAATCAGTCGTTGTCGGCACGGGCAAATGCGTCGAGGACTTCGACGCCCTCCAGCAGGTGCTGGTACCGGAAGGGAGGCGCCGGTAGCGGCTGAGCGAGGGGACCGGGGTGGTAACGACGGGCCCGTCAGCACCGCTACAGCGTCCAGTTTCCTGAACTGCCCTGGTGGCACGGCGGTGGTCGTTAGCGTGGCCGGAACGGGTTGCCGGTGTAGCCGGGTCGCTGGTCAATTTCGCCGCGCTGGTATCGCCCGGCCTGCCAGGCATCCCAGGCCCGCTCCAGTTGCGGGGTTCGCGGTCACGCCGAGGATGTGCACATGCCGGGAGCCGACCTCGATCACGAAGAGGCAGTACAGGCGCCGGAGGGTCACCGCGCAGTCAACGTGGGAGAAGCCGGTGGCGAGCATCGTCGCGGCTTGCGCGTGCAGGAACTGCCGCCACGTCGTCCCGGCGTGCCGCTGGGGCGCGGGGGGATCGTCAGCGCTTTGAGGCCGGCGGATCGCCGGTGCGCTGACCCGGTGGCCGAGTTTGAGCAGCTCGCCCTGGATCCGCTGGTATCGCCGGCGATGCTGCTGGGCGCCGACAGCATCGAGGACATGAACCGGCTCCGCGACGGCGCGCTGACCAGCGTCATCGGGCAGGTGCGGGCGCCCTCCACGCTGGGCAGCTTCCTGCGCGCCTTCGACTTCGGGAACGTCCGCCAGCTGCAGGCCGTGCACCGGCGGCTGCTGGCGGGCCTGGCCCGTCACGCCCCGCTGCTGCCCGGCGCCCAGACCCTGGCGTTCCTCGACATCGACGCGTCGCAGTTCCGGGTCGACGGGCCCGCCAAGCAAGGCGCCGGGTTCGGTACCACCAAGATCCAGGGCAAGGTCGTGGCGATCCGCGGCCTGAACGTCCTGGCCTCGGCGCTGTCCCACGCCGGCCGCGCCGCTAGTCACCGGCACCCGGCTGCGCGGCGGCACCGCGAACTGCACCCGCGGCGCGGCGTCTTTCCTGCGCGAGCAGATCGGAACCGCCCGCGAGGCGGGCGCGGCCGGGCGGCTGATCGCACGGATGGACTCCTCCTACTACAACGGGCCCGCCATCACCGCCTGCCGCCGCGGCGGCGCGAACTTCTCGGTCACGATGCGGATGGACCCCAAGGTCCGCCGCCACATCGCCACCATCGCCGAGGACGCCTGGACCCCGGTCAGGTACCCCAATGCCATCTGGGACGAAGACGAGAAGGCATGGATCTCTGACGCCGAGGTCGCCGAGACCGGCTACACCGCGTTCACCTCCGCCAGGGCACGCACCGTCACCGCCCGCATGATCGTCCGCAGGGCGAACGCCTCAGCTCCCAGCAGGCCCAGCAGCCGGGGCCGGGGATGCCCGACGAGCACACCTACCGCTTCGTGCCGCAGCACGAGCAGCCCCGCGTCTTGGAAGCTGCCGGACGGCCGACCAGGACCAGCCAGCCGCACCGCCGCGCGCAGACTGCTGCTCGCCGAGCGTCATCCTCGCGCGGGCTGCGCGGTAACCGGGATGGCGATCCTAACCGGAACCCGGTCATCTCAGTCTGTAGTGGTCAGATGGACTCCGTACACTGCGGAGCAAAGCGCCACAGGACCACTGCCATGAAGACCCCCTCCATCATCGCCCGCCGGGTAATCGCGGTCGTTGCCGCAGCCGTCGCCGGCCTGGCGATCTCCCCGGCCGCCTACGCGGCAAGCTCCTCGGGCGCCGCGCGCACGGCGGCTGCCATTTCCGAGTGCACCGCCTTTGACCTCGGCGTCTGGGTCGCGGTCGACCAGGGCAACGGGGCGGCCGGGACCATCTACTACCCGCTGCAGTTCACCAACTTGAGCGGGCACACCTGCTCCCTGTACGGCTTCCCCGGTGTCTCCGCGATCAGCCGCCTCGGGCAGCAGCTTGGCAGCCCCGCGGGCTGGGTTCACGTGAGCACCCCTTCATGCCGTGATCCTCGCGCCGGGAGCGACCGCGCACGCGATTCTCGCCTACCACGACGCGGCCGTCAGCACCGAGCCCGGGTGCGACCCGGTGGACACGACGTTGCAGCTGCGCGTCTACCCACCGGACCAGTACGACGCGACGTACGCCGCCTTCGGCTTGGAGGCATGCTCGCATGCGGGACCGGCCTACCTGGACGTCACGCCGATCATTCCCGGCGTCGGCACCATCTATGGCTGAGCGCCCTTGCCAGTGGCCGAGGCGCTGACGGCGAAGGCTGCCGCCATGCAGGAGGCCGACGCCACGCGGGAGGCCGCGCGGGCACGGGCCGCCGAGGCCGAGCGGGCCGCGCAGGAGCGGGTAGCCGCGGCGCGGCAGGAGCGGGACGATGCGGTCAGCGGCGCGGAGTCCCGGGCGGGCGAGGCCGGGTCCCGGGCCAGGGATGCCGGGCAGGACGCGGCCCGGGCGCGGGAGGCTGCCCAGTCGGCCCGCGCGGAGCTGGAGCAGGCCCGCCAGGCCGCGGACCGGCAGGTAGCGCAGGTCTGCGAGGACGCCGCGCGGGACCAAGCCGAGCTGCGGGCGGCGCTCGAAGCCCAGATCGCGGCGCTAGAGGACGCCGGGGCCAGGCTTCAGGCCCGCGCCGAGCAGGCCGAGGCTGAGCTGCAGCGTGCCCGCGCTGGCCCCGGCAAGCCGGCCGGGCAGGCCGCCCCCGGACAACCCACAGGCGCGACGCGCCGCCGTCGGCGCTCTCCGGGAAGCTGAGAACAGGTGCGGGCCACGACAGGAGCACGCCGCGCCGCAGGCCAGCGGAGAGGAAAGCTCCTCCAGGGCCTTCCTCCGGACCAGCTGCTTGCCTTCGACGACTTCTTCCGGTCAGTGGAGCAGGCCGGCCGGTGCGTGATGATGACGGATCTGGACGATACCCTCACGGCCTTCTTCGGCAGCGATCTGGACGACCAGACGGTGGCGGCCCTGGCCGGCTATCTCGACGCCCGCGGCATCCTGGTATTCAATACCGGTGCCCCATTCGATTGGTTCTACGCCCGGCTGCTGCGGCCGCTGATCGCCGAGCTGGTCGCCCGCCAGGGCACTGCGGGCCGGCTGGCGCAGGTCCTGCTGATCCTGTCCGGAGGCAACCAGATCGGCGTCTTTCACCAGGGCGGTTACCGGCTGATCTGGCAAGGGCAGGGCCAGGACAAGGGAGACGGCGTCGACGAACTTATCCGGTTGTCCCATGCCAGCGATCTTGTCCCGCATCTGGACCCGGAGCAGATGATGTACCTCGGTGACTCCTTCGGCGCCAGCGGGATAGACCGCGCCGTGGCCGGCAAGGTCGGGATCGTGGTCAACGTCGGCCCGCACGCGCCAGACGTGCCGGGGAAGTTCGTGAACCTCGGCGGCGGGTTCATGCGGACGGTCGAGGTGTTCACCACGGCGGCCGGCGCCCTGGGAGCGTCGGGCCACACGCCCCGGCTGCCGCCGGGCGGCAGGCCGACTACGCCACCGTCTGGACCTTCGAACACCAGGACTTCCCCGCCCATGGCCGGGTCCGGGTCCGCGTCGGCGCAAGCGGCTACGTGCACGCCGGCCTCACCCAGGCCCACGGGCGGTGGGACCCGGTCTACGAGGTGCCGGTGATCTCGACGCCAGAAGGCATGTTCGAAGCCGTTCTCCCCCGGACATCGACGCCTTCACGTTCTTCTGGACCGAAGCCCCAAGAACCCCCGGCCATCCAGGACACTGGGAACGCGAAGAACAAGGCGGCCGGATCTTCCGGCAGACCAGCCCCGCCGGGCACCCGGGGACATGTCACCTGCAGCCCGCCAGAAAGGAAGGCAACCTAAGGCAGGCAATGACAGTTAACTCGGCATCACGCTGAGTGATGGAGAAGGTCAGGGAGAACGCTCGCCGAGCCGCCTAATTGAGCATGGGTGTAGGCGATACGGTCCTGGCCGGGATGGCAGTGGAGTCAGGTCGTAGCGTTGGAGGTCCCGGTAACTGGGCTCTCGAGCCACCTCCAGGCCCACTGTGGCCTGGCTTACGAACGACGTGCCAGGTTGCCGGGACCTCGCCCGTGGCGTGGCTCGAAAGAGGCGCGAGCGCCATGAAGGTTCTCGATTCGGCATGCCCGCCACGGTCATATCCGCAATCTTGGGGAGGACTGGTCATGGCGGTAGTGATGATTGGGGTCGATCCGCACAAGGCCTCGCACACGGCGGTGGCGATCAGCGCGGCGGAGGAGCCGCTGGGTGAGCTGCGGGTCGTGCCTGCGCCGCGCAGGCAGGGCGGCTGCTGGAATGGGCGGCGGCCTGGCCGGAGAGGATCTGGGCGGTGGAAGGTGCCGGCGGCATGGGTCATCTGCTGGCCCAGCAGCTGCTGGCCGCGGGTGAGCGGGTGCTGGATGTGCAGCCCAAGCTCGGCGCGCGGGTCCGGCTGCTGGCCGCCGGTGACACGAACAAGAACGACCCCAACGATGCCCGGTCGGTCGCCGTCGCCGCGCTGCGCTCACCGGGCTGCCAGGAGGTCAGGCCCGAGGATCACGCGGCGGTGCTGAAGGTGTGGTCCAAGCGCCACCGTGACCTGGGCCGCACCCGCACCCAGGTGGCCTGCCGGCTGCACGCCGTGCTGTGTGAGCTGATCCCCGGCGGTGTCCCCAAGGCGATCACCGCAGCTCAGACGGCCCGGCTCCTGGGGTCACTCACGCCAGCGGGGGCCGTGGAGGCGGCCCGCTGCGAGCTCGCCGCGGCGTTCGTGGAGGACCTGCGCGGCATCGATGCCCGGATCCGCGAGACCCGCAAGAAGCTCGCCGCCGCCGTCGCCGCGGCCGGAACCAGCCTGACCGGGCTGTTCGGAGTCGGCCCCGGCATCGCTGCCGCTGTCATCGGCGATGTCCGCGACGTGTCCCGCTTCCCCGGCCGCGACCATTTCGCCGCCTACGACGGGACCGCTCCGGTCGAGGTGTCCTCCGGCCAGCGCAAGGCCTGCCGGCTGAGCAGGCGCGGGAACCGGCGGCTCAACCACGCCATCCACATGGCCGCGGTCACCCAGATCGGTCACCGGCACAGCGAGGGCCGGGCCTATTACGACAAGAAGCTGGCCGAGGGCAAGACCCCGAAAGAGGCCCTGCGCTCGCTGAAGCGCCAGATCAGCAACGCCATCTTCGCCTGCCTGCAGGCCGACGCCCGCCGCGCCGCAGCAGCCAGTGCCAAGGACCCGGGAGGGCAGCAGGGGAACGACTCTGTCGCCAGCGCCGCAGGCTCACACCCAGGCACCGGCTCTTCGGGCAAGCCACTCCCGGGCCCGGTCACCACCCTACGACCGCGGCCAGCAACCCAGCCCCAGGGCCTGTCAGTGCCCGGGGCAGGGCTGGCCATTCCCAGGTCGCTGCCGCCTTCCGCCGGCGCAGCCGCAGGTCCAGGTGGAGCGCCCGCAGCGAAGCGAGGACGAACGACCTGGAGGTGCGGCAAGACGACGGCCACACTCGGCCACGGGGAGGCCCGCGGCCAAGGATCGCTGGTCAAGCCACAGCGCCCGAAAGCCGCTCCACGCGCCGCGAAAAAGACCGACAGAACCCCTTGACACAAAGAGGCT
>CAWDRD010000015.1:0-57470 GCA_963804455.1 uncultured Actinomycetes bacterium
GAGGTCGGCGATGGTCGGTGCAAGACGCAAGACCTTGTCATGAGCCCGCGCGGATAATCCTAATTCCTCCATGGCGGCCTTGAGGATGCTCATCGCCTCGGGCTTGAGCGCGCAGAACTTGCGGACCTGGCGTGGGGTCATCCGGCCGTTGACGGTGGGACCGTGGGCATGGGCGCCGAACCGCTTGGTCTGACGGGCGGCGGGCTTCGAGCACCTGGGCGCGGAATTCGGAGGAAGGTGGGCCGGGGGGCATCTCGGCGAGCTTGGTGAACGGGACGGCGGGGACCTCGACGTGCAGGTCGATGCGGTCGAGCAGGGGGCCGGAGATGCGACTGAGGTACTTCTCGACCTGGGGCGGCGTGCAGGAGCAGGCGCGGCGGGGATCCGACCTGTATCCGCAGGGACAGGGATTCATGGCGGCGACGAGGATGAAGTCGGCGGGGAAAGTGGAGCTGCGGAGGGCCCGGCTGATGGTCACCTTGCCTTCCTCGAGCGGCTGGCGCAGGACCTCGAGCGTCTTGCGATTGACCTCGGGCATTTCGTCGAGGAAGAGGACGCCCTTGTCCTGGCCCTTGACGTCGACGAAGTCTTCCTCCATGTGGGAGTGCTGGGCGAAGAGTTCGTCGAGATCGACGGTCTCGGGGTCCATGTCGACCTGCCCGGTGAGGTAGCCGACGGCCTCGGTCAGGCTGCCGACCGGATAGACATTCAGGTCCTCGACGACGGCCGCCTCGGAGGCGTAGACGGTGGGCACGAGTAGCCCATCGCGACCCTCGGAGATGGCCTGGAGGGCCACCGCGAGGATTCCCTTGATGGGCCGGGTCTCACCGGTGAGGGTCAGCTCGCCGACGATGGCGAAATTGCCGGGCCGGTCGAACGCGACCTGACCGCTGGCCAGCAGCAACCCCAATGCGATCGGCCGATCGAAGCTGTTGGCGTCCTTCTTGAGATCGGCCGGAACGGATCTTCCCGGCGAAAGGGTGCGAACGTTCACTGGTTGGTCTCGTTGCGTCGATTCTGGCGAGGTCTTACGTGGCTTGTCCCAGGTCGAGTAAAGACCAGTCCCGCCGGAGTTGCGTATGGTGTCGCCGGAACTCTCCCACGTCACATGACGGAGCACTTGTTATCGACGCTGGGCGGCACCAGTGGCCCCACAGCGGCCATCCTTCAGCACGCCCTGCTCCCGGCGTCACCATCGTAGCAGGATAGTTTCGGGGACACCAGGATAGTTCCGGGGACACCATACTTAATTTTTCGGAGTTAGGTATGGTGTCCCCGGAACTTCAAAAGGCCACTACGGGTATTACGGGATCATTGGCAACTTCTTCAGCTTCAGCCTCCAGGAATTCCGGGAGGAAGTGCGAAGGATCTGGCGACGTAAGCTGTCTCGGCGACGCCGAGATGGAGATGTGACGCGGGCAGAGTTCCTTCGCCTGGAGAAGCGCGTACAGTCTTGCTCGAGCCCGAGTGGTCCACGGCCTGCGGAGCAGCGTAGCGAAGTCATGAGATGAAGAGCCAGATGCGTTTAGGCGAGCGGCAGGACTTAATTTCCCTGCTGCTCGGTGATTCTCGGTTTGATGGTGATGTCATACTTCGGCAGGGTTGCCGATCGTTCCAATCGAGCTTCGTACTCCTTCATCTCTTTGGCGGCGACTCGAACGCCATCGGGATACTCGCCATGGAGGCGTTTCACGATTGGGTGCTGGCTCTTCCAGGTCATTCGTAGGGCGCATTGCAGAACCACCTTCAGGCAGTTCAGTAACACGCCGTTCCATTTCTTCTCCAGAGCCGACCAGCAGCGTTCAATCGGGTTGTATTTGCTGTGGTAGGGAGGATAGTACACCAACCGAATCTCCAACCTCGACCAGTCGGCAAACTGGACCATCCGTTTCAGAAACTGGGTCCGCCGACCGGAGTTCTTGGGGCCGTTGTCCAGATAGATCACCAGGCGCTTGACATGTTCTAAGCCTGACCGAACCAGCAGCCACCACATTTGCAGCGCATCGACCCAAGCGTCGCTGGTCTCGTGTGATCCGAACAGGAGCATCAACGCCCCGGTCACCCGCATCAGGATGCCGAAAGGGACCAGCTTCACCTTGGCTGGCGGATCGTGATCCCATCCCTTGGCCACTTCACCGTTGGCGGCGGTCCTGGTTTTTCCCCCCACGAGCGTAATCGCCTATTCCCACCTTCGCCTTCGTGTCCATGGAGATCTCCAGCGTTTCAGGTTCGTTCCGAGCCTGTTCCCGCACCTCCTTCACGTTGGCGAAAATCGCGTCGGTCTCTTTGGTCTTCTTCAGCGGTTTGCCTTTCTGAATCCGCTTGAGACGGTAGTTCATCCGATTGAGGATGTCCCGCATGGTGCGTTCACTGGGCAACTCCTTTTCGGAATGTCCCTTGTCGATCAAGGCCTGTCGCACCTCGGCCGCCGACAGGTTCGTGTACCGCCGCGACGACTTCAGTTCCGGATCGGCGTAGGTATGGGGCTCGACGATCGCACGGATGTCCGCAGCCAGTTGCGGATCCTTCTCTTCGCTACGCAGCCGACCTCGCGCGACGAAATTCTCGAGACAGCGCATCCCTTGACGCGACTCGTGCAGTCCCTTCAGAACTGTTTCTCGTCCCCACCCGAAGCGTCGTTCGGCTTGGCGGGCGCTGCCTTCACAGAGTTCCGTGGCCACCTCGGCCATGAACAACCGGCGTTGGTATCCGGTCAGCCGTTTGGCTCCCGAACAGATCAAGGCGTCGAAGCACTCGGTGGATGCTTCCATGATGGTTCCCCTACCTGGTGTACAGACGGCGAAAGACCAGGCTATAGCCTCGCATCATATCGCAGGAAGGGGAAGCTCAACTCGGGGTAGATCTCGACGTGCCGATCGCCTTAACGTCGCACGTCTGGATCTGTGGGGGACCTGGGTGGGCGACCACCCAGGTCTACCGGGCCCAAGAGCCCGCGCGGTGGCACCTTGAGCCGACTCAACCAGTTTCGGGTGGCAAAGCGCCTCAAGCTGGATCCTACGCTGGCATGTCGCCCACTCGCCATAGGTGCACTGATTTTTGGGACAATCGAACTCGCAGATCGCGACATCTTTTGGTACTTCCCCGATCAGCAGGCTCTTAAGGCGGTGCCAGAAGCTGGCTCTGGAGTTCGATTGCTTGGAAGTCGATATTGACATGTGACTTTCTCAGATCGGGCAAGGTGGAAATGCATTCAGCCGACGATTTGCACATGAATTATTATGCTGCATTCGATCGGCTGATTGCAAGTGGCATGGTCCCAGACGTCGTCGTTACGGTCTTTTTCAACTTCATACTTGGTGAGATTTTACCACACGCGCAATTAGCCAGTCATAGTGCAGGTCGAGTGTTTGCGAACGGGTGAGCACTAAGTGCAGCCCGCTTTCCACGCCGGTGAATCGCAGCCGGTCTATGTTCAACGCCTGCCACGGGGCGTCCACGTCAGTGCGGTAATAATCGATGCCATTCCGCACCTGGCGATTGAATACGGTCAACTCGCCGCGCACGCGGAAACCGGGATGCCAGTCGACGCCGGCTTCGTAAGTCCAGGCGCTCTCCGGCCGCAGGTTAGGATTGCCGTGCGCGCATGATTGGGAACGAAATCCATGGCGTTGGTCTCGGGGTCCTGGCTCATGAGGTTGATCGTAGGAGGCAAGATCTGGTCGCGGAGTGCGAGCACTGTGATGCCCGCTTCCAGGCCGCCCGCTCCGCCGAGCAGTTGTCCGGTCATCGACTTGGTAGAGCTCACTGGAATCTTTCGCTCGCCAAAAAAATTGCGAATGGCGTGCGCCTGAGCGTATCGCCGATCGGCGTAGACGTGCCGTGGGCGTTGACGTAATCCACCTTGTCGGGGCGCATCCCCACCACGACGGCCTGGCCGGGTCGGATGCGCTGCAAACGTCGGCGGCGCTGGCTCAGGTCCTCGGCCGGACCGGGTTCGACCTGGTCATCCTGGGGGCGGAGTTGACCGACGCGCGGATGGGTGTGATGGCCGCGATGCTGGCCGAGCGGCTCGGCGTGCCCCAGGTGTCGCTGGCCAGCAAGGTCGAGGTGGACGGCAGCCAGCTCCGCATCCACCGGCAGACCGACTCCGGCTACGACACGGTGGAGGCGAGCCTGCCCGCCGTGATCAGCGTCGTAGAGAAGATCAACGAGCCACGGTACCCGTCCTTCAAGGGGATCATGGCGGCCAAGAAGAAGCCGGTGGAGACGCTCAGCCTGGCCGATGCCGGGATCGACCCGGGGCAGGTGGGCCTGGCCGGGGCGGCCACCGAGGTGGTCGAGCTTCGCGAAGCGCCCGCCGCGGCAGGCGGGCACGGTCGTCAAGGACGAGGGCGACGGTGGCGTGAAAGCGGCGGAGTTCCTGGCCGCGCAGAAGTTCATCTGACAACGAATTCACTAACGACGCGCGCCAGGGACGACACGTTCGCTGACGGCGCATTCGCTGACGATGCGTGTGCTGACGACGGAAGGGCTGCCACCCGATGGCTGAGATCCTGGTTCTTGCCGAGCACTACGGCGAGACGGTCAAGAAGGTTACCTGCGAGCTGCTCACCCTGGCCCGCCAGTTCGGCGAGCCAGCGGCCGTCTGGATCGGCGGCGGCGCGGAGGGCGGCCGGGAGCGGCTGGCCGAGTTCGGCGCGGCCAAGGTCTACGTGGCCGAGGGCAGTGAGTTCGAGGACGGCGTGGTCGCCCCCACGGCCGAGGTGCTGGCCGCGCTGGTCGCGCAGAAAGCGCCCGGCGCCGTGCTGCTCGCCGCCACCGGCGAGGGCAAGGAGGTGGCAGGCAGGCTGGCGGTCAAGACGGGATCCGGGGTGATCACCGACGCGGTTGGCCTCACCGCCGCCGACGACGGCAGCCTGGTCGCCGAGCAGTCCATCTTCGGCGGGGCCATCACTGTGCAATCCCGGGTGCGCACCGGCACGCCCATCATCGCGGTGCGGCCCAATTCCACCGCCGCGGAGCCCGCGCCCGCCGCGGCGGAGATCGAGCCGGCCGGGGTCGAGCTGAGCGACGCGGCCCGGGCGGTCCGGGTCACGGAGCGGGTCGTGGCCCAGCGCGGCGAGCGGCCGGAACTCACCGAAGCGGCCATCGTGGTGTCCGGCGGCCGCGGGGTGGGCAATGCCGAAAACTTCGCGGTCATCGAGAAGCTGGCGGACTCCCTCGGTGCGGCGGTGGGCGCGTCCCGGGCCGCGACCGACGCGGGCTGGTACCCGCACCAGTTCCAGGTCGGCCAGACCGGAAAGACCGTGTCCCCGCAGCTGTACGTGGCGGTCGGGATCTCAGGTGCGATCCAGCACCGGGCCGGCATGCAGACGGCCAAGACCATCATGGTGATCAACAAGGACCCTGAGGCGCCCATCTTCGAGCTCGCTGACTTCGGCGTGGTCGGTGACTTGTTCGCGGTCGTGCCGCAGCTCACCGAGCAGGTCGAGCAGCGCTCGGGGGACTAGGAAACCGGCCGGGCCGCTCGCTGGCGAGGCGGGGCGCGCCGTAGGCGTGTTCCCTCCGAGCCAGCGACGCGCGGGGGGTTCCGGGGGGCGCCCCCGGGTCAGCACCGCTGGTGAGGCGGGGCGCGCCGTAGGCGTGTTCCCTCCGAGCCGGCGACCGGCGGGCAGCATCGGGAAGTCGTGTGCCTAGGGCAGCAGGCTCGTTGGGGGTTCCGGGGGCTCGGGCCCCCGGGCCAGCGCCGGCTGAGGCCGGAACGCGCATTAGGCTGAGGGCCGTCATGGGGTATGTGGACAGTGCGGGCAGGCGCCCGCGGCCGGCGCCGGGCTGCGTGGCTTACCTCGACCATGCGGCGACCACGCCGCTGCTGCCCGAGGCGCTGGCCGCGATGACCGAGGAACTCGGCCAGCTGGGTAATCCGTCGTCGCTGCACAACGCGGGACGCCGGGCCCGGCGGGTGGTGGAGGAGTCCCGGGAGCAGATCGCGGAGGTCTTCGGGGCCCGGCCGAGCGAGGTCATCTTCACCAGCGGCGGCACCGAGGCCGACAATCTCGCGGTCAAGGGCCTGTACTGGGCCCGCCGCGCCGCTGACCCCGCGCGCCGCCGGGTGCTGGCCACCACGGTGGAGCATCATGCGGTGCTGGATTCCGCGGACTGGCTGATCGAGCACGAGCAGGCCGGGGCGGCCTGGCTGGCGGTGGATGCGGCCGGTCTGCTACCGCCGGAGACACTGGCCGCAGCGCTCGCCGCTGACCCGGCGAGCGCCGCCCTGGTCACGGTCATGTGGGCAAACAACGAAGTGGGCGCGATCCAGCCGATCGCCGAGCTGGCCGCGGTCGCCCGCGAGTACGGGGTGCCGCTGCACACGGACGCCGTCCAGGCCGCGGGCCAGCTGCCGGTCAACTTCGCCGCCAGCGGAGTGGACGCGCTGACCGTCACCGCGCACAAGTTCGGCGGGCCGGTGGGGGCGGGTGCCCTGCTGCTGGCCCGGGGTGTCCAGCCGGTTCCCGTGCTGCACGGCGGCGGCCAGGAGAGCGAGGTCCGGTCCGGCACCCTGGACGCCCCGGCCATCCGGGCGTTCGCGGTCGCGGCCGAGGTCATGGCCAAGCGCCGGGACGACGAGACGGTCCGGCTGGCCGAGCTGCGGGACGACCTGATCGCGCAGGTGCTCGCCGCGGTGCCGGACGCCATCCTGAACGGCCCGCCGCCCGGGCCAGCCCGGCTGCCCGGCAACGCGCACTTCTCCTTCCCCGGCTGCGAAGGCGACGCCCTGCTGATGCTGCTGGACGCCAAGGGCATCGCCTGCTCCACCGGCTCCGCCTGCACCGCGGGCGTGGCCCAGCCGAGCCACGTGCTGCTCGCCATGGGCGCGGATGAGGCCAGGTCCCGCGGTTCGCTGCGGTTCTCGCTGGGTCATACCTCCACCCAGGAGGAGGTGGACGCGCTCGGCGCGGTGATCGGCGAGGTGGTCGAGCGGGCCCGGCGTGCCGCACGCTGACCGGCCGGGACCACATACCCTTTGTCCACGATGACTTCCCTTCGCGTGCTGGCCGCCATGTCCGGCGGCGTTGACTCGAGCGTGGCCGCCGCCCGGGCCGCGGACGCCGGGCACGATGTGACCGGCGTCCATCTCGCGCTGTCCGCGAACCCGCAGTCGCACCGGACCGGCGCCCGCGGCTGCTGCACGGTGGAGGACGCGCGGGACGCACGCCGCGCCGCGGACGTGATCGGCATCCCCTTCTACGTGTGGGACATGGCGGAGCGCTTCGCCCAGGACGTGGTGGCTGACTTCGTCGCGGAGTACTCCCGCGGCCGTACGCCCAACCCCTGCCTGCGCTGCAACGAGAAGATCAAGTTCGCCGCGGTGCTGGACCGCGCGGTCGCGCTCGGCTTCGACGCCGTGTGCACGGGCCACCACGCCCGGCTGGACGGCGGCCAGCTGCGGCGCAGCGTGGACCTGGCCAAGGACCAGTCGTACGTGCTGGCCGTGCTGACCCAGCGAGCAGCTGGACCGGGCCATGTTCCCGCTGGGCGGCTCCACCAAGGCCGGGGTGCGGGCGGAAGCCGCCGCCCGGGGCATGGCGGTGGCGGAGAAGCCGGACAGCCATGACGTGTGCTTCATCCCGGACGGCGACACCAGGGCGTTCCTGGCGGGCCAGCTGGGCAGCGCGCCAGGTCCCATCGTGGATGCGGACGGCACGCCGCTGGGCACGCACGACGGTGCCTACGGCTTCACCATCGGCCAGCGCAAGGGCCTGCGGGTCGGCGTGCCAGCCCAGGACGGGCGGCCCCGCTACGTGCTGGACATCGAGCCGGTGTCGCGGACGGTCACGGTCGGCCCGCGGGAGTCCCTCGAGGTGCGTGAGATCACGGCCGAGCGGCCGGTGTGGACAGGGTGCGGGCCGCTGCTGCGGAGCCGGGACTGCCTGGTCCAGCTACGGGCGCACGGCGAGGTGCACCCGGCCACGGCGGCGCTGGATGACGGCCTGCTCCGGATCCGGCTGCACCGGGCGGCGCTGGGCGTGGCCAGCGGGCAGGCCGCGGTGCTCTACGACGGCGACACCGTGCTGGGCAGCGCCACGATCACCGCCGCTCGCTGAGAGCGCTTTCCCGAGCGGGGCGGGCGAGACCGCTGGCTGGCCGGGGTCACCGAGGGACCCGTTGTTATGCCCGAGGCGCCTGTTGCCTGGTGGCCGAGAGTGACGCGACGCCTGCGGCCCCACCGGGCCCGCCCGCTGGCCTCGGCGCCCGTTCCGCGACGCCTGCGGTCCCACCGGGCCCGCCCGCTGGCCCCGCGCCGCTGCGGCTGGGACAGGTGAGCGGCGTGATATCTACGGGGGCGTTGACGGTACTCCTATAACTTGTGGTGTTGGTGCCTTGTGGCACCTATACCTTGTGCCGTTCCCGGATGGCGTTCTCGGCGAGTTCCGCATCGTGGGCCGGGTGGCAAGGTCCGCGTCGTAACCCTTTTGCGACCTAAAAGCATTGTGAATTGTTTCCCAAATATGCAGGTCTTGTTGCCGCTGGGTAAAGGTTCTAGCGTGGCATTGTGATCAACGAGGGGAGTTCACAGGGCCACGAGGCCACGGCGCCGGGGAGGCACCATGATCGGTCGCAGTGCACACGAGTCCAGGCCTCGGCGGAGCAGCGGACGATTTTTCGCCCCGCGCGCCCGGACCCGTTTCCGATATCTCATCGCCGGGGCGACCGGCGCCATCCTGGCTTCGTCAGCGCTCGCCGCGTGCGGCACGAGCAGTGCCAGCACCGGGCCGGTGACGCTGAACTTCTACCTGTACCCGGACACCTCCGGGGCCACCCAGACGGCCATCAACAACTGCAACGCGCAGAGCGGCGGCAAGTACAACGATCTACCTACCAGCTGCTGCCCGCCGGTTCCGACGACCAGCGGCTGCAGCTGGTCCGGCGGCTGGCCGCGCACGACACGTCGATCGACATCATGGGCCTGGACGTCACCTGGGAGTCCGAGTTCGCCAACGCCGGCTGGATCGAGCCGTGGACCGGCGCGTACAAGGCCGCAGGCCGAGACCGGCACGCTGCAAGCCCGCCGCTGAGACACGGCGATCTGGAAGGGCAAGCTGTACGCGGTGCCCGACAACAGCAACACCCAGCTGCTGTGGTACCGCTCCGACCTGGTGAAGACCCCGCCGACGACGTGGGCGCAGATGTTCGCCGACGCGGAGCAGCTGGCCAAGGAGGGCAAGCCGCACTACATCGAGATCCAGGGCGCCCAGTACGAGGGCGCGCACCGTCTGGTTCAACACGATGGTGGCCAGCGCGGGCGGCAGCATCCTGAACGCGGCCGCGACCAAGGCCGACGCTGGGCGCGCCCGCGGTCAAGGCGCTGTCGATCATGCAGCAGCTGGCCACTCGGCCCGCGCGCAGACCCGTCGCTGGGCGTGCAGATGGAGAACCAGAACCGGCTCGCGATGGAGGCGGGCACGGCGGCGTTCGAGCTGAACTACCCGTTCGTGTATCCGGCCATGAAGTCCGACAACCCGAAGCTGTTCAAGTACTTCAAGTGGGCGCTCTACCCGGAGGTCATCCCGGGCGTGCCCGGCCAAGGTGACGATCGGCGGGATCGACCTCGCGGTCAGCGCCTACTCACAGCACAAGGCGCTCGCCTTCCAGGCGGCGCTGTGCCTGCGGGACAAGCAGAACCAGATCATCGGCGGCCAACGTCGGCGGCGTCCCGCCCACGATCACCAGCCTGTACAACAACCCGGTGCTGTTCAAGGACTACCCGTTCCACGCCGACATCCTGCAGGCGCTGGAGCACGCGAGCGTCCGGCCGAAGACGCCCGTCTACCAGGTCGTGTCCATCGACATCTCGCACCTGATCTCACCGGCCGTCCGGCATCAGCCCGACGGGCACCGAGCAGCTCGATGACCAGCCAGATCAACGACGCCCTGCAATCGAAGGGCCTGGTCCCGTGAGCCGCCGGGCCGCATGCGGCAGGCAGGCCGCGAGAAGGAGGGGCCGATGACCAGCACCACGGCACGCAGGTCAGCCGGCGCCGAGCCGGTCAGGGCAACCACGGCCGGCGGCGGAAGCCGCCGCTGTCCGAAGGCGCGCGGGCCGAGCGCAGGCTGGGCTGGTTGCTGTGCGCCCCGGCGGTCATCGTGATGATCGCGGTCACCGCCTACCCGATCGGCTACGCCGTCTATCTATCGCTGCAGCGCTACAACCTGGAGCTCCCGCAGCGCCACCAAGTTCGTCGGGCTGAGCAACTACGGCGCGGTGCTCAGCTCCCCGTACTGGTGGCAGGCGCTGAAGGTGACCGTGATCATCACGATCTTCTCGGTCGGCATCACGCTGGTGCTCGGCATGCTGCTGGCCATGCTCATGCACCGGACGACTGTTCGGCCGGGGCACGGTCCGCACCGCCGCGCTCATCCCGTACGGGATCGTGACGGTCGCCGCCGCCTACGGCTGGCAGTACGCCTGGACGCCCGAGCGAGGGCTACCTGTCCGCGCTGTTCAACAACAGCGCGCCGCTGACCTCGGAATACAAGGCGATCGCCGTCATCATCCTGGCGGAGGTCTGGAAGACCACGCCGTTCATGGGGCTGCTGCTGCTGGCCGGGCTGTCCCTGGTGCCCGAGGACCTGCAGAAGGCCGCCAAGGTGGACGGTGCCACCGCCTGGCAGCGGTTCACGAAGATCACGCTGCCGCTGATGAAGCCGGCCATCCTGGTCGCGCTGCTGTTCCGGACGCTGGACTCGTTCCGGATCTTCGACAACATCTTCATCCTGACCGCCGGCGCCAACAACACCTCCGGTCGGTGTCGATCCTCGGCTGCGACAACCTGTTCAACGCGCTGAACCTGGGGATCGGATCGGCGATCTCGATCCTCATCTTCATCTGCGTGGCGATCATCGCCTTCTTGTTCATCAAGGGCTTCGGCACCGCGGCCCCCGGCTCCAACATCGCGAAGAGGTGATCCGCTGATGGCCGCTGTGACTACCACGCCCCGGCAGAAGGTCGGCTGGGGGACGGCGAACGTCGTCGTCATCGCGCTGGCGCTGATCCCGCGTGCTGTGGATGGTCTCGCTGTCGTTCAAGACGCCCGCGGCGGTCCTCGATCCCGTCCTTCCTTCCCGGCGCAGTGGACCTGGGGGAACTACAGCGGGATCCTGACACACCGCGCAGTTCCTCCGGCCGCTGGTCAACTCGATCGGTATCGGGCTGATCGCGACGTTCATCGCGGTGGTGCTGGCCTCGATGGCGGCCTACGCGGTGGCCCGGCTGCGCTTCCCGGGCAAGGGCGTGCTCATCGGGATGGCCCTGCTGATCGCCATGTTCCCGGCCGATCGCGCTGGTCACCCCGCTGTTCAGCATCGAGCGGGCGCTCGGCCTGTTCAACACCTGGCCCGGGCTGATCATCCCGTACGTGGCCTTCGGCCTGCCGCTCGGCATCTACACGCTGTCCGCGTTCTTCCGGGAGATCCCGTGGGAGCTGGAGAAGGCGGCCAAGGTGGACGGGGCCACCCCGTTCCAGGCGTTCGTCAGGGTCATCGCGCCGCTGGCGGCACCAGGCATGGTCACCACGGCCATCCTGGTCTTCCTGGTCTGCTGGAACGAGTTCCTGTTCGCGATCTCGTTCACCTCGACGATCGCCGCCCGGACGGCGCCAGCGTCGCTGGCCTACTTCAGCGGCGGCTCGCAGTTCACGGTCCCGACCGGCCCCATCGCGGCCGCGGCGGTGGTCATCACCATCCCGATCATCATCTTCGTGGTGTTCTTCCAGCGCCGGATCGTCGCCGGGCTGACGTCAGGCGCGGTCAAGGGCTAGCGGAATCCAAGGAGAGACCAGTGGCTGAGATCATTCTGGAGCACGTCACCAAGCGCTACCCGGACGGTGCGCTGGCGGTGGACGACTTCAACATGGACATCGCCGACGGCGAGTTCGTCATCCTGGTCGGCCCGTCCGGCTGCGGCAAGTCGACGACGCTCAACATGATCGCCGGGCTGGAGGACATCACCGAGGGCGAGCTGCGCATCGGCGGGAGCGTCGTCAACAACAAGTCGCCCAAGGACCGCGACATCGCGATGGTCTTCCAGAGCTATGCGCTGTACCCGCACATGACCGTGCGGGAGAACATGGGCTTCGCGCTCAAGCTGGCCAAGACGCCGCAGAACGTCATCAACGAGAAGGTCGAGGAGGCGGCCCGGATCCTGGACCTGACCCAGCACCTGGACCGGCGGCCAGCCAACCTGTCCGGTGGCCAGCGGCAGCGGGTGGCGATGGGCCGGGCCATCGTCCGCGACCCGTCTGCGTTCCTGATGGACGAGCCGCTGTCCAACCTGGACGCGAAGCTGCGGGTGCAGATGCGCACCGAGGTGTCCCGGATCCAGCGCCGGCTGGGCACGACCATGGTGTACGTGACGCACGACCAGACCGAGGCGATGACGCTCGGCGACCGGGTCGCGGTCATGCGCAACGGCATGCTGCAGCAGGTGGCGTCGCCGCAGGAACTCTACGAGCGGCCGGTCAACCTGTTCGTGGCCGGTTTCATCGGCTCGCCCGCGATGAACTTCATGGGCGGCACCCTGGAGGAGGGCAAGCTGCGCACCGGGCTGGGGGACATCCCGCTGACCGGCCGGCTGCAGCAGGCGCTGAGCAGTTCAGCGGCAGGCCGGGAAATGATCGTGGGCATCCGTCCGGAGAACTTCGAGGACGCTGTCGCTGGTGCCCAGCGAGGCCCGGGGCAACGGGATCATCTTCCGGGCCAGCATCGACGTGATGGAGTCGCTGGGCTCGGAGAAGTACGTCTACTTCAGCCAGGAACTGGGCGGGGTAGACGCGGCCGAGCTCACTGAGCTGGCCCGGGACTCCGGGCGGGCGGACACGGCGTTCGGCTGCGGAGACGGTGGTCGCCCGGTTCGACCCGGCCACCCGGATCAGCGAGGGAGACAACGCTGAGCTCTGGGTGGACGTACGCAGGCGTGCACGTGTTCGATCCGGCCACCGGCCGAAACCTCACGCTGGGTGACTCCGGCTCGCCAGCCAGCACCGCGGGACCGGGCGACGGGAGCGCTCCCGCGCAGGCCGACACGAGTGCGGCCGGGCAGGACTCCGGGTCAGCGGTGCCACCCGCCCGGTGACCGCAGCCGGCGCTGGAGTTCCTCGATGACCTCGTCGTTCCACTCGTGGGTGCGCATCAGCCGGTAGCGCTCCCGGGCGACGACGAGGTAGGCCTCGGCGTCAGTGGCTGAGCCGACGAGGTCGGCCGCGTGCAGGATGCGCACGACCGGGGTGAACTCGTCGGCCAACCAGCGCCGGGCCACCTCGGCCCGGTCTAGGAACGTGCGCTCGTGCTGCATGAGCCGGAAGCCCCACGCCTCGACAGCCTCGCCGAGTTCCGCGTAAGACCACGGATCGGTCACAGTGATCTTGGCGTAGCCTGCCGGGGGCAGCGTGCACCCGGGACCGGAACATCAGCTCGTAGCTCTTCAGCAGCAGGTCACCGCGGTGCCGGATGCCCTGGGACGGGCATCGCGGTGAGTACCTCGGTGACGTATGCGTCGATCGTCTTCTGCCCGGTGGCCAGGGCGATCGACACCCGGTGATGGCCATCGGACACGAAGTGCAGGTCGCCGACCCGGTACACGTCGATCGGCGGGATCGACTCGCCGCGCCGCTGAGCCAGCGCCAGCCGCTCCCAGCGTTCCCGGATCCGGCCGTTGGTGGGCCGGAAGTGCCGGTCGAAATCGCGGGTGGCGTCCACCGTGCCCACCACGGTATCCAGCGGGATGGTCTGCAGGCCCAGCCGCCGCTCGCCAGTGCGCCCCAGCGCGGCGACGACTTCGTCGAACGGCAGGATGAGGTTCACGTCGTCCGGCTCGCGGCGTAGCCGCGCGGCCAGCCGGGCCAGGACCTGGCGGCGCCGGGCCCGCTGGAAGTCGTTCTCCACGTCGGAGCGGGGGAACCCGGTGTCAGGCATGGCGCTGGCCTGCCGTGCTGCTCTGCACCAGGTCGGCGCCTGGTTCGATGTCCAGCAACTGCCAGCCGGTGACGTTGCACACGACCGTGTCGCCCAGCACCACCTCCCGGCGGGACCCCGGTTCGGGGGTCACGTGCCCGTGCAGCAGCACCGCCGGGCGGACCCGGCTGACCAGCTTGTTCAGCGCGGTGAAGCCCTGATGCGGCGGATCCTCGCCGTCGCCTGCCCCGCGCGGCGGCGCGTGCGTGAGCAGCACGTCCAGACCGCGACCGCCGCGAAGCTGGCGCGAGTGAACCCCGCGAAGCTGGCGCGATCGAGTACTGTCGCGCACCCGGCGGGCCCGCACGCGGGCGGCCAGCCAGCGGGCGCGGCGGGCCTGCTGCCGGTCGGTGTACTGGTTCGGCCCGTCGCTGTAGCGGCGGCAGCCGCCCAGGCCGGCCAGGCGCAGCCCGGCGATGTCCACGACCGCCCCGTCCGCGTTCACCGCGCCGGCCGGCCACGGCGGTTGGACCGGGATCCCGGCCCGCATGGTCAGCCCGGCCCGGGACAGCCGGTAGCCGGACACGTCGGGGTCATGGTTGCCGGGCACGAACACCAGCGGCGCGTCGAGCGCGTTCATCAGCCGGCCCAGGTACTCGAACGGCAGGTCACCACAGCCGACGATCAGCTCGGTGCCGCGGACCGCACGCCCGTCGGTCCAAAGCGAGTCGTCAACGACGTCCGATACCGCCAGGACGCGGACCATTGAATGATCGTACGCTCAGCTGAGCGGATCAGTGCGCGGCGGCTTCCCGGACGTCCAGGCCCCGCTGGCGCAGCGCGGCCTCGGTCCGGTAGATCTCGGCCTGCGACGCGCGGACGCCCGGCGGGCTGACTTCCAGCCGCCCGCAGGCTGTGGTCAGCGTGTCCAGGTACGCGCCGCGCAGCGCGCGCAGCCGGGTTTCCTTGGCGGGCAAGTCAGTGCGGGTCTCCATGGCCTCGAGCTCGGCGCGGAGCCGGCGCAGGTTCGCTGTCAGCCGCTCGATGGGCTCAGCGGGGGGCTGTGCGCGGTACCGGGCCGCGTTCCACCGCTGGGCCGCCCAGCGCATTGCGCTCATGCCCTTCAGCAGCACGAAGAACGCCGCGGTGGGCAGCATGACCACCGCGATCCACTCCACGTACGGGCTCACCTGCCCAGTGTCCGCCCGCCGTCCCGCTCCCGGCAACCCCTGATCGGCTAATGTTCCTGGGCCAGCCCCGGCCGCCCCAAGGCATACCCCGGCCGGGACCCTGCGGCAAGATCGTGGGTAAGGCCACGCCGCGACGCACAGGAGAGTCATGGACACGCCAGAAGCCGGATCCCGCTGGTGGCAGGGCGCCACCTTGTACCAGGTGTACGTCCGGTCCTTCCAGGACAACAACGGGGACGGGTACGGCGACCTGCCCGGGATCACCGCCCGGCTGGACTACCTGTCCTGGCTGGGCGTGGACGGCATCTGGCTGTCACCCACCATGCCCTCGCCGGATGCGGACTGGGGCTATGACATCTCGGACTATCTCGGCGTGCACCCCGAGCTCGGCACCCTGGCCGACCTGGACCGGCTCATCGCCGAGGCAGGCCAGCGCGGTATGCGGGTGCTGCTCGACCTGGTGCCGAACCACACCAGCAGCGCGCACCCCTGGTTCGTCGAAGCGGTCGGCGATCCGGGCGCGGCGCACCGGGACTGGTACGTGTGGACCAGCCCGGCCCGCCGCGGCGGGCCGCCGAACAACTGGCTGGATGCGACCGGCGCGTCCGCCTGGACCCTGGACCCCGGCGGCACCGGCCAGTACTACCTGCACAACTTCCTGCCCGCCCAGCCGGACCTGAACTGGTGGGAACCAGCGGTGCACGAGGCGTTCCGGGAGATTCTCCGGTTCTGGTTCGACCGGGGCGTGGCCGGCTTCCGGATCGATGTCGCGCACGGGCTGTACAAGGACGCGCTGCTGCGGGACAACCCGCCGTCCACCGTGTCGGACCGGCTGCACGGCCAGTTCGGGCTGGAGCCGGTCTACAACGCGAACCGGCCCGAGTCGCACGCTGTGTACCGGGACTGGCGGAAGATCGCGGACAGCTACCCCGAGCTGCGGCTGCTGCTCGGCGAGACCTGGGTCCCCGAGCTCAGCGCGCTGGCCGCCTTCCACGGCGCCGGCGACGAGCTCCAGCTCACCTTCAACTTCCCGTTCATCTTCGCCCCGTTCACCGCCGACGGGCTGGCCGAAGTGGTGGCCGGGACACTGGCCGCGCTGGCCGCAGGCGAGTGCCCGGTGTGGACCGCGTCCAACCACGACATCAGCCGCTTCCCCACCCGCTGGGCGGGCGGCGACGAGCGTAAGGCCCGGCTGGCCCTGCTGGTGCTGGCCACGCTGCCCGGCACGTTCGTGCTCTACTACGGCGACGAGATCGCCATGACCGACGTGCCGGTCCCGCCGGAGCTGCGCCGGGACGGGATGACCCCCGGCGGGCGGGGCCGCCGGGGTAAGGGCCGGGACATGGCCCGCACCCCGATGCCGTGGGACGCCTCGCCGTCCCGCGGGTTCACCGCCGGGGGGGTCACCCCGTGGCTCCCGTACGGCGAGCCTGGGCCGCGCAACGTGGCGGACCAGCAGGCCGACCCGGGCTCCACCCTGCACCTGTGCCGGGACCTGATCGCGCTGCGGCACGTTGAGTTCACCGGCCAGGTGGCCAGCTACGCCCGGCAGCCCGGGGTGCCGGGGACCTGGATCTACGCCGTCGGTGACCTGATCGTCGCGGCCAACTTCACCGACCAGCCGGTGCCGTTGCCCGGACCGCCCGGCCAGATCCTGGTGGACACGGGCGGGGCGGGGCGGCCCGCGGTTGCGGCGGACAGTGGCCCGGACGGCGCGGTGGTGCTGGAACCCTGGGCGGGCCTGGTGGCCCGGCCGCCAGCTGGCCACGGCTGATCCCCGGTGCCGGGAGATCAGCCCGGGGTGGTGTGCCCGTTGCGGCGGTGCGGGCCGGGTGGCGGCGCTGGCCCGGTGGGCCGGACCCAGCCGGGCCGGGCTCAGGTCTGCAGGACCGCCTGGTCGGCCAGGGCGATGGCGAGCTGGCCGAGCGCCGTCGGGTGGAATGGTGCCGGGTCGCCCAGCCCCTGCACGTACGGCTGGGCCGTGCACAGCTGGTGCCCGGCGAAGTCCGGCTGCACCGAGGTGAAGCCGAAGTCGCCGGCGCCCTTGGCCAGCACCGCGTTCAGTGTGGCCAGCCGGGAGCTGAGCGTGCGCAGCTTGGGCGTGGTCAGCCCGACCTTGGCCAGGCAACTCAGCTGCAGGTCGAATGGGTCGTAGTAGCGGTTGATGATCACCTGCGGGTGGCCCTGCAGCCCGGCCAGCACGTTCAGCAGTTCCAGGTAGTTCTTGCTGAACGTAGCCAGCTGCTGCTGGAAGTAGGCGGTAGTAGCCCGGTCGTCGCAGCTTGGCGCGGCCGCGCACAGCCGGAGCATGGATGACCAGCCTAGATCGTCGGCGCCCACGCTGACGATCATCGCGCGGGCGTGCGTCGCACCCGCGGCCGCGTCGATCTGAGGTGGCACGGTGTCGCCGCCACGGCCCTCCGGCCCGAGCAGGCCCGCGCTGATCGTGGCGCTGTCGCAGGCCAGGTTCATCACCGTCCAGTGGTCGGCCTGGGCCAGGTCCTCGGCGTAGGAGTCGGAGCTGCGGCCGCACTCCAGGTCCACCCGGGACGCGTCGGGCACCGGCGGCAGGCCCGCGCCGGCCGCGGTGGAATCACCGATCACCACCACCTGCACCCCGGGCGGCACCCGGGTCGCCTTGGTCACGGACGGGACCGGCGGCTCGTCCCCGACCAGCTGGGTCAGCGAGCGCACCTGGCGCAGGGCCGAGGGCGCCCCGTACGCGGTGATCATGATCGCGCCCAGGTTCACCGCCTCGGTGACCACCAGGCCGCCGATGAGCAGCTTGACCGTGGTCCGGTGCGGCAGCCGGCGCCACCCGGCCAGCGCGCCGAGCAGCAGCAGCGCGCCCAGCCCGGTGAGCGCGGTTTCCCAGAGAAAGTAGTGCATCCAGCCGCTGGCCAGGGCGTTGCCGAGGACGCGTTCCGCTCCGGTCGGCCGGTTGCCCTGGACGAAGTTGGTCAGCTGGCTGTCGATCGTGATCTGGGCCAGCTGCAGGCGCGGCCGGACCGGGCCGAGAAAATGCAGGTTGGTGGGCAGGCTCTGGCCGAACAGGTCGATCTCGCCCGGGCCGGAGATGCTGAGTGTGGGTGTCGTGGCGCCGACCTTGATGACCTGCCCGGCGACGGTGACCGTCTGCAGCGGGGCGATCCGCAGCGCGGTCCCGATGCAGATAGCGGTGGTGAGCAGGAGCACGGCCAGCCAGATCAGGCGTCGGGTGACCTTGTCCCGGGTGCTGCGGTCGCCGGAGCGTGCGGCGGCTTCCCGGGCACTGGCGCCCTCCTGCGGCCCCGGACCGGGGGCTCGCTGCTGGTGCGGATCCCGGTGCTGGTCTTGCTGCTGCGGCGTCCGGCCAGCAGGCTGCCCGGGCCAGGTCATGAAGCGCGGCGGCTGTCGCGGGCCGCGCCGCGGGCCGGGCAACGGGCTGAGCCGCCCGGGCCCCGTCCGGGACACAGACCGCGGTACACGCCACCCAGCATCGCCATAACTTCCCCCGAAACTACCCGCTGCGAGGGGGTACGAATCCCGCTGCCTCCCGCTGCCTCAGCCGACCGGCCGCCTCAGTCCGCCACGTCCGCGGGCTGGGACTACGCCAGCGGAATCAATTGGAATACTGGATGGCTGGGTGGCCCGATCCATTCTGTTCGCTTCTGGAACAACGCAGCAGATGGGTAATCGACCAATTCCTCGCTGAACCCGTAGAATTCGAATCCCTGCTGCCGGTAATACGAATGCAGCGCGTAATTGGTGGTCCATACGTCCACCCTGATCCAGCGGGCGGCATACAGTTGCCTGGCGCGCAGCCCAGCCCAGTCGAGCAACGCGGACCCCAGGCCCTGCCCCGCGTGCGTCCGGCTGACCACGAGCCGGTACACGTACACGGCCCGCTCATGCCGGACGGCCTTCGGCCATACCGGGGAGTCCTCGGAATCCGTGGTCACGGTGGCTACCGGGGTGCTGCCGTCCGTCGCGAGCCATGTCTTCCTGGCCCGGAGATCCCGCAGGATCCGGTGGCTGCGATCCTCGTGACTGGGCCACGGCTGAGCCCACTGATCGGTGTTCTTGGTCCGTAGCCACTCCGCTGCTTCATTGATGAGCCCGGCAATCAACTCATGATCATTTACCGTGGCGCTGCGGAGGCTCAGCGGTGGGTGTCCCATACTCCATGTCCTGCCCGTATTAGCCCGGGGACCGGACGCTCACGACCCGGCATCGCCTGGAGCTGGGCTCGCTGGCCGTGCTGGGCCGCTCACACCTGTCTGGCCGGCGCCCCGGGCGGCCCCGGCGCCTCGGGGGGCACCTGGCCGACATCGATGACGAACTCGTTCCGGTCAGCCGGGTAAACGCTAACCGTCAAGACAAATGGTGTTCCTTCTTCGTCGTAGCCCGTGCGGCGCGTCTCGATGACCGCAACCCGGCCGTCGTCGGGCAGCCCGAACACGGTTGCTTCGGTCTGATTGGGCGCGCGGACCTTGACTTTGTCTCGCCAGCCCACGAGCTTGGTGCCGTTCTTGGCGAGGTAGGCGACGGCCCCCTCCTCGATGTTGGAGGCGCGCAGCAAGGCGGCAGCCCCGCTCTCGACGAGCGCCATCGGGTAGAACGAGGTCTGCAAGGACCAGGGGCTGTCGTCGATGAACCGCAACTGATGGCGGCTGATGATGGGAGTCCCCTCGGGTAGTTGCAGCTCTGGGACCAGGGCGTCTGCCGCCTCCTGGACCTCTACCCGGGGCGGGGTGGTACTGGGTCGCCGCAGCCTGGCCTGTACCTCTGACCCGTAGGCGGCGCCTTCCACGCCGAAGACCGTCTCCAGGCCGGTGGTGGTTGGTGACAAAGGCGTGACGAAGGGGTCGATCCGCATCGGGACGAACGTGCCCTGCCCGGGGCGTGCCTCGACGAGGCCCCGTGTGATCAGCCACTTGATCGCGTCCCGCACGGTGTTGCGCGACGCGTCGTACGTTTCCCGGAGTTCCAGCTCGGTCGGGAGCTGGGCACCCGGTGGAAGGTCGCCGTTCTCGATCTGGCGGCGCAGGTCTTCAGCGATCTGCCGGTACATAGGATCAGCCACGCTGGCCCCCGGTGACGCGATGCTAACCTGCACGGAAAGCTGTGATGGCGACCCCGTCTGCCAGGCCACGATCTTGCCGGGCCGGAGCTGCCGAACGTAGCTGCGCTGGCGTTAACAGAAACCAGCCCCTAACGCTCACGGGCCTACCGGCCAAGTCTGCTGGCCGATAGGCCCGAGGAGGCCTTGCTAGCTCAGTCTCGGTACTGGAACGGTTGGGGAGACTGGTGCTTAGCGTGACCACCTGGGGTCGTAGTGCTCGTACCGGTACTGCGCAGACGGGCGACCGTGACGCTTGGCCATCCAAACCTCCTCGGCTGTCGGCACCGTCGTGCCAGTCTGATTATGCCATGAATCCACGATAAGTCTTCATAGTCGCTGGCCGTTGAGCGCTCCGCCGGGTAACCGCTGATCCGCGGCTGGATCTGAATGAAACGCGCGCATGGCCGCAGCCGCGCTCGTGGCTGCGGTAGGTGCCCAGCGGCCGGTAAGTAGAACGTACCCCTGAGGTGACAAGGCGATACGTGGCCGAGGGCTGAGTTTCCCGGTCCATGATAGCCCGCAGGAGCGTCAGTGGGCGGGAGCGGTCACTGGTTTCTGATCGCCGGGCCCGCCTTCGATGCGGTTCTTCAGCCGGTCTTTCATGCCTCGGGGAAGCTTGATTTCGACTACGGCGAGAACGATGGCGGGCAGGATCAGTATCATGCCCGCGAGGCGCACATTCAGGACAGTGGCCAGCCAGCCATCTGCGAGTGAGGCGAGCGGCTTTGTGCCCGCCCAGGCAACCGCCCATAGCGCCATTACGCTGGCTGTGTTGGCTGAGTTCTGCTGCACGAGAAGGGCCTGGGTTATAGCTCCCGTTAGCAGGGCCGCCACACCCGCCAGGCAGGCGGCCGCCAGGCTCACCCAAGGTGAGATGCCGACAGTGAAGAAGAATATGCAGGCGCCCAGGGCCAACAGGCACCACGCTGCCTGTTTTGACTTGGCGGAAGAGTCGGCCAGTTTAGACCTGGCGGAAGAGTCGGCCGGGACTGAGTATTTCCGTGGCACCAGGGATCCCAGTATGGTGCCGCAGCCCAGGGCGGTCAGGAAGTATCCGGCCCAGTCGTTCGAGGCGCCGAAGAACCGGTGGGCCACGGCGGGCCCAAGGACGAGAACGGGGTCATCGGCGATGGTGACAGCGGCCACCATTCCGAGCAGCAGCCAGATCCGGTGGTTGCGCCGGGCGATGTGGATGCCCTCCCTCGCGCGCGCAGGCCCAGAAGGCTTATGCTCACGGAGCGGATGTACCTTCATCAGCATCAGTGCGAAGAACACGAAAGTGATCGCGTTCAGCGCGAATACCCAGCCGAAGCCGATTGTGCTGATCACCACAATGCACAACACCGGTGCTACCGCGCGGCCCGTATTGTACGAGACGGAATTCATGGCCATGGCGGCCTCGGTGTCCCGCTCGGGCAGCAATCGTGGCACCATCGCCACCTGCACGGGAAGCGCGAAGGTGAACGCCAGGCCAAGCATCAGCGCTCCGCCAATAAGGAACCGCTCGTCGAGCCTTCCCGTCACCTGCAGCCAGGCCATGATCGCCGCTACCATGGCAGAAATGGCCTGGGTGCCGATCAGCGTCCGCTTGCCGCCGATGCGATCCGCCACTACTGCGGCCAATGGGCCCAGGAAGAGCGATCCAGCGAACTGCGCACAGATGACCAGGCCGACCGAGAAGACTGAACGGGTCAGCTGGTAGGCAAGCAGTACCTGCGCGGTGTTCTGCAGCCAGGTACCAAGATTAGAGGTCAGGCTGCTGATGAAATAGGTCCGGAACTGCAAGCCGCGGAGCACCCGCCAGGAAATGCTGCCACCCAGCATGTCGTCCTTCAGCCCGGCGATAGCGGGAAACTGGCGTCGCAGGCGCTTGGCGGTCGCCGCGCTTCCCGGTCCAGACGGCGTCCCGGCTGCCGGCCCGGCTGGGTGAGGCGGCCCCGCTGGGTGGGATGCATGGCCAGATATGCCAGATATGAGCGTGCGCGAGACAGAGCCAGGCTCCTGCTGACCCTTGGCGGCACCGTGGGGCCGCGGGGGCGCCTGACTGGCCTGCCCACTCGGGACTCCCACGCTGCCTGTCCCGGCCTTGCGCACGACAAAGGTCATCAGGGTGGCTCCATGGCTCGACTGAGCTTCCCCGTGCTGCGCGGTCCGGCTTGTTACCAAACCCATGGCGCGCGGGGAAGGGCGGGCTGGTGGTGGCCTGGATCTGTGGATCCGGTGCTGCCACCGCCATGTTCTGGCGGGTACCTAGCCACTTCCCGGTGCCGGGGGATCGCTGGGTACGTCGGCCGCCCGGGGTGGTTCCCCGGTACCCCTGGTGAGGGGGTCCTTGATCTCGACCGGAACCTTGCCGACATCGAGGACGAACTGATTGCGGTCGGCTGGGTAGACGCTGACGGTCAGCCGGATCGGGCTGCCTTCATCGTCGTAAGCCGTACGCCGGGTCTCGATCACTGAGATCCGGCCATCAGCCGGTAGCTTGAAGAACCTGGTCTCGTTCTCGTTGGGCGCTCGGACGATTATCTGGTCCCGGTAGCCAGCCTGCTTGATGCCGAGGGAATCGCGCAGGTAGTCAACGGTCCCCTCGTCGATGTTTCCGGGCTGGAGCAGCCGGAAGGCGCCTAGCTGGACGAATCGCATGGGGTAAAAGGAGGTTTGCAGGGACCAGGGCGTGCCGTCGATAGAACGCTCCTGATGCCGGCTGACGACCCCGGACGCATCGGTGATCTGCAGCTCAGGAGCCACTATGGCGGCGTCTTCCGCCCCCACCTTTGGTGATGTGTCGCTCGGGATCCTGAGCCGTGCCTTTACTTCCTGGCTGTAAGTCCTGCCTTCGCCACCGGACGCGGTTTCGGGGTCTCCGGTAAGGGTGGTGACCAGGGGGATGATCGTCTCCGTGACGAAGGTGCCCTGTCCTGGCCGGGTTTCGATGAGGCCACGGGTCACCAGGGATTTGATCGCATCGCGAACCGTGTTACGCGAGGCGACGTACTTCTCCTGGAGCTCAGCCTCGGTGGGTAGCCGACTCCCTGCGACCAGCTGGCCAGACTCGATCTGGCGGCGCAGGTCATCGGCGATGACCTGGTACCTTGCCTCAGGCATGAGTCCTCCCAAAGATCCCAACCACCCTGACGATACAGCCTGATGGGGAGGAAAGGATCATACCTGTCGGTCATGTCGTAAGAATCCTACGGACCGCCACTAGCTTCACCGCCTCCAGAGGCGTATAAGGGAGTATATACCAAAGATTGGGATGACTGGGATGGCAAGATCCAGTGGGGTCATAGTAGCAGTAGGGCTGCATGGGCATGCTGGAATCAGCCAACTAACTCCTAACATCCCTCTGGCCCGGTCGTCCTCGGTGGCGGCCGTGCAGGTTGCAGTATGTGGCGGAGCTGCCGCCGCAGGCTCGTAGTAAGGGGATTCGCCATGATCACCGCCATTGCCGCTGCCTTAGCGATCTTCATCACGGTAGCCCTGGCCGCCCTGCTCATCGGGTTGGTGAGCGCCGGAATCCGCCGCGAGGAGCGGCAGCTCACCCTGACGCGATCGGCTCCGGACCGTGTGACTCAGGGGACACGCCGGCTGACCGGCCTCTATGTCCGCTCGATGGCACCGGCCCCCGACATGCTCCGCGAAACACATCTCGTTTAGTCTCTGACCTGGCATTTAAGGCCATCGCGCGGCAGTCAGCCAGGCCGGCTGCCCGCGCCGCCTGCCTGGCCGCCGGCGCCGCGGCCGACCAGCCGCAGGAACGTAGCCGGAGGGTCGGCAGACCGGGCGGTGCCGGGAAGCGCGCTGCTGGCGATGATCCGCGAGCTCCCGGGCCGGGTCCTATCCTGCCTGCCGGAGCGGCCTCCGTCGATCCGTCCGGCCCGGGAAACCGCCGGGGGGCCGTGCGCCCGGACGCCGGCCTGGCGGACGCCGGCCTGGCGGACGTGGGCTGCTCCGCTTCCTCCTTCTCAACGAGAGTTCCGGTAAAGATCCCAACCAGTCCAATGGATGGGCTTGCTGGACCTGGCCGGATACTACCCGCCATCCAAATACTTGGTCTGATCGGGTTTGATGACCACCCGGGCCCGGTATATACCCCACACAGCGTCGATGTTGGGATGACTGGGATGACAAGAAACATAGGGGTGAGCCTGGTAGCTCCATCCCTTGGGTTCATCCAAACGTCCCAGATCGTTCACAACATCGGCCTGGCCCCGGCCACCCATACCGGGGCGCAGGCCAGAGCTGGCGGCGCATACCCGCGCTGCAGGCCGGAAGCAAAGGGGACCGCCATGGCCGTGCTCATCATCTTCGTCGTCGGGGCGGCCGCGGGAGCTGCGCTAGCAGTGATCATGGTCGTCTCTGCCGGAATCCGCCAGGAGGAGCGGGAGTATTCGCTGACCCGCCAGGCGCCGGGCCGGGCCAGCCAGGGAACGCGGCTGCTGACGGGTCTCTACGTCCGCCAGCGGACGGACGCTCCCCTCGGCGCGAATGACCGACCGGACCTTTATGTGTAGCAGCCAATAGCCAGGCCGGCCTGGACACCGGGGGCGGGCTCCGGGCCGGCCTGCCAGCGGGGGCCGCTGTGCCGCACCGCGCCGGAGCGCGGTGCGGCACAGCGCTATCCGGGAGAGAATTGACTGCGCTATTCTGGCTCAGCTTCAGAATGGCTTTCATAATGGCACATATAATTCCTGCCGGGCCATCGGCTGGTAAATGACGTGAATATTCCCGGCGTCCAGGCATTTCTGTGGTGCAGTACGCTGCCGCTGATCGTTGATCTAGCTCCCGGCTGAGGACGCCTGCCGCGCCGGTGCTTGGGCTCAGGCCGGCCGAGGCGGTCGCCTGGGCTGTTGACGAGGAAATCGGCCTGGGCTGACCTAGGCGTCCTGGTTATCCTGGCCATCCTGACCACTGGACTGGTTGGCCCCGAAAGGACCATCCTGGCCAGCCGGCTCGCTGGAATTCTTGGAATATTCATGACCATCCAGCAGCCGCCAGAACCGAGGTTAGCAAAGGTTGTGCGGCGATCGGGCGAGTGCTATAAATATGTAGGTCAAGAGGTGCATTAATCATTTGGAATAGCCTGACGGGGGCCGTCGGCGATTCCATACATCCCACCGCGGCGACGCCGCCAGAGGGTGCGGACCGCAGAACGGGGGCTAGCGGCGCATACCCGCCGGCCACGCAGTTACAGGGACCCAGCATGGCCGTCCAGACAATCGTCATCGGGCTTGTTATCTTCTCCGCTGGTGCCACCGCCGGGCTCATCGCCGTGGTGAGCGCTGGTATCCGCCGGGAGGAGCGGGAGTTTTCGCTGACCCGCCAGGCCCCGGGCCGGGCCAGTCAGGGATCGCGCCTGCTCACCGGCCTCTACGTCCGCCAGCGGACCGACCTCACCGATAACCCGGCTGACCGGCCAGACATGTACGCATAGCCGTCATGAGCCAGGCCGGCCTGGACACCGGGGGCGGGCTCCGGGCTGGCCTGCCAGCGAGGGGGCGTCCGCGCCGCACCATCGCCGGGGCATGGTGCGGCGCGGAGCACTGCCCCGCCCCGCCTGGCCCGCCGCCCGGCCCCCTGAGCGCAGCCGCGGCAGGTCAGCCAGGGATCGCTGGCGCCTGACACTAAGCTCGGCCCCGTGTCAGACAGTCCCGTGCCCCCCGGCACCAGCAACGGCGGCGTCACTCCCGACCGCCCGGCCCGCTACCCGTGGCCGCCGCAGAGCGCGACCGGTGCTGGCTCGCTGCCCGGTACCGACCCCCGCGAGGCCATCCGGCTGATCTTCGATGAGCTGCCCGACCTGCCGCACCTGGCCGAGCTGCCCGGCCGGGGCATCGGCGCGGACCTGATCGGCCGGACCGCGGCGTTGCTCGTCGATCTGCCGGTCGAACGCCACCCCGGGCGGCTGGCGGTTCGCTGACCGGCCGGGCCGCGACCTCCGCCGGGCGAAGTCCCTGCTGGCCCGGGACCTGGACGCGCTGGAGGAGGTGGCCGACGGCTACCGGGGGGCGCTGAAGATACAGGTCTGCGGGCCGTGGACGATGGCGGCCCGGATCGAGCTGACCCGCAGCCAGGAGCCCGCGCTGGCTGACCCCGGGGCGATCGCCGACCTGATCGCCTCGCTCGCCGAGGGAGTGGCCGCGCACGTCGCCGACGTGCGGATCCGGGTCCCCGGCGCCCAGCTCATGGTCCAGCTGGACGAGCCCGCGCTGCCCGCGGTGCTGGCCGGCCGGGTGCCCAGCGCCAGCGGGCTGAACCGGGTCCGGGCGATCGAGGAGCAGGACGCCGCGGCCGGGCTGCGCACGGTGCTGGCCACGGCCCAGGCCCCGGTCATCGTGCACTGCTGCGCGCCGTCGGCACCGCTGCGCATGATGGCTGACGCGGGCGCCATCGGGGCCGGGCTCGACCTGAGCCAGCTGCGCCGTGGGGAGGAGGAGTCAGTGGCCGAGGTAGTCGAGGCGGGCCTGGCCCTCTTCGCGGGCGCGGTCCCGGCGCTCCCACCGCCTGCGGCCCGGCCGGAGCCGTCCGCGGCCCCATCAGATCCGCAACGCGACCGCGCCGGTGAACTGCTGTCCCCGCGCGCGGCCGCGGGCCGGGTGGTGGAGTTGTGGCGCCGGATGGGCTGGCCGGTGGCCCGGCCGGCGCCTGCCCGCAGCTGTCGCAGCAACCTGCGGCCAGCCCGCCGCCCGCGCCGCCACCGGCCCAGCTGACCGGGGCGGCCGCTATCGCCGCCCAGGTGGTGATCACCCCCGCCTGCGGCCTGGCGGGCGCGCCGCCCCGGTACGCCCGCGCCGCGCTGACCTGCTGCCGGGACGCGGCGCGGCTGCTGCCCGAGCTGATCGATGAGGAGGTCCCGTGACCCAGCCTGACGCCGCCGGCGGATTCCCGGCACTGAGGTGGACGCGGCCGCGCGGCACCGGCACGCCGAGCTGAGCGCGGACATCACCGAGGCCAATCACCGTTACTACGTGCTCGACTCGCCGACGATCTCCGACGCCGACTACGACACGCTCATGCGCGAGCTGCAGGCGCTGGAGGAGCGCTACCCGGAGCTGCGCACGCCCGATTCGCCGACCCAGCGGGTCGGCGCGCATCTCCACCGAGTTCACCCCGGTCGAGCACCTGGAGCGGCTGCTCAGCCTGGACAACGCGTTCTCGGCGGAGGAACTCGACGCCTGGGGCGGCCCGGGCGGCCCGGCTCGGCGGCGACGGGCCCTACCTGTGCGAGGTCAAGATCGACGGGCTGGCCGTGGACCTGGTGTACCGCGACGGGGCCCTGGTCCGCGCAGCGACCCGGGGCGACGGGGTGACCGGCGAGGACGTCACGCCGAACATCCGCACGCATCGCCGCGGTGCCGCTGCGGCTGGCCGGCCCGGACATGCCCGGAGACGCTGGAGGTGCGGGGCGAGGTGTTCCTGCCGGTCGCCGCGTTCCACGAGCTGAACGAGCGGCTGACCGAGGCGGGGCGGCCGCCGTTCGCGAACCCGCGCAACTCCGCCGCCGGGTCGCTGCGGCAGAAGGACCCCGGGTGACCGCGAGCCGCCCGCTGCAGCTGATCCTGCACGGGGTGGGCGCCGCGTCCGGGGCGGCCCCGCAGACCCACTCGGGCTGGTACGAGCGGCTGCGCGGCTGGGGGCTGCCGGTCAGCGACCTGTACCAGGTGACGCCCGACCTGGCGGGGTGCGCGGACTACGTCGCCTACTACGGCGAGCACCGGCACGACCCGCCGTATGAGATCGACGGCGTCGTGGTCAAGCTCGACCAGCTGGACCTGCAGCACAAGCTCGGTGCGACCAGCCGGGCGCCGCGCTGGGCCATCGCCTACAAGTACCCGCCGGAGGAGGTCAACACCCGGCTGCTGGACATCCGGGTGAACGTCGGCCGGACCGGGCGGGTCACCCCGTTCGCCGTGATGGAGCCGGTCAAGGTGAGCGGCTCCACGGTGGACCGGGCGACCCTGCACAACGCCGACGAGCTGGCCCGCAAGGGCGTGCTGATCGGGGACATGGTCGTGCTGCGCAAGGCGGGCGACGTGATCCCCGAGGTGGTCGGGCCGGTGGCGGACCTGCGCACCGGCGACGAGCGGGCGTTCGAGTTCCCCACCGCACTGCCCGGCCTGCGGCACCCCGCTGGCCCGTGAGGAGGGCGGGGTGGACTGGCGCTGCCCGAACACCCGGTCCTGCCCGGCCCAGCTGCGGGAGCGGCTGTTCCACCTGGCCAGCCGGGGCGCGCTGGACATCGAGGTCCTGGGTTACGAGTCGGTAGTCGCGCTGCTGGACTCCGGGCTGGTCGCCGACGAGGGCGACCTCTTCTCGCTGACCGCCGAGGCCCTGGCCAGCTCGCGCGTTCTTCGTCAACAAGCAGGGCAGCGCTGACCGTCAACGCGGGCAAGCTGCTGCGCAACCTGGAGGAGGCGCGGCACCCGGCCGCTGTGGCGGATCCTCGTGGCCCTGTCGATCCGGCACGTCGGCCCGACCGCCGCCCGCGCGCTGGCCGGCCAGTTCGGCTCGGTGGACGCGATCGTCGCCGCCTCGGCCGAGCAGCTGGCCGCGGCCGACGGGGTGGGCCCGACGATCGCCGCGTCGCATCATCGAGTGGTTCGCGGTGGACTGGCACACGGCGATCGTGGCCAAATGGCGGGCCGCCGGGGTGCAGCTGGCTACCCCCGGCTGGACCCCGCCCCCGCCGCCCGCGGATGCGGCCGGGCCAGCCCAGGCCGCGGGCCCGCTGGGCGGGGTCACCGTGGTCCTCACCGGCACGCTCGAGGGATTCACCCGGGACGAGGCCGCCGCGGCCGTGCAGGAGCTCGGCGGCAAGGTGACGTCGTCGGTGTCGAAGAAGACCGGTTTCGTGGTCGCCGGGGACAAGCCCGGGTCCAAGTACGACAAGGCGCTGAGCGCTCGGCGTGCCGGTGCTGGACGAGGCGGGCCTGCGGGTGCTGCTGGAGCAGGGGCCGGCCGCCGCGGCGGAGGTGGCTAAGGTGGCTGAAGTGGCCACGCCTGATACCCGTGATGCCCCTGATACGCCTGAGCCCGACTGAGGCGGAAACCGGTTCGGACCTGCTTCATGCTCTTGACCTGCAGAAACTGAATCGGTGGCCGATGCCTTGTAACGGATAGTGTGCGATTGGCTTCGCAAAGTACGGGTTTTGGCCGTACTCTGCTCATGAGAACGTGTGTATTCCACCGGCTGGCCGCCCGCGAGGACGCCATGAAGGACCCGAACGACCACCAGGGACATCGGTCCGCGGATCGGGTCTCCGCTGTGGATCTACCTCGCCGTCGGTCACTGCGGCAGGCCTGTGTGCCCTGCTGGCGGCCCTGCGCGGGCTGCCGGCTGCCGGGCTGGCGGGAATGGCGGACGGCGAGCTGTTCTGGGTCATCGCGGCCGCTGGTCCTGATCGGCGAGGCTAGGCCCGATCGTGCCGCCGGAACGGGCGCTGCCCGATTCCGGCGTCGCCTCGCTCACCTTCAGCTTCGCCGCGCTGCTCTACTGGGGCTTCCCAGCGGCCGCGCTGCTCCGTGCGGCCATCGCCGCTCATGCTGTCGCGCTCGCCGAGCGCAGGCCCGCGTTCCGCTCCGCCTTCAACGCGGCCCAGTTCACGCTGAGCCTGGCCGCCGCCGCGGCCGTGCTCGCGGTCGGCCGGCATCCATCCGCAGCCGCTGCAGCCCTGGGTGCCGTCCGGGCGCGATCTGGGCACCGTCGTGCTGGCCGCCGCGGCCTTTTTCGCCGTGCATCTGCTCCTGGTCGGCGTGGCGCATGGCGCTGCACGAGCGGGCCCCCCTGCTGGCGACCCTGCGCCGGGCCCTGCCGTACCAGGCCTTCACCGACCTCGTGCTGCTGTCCGCCGCGCCGCTGGTGGTCGTGGTGATGGACCGGTCCGGCCTGCTCGTGGCGCTGTTCCTGCTGCCGCTGGCCGCCGTCTATGCGAACGCGCCATCTCCATGCAGCGGGAGCATCAGGCGCTGCACGACGAGCTGACCGGTCTGCCCAACCGGCCCAGCTGCTGCGCCGGACCGGCGAGGCGCTGGCCGAGGCCGCCCGGACCGGCCGCACGACCGGGTTCCTGCTGCTCGACCTGGACCGGTTCAAAGAGGTCAACGACACCCTCGGGCATGCGCTCGGGGATCGGCCTGCTGCGGGCGGTCGCGCACCGGCTCACCCACAGCGTCCGGCCCGGGGATGTGGTGGCCCGGCTGGGCGGGGACGAGTTCGCCGTCCTGCTGCCCGCGGTCCGCTCGGCGGGTGCCGCCCGGGAGGTCGCCACCCGGCTGCGCGCCGCGCTGGCCGAGCCGATCCGGCTGGAGGGCATGTCGTTCGAGATCGAGGCGAGCGTCGGGATCGCCCTGTACCCGGACGACGCGGACAGCGTGGAGGTGCTGCTGCAGCGCGCCGACGTGGCCATGTACCTGGCCAAGGAGCGGCGCAGCGGGGTGGAGCACTACGTGGCGCGCTCGGACCGGCACTCGCCGGCCCGGCTGTCCCTGCTCGGTGACCTGCGCCGGGGCATCGACCACGGCGAGTTCGAGCTGCACTACCAGCCGACGGTCTGGCTGCAGGATCGGCCGCACCGCCGGGATGGAGGCCCTCGTCCGGTGGCGTCATCCGCGCCGCGGGCTGGTCGCCGCGGCCGAGTTCATCCCGCTGGCCGAGCAGTCGTTCCTGATGCGCGAGCTGACCAGCTACGTGCTGCGACACGGCGCTGACCCAGGCCTCGGTGTGGCGGCTGTCCGGGCTGCCGGTGCAGCTGTCGGTGAACGTGTCCGTGCGCGACCTGCTGGACGCCAGCCTGGCCGGGCTCATCACGGGTGAGCTCGGATCCCTCGGCCTGCCCTCGGACGTGCTGCTGCTCGAGCTCGGCGAGCAGCGTGCTGACCGGCGAGGGCGCGGACATCGCCGCGGGCGTGGCCGCGCTGCGGGCCGTCGGCGTCGGGCTGAGCCTCGATGACTTCGGCACCGGATGTGGTTCGCTGGCCCGGCTGAAGCGGATGCCGGTGCAGGAGGTGAAGATCGACTCGTCGTTCGTCAGCCTCGCTGGCGGACTGCGCGGACAACGAGGCTGATCGTCAAGTCCGTGGTCGACCTGGTCCGCGCGCTCGGCATCCGGTCGGTGGCCGAGGGGGTGGAAACCGCCGGAGGTGGCCGCGCGTGCTGCAGGCGATGGGCTGCGACGTCCGCCCAGGGCCAGCTGTTCAGCCCGCCGCTGAACGCGGCCGCGGCCACGGCCTGGCTGACCAGCGGCATCGCGGCGGGCCTGCCCTGCCTGGCGCAGGCCGTGCCCGGGCAGGCCCGGCCCGGGCCTGCCGAGCCGGGGCCCGCTGGGCCCGTGCCTGCCGGGCCGCTGCCCGCGGGGCCAGCGGCCGCAGGTAATCCCGTCGGCCCGGTCTGGGACACGCCCTAGGATGGCTGGCATGTCCATTACCCGCGACGGAGGTGGCCCACCTGGCCCGGCTGTCCCGGCTGGCTCTCGGCGACGAAGAACTCGACCATTTCGCGGCCCAGCTCGACCAGATCATCGCGGCCGTGGCCCGGGTCCAGGAAGTGGCCGCTGAGGGGATCCCGCCGACGTCCCACGCCGTGCCGCTGATCAACGTCTTCCGGGATGACGTCGCAGGTGCCCCGCCTGCCCGTGGACGTGGTGCTGTCCCAGGCGCCCGCCGTGGAGCAGCAGCGGTTCCGGGTCCCGCGCATCCTGGCGGAGGATTGATCATGCCTGGCGACAGCACCCCGGGTGAGCTGACCCGGATGACCGCGGCTGACCTGGCTGCGGTGATCGCGGCCGGCGAGGTGTCCGCGGTCGAGGTCACCGACGCGCACCTGGCCCGGATCGCCGCGGTCGACGGCCAGCTGCACGCGTTCCTGCACGTGGCGGCGGACTCGGCGCGGGCCGCGGCGCGCGCGGTGGACGAGCGCCGGGCCGCCGGTGAGCCGCTCGGGCCGCTGGCCGGGCGTGCCGCTGGCGCTCAAGGACGTGTTCACCACCACGGACATGCCGACCACCTGCGGCTCGCGCATCCTGGACGGCTGGCAGCCGCCGTACGACGCGACCGTGACCCGGCGGCTGCGCCAGGCCGGGGTGGTGATCCTGGGCAAGACCAACATGGACGAGTTCGCCATGGGCTCGTCCACCGAGAACTCGGCGTTCGGGCCGTCCCGCAACCCGTGGGACCTGAGCCGGGTGCCGGGCGGCTCGTCCGGCGGCTCGGCGGCGGCGGTGGCCGGCGTTCGAGGCGCCGCTCGGCATCGGCACCGACACCGGCGGCTCGATCCGCCAGCCCGCCGCGGTCTGCGGCATCGTCGGGGTCAAGCCCACCTACGGCGGCTCGTCCCGGTACGGGCTGGTCGCGTTCGCCTCGTCGCTGGACACGCCGGGCCCGCTGGCCCGCACCGTGCTGGACGCGGCGCTGCTGCACGAGGTCGATCTCCGGGCATGACCCGTGCGACTCCACCTCGGTGGACGCGCCGGTGCCGCCGGTGGTGGCCGCGGCCCGGCAGGCGGACGTGAGCGGGCTGCGCATCGGCGTGGTGCCGGAACTGTCCGGCGACGGCTACCAGCCGGGCGTGCTGGCCAGGTTCAGCGAGGCGGTCGAGTTGCTGGAGTCGCTGGGCGCCAAGATCGTCGAGGTGTCCTGCCCGCACTTCAGCTACGCGCTGCCCGCCTACTACCTGATCGCGCCCAGCGAGTGCTCGTCCAACCTGGCCCGCTTCGACGGTATGCGGTACGGGCTGCGGGTCGGCGACGACGGCACCCGCAGCGCCGATGAGGTCATGTCGCTGACCCGCGCCGCGGGCTTCGGCGCCGAGGTGAAGCGGCGGATCATGCTCGGCACCTACGCGCTGTCCAGCGGCTACTACGACGCCTACTACGGCAAGGCCCAGCAGGTCCGCACGCTGATCACCCGGGACTTCGAGGCCGCGTTCGAGCAGGTGGACGTGCTGGTCTCGCCGACCACGCCGACCACCGCGTTCCCGCATCGGCGAGCGGGCCGACGACCCGATGGCGATGTACCTGGCCGACCTGTGCACGATCCCGTCGAACCTGGCCGGGAACGCGGCGCTGTCCGTGCCGTGCGGGCTCGCGCCCGAGGACGGCCTGCCGGTCGGCCTGCAGATCATGGCACCGGTGCTGGCCGACGACCGGGTCTACCGGGTGGCGGCCGCGGTCGGAGGCCGCGCTCCGTGACGCGGCACGGCCTCGCTGCTCGACCAGGCCCGCGGGCTGGACGCGGCGAGAGCCGGGCTCATCGGGCGGGCGCGAGCGGAGGACCGGGCATGAGCACCGGCACGCTGGTCCCGTTCGACGAGGCGGTGGCCCGGTACGACCCGGTGATCGGCCTGGAGACGCACGTCGAGCTGGGCACCGCGGACCAAGATGTTCTGCGGCTGCCCGACCAGGTTCGGCGGCGAGCCCAACACGCCAGGTCTGCCCGGTCTGCCTGGGCCTGCCCGGGTCGCTGCCGGTGGTCAACCGGGCCGCGATCGAGTACACGATCAGGATCGGGCTCGCGCTGAACTGCTCGATCGCGAGCTGGTGCCGGTTCGCCCGGAAGAACTACTTCTACCCGGACATGCCGAAGAACTTCCAGATCTCGCAGTACGACGAGCCGCTGTGCACCGATGGCTGGCTGGACATCAGCGTGCACGACCCGGCGGCCGGGAAGCCGCGACCCGGCAGGTCCGGGTCGGCATCGAGCGGGTGCACCTGGAGGAGGACACCGGCAAGTCGCTGCACGTCGGCGGGGCGACCGGGCGGATCCACGGCGCGGACTACTCGCTCGTGGACTACAACCGGGCCGGGATCCCGCTGGTCGAGATCGTGACCAAGCCGGTCACCGGCACCGGTGCGCTGGCCCCGGTGGTCGCCCACGCCTACGTCACGGAACTGCGCGACCTGCTGCGCGCGCTGGACGTGTCCGACGTCCGGATGGAAGAGGGCTCGCTGCGCTGCGACGTGAACACCTCGCTGGCGCCGCGCGGCGCCGACGCAATGGGGCACCCGGACCGAGACCAAGAACGTCAACTCGCTGCGCTCGGTGGAGCGCGCGGTCCGGTCCGAGATCGAGCGGCAGGCCGCGCGTGCTGGACGCGGGCGCCCGGGTGGTCCAGGAGACCCGGCACTTCCACGAGGACACCGGCATCACCACGCCCGGGCGGAGCAAGGAAGAAGCACAGGATTACCGCTACTTCCCCGAGCCCGACCTGGTCCCGGTCGCCCCGGCGCAGGACTGGGTGGACCAGGTCCGGGCCCAGCTGCCTGAGCTGCCCGCGGCCCGGCGGGCAGCGGCTGCAGGCCGAGTGGGGCCTGTCCGACCTGGACATGGCCGCGCTGCGCAATGCGGGCGCGCTCGACCTGGTGGCCGCGACGGTGGCGGCGGGGGCCGGGCCGGCCGACGCCAGCAAGTGGTGGCTCGGCGAGCTGCTGCGCCGGGCGAACGAGTCCGGTACCGGCCTGGCCGACCTGCCGATCACCCCGGAGGCGGTGGCCCGGGTCGCCGCGCTGCAGGCCGCGGGCACGGTCAACGACCGGCTGGCCCGCGAGGTCATCGACGGCGTGCTGGCCGGCGAAGGCACCCCGGACGAGGTGGTGGCCGGCCGCGGGCTGGCCGTGGTGAGCGACGACACGGCGCTCAGCGCCGCGGTGGACGAGGCGATCGCGGCCCATCCCGATGTGGCCCAGAAGATCCGCGACGGGAAGGTCGCCGCGGCCGGGGCGCTGGTCGGCGCGGTCATGAAGGCCACCAAAGGCAAGGCCGACGCCAGCCGGGTACGCGAGCTCATCCTCGGCCGTCTGACCCCGTCCTGAGCCGGTCAGGCGCTCAGTGATGGGAGACTCGGTGGTACGGGTGTGGGTGCCGACAGCGGAGGTCGCCGCCGGGCTGGCCGGGGTGCCGGGCGCGGACGTCGAGGTGGTCGCGCCGGACGGTGCGCCGCTCCCGGCCAGTGCCGGTGAGGTGGAGTTCTACGTGCCGCCGTTCTTCCCGCGGCCACCGGCCATCCGGGCCCTGCACGATATGCCGCAGCTGTCCGTGGTGCAGACGCTGACCGCCGGGGTGGACCGGCTACTGCCCGAGCTCCCGCCCGGGGTTACCTTGTGCAACGCCCGGGGCGTGCACGACGCCAGCACGGCCGAGTGGGTGGTCGGGGCCATCCTCGCCGTGCTCCGCGACTTCCCGTTCTTCGCCCGTGAGCAGGCCGCCGGGCGGTGGAGCTACCGCTTTACCGACTGCCTGGCGGACAAGACTGTGCTGATCGTGGGGCACGGGTCGATCGGCGCGGCGGTCGAGCGGCGGCTGGCCGGCTTCGAGGTGCAGGTGCTCCGGGTAGCCCGGACTGCCCGCGAGGGTGTCGCCGCCGTGGCCGAACTGCCCGCCCTGCTGCCCCGGGCGGACGTCGTGGTGCTGCTCGCCCCGGTCACCCCGGAGACCATCGGCATGGCGGACGCGGCCTTCCTGGCCCGGATGCGGGACGGCGCGCTGCTCGTCAACGCGGCCCGCGGGTCGCTGCTCGTCACCGAGGCTCTGTGCGCCGAGTTGCGCCAGGGCCGGCTGCGCGCCGTGCTGGACGTCACCGACCCGGAGCCGCTGCCGCCCGGGCACCCGCTGTGGCACCTGCCCGGGGTATTCATCACCCCGCACGAGGCGGCCAGCACCCCGGTCTCCTCGGCCCGGGCCGTTGCCTATGTCCGCGATCAGCTGGAGCGCTTCCTCGGCGGCCAGCCGCTCTCTAACGTCATCTCCGGCGCCTACTGAGCTGTTTCCCGCGGCGCGGTACAAAGTGTCTTATTCAAAATCGCGTTATTCAACGGAGCTGCCCAGGCTCCCGTCTCCGTGACCTGCACCGACCGCTCGCGCAGGTCCTCCGGGCCTGCACTCGCTGGTCGGTTTTGAATAACGCTCAAGGCATGCGCAGCCGCTCCAAATAGCCGCCATGATCATGGTCCCGGGGCTCCCCGCGGCGGCCCGGCAGGAATCGTTCGGCAGATATTAGAGCGCGGCTAACTGGTCATGGTTATGTATCTGACCTGCGCGAACGTGGCGCGCTCGATGATTTTTCGCGGATCCTCGCCCGTCCCCCAGGATACCGAGATCCTTCCTCAATCGAAGTGTGACCTAAGGGGCCTAAAGTAAGCATCATCGATCACGTGCGATGACCGCGACCGGCGACTGAAGGCCCGCGTTGCAGCGCAGCTCTGCGGGTACCCTGTGCTACTCCGGTGACCCTGAGTTGTAGCCCGGTTGCGCAGGACGGCCCGGCTGGCCCACAAGGCACTCCTGGCTCAGCACCGCATTAACCGAGCGGCGGACGCGGCGGAAGGAGACTCGGTGCCCCCGCAAGCATCGGGGAACCGGCCATGAACCTGGGCGCGCAGGTAGCGACCGGGGTGCTGGTCCTGAGCGCAGTCCTCGCCGTAGCCAGCCTGTGGCGAGGCGCCCGGCAGGACACTGGCCTGGCCCGGCACACCTGCTGGCTGTTCGCGTTTGCGATCGCAGCCTGGGCGGCCGGGGCCGTTGGCATGCAGATCCTGGCGAACGCCGCGGCGGGCGGCGGGTTCCCGCTGACCCTCGCGGACCTTCCTGGCCTGCTGGCCCTGCCCGCCCTGGCGGCGGGCGTGGCCGGCCTGGCGCCGCCGCGGGGGAACGCGGACTGGCATCCGCTGGGCCGCCGCAGCAGCGGCCGGGTCGGCGCGGCCGTGGCGCATCTCACCGACGGCTACGTGCTGGCTGCCTCGGTCTTCGTCGTCAGCTGGATCACCGTGCTGCACGCCGACTACACGCACTCCGGTGACGATCCGCGGACCTTTGCGGTGGAACTCGTCCATCCCTTGGCTGACCTGGTGGTACTCGGCGTGGTGCTGGTGCTGGCGGCGGCCGCGGGCCGCCGCGGCGTGGCCCCGTTCCTGGCGCTGCTTGCCGTCAGCGTCAGTGATGTCCTGTCCGTCGGGGCCCGGGTCGGCAACGGGCATCCCGGGGTGGCGGCCCAGCTGCTGCTGGTAGCCGGGTTCGCCGTGCTGGCCAGCGCGCCATGGTTGGGCGCCGCCCGCGCCTCCCGGCAGGCCGGGCCGTCGGCCCGGCCCGGCCCGTACGCGGCCACGATCGTGGCCGCGCTCGCCGCGGTGGCCGCGGCGCTGGTGGTTATCGGCCACGCGGTGATCAGCGGCACCGCCCCGGACCCGGTGGCCGCGCTGACCGGCGGCACCGCCGTGCTCGCGCTCTGCGCGCGGATTCTGGTCCTGGTGCACCGGGACACGGCCCGGTCCCGGCTGTGGCAGGAATCCGGCCAGCAATTCCGCGAGCTGGCCGAGCGGACCAGTGACGTCGTGCTGGTGTGTGACTACTCCGGGACGATCGGCTACGCCAGCCCGGCGGCGCGCGCTTACGGCTACCTGCCGTCCAGCCTCGACGGGAAGATGCTTCCTGACCTGGTGCATCCAGAAGACCGGCCGGAAGGGATCCGGGCGGTGCGGGAGGCGGCCGCCGAGTCGGTCCGGCAGATCAGGTACGCCTGCCGGGTCCGGGCCGCGGACGGTACCTGGCGGCACGTTGAGGCCACGATCTCGCGGTATCGCAGCCAGGCCGCGCCGGACCTGCTGCTGATCACCGCCCGGGACGTCAGTGACCAGGTGGAACTGCGCCGCCAGATTGCCCACCTGACCTTTCACGACGGCCTGACCGGCCTGCCCAACCGGGCATATTTGGAGGACCGGGCCCGGGAGGCGCTCAGCCCTGGACGGCCGGACGGGGCAGCGCCGCTGGGCGTCGCCACGGCCGGGGTCATCCTGGTTGACCTGGACGAGTTCACCGGGGTGAACGACATGGCCGGGCACGCGGCCGGGGATCTGGTGCTGGCCCAGGTGGCCCGCAGGCTGATGGCCGTCGTGCCGGCCCGGGCCACGGTGGCGCGCTGGGGGGGCGATGAGTTCGCGGTGCTGGTGCCGGAGGCGGCTAACGCCCAGGAGATTGCCGATGCGGCCGAGCGCATCGTCGCCAGCATCACCGCCGAGCCGTTCCGCGCGGCGGACCAGGAGGTGTCGCTGTCGGTCAGCGTCGGGGTCGCGCTCGCCGACGGCAGCCCGGCGGGCTATGTGTGGCGCAACGCTGACGCGGCCGTATCCCGGGCCAAGGAGTCCGGCGGGGGGCGGGTCGAGATGTTCTCGCCGCAGCCGGACGCGGACACGCGCCATCGCCTGGAGCTTGCGGCGCAGCTGAGCCAGGCGCTGCACGAGAACCGCCTGGAGCTGGACTACCAGCCCCTGGCCGACCTGCCGGCGCTGCGGGTCAGCGGGGCGCAGGCGGTGGCCCAGTGGCGGGAGAACACGGGCTCCGCCGCGGGACCAGCCCAGGGTGGGGCCGCGCCGGGGACGACCCGCCCGGACCTCGCCGGCATCGCCGGGCTCCCGGCGGCCGCGGCCGAGCTTGGTGCCTGGATGCTGGGCGAGGCCTGCGCCCAGGCGACCGCCTGGCGCCGTGCTGGGTGGGCGGGCTGCCTGTGGCTGTACTGCCCGCCGCGGCAGGTGCGCGCTCCCGGTTTCGCTGACTCTGTGCTGGCGGCGCTGTCCAGCAGCGGGCTGGACGGCGCCGCGCTCATCCTGGAGGTGGCCGGGGAAGTGCTGGCGGACGGGTGCGAGGCCAGCCTGGGCGGGCTCGGTGTGCTGCGTGAGCGTGGGGTCCGGCTGGCCGTGGATGTCTGCGCCGCGGAGCTTGGCTCACTGGCCCAGCTGGGCGAGCTCCCGGTGGACGTGATCAAGATCGGGCCCGCGCTGGTGGCCGGCCTGGGCGCGGATGCCTCGGCGGAGACGCTGATCAGGGCGATGGTCACGGTGGGCAAGGATCTCGGGCTGACGGTTATGGCCGATGGGATCGAGCATGCCGGGCAGGCCGAGCTGCTCGCCGCGATGGGCGCCACCCTCGGCAAGGGCCCGCTCGTGACCGGGCCGGTTCCCCCGGCCAGCCTGGCCCAGCCCGCTGGCCAGCACGGTCAGCGCCGCGATGAGGAGGACGGTGGTGAGCGCCCTTTTGGGAACGTGATCTCGCCAGCTGAGACGAATGCCCTGTCAAGTTGACGCCGGACGCGACGTGGTCCAAAGTGATATCCGTGCTCGTGCACCACGTTCTCGTACTCACTAGGCGCGCAAGTAGCTGATTGAGACAGCTACCTGCGCGCCTACCCTCGCCCGCCGTCCGGCGCCGAGGGTTTTTTGTTGCCAGCACCGATCTTCCGACCGCAGACGAGGAAGCCTTGCAATGACCGACCAGACGACAGCGGCGGCCGCCCCCGGTCCCGGACCAGCAGGCCAGGCGCGGAAGGGCAGCAGCCCCACCCCGCGCGACCTGGCGGCCCGCGCCGCGTCACGGGACACGGCGGACTCACCCCTGACCACTGACGCCGACCACGCCGCGGCGGGCTCATCACGGGGTGCGGGCCAGCCCTCCCCCCGGCCTGCCAGCCCGGGCGGCCCGGCCCCGCATGGGCCAGGCCAGCACGGTTCTGGCCAGCACGGTTCTGGCCAGCACGGTTCTGGCCAGCACAGCCCGGCCCCGCAGGGTGCGGGCCAGCAAGGTGCGGGCCAGCACGGGGCAGCCCAGCACGGGGCGCAGCACAATGCGGCGCAGCACGGGGCCGCCCAGCCCGGGCCGGACCAGGTCGCGGTCCAGATGACCGGGGCGCAGGCCCTGGTCGCGGCGCTGGAGCGGCTCGGCGTGGACGTGGTGTTCGGCATCCCGGGCGGCGCGATCCTGCCGCTGTACGACCCGCTGTACGACTCGCCCTCGGTCCGGCACATCCTGGTCCGGCACGAGCAGGGGGCCGGGCACGCGGCGACCGGCTACGCGCAGGCGACCGGCCGGCCCGGGGTGTGCATGGCCACGTCCGGCCCGGGCGCGACCAACCTGGTCACCCCGCTGGCGGACGCGTACATGGATTCCGTGCCGGTGGTCGCTATCACCGGCCAGGTGCCCTCCAGCCTGATCGGCACCGACGGGTTCCAGGAAGCGGATATCTCCGGCATCACGCTGCCGGTCACCAAGCACAACTTCCTGGTCACCAAGGCCGCGGACATCCCGCGCACGGTGGCCGAGGCGTTCCACGTCGCCGCCACCGGGCGCCCCGGCCCGGTGCTGGTGGACGTGGCCAAGGACGCCCTCCAGGCGACCACGGAATTCCGCTGGCCGCCCGTGTTCGACCTGCCCGGTTATCACCCGGTGACCCGGCCGCATTCCCGTCAGGTGCGGGAGGCGGCCCGGCTGATCGCCGAGGCGAGCCGCCCGGTGCTGTACGTGGGCGGTGGTGTGATCAAGGCCGGGGCCAGCCAGGAACTGCTCGAGCTGGCCGAGCTGACCGGTATCCCCGTGGTCACCACGCTGATGGCCCGGGGCGGCTTCCCCAGCAGCCACCGCCAGAACCTGGGCATGCCGGGCATGCACGGCACGGTGGCCGCGGTGGGTGCGTTGCAGAAGTCGGATCTGCTCATCGCCCTCGGCGCCCGGTTCGATGACCGGGTCACCGGCAAGCTGGACAGCTTCGCCCCGGGGGCCGCGGTGGTGCACGCCGACATCGACCCGGCGGAGATCTCCAAGAACCGCCGCGCGGACGTGCCCATCGTCGGTGACTGCCGGGAGGTGATCACCGACCTGCTCGCCGCGGTCCACGCCGAGTTCCAGGCCGGCCACCACGCCGACCTGAGCGCCTGGTGGACCCAGCTGGACGCGTGGCGCAGCACCTACCCGCTGGGTTACGACCTGCCGTCCGACGGATCGCTGTCGCCGCAGCAGGTGATCGAGCGGATCGGGCAGATCGCCGGCCCGGACGCGATCTACGTGGCCGGGGTCGGCCAGCACCAGATGTGGGCAGCCCAGTTCATCAGCCATGAGCGGCCCGGGCACTGGCTGAACTCCGGTGGCCTCGGCACCATGGGCTACGCCGTGCCCGCCGCGATGGGGGCCAAGGTGGGCCACCCGGAGCGCTGCGTGTGGGCGATCGACGGGGACGGCTGCTTCCAGATGACCAATCAGGAGCTCGCCACCTGCGCGGTGGAGGGCATCCCGGTCAAGATCGCCATCATCAACAACGGCAACCTCGGCATGGTCCGGCAATGGCAGACCCTGTTCTACAACGAGCGGTACTCCAACACCGACCTCGACCACGTCGCCCGCAGCCAGCAGGTGGCCGCCGCCCCCGGACCGGACGGCCCAGCGGGCGGCCCGGCCGACCGCACTGCGGCGTGACCCGGCCGCCCTCGGCGGCACCCGCATCCCCGACTTCGTCAAGCTGGCCGAGGCCTACGGCTGCGCCGGGCTGCGCTGCGAGGATGCGGCCAGCGTGGACGCGGTCATCGAGCAGGCCATGCAGATCAACGACCGGCCGGTGGTGGTCGACTTCATCGTGCACCGCGACGCCATGGTGTGGCCGATGGTCGCGGCCGGCACCAGCAATGACGACATCATCGTCGCGCGGAACATGGCGCCCGACTGGGATGTGACCGAATGAGCCATCAGGGACTGGCCCGCCTACGCGATCAGGAGCCGACGCATGAACAGGCACACGCTGTCTGTGCTGGTGGAGAACAAGCCGGGCGTGCTGGTCCGGATCGCGGGATTGTTCTCCCGCCGCGGGTTCAACATCGACTCGCTCGCGGTGGGGCCCACCGAGCACCCGGAGATATCCCGGATGACGATCGTGGTGGACTGCGCGGACCATCCGCTCGAGCAGGTGACCAAGCAGCTCAACAAGCTGATCAACGTACTGAAGATCGTCGAGCTGGAGCCCGGCGGTTTCGGTCCAGCGCGAACTGCTCCTCATCAAGGTGCGCGCTGACCTGGAAAGCAGGTCGCGGGTGCTGGAGACGGTCTCGCTGTTCCGGGCCAAGGTGGTGGACGTGGCGCAGGACGCGGTCACCGTGCGAGGCCACCGGCAACCGGGACAAGCTGGACGCCCTGATCAGAGTGCTGGAGCCGTTCGGGATCAAGGAACTGGTCCAGTCCGGCATGGTCGCGCTCGGCCGGGGCGGCCGGTCGATCACGGACCGGGCGCTGCGCCCGGTGGACCGGATGGGGGAGCGCAGCATGGCCGGCTCGGCCCAGTGATTCCAGCACGAGTGGTCCCAGCAGCGAATGGTGCCGGCCGCCAGTGGTACCGGCGGCCAGCAGTCCCGGCCGCCGGTGGTTCCGGCCGCCAGTGGTTCCTTCAGTAAAGCGAAAGGCAGGCTAAGGCAGGCAATGGCAGACATCTTCTATGACGACGGCGCTGACCTCAGTGTCATCCAGGGCCGGTACGCGGCCGTGCTTGGCTACGGCAGCCAGGGGCACGCGCACGCGCTGTCGTTGCGTGACTCCGGGGTGAACGTCCGGGTCGGCCTCCCCGAGGGCTCGCGGAGCCGGGAGCTCGCGGCCAACGAGGGACTCCGCGTGGTCACCCCGCGCGAGGCGTGTGAGGAGGCCGACCTGATCATGGTGCTGGCCCCGGACCACGTGCAGCGGGCGCTGTACGCGGAGGCGATCGCGCCGAGCCTGGTCGATGGGGACGCCCTGTTCTTCGCGCACGGGCTGAACATCCGCTACCAGCTCATCCGTCCGCCCGCCGGGGTGGACGTGTGCATGGTCGCCCCGAAGGGGCCCGGCCATCTGGTCCGCCGCCAGTTCGCCGAGGGCCGCGGGGTACCGGTGCTCGTCGCGGTGGAGCAGGACGCGTCCGGCAACGCCTGGCCGCTGACCCTGGCCTACGCCAAGGCCATCGGCGGCACCCGGGCCGGGGCCCTGGTCACCACGTTCGCCGAGGAGACCGAGACCGACCTGTTCGGTGAGCAGGCCGTGCTCTGCGGCGGTGTGTCCGAGCTGATCAAGGCCGGGTTCGACACCCTGGTCGAGGCGGGCTACCAGCCGGAGATCGCGTATTTCGAGTGCCTGCACGAGATGAAGCTCATCGTGGACCTGATGTATGAGGGCGGCCTCTCCAAGATGTACTGGTCGGTGTCGGACACCGCGGAGTTCGGCGGGTACACCCGCGGCCCGCGCCTGGTGGACGAGCGGACCAGGGAGGAGATGCGGCAGATCCTGGCGGAGGTCCGGGACGGTACCTTCACCCGCGAGCTGATCGATGAGTTCGACGAAGGCCGGCCCAACTTCCTCAAGCGCCGGGAAGCCCTGCACGCCGACCACATCGAGCAGGTCGGGGCGAAGCTCCGGCCGCTGATGAGCTGGCTCGACTCCGGCGACGACGCAGCCTCCTGACCGGCGGCCGGCATCAGCCCCGGGCTACCCCGGGGCTGATGCCGTGGGCCGGGCGATCCGGCAGCAGCGCGGTACATTATGGGTCGCCGGTGGCCGAAGATGTACCGCGCCGATCCTGGTACGGTCCGCGGGCGTACAGTTGTGCGGTTCGTGAATCCTTTCACAAGCTTCGCTAGACTGAGCTTTCCGCTGTCCGTCGTGAGGGGTCACCGTCGTGCCTGCACCCATCGTCCTCATCGCCGAGGAGCTTTCCCCAGCCGCGGTTGCGCAGCTGGAGTCCGACTTCACGGTGCGCCACGTGAACGGCGCGGACCGCGCCGAGCTGCTGCCCGCGCTGGCTGAGGCGGACGCGCTCCTCGTGCGCAGCGCCACCACCGTCGACGCCGAGGCCCTGGCGCATGCGCCCCGGCTCCGGGTGGTCGCCCGGGCGGGCGTGGGCCTGGACAACGTGGACGTCGAGGCCGCGACCAAGGCGGGCGTGATGGTGGTGAACGCGCCCACCTCGAACATTGTCAGCGCCGCCGAGCACGCGGTCGGCCTGCTGCTCGCGGTCGCCCGCAACGTGCCACAGGCGGCGGCCTCGCTCAAGGCCGGCGAGTGGAAGCGGTCCGCGTTCACCGGCGTCGAGCTGGAGGGCAAGGTGCTCGGCATCCTCGGGCTGGGCCGGATCGGGGTGCTCGTGGCCGAGCGGCTCGCCTCGTTCGGCATGCAGGTCGTGGCCTATGACCCGTACGTGCCCGCGGCCCGGGCCGCGCAGCTCGGCGTACGCCTGGCCAGCCTGGACGAACTTCTTGCCGAGGCGGATTTCATCACTGTGCACCTGCCGAAGAATGCTGAGACGGTTGGCCTGATCGGGGACAAGGAACTGCACCGGGTCAAGCCGGGCCTGCGGATCGTGAACGCCGCCCGGGGCGGCATCGTGGACGAGCATGCACTGGTGCTGGCGCTGAAGGAAGGCCGAGTGGCCGGAGCGGGCATCGACGTCTTCAGCACCGAGCCAGCCATCGCGAACCCGCTGCTGGCGATCCCGTCCGTGGTCGCCACCCCGCACCTGGGTGCGAGCACGGACGAGGCGCAGGAGAAGGCCGGCACCCAGGTGGCCAGGTCGGTCCGGCTGGCGCTGGCCGGGGAGTTCGTGCCGGACGCGGTCAACGTGCAGGGTGGCGCGGTGCACGAGGACGTCAAGCCCGGGCTGCCGCTGGCCGAGAAGCTGGGCCGCATCTTCACGGCGCTGGCCGGCGGCATGGCCGCACGGATCGACGTCGAGGTACGCGGCGAGATCGCCAGCCACGATGTCCGGGTGCTCCAGCTCGCCGCGCTGAAGGGCGTGTTCGCGGACGTGGTCGAGGCCACGGTCACCTACGTGAACGCTCCGTTGCTGGCCAGCGAGCGCGGGGTGGAAGTCAGCTTGGTCACCGACGCGGAGAGCCCGGACTGGCGGAACCTGGTCACGCTGCGCGGGATCATGCCGGACGGCCAGGTCGTGTCGGTCGGCGGCACCCTCACCGGACGGCGGCAGCAGGAGAAGCTGGTCGAGGTCAACGGCTTCGAGATGGAGATTGCCCCCGCGGACCACATGGTGTTCCTCACCTACACCGACCGGCCCGGAGTGGTCGGCACGGTCGGCCAGATCCTGGGCAGCGAGGGCATCAACATCGCAGGCATGCAGGTGTGCCGGGACGCGCGGGGCGGGCACGCGCTGATCGTGCTGTCCGTGGACTCGGCCATCCCGGCCGTGGTGCTGGACGACATTTCCTCGACGATCGGCGCGGTGGTCGGCCGGACCGTCGATCTCGAGGACCGGTAGCCGGCTAGCCCCGTGCCGTAGCCCCGTGCCGTAGCCCCGTGCCGTAGCGCTGCGCCGTGGAGGTGCGCAGCAGACCTGTACAGCAGACCTGCGCCGCAGGCTTGTACGGCGGGAAATGTCTCATTATGCGAGAGGATTCGTTCCGCAGGCGACAGGCGGCTGGTCAGGTACTAGGATGGCCAACAATATGCGGCGCTTCGTATCCATCGTTAGCCGTAGCGGGGCCTGATCCAGGGCAGGCCGGCCACCCGCTACGGGTAGCGGTGCTGGCCGTAAGACCGCCCAGGAACGCCGAAGCACCTGGAGACCAGGCCGTGTACGACATGTATCCGTGGAATCAGCGGGGCGATTCCGTTGACTGTGGGCAATTCCCTGGCGTCCGCGATTCCCGCGACCATCCTGCCGCGTCCGCTGCCGTCGCGGTCCAGGTCGCCCTGGACCGGCGGGATAACGGAGGACAGTCACTGAAGGCATCCGGCCAGTAAGGTACGCGCATGGCATCTTCTGCGATCAGGCTGGCGGTAATCGGCGGCGACGGCATCGGCCCTGAGGTCGTGGCCGAGGCGCTCAAGGTTCTCGCGGCCGCCAATATCTCCATCGACGACACCAGCTACGATCTCGGCGCGCAGCGCTGGCACCGCACCGGCGAGACGCTGCCTGATTCCGTGCTGGAAGAGATCCGGGGCCAGGATGCGATCCTGCTCGGCGCGGTGGGCGACCCGAGCGTGCCCAGCGGGATGCTGGAACGCGGGCTGCTGCTCCGGCTCCGGTTCGAGCTGGACCAGTACGTCAACCTGCGCCCGGTCCGGCTCTACCCGGGCGTGGCCACGCCGCTGGCCAGCGTGCGGCCGGAGTCGGTCAACATGCTGGTCGTGCGCGAGGGCACCGAGGGCCCGTACGCGGGCGCCGGCGGGGTGCTGCGCAAGGGCACTCCCGAGGAGGTCGCTACCCAGGAGAGCCTGAACACGGCCTTCGGGGTGAACCGGGTGGTGCGGTACGCCTTTGCCCGCGCGGCCGAGCGGTCCGCCCGCAAGCTGACCCTGGTGCACAAGACCAACGTGCTGGCCTACGCCGGGGACCTGTGGCACCGCACGGTGGAGGCGGTGGCCGGCGAGTTCACCGGCATCGCCCTGGACTACTGCCATGTGGACGCGGCATGCATGTACCTGGTGACCCAGCCGGAACGGTTCGACGTCGTGGTCACCGACAACCTGTTCGGTGACATCCTGACCGACCTCGGTGCCGCCGTGGCGGGCGGCATCGGGCTCGCCGCGAGCGGGAACATCAACCCGGAGCGGACGGCGCCGAGCATGTTCGAGCCGGTGCACGGCAGCGCGCCGGACATCGCCGGCAAGCAGAAGGCCGACCCGACAGCGGCGATCCTGTCCGCGGCCATGCTCTGCCAGCACCTGGGCCTGACCGCGGAAGCCGCGCGGATCGAGCAGGCCGTGGCTGACGACCTGGTGGAACGCCAGGGCGCCTGGGCGGCCCGGGTGACACCGGAAATCGGCGACGACATCGCCGAGCGAGTAGCCGGCTAGGGCGCGGCCCGCCGGGCCCCGCCCTGGCGTCCCCGCAGGCCAGCCGGCCGCGGGCGCGCCTGCGGTGAGCTGCCCGCCACGTGGTTCGGCGCGGTGGGCGGACATCAGCCCCGGCTACGGGCGGGACAATGAGAATGCGGTGCGGTGGCCCGCCGCGGCACCGCCCGGGCGGGGCAACGGGGCCCCGTCCTGCGAGACCCGGCTGCGCCGGGAAAGAGAGGACCTGTGATGACGGCACGCCCGAGCACCGAGATCGCTTTTGACGTCCGCGCCAGCGCCGACCCCGTCCCGGCAGCGCAGCGGGATCAGATCCTGGCGAGCCCGGGGTTCGGGCAGGTATTCACCGATCACATGATCACGCTCCGCTGGACCGCGGACGAGGGCTGGCACGACGGGAGGCTGGAGAGCTACGGGCCGATCATGCTGGACCCGGCTACCTCCGTCTTCCACTACGCGCAGGAGATCTTCGAGGGCCTGAAGGCCTACCGGCAGGCGGGCGGTCCCATCGTGACGTTCCGGCCGCAGGCCAACGCGGCCCGGTTCAACCGGTCGGCGACCCGGCTGGCCATGCCGGAACTGCCGGAGCAGGCCTTCCTGCGGTCCATCGAGCTGCTGGTCAGCCAGGACCGTGGCTGGGTGCCAACCACCGAGGGGCACAGCCTGTACCTGCGGCCCTTCATGATTGCCACGCAGCGCGGGCTCGGCGTGAACCAGCCTTCGTCGTCCTACCTGTACACGGTCATCGCGTCGCCCGCCGCCGCCTACTTCAGTGGCGGGATCCGGCCGGTGTCGGTCTGGCTGTCCGCTGAGTACACCCGGGCCGCGCCGGGCGGCACCGGCGAGGCCAAGTGCGGTGGCAACTACGCGGCCGCCTTCGCCGGCCAGATCCAGGCCGTGAACAACGGCTGCGACCAGGTGGTCTGGCTGGACGCGGTGGAACGCCGGTGGGTCGAGGAGATGGGCGGGATGAACCTGTTCTTCGTCTACGGCTCCGGCCCGCAGGCGCGGATCATGACGCCCGCGCTGACCGGGACCATGCTGCCCGGGATCACCCGCGACTCCCTCCTCAAGCTCGGCCCCGATCTGGGCTTCCCCACCGAGGAGGGCCGGATCTCGGTGGAGCAGTGGCGGGATGGCTGCGCATCCGGGGAACTGACCGAGGTGTTCGCTTGCGGTACGGCGGCGGTGATCACCCCGGTGGGCAAGGTCAAGAGCGCCGACGGGGAATGGGTCATCGGCGACGGTAACCCGGGGCCGGTGACCATGCGGCTGCGCGAGGAACTCGTCGGCATCCAGTACGGGCACCGTCCCGACCCGTACGGCTGGGTCCACAAGATCTGCTGATTCGCGGGGCGGCAGGCACCCATACGGTGCCCCTGGGCTGGCATTCCTTTGCCTAGGGGCACCGTCCGTAGGGCCCGAGGCGCCTCCGTAACCACATCCCACCGTCACGCGACGCCCTGGGGCACCGCACGGGTGCCTGCCGCGCGGTCCGCTCCGCGGGCACGGAATCATGCTGTGCCCTGGGGCACCGCGCGGGGGGCGGCCGTGCTGTCCGCTCCGCGAGCACTGATAGGGGTTCTGGTACGGGGTGGTTCCGGGGTGTGGCACACTTGGTGTCATGACGTTCGGCCGGATCATTATCGGTGGGCGCGTCGGCACCTGAGCTAGGGCGGCTGAGCCGCACGCCGACGCGCAGACCTCTCGCATGTTGCGAGGGGTCTTTTGTTTTGCGGCGGGCAGCCCCGGCACCACGGCACAGGCAGTCACCCGGCACCACAGCACGGCACCACAGCACGGCACGGCAGCACGGCACCACAGCGCGGCACTACAGCACAGGCAGCAGACCTCTTCAGGAGACGGACGAGACCATGCCCGATGATGTGTTCCATGTCTACGACACCACGCTGCGCGATGGGGCCCAGCAGGAGGGGCTGAGCCTCACCGTCGCCGACAAGCTGGCGATCGCGCGCCGGCTCGACGAGTTCGGCGTGGGCTTCATCGAGGGCGGCTGGCCCGGGGCGATCCCCAAGGACACCGAGTTCTTCCGGCGCGCCCGTACCGAACTAGACCTCAGGCACGCGCAGCTCGCCGCGTTCGGCGCGACCCGCCGGCCCGGCCTGCAGGCGGCCGACGACCCTCAGGTCGCCGCCCTGCGCGAGTCCGGGGCGCCGGTCGTGACTCTTGTCGCCAAGAGTCACGACCGGCATGTCCGGCTGGCCCTGCGCACCACACTGGAAGAGAACCTGGCGATGATCCGGGATACCGTCAGCCACCTGCGCGCTGAGGGCCAGCGGGTGTTCCTGGACGCGGAGCACTTCTTCGACGGCTACCGGTCCGACCCGGCCTATGCGCTCGAGGTGGTCCGTACGGCCGCCGAGGCGGGCGCGGATGTGGTCGCGCTCTGCGACACCAACGGCGGCATGCTCCCCGGTGAGCTCGGTGACGTGGTGACCGCGGTGGCCGCGGCCACCGGCGCGCGCCTGGGCATCCACTGCCACGACGACACCGCCTGCGCTGTGGCCAACAGCCTGGTCGCCGTGGACGCCGGGGTCACTCACGTGCAGGGCTGCGCCAACGGGTACGGCGAGCGGGCAGGCAACGCCAACCTGTTCAGCGTCGTGGCCGGGCTGCAGCTGAAGAAGGGCCACACCGTGCTCCCGGACGGCTGCCTGGCCGAGATGAGCCGCGTTGCGCACGCGATCAGCGAGGTCACCAACGTCACGCCCAGCACTCACCAGCCCTACGTCGGGTTCTCCGCGTTCGCGCACAAGGCGGGACTGCACGCCTCCGCGGTCAAGGTGGATCCCATGCTCTACCAGCACATCGATCCCGCGCTGGTCGGCAACGACATGCGCATGCTGGTGTCGGACATGGCTGGCCGCGCCTCCGTGGAGATCAAGGGCAAGCAGCTCGGCTACGACCTATCCGGCGACAAGGACACGGTGGGCCGGGTGGTCAACCGGGTCAAGGAGCTGGAAGCCCGCGGGTACACCTTCGAGGCCGCGGACGCCTCGTTCGAGCTGCTGCTCCGCGACGAGCTGGCGGGCGAGCCGCTGCGGCACTTCCGGGTGGAGTCGTGGCGGGTCATCGTGGAGCAGCGGGCCGCCCGGGACGTGGTCAGCGAGGCCACCGTCAAGCTGCACGCCAAGGGCGAGCGGATCGTCGCGACCGGGGAGGGTAACGGGCCGGTCAACGCCCTCGACAACGCACTGCGCCTCGCGCTGGAGCGGCTCTACCCGGAACTGGCCATGCTCGAACTGGCCGACTACAAGGTGCGGATCGTGGAAGGCTCGCACGGCACCGGGGCGGTCACCCGGGTGCTGATCGAGTCGAGCGACGGCACCGGCGCGGCCGACGGGGCGTGGAACACCGTGGGCGTGGATGAGAACATCATCGCCGCATCCTGGCACGCCCTGGCCGACGCCGTCACCTACGCGCTGCTCAAGGTGGGCCATGAGCCAGCTGAGCGGGGCTGAGCGGCACCCTCGCGGCCGCGTCTCATAACGAGACAATCCGCCATCTGTCACATTAAGTGACGGACCGGTAGGCTCCGGCGGCCGGCCACGCCGACCCGGAGCGCCCTGGCGTGGGCATCGCCCGGCTCGCTGGCCTGGCCCGCCTCGGGCTGCTCGGCGGCCCGCCGCTGATCGGGGCGTGCGCGGACGTCGCCGGGCTGCGGGCCGCCCTGGGCATCCCGGTGCTGCTCGTGCTCGGCGTTGCGGCCTTCGCCGGGGTGCCGGACCCGTCCCCGGCCCGCAGGCCGGCCCCGGGCCCACGGACTGGCTAGGCCCCCTTACGGTAAGAGCCATGGACGACAAGGAGATCCTCGGTCACATCGATGAGCTGATCCGCACCGAGCACGAGTTGCGCGAGAAGGTCGCCGCGGGCCAGCTGTCCACCGACGCGGAACGTGAGCAGCTGCGGTCCACCGAAGCCGCCCTCGACCAGTGCTGGGACCTGCTCCGCCAGCGCCGCGCGCGGCGCGAGTTCGGCGAGGACCCCGGCGCCGCTGCCAGCCGCCCCCTCCCTGAGGTCGAGGGCTACCTGCAGTAACGGGCCACCTGCGGAGCGGGTCGGCCCAGGCCGGATCAGCTGACTCTCATTGACGAGATTGGTGAGGTTGAGCGATGCGCATCGCGAGATACGCCCGGGGTGATGAGGTCGCTTACGGCGTCGTAGGGGAAACCCAGGCCGACGGCGCGGCTGGCGGCACGCCGGGGGTGACGATCATCGCCGAGCTGCGTGGCCATCCGTTCGGCACCGGCAAAGGCGGCGTCCAGTTCACCGGCGCCACCCACCCGCTCAGCGAGGTGCGGCTGCTCGCCCCGGTACTGCCCAGCAAGGTCGTGGCAGTCGGCCGGAACTACGCCGAGCACGCCCGGGAAATGGGTACGGAACCGCCGGCCGAGCCGGTGCTCTTCCTGAAGCCCTCCACCGCGGTGGTCGGTGACCGGGACCCGATCGCCTACCCGGTCAAGCTCACCCAGCGGGTTGACTACGAGGGCGAGCTCGCCGTGATCATCGGCAGGCTGTGCCGGGAGGTGCCCGCGGCCCAGGCGGCCGAGGTCATCTTTGGTTACACCTGCGCCAACGACGTCACCGCGCGGGACCTGCAGGCCAGGGACGGGCAGTGGACCCGGGCCAAGGGATTCGACACGTTCTGCCCGCTGGGCCCCTGGATCGAGACCGACGTGGACCCGGCCGACCTGCTGCTCACCACGGCGGTGAACGGTGAGATCCGGCAGCAGGCCCGTACCTCAGAGCTGCTGCACGACGTGCCCGCGCTGGTGGAGTACGTGAGCACGGTGATGACGCTGCTGCCCGGGGATGTGCTGCTTACCGGGACGCCTGCCGGGGTGGGGCCACTCGAGGACGGCGACGAGGTCGCCGTGACGATCGAGAATATCGGCTCCCTCACCAACACGGTCGTCAACCGCGACTGACCGCCTCATCCGCCGGGGAGCTGAACGGTACGCCCGCCCCGCACGTGTTCCAGGCAGGCGCATGGCCAGGCAGGCAGCGCCAGCGAACAGCGTGGGAGGCGGCGGCACGTGACTGTCCAGGACGGCGTAGCGGGGGGCGGGGTGACCTCCCGGGAGCAGCGCGACATCGCACTCGTTCCCGCGGACCCGGCCCGCGCCACGGTTTACGCCGAGGGCTGGCAGTCCTGGAGTACCGTGTCCGCGCTGCCCGCCGGTACCGCCCCGGACCAGGTCACCTCACCCGAGTCGGTGGTCATCGACTGCCAGCCCGGCGCGGTGGCCCCGCCCGGCGTGCACCAGGGCTCCGGATTGCTGGCCATCAATCCCGGTCGACAGCGCCCCAGTGGAGATCTTCGCCGCGGTGACCGCTGACCGCGAGGTGCCGGTGATCCAGGCCCGGATGGGCGACGGGTACCTGATGGTCTCCGCGAACGGCCCGGTCAGCCACCGTACCGACACCGGCGCGGGCGGCCTGGCCGGGGCGCTCGGCCGCTGGGCCGTGGAGTTCGCGGCCCGGGCTGGCCGGGCGGGCACGCTGCGGGCCATCCCCCCGGTCTGGTGCTCCTGGTACCAGTACTACGCCGATGTCACCGACGAGGACATCCTGGCCAACCTGGCGGCCATGCGGGACAAGGCGGTGCCGGTCGGCATCGTGCAGATCGACGACGGATACGAAGCCGCGCCCGGTGACTGGCTGCTGTCCTCCGGCCAGTTCGCCGACCTGCCCAGCCTGGTGGACCGGATCAGGGCCGCCGGGCGGCGGGCCGGTCTCTGGCTCGCCCCCATGCTGGTGGGCCGGGACAGCGAGCTGCTGCGCAACCACCCCGGCTGGGTCGTGCGCGACGCCGGCGGCGAGCCGGTGTTCGCGGGCACCGTGTGCCGCCAGAGATGCACCGTATTGGACGTCACCCATCCGGACGCGGCGGACTACCTGAGCAGCGTGCTGCGCACGATGCGGGACTGGGGCATCGACTACTTCAAGATCGATTTCTGCTACGCCGGGGCCCGCGAGGGCCGCCGTCACGAGGACGTCACCGGGATCCAGGCCTACCGGCGCGGCCTGGAGCTCATCCGGGCCGCGATCGGCCCGGAGCCGTTGCTGCTGGGCTGCGGCGCGCCGATCCTGCCGTCGGTGGGCCTGGTAGACGCGATGCGGGTCGGCCCGGACATCGCCGCCCGGTACGACCCGCCGGACGGCAATCCCGTCGCTGCCCTCGCAGCGCGGCGCGTCCCGCAACACGGTAGCCCGGGCCTGGCAGCAGGGCCGGTTCTGGGTGAACGACCCGGACAGCCTGATGGCCCGGCCCGGGGTGGAGCGCCGCGAGGAATGGGCCGCGGTGGTCGAGCGGTACGGCGGGCTGCGGTCTTCCGGGGACGGGCTGCACTCGCTGGACGGGTGGGGCCTGGAGACGACCCGGCGGTTGCTGGTGCCCTCGCCGACCGGTCCCCTCCTATAGCTCTGTTGTCTTTCGCGGGACAGCCGGTGTTCGGCTACACTGCCTAGGCGCGGTGCGGTTCGCGGGCCAGCGGCTCGCACATCGGCCAGTGCATTGGGGTATGGGGTAATTGGCAGCCCGACGGGTTCTGGCCCCGTTAGTCTAGGTTCGAGTCCTGGTACCCCAGCAGGTCAGGGTCACAGGCAGGGCCCCCGGTGGGTCCGGCCGGTGGCCCTCGCTTTTTTCCGCGCCGCCGGTGCTGTCGGTGCGTCCGCGCCATCGGCGCGGTCCGGCCGGTCAGTGCCCGAGCAGCTCGAAGTCCTCGAAATCAAAGCCTGGCGCGACCACGCACGCCACCAGGGACCAGGTGTCCCCACCCGGCGAAGCGCTCTGCCAGCTCCGGCCCGGCACCAGCGCCTGGGGTTCGTGGCCCGCCTCCGGGTCCGGCCCGACCATGACCGTCAGCCCGGCGGCAGCGTCCGGCGCCGTCTCACTGATGCTCAGCGCCATCGGCGCACCGCCCTGCCAGAGCCACAACTCGTCGCCACGGACCCGGTGCCACGCGGACCGCTGCCCAGCCGGCAGCAGGTACAGGATCGCGGTGGCCAGCGCCCGCTCGCCCGGCCAGCCCGGCGGGCGTGGTGCCCAGCGGTGACCGGTAGGTCTCCCGGAAGAAGCCGCCTTCCGGATGCGGGCTGAGCTGCCAACGGGACACGGCCGTCTCGACGTCCATGCCCATCAGCAACGCTCAGCCGGGGCGGGTCATGCCACCCGGGACCTGACCCGCCCGGCCTCCTGCTTGATCCGCAACGCGACCGGGGCCCGTGCCCCGGCCAGGTCCCGGGATCAGATCCAGCGCCGCCGCCGGGTCCGGGTGCGCCCGTAGCGCTTGTGCCCGCGCTCGTGCCCGGACAGCCGGTACAGGATCAGCAGGATGATGGCGCCCAGCGCTGAGCCGAGGATGCCCACCGCATGGATAGAGGTCACGGAGAGGGTGTGGTACTCGATCAGGTTCAGGATGAACCCGCCGAGGAAGGATCCCAGGATTCCGAGCACGATAGTGCCGATGAGCCCAATGGGATCGCGACCGGGGACAACCAGCCGGGCGATCGCCCCGGCGATCAGCCCGACGACGATCAGGATGATGATGAATGCCAACATGGCCGCGATGTACCCCCCAATCGTTATGTCATGCGAAGTTTCCAGACAGCTGGGGATTCCTGCGTGCAGGCCCTGCAGCGTGGCCGCGCCAGGGTCTTCCGCCAGGGCGGGCGCCGGTGCCGGTGCCGCTGCCCGGGCGGTTCCGGGGCGCCCGGTCCGGGCCCATTCCAGCGGTCCCCGGCGTCAGTTTGGCGGTGCGCCACGCGGTACCCTACGATGCAGTGTCTGGCCCCGTCGTCTAGCGGCCCAGGACGCCGCCCTCTCAAGGCGGTAGCGCCGGTTCAAATCCGGTCGGGGCTACTCATGGAGTAGCAGGTCACAGGCCCGGTCACCCGCTCAGGGGGACCGGGCCTTGATCATTTGGGGGCAGAATGTGGGCAGGACCGGGCGGCACGATCTGGCGCTGAGCCCGGCCGGCCTGCCCCGGGGCTGAGTGTCACCGTTTCTTTGTGGCGACCAGCTCAGGACCGCCGCACGGCTGCGTCCCGGCTGGCCAGCGCGAGGAGTGCGCTTGCCGGAGGTCCAGCTGACCTATCGGCGCCCGCTACTCGATGAATACGGGGTGGCCGACTGAGGCGAGTTTGTCCGGGTTGCCAATGAAGTAGACGGATGTGATGACGCCGTCCTCCGACTGCACCGCCATCACCTGTTCGATCATGTCGCCAGCCCAGAGGATGGCACCGGCGGAGCCGCCGACGACAGCCGGCCGGGTTGTCAGGCGGCCGTAGCGGCGGGCCATGTTGATGAGGAAGCGGGCCACCCGGCCGGAACCGACGACCGGGCGGCGAGCGGCCCGGCGCTTCGGACCCCCGTCAGTAATGCATACGACGTCTGGCGCCAGGCGGGCGACGACCTCGTTCACGTCGCCGGAAGCCAGCGCACGGAGCAGGCCGTTGAGGAGTTCGCGGTCGGCCGCAGTGGTCTGGTAGGGCTGCTTGTCCGGCCGGAGCCTGCGGCGCGCCCGGCTGGCGATCTGCCGACATGCCGCCTGGGAGCGTCCCACCGTGGTAGCGATCTCGGCGTAGGGCACCTCGAATACGTCCGCCAGTACGAATACCGCCCGCTCGACCGGTGCCAGCTGGTCGAGCAGCACCAGGAAGCCGAAGGCCAGGGAGTCAGATAGCTCGGCTGCATCCTCCGGGCCGGGGCCAGTCACGATGGCCTCGGGCAGCCACGGCCCTGGGTAGGTCTCGCGCGCGCGGGCGGGGGAGCGGAGCCGGTCGAGACAAAGACGGGTGGCCGTGGTAACCAGCCAGGCTTCGGCGTTGGCGATGTGTGCACCGTCGGCTGCCTGCCAGCGCAGCCAGGTGTCCTGGGCGACGTCGTCGGCGTCGGCGAGGGTGCCGAGCATCCGATAGGCCAGGCCGCGGATCCGGGGCCTGGCCGCCTGGAATGGATCCTGGCTCACGTCGCGGTTGTGACCGGGGACGCTTGCACCGCGCGGAGAGCGACAGCCCTGCCGCTGGCCAGGGCTGCGTCGGCGATGAGGCCCGTCGGCCCGACCCAGTCGCCAGCCAAGTAGACGCCCGGCAGCCCGGTGGCGTCGACCGCCGGCCGGCCACCGAGTCCGCCGCGCGCCGCAATCGGTGCCGCGCCAGCGACGACCATTCGGGCAAGGAATCGGCTGGTCACCACGTCTTCCTCCCGAACGCCGGCTCGCGCCAGGTGGGCTTCGAGGACGGCCCGGTCCGCTTTGGCTTCGGTGGCACCATAACGGACCGCAGCGACGACCGCCTGGCCCGCTGGCGCCTGGCGGGCAGGCGGCGACTGGACCGTCGCGTACACAGGGGCATCAACACCAAGGACATAACCCGGGTCGGGCACCCGCCGCAGGCCAGCGTCGAGACAGGCGGCTGTCACTTCGGGACCGAGGTCGCCCCATCCCGGGTCAGCGGGCAGCAGCCTGATGGCTGCCGCCGGGCGGCCGGCAGCGATGATCACCGAGCGTGCGGTCAGCGGACCGTTGCTCGTGGCCACCTCGACCCGGCCAGCGGCGGACGCGACGCTGGTGACCTTGATCCCAGTGCGCACCTGGCAGAGGGCGGCTAGTCGGGCAATCAGCTGGGCCCAGCCGCCGTCTAGGTACAGAACCCCGCTCGCGGCGCGCTGCAACTGGGCGATTGCGGCATCGGCGGCAAACGTGTTCATGTCCGGGGCGTACGTGGTCAGGCGGATCAGCGCATTGACGGCGGCGACGGCCGCTGGCCCGAAGCCGGCGCCGGCGATCCACTGCGACACCGAGGCGCCGGCGTGCCGTCGCGGACGCAGCAGGGGCAGTCGCGCCAGGAGCGCGGCATACGCCTCCTTGTCCTTCCGGCCAAGCAGCGTGGTGCGTCGCAGCGAATCGGGGCTCGTCGGCAGGAGGTGGAACTCGCCACCGGCAAGGGCCTGGTAGCGGCCGAGTGGCGGCGAGCTGCCTTGCGGTTCGATCCCCAGGCTGCGCAAGACCTCCCACCCGGCTCCGCCTTTGTAGAGGGCGTGGACCCCCCGGTTGAACACGAAGCCATCCCTCTCGGTGACCCGGGCCCGGCCGCCAGGCGAGTGGGCATCAAGTACGAGCGTCCTGAGGCCAGCCTTGGTGGCGGTGGCTCCGGCCGCCAGTCCCGCCAGACCTGCTCCGATCACGAGCACATCCCAATCAGCTCTCATGCCGCATAGACGAGCGGGCCGATCAGATTGTGACAGGGATCCAAAGGCGCGGCCGGGAGTGCCCGCCAGCCACCTACGTTCACGTGCCACATCCTCGACACCCGTGTTTCACCGAGGCCACAACCGCATGCCAGGATGAGAACGCCAGGGCAGCCCCATGGTCGTCGGCCGGGACAACCTCACTGCCCGTCTGCCAGGCTTGCCAGCGACCCCTCTCCGGCCGCAGCGGTTGGAACAGCCGCGGCGGTCCATGGCCCGGGAGCAGAACCTGGCCCGGACTCACGCCAGCCAGGAGACAGCACTAAATCACCCGATCGGCGCGGATGCCAGCCATGCCGCGTCCGATGCCGCAGCCGCCCCGAACGGCGGTTATCTGAAGCCCTCCCTGTGTATGCCGCGCCTGACCAGGACGTCTGCGGCGTGGACATGTAGCTGAACAGCCTTCCCGCAGTAGCCGCTTAGC
>CAWDRD010000016.1:0-31242 GCA_963804455.1 uncultured Actinomycetes bacterium
GTGTGGTACCTCGTTGCACAGTTGCATACTGCTATGATCGACATGGGCCCGGGCGCTGAGTTCCGGTGGACCCTGCACACGTCCGACGCGCACGGGCTCTACCGGAAGTTTCGGGTTCGCCCCGCGGACGGCGGCGTCATGGAGCGGCCTTCCGCCCGGTGACCCGGCGACCGCCACCCGCCAGGCCAGGTCCAGCACCCGCCCAGGTCCAGCACTCCGGCCCAGGTCCAGGATCCGGAGGCGCCCGGCGCGTCAGGCGGTGAAGTGGTTCCGCTCGAACACCAGCCGCAAGCCGATCAGGGTCAGCCACGGCTCGTGCGCGTCGATGATGCTCACCTCGTCGATGACCAGTGGGGCCAGGCCCCCGGTGGCGATGACGGTGACCGACTCCGGATCGTCTGGTGCGAGTTCGGCGACCATCCGCCGTGCGATGCCCTCGATCTGGCCCGCGAACCCGAAGATGATGCCGGACTGCAGCGCCTCGACCGTGTTTTTGCCGATCACGTGGTGCGGCCGGGTCAGTTCCACCTTCAGCAGCTGCGCGGCCCGCCGGGACAGAGCATCCACCGAGATCTCGATCCCCGGGGCCAGCGCGCCGCCGACGAATTCCCCTTTGGCGCTGACCGCGTCGAAGTTGGTGGAGGTGCCGAAGTCCACCACTACCGCCGGGCCGCCGTAGAGATGAACCGCGGCGACCGCGTTCATGATGCGGTCGCTGCCGACCTCCTTGGGGTTGTCCATCCGGACCGATACCCCGGTGCGCACGCCCGGTTCCACGAACAGCGCCGGGAGGTCCCGGTAGTAGCGCCGGCACATTTCCCGCATCTCGTGCAGCACGGACGGCACCGTGAGCACAAGGCGATCCCGCCGATGTCTGGCTCCTTGACCACGGTGCTCTGGCCGAGCAGGCCCCGCAGCAGTACTGCGATCTCATCCGCGGTGCGGTCCGGGTCGGTGGCGAGCCGCCAGTGCTCCACCACCTCCTCGCCATCGAAGATGCCGAGCACCATGTTGGTGTTTCCCACGTCAATGGTCAGCAGCATGGCGCTCCCGTACTCCAGCGGCCTCGTCCTGGCCGGAAGGCTCCGCAGGCGCGGCGGCCTCGTCCTGGCCGGAAGGCTCCGCGGCGCGGCGACCTCGTCCTGGCCGGAAGGCTCCGGCGGCCCGGCCAGCGTCGGCGGGACGTTGTCGATCAGCCGGGTCGCCCCGGCCCGGGCCGCGGCCACCAGCCGGGCCTCGCCCGAGTAGTCCGCCGCAACGGGCTCGAACGTACCCGGATCGACCAGCGCGAGGTAGTCGGGCCGCAGCACCGCGCCATCTGGCTCGTACCTCGCCGTCCGGTACCTCGCCATCCGGCCGCATACCCCGCCGTCCCGCACCTCGTCGTCAGGCTCATCGCCGGCCGGAACATCACCGTCCAGTACGTCCCCAGCCGCGTCGAGCACGGCCGCCGGGCCCAGGGCCACCGCGGCCTGCCCGGCCGCCAGGGCCCGTGGCAGCCGCAACGCCGCGCTCCGCTCAGCCGCGGACAGGAACCGGTTGCGGCTGGAGATGGCCAGCCCGTCCGGGTCGCGGACGATGGGCACGCCGATGATGGCCACGCCCAGGTCGAGATCCCCGGTCATCTGCTGGATCAAGGCAAGCTGCTGGGCGTCCTTCTCACCGAACACGGCGGCGTCCGGGCGGGTCAGCTGGAACAGCTTCAGCACCACGGTCAGCACCCCGGCGAAATGCCCGGGCCGGGAGGCGCCCTCGAGGATCAGGCCCATCGGCCCCGGGTCCACCGTGATCAGCTGCGGCCGTGGGTACATCTGCTCCAGCCCGGGCGCGAACACCAGGTGGGCGCCGTCCTGCCCGCAGAGCGCGACGTCAGCCTCGAGCGTGCGCGGATACCGGGCCAGGTCCGCGCCGTCGCCGAACTGCAGCGGGTTGACGAAGATGGAGACCACCACACTGCCGTCCGGCCCGGCCAGCTCAGCGGCCCGGCGCAGCAGCGCCCGGTGCCCGTCGTGCAGCGCGCCCATGGTCGGCACCAGCACCACCGGGGCGCCGAGACCGCGCCGCGCGGCCGCCAGCTCGGCCCGGGTCCGCACCAGCACCGGCACCCGCCCACCCGTCATCGCGGTACCCCACTCATCGCGCGCACCCCGCTCATCGCGCCCGCCCCACTCATCGCGGCGCCCCGGCCAGCACCTCGAGCAGCCGCTGCGCGTCCGGCACGGCCAGTATGCCCGCGGCCAGCGCCCGGTCCGCGGTGAGCCGGGCCAGCGCCAGGTAGGCCCGCAACGCTTCGGGGGAACTGTCCCGCAGCGCCTCGATGTGTGCGGCGACAGTGTCCGCGTCCCCGCGGGCCACCGGCCCGGTGAGGCCGGCGTCTCCGAGCCGGAGGGCGTTGTCCAGCGCGGCGGACAGCAACGGGGCGAGCATCCGGGACGGCTCGGCCACCCCGGCCGCGCGGAGCACGTCGGCGGACTGCGCCACCAGTGCAACCAGGTGGTTGGCCCCGCTGGCCAGCCCGGCATGGTAGAGCCCGCGGAGTTCCTCCGCGATGAACACCGGCTCGCCGCCCATCTCGATCACCAGCGCCTCGGCAGCGGGCCGGAGCGGCTCCGGCGCGGTCACCCCGAAGCAGATCCCGGCCAGCTTGTCCAGGTCGTCCGGGCGGCCGGTAAAGGTCATCACCGGATGCAGCGCCAGCGGCAGTGCGCCTCGCTGGGTAGCCGGTTCCAGCACGGCGATGCCGTGCGCGCCGCTGGCGTGCCCGATCAGCCGACCCTCCACCGGGGCGCCGGTCGCGGCCAGCCCGGCGACCAGGCCGGGCAGCGCGTCGTCCGGCACCGTGCACAGCACCAGGTCCGCGGCGGCCAGGACTTCATCGGGCTGGCGGACGGGGGTGCCGGGCAGCATCCGCGCGGCCCGTTCCCGGGACCGGTCGGACACCGCGGAGACCGCAACCACCTGGTGGCCGGCCCGGGCCAGAGCGGCGCCCAGTACGGTGCCGACCCGCCCGGCGCCGATCACACCGACCTTCAGCCGGGCCGGGCGCTGCGCGGGGTCCGGCTCACTGGCTGGGTTCCCCATAGCCTGTGTCCCTCTCGTTCCAGTCCGCGGGCGGGTACCGGACGGCAGGCATCAGCATATCCACGCCAGGGTGGGCCGCTGCGCACGCCGTAGAGTCGGCAGGGTGTGGATGACCTGGCGCGCGGCCATGCAGCAGGCCCTCTACGGCGGCGGCGGGTTCTACACGCGGGGTGAGCGGCCCGCCGCGCATTTCCGGACCTCGGTGCATGCCTCGCCCCGATACGCGGCGGCGTTGCTGATCCTGCTCCGGGCCACCGACGCGGCACTGGGCCACCCGCCCCAGCTGGACTTGGTGGATGTCGGGGCCGGCCAGGGTGAGCTGCTGGGCCAGCTGCTCGGCCTGGCCGGGCTGGCGGACACCCCCGGTGCGGCGGGCTCGCCGGAACCAGGCGCGCCGGACACCACGGATCGCTCTTTTCTGCAACGGATAACCCCGCACGCAGTCGAGGTATCGCCCCGGCCGCCCGGACTCGACCCGCGGATCCGCTGGTCCGCCTGCGCGCCAGCCCGGATCACTGGACTGGTCATCGCCAGCGAGTGGCTGGACAACGTCCCGCTGGATGTGGTGGAGCTCGCCGGGGACGGCCCGCGGCTGGTGCTGGTGAACCCGGCCACCGGGGCGGAGCGGGCCGGGCCGCCCGTCGCCGACGCTGACCTGGGCTGGCTGCGCCAGTGGTGGCCACTGCACCACGCCGGGGACCGCGCCGAGCTGGGCCGGACCCGCTGCGCAGCGTGGGCGGACGTGATCAGCCGGGTACACCGCGGGCTCGCGCTGGCCGCTGACTACGGGCACTGCAGGGCCGCCCGGCCGCTGGTGGGCACGCTGGCCGGGTTCCAGGACGGGCGCCCAGTGCGGCCGATCCCGGACGGGTCCCGGGATATCACCGCGCACGTGGCCATGGACGCCTGCGCGGCGGCGGGCCTCGCGGCGGGTGCGACGCAGACCGTGCTGACCACCCAGCGGGCCGCGTTGCGGGCACTCGGCCTGTGTGGCCGCCGGCCGCCGCTGCGGCAGGCGGACGCTGATCCTGCCGGGTACCTGGCCGCCCTGCGGACCGCCGCGGAGGAGGCGGAGCTGACCGACCCGGCCGGACTCGGCGGGTTCCGCTGGCTGATCCAGGCGGTGCGGATACCGCTGCCCGCCGAATTGGCCGCCCTGCCCGCGGCGGACCGGATCCCCCCGCCCTGACCCAACCCCGCCCTGACCCAGACCCCCGCGCTGGCCCGGACCGGCGCACCCAGCGGTGAGTGAACACGGAACCGGGGCCGGAGCAGGGATGACACGATAAGGGCATGCCAGAACGCCACGTTGAGGCGGTCACCAGCGGCTGGGCGGCGACCCCGGCCGTGGGTGCCGTTCCCGCGCAGGTGGCCCCCGACAGCAGCGCCCCCAACAACGGCGTTCCCGACAACGGCGCCCCCGACAAAGGCGGCCGCGACAGCAGCGCCCCTGACAGTGGCGTTTCCGATAGCGGCGCCCCCGGGCAGGCCGGTGGCGGGCAGGCTGACGACGGGGCTGAGCTGGTGATCGGCCTCGGCGAGGCGCATCCGTCCGGGCACGGCCTGCTGCGGCTCCGGCTCACCCTGGAGGGCGACCTGATCACGGCGGCGGACCCGGTCATCGGGTACGTGCACCGGGGCGCGGAAAAGCTGTTCGAGGCCCGGGACTACCGGCAGATCATCGTCCTGGCCAACCGACACGACTGGCTGGGCGCGTTTGCCAGTGAGCTCGGCGTGGTGCTGGCGGCGGAACGGCTGGCCGGGATCGAGGTGCCGCCGCGCGGGGTGTGGGCGCGGACCCTGCTCGCCGAGCTCAACCGGGTGCTCAGCCACCTAGCCTTTCTCGCCAGCTACCCGCCCGAGCTGGTCGCTGACGGGGCGGAGGGCACCGGGCCGGATGAGAGCGCCAGCGCAGCGGAGGGCGCCGAGGTGGCCCGGTCGGCCGCGGCTGCGGCGCAGGCCCGGGAACTGCTCCAGACGATCATGGAGGAGATCTCCGGCGGCCGGATGCACTACATGTTCAACCGGGTTGGCGGCCTGAAAGAGGAACTGCCCGCGGGCTGGCTCGGCCGGGTAGGCGCGGCCGCCGCCGAGGTGCGGGCCGCGCTGCCGGTGATCGGCGCGGTCGTGCGCGGCAACGCGGCGTTCCGGGCTAGGACCAGGCAGGTGGGGGTGCTCAGCCAGGAGCAGGTGCTGCAGTACGGGGTGAGCGGCCCGGCGGCCCGGGCCGCTGGGGTGGATTTCGACCTGCGCCGGGACGAGCCCTACCTGGCCTACCCGGAGCTGGCGGGCACGCTCCAGGTGGTGACCCGGACGGAGGGCGACAGCCTGGCCCGGTTCGAGTGCCTGCTGGACCAGGTCGCGGTGTCGCTGGACCTGATCGACGCCGCCGCCAGCCGGCTAGCCAGCCTGCCGCCGGGCCCACTCAGCGCCCGGATACCCAAGGTGCTCAAGATCCCGGAAGGCCACACCTACGCCTGGACCGAGGGCCCGCTCGGGCTGTGCGGCTACTACCTGGTCTCCCGGGGCGGCAAGACGCCGTGGCGGCTGAAGCTGCGCACCGCCTCGTTCAGCAACGTGCAGGTGCTGGCCGAGGTCCTGCCCGGGCACCGGGTGAGCGCCCTGACCGCGATCCTGGGCTCGATGTTCTTCGTCGTGGGAGATATGGACCGGTAGCGGTCAGCCCGCCACGGGTCCCTGGTCCTGGACCACGAACGTGCCCCGGCCCTGCCGGGTGATGATCAGGCCGCGCTCCCGGAGCACCTTCATAGCGTGCCGCACCGTCTGGTAGGCCACCCCGTACTCCTTGGCCAGGTCCCGCTCGGACGGCAGCTTGTGCACGATCTCGCCCGCCTCGATGCGCACCTGAATGTTGTTCGCCACCTGCACATAGGAGAAGTCGGCGGCGAGCGGATCCACTGGTGACGCACCCACATGATCAAGGTACGCACCTCTACGAGCTGTCTAAACTTTGGCTAGCACTTAGTGCTCTCAGTGCTCTATAATGCTCTCATGCCCGACAGGACTCCAGGCGGCCAGCTGCCTGACCGTCACTGGTGGGATGCTGGCCCTGGCGCCAACCCGGACGACGGGCCGCCCGCGTGGTGGCCGTATGCCACCGAGCTGCCCGGCTGGCATGTCTGGCGCGGCGTCAACGGGCTGGTGTACGCGCGGCTGCTGAAGAGTTCCCCGCCGATAGTGGTCCGCGGCGAGGACGCCGTCGATCTCCGCGACCAGATCCGCCGGGAGAACTTCTTCCGGTTCTGCTGAACCGCAGGCCTGTCCCGGGACATGCCCTGGGTCACCCGGCTGCGGCGACGGCTCTACCGGGGGCCACCGGCCGGCGGCCAGCCCGCCTGGTCGTGGTCAGCGGCGTCGCGGTCGCCGCCCGGCACCCGGCAGCTGCGTTCCAGGTAGAGGGCCCCGGCCACCAGGATCACCGCGGCGGCGACGGTACCTCCCGCGACAAAGGCGTCGCTGCGCGGGGTGGACTTGTCCAGCGCGGCCGTCAGGTAGACGAGGAAGCCGGCGGCCAGGCCACCCAGCACGGCGGCCGCGTGTGAGCTGGCCTTGGCCAGCGCCGCCATCCGGGCTACTGCGATCGGTGCCAGCGGCTTGCCGTCGGCCTGCCCGCGTAGCCGGGCCCGCAGGTTCCAGCCGCTGAGCGCCTCGGCGATGCCGAGCAGCAGCATGGCCAGTGCGGCGGTCCACGGCAGTGGTGGCAGCGAAGCGTAGCTGAAATGCAGGATCAGCCAGCCAGCCACCGCGCTGATGACCGCGGTGGCCAGCAGCACGCTGGTCCGGGTGGGGGTCATGCGGGCAACCGGAGCACGGCGTCAGCCCGGCGCTGCCCCCCGGACCGGCCGATCGCCGCGAGCAGGCCAGCCACCGGGCCCCAGCCGGGGAGCACGGCGTCCGGGTCCACGTCGTGCCAGGGCGCGAGCACGAACGCGCGCTCGTGCGCCCTCGGGTGCGGCAGGATCAGCCCGGGATCATCGCTCACCAAGTCACCGTAAACGATGACATCGACATCCAGGGTGCGTGGTCCCCAGACCTGGCCGCGCACTCGCTGGGCGGCGGCCTCCGCGGCCTGGCCCCGTGCCAGCAGGCCCGCCGCGGGCAGCCCGCTGTCCGCGAGCAGCACCGCGTTCAGGTAGTCGGGCTGCGGCGGCCCGCCGACCGGCGCCGTCTGGTACACCGGTGACACCGCAACGGCAGCCAGGCCAGGGTCGCCTGCCAGCGCATCCACCGCGCCCTGGAGGTACCCCAGCCGGTCGCCCAGGTTGCTGCCGAGCGCGAGCACCGCGCGCCGCGTGGTCATCCGCGGGACCGGCGGATGGTGACGCTGACGTCGCTCACTGGCTGGCGCACCGGGGCGTGCGGCTTGTGCACGGTGATCTCCACCTCGCGTACGGCTGGCTCGGTCAGGGCCGCCGCCGCCAGCCGCTCAGCCAGGGTCTCGATGAGCTGCACCGGCGGGCCGGTGATCACCGTGGCCAGCCGGTCCGCCAGCGCGGAGTAATCCACGGTCAGGGTCAGGTCATCCGCGGCCGCCGCGGCCCGGGTGTCCAGCCACAGGCTCGCGTCCACGCCGAACTCCTGGCCGTCCCGGCGTTCGCTGTCCAGCACCCCGTGGTAGCCGAAGGCGCGCAGCCCGCGCAGGGTGATCTGGTCCAGGCTCATCTACCGGCTCCGCGCCAGGCTTCGGCGATCCGGACCGCGTCGGCGTTGCCCGGGACCTCGTGCACCCGGGCACACCAGGCGCCGGCCGTGGCCGCGAGCGCGGTCACCGCCACGGTGGCGTCGTCACAGCCAGCGAACGGGCGGGGAGTGCCGTCCGGGGCCGCCAGCAGCCGGCCCAGGAACCGCTTCCGGGACGCGCCGATGATCACCGGGAACCCGCGCGACCGGCCGCCCAGCACGCTGACCTGGTCCAGGCTGGTGAGCAGGGCCCAGTTATGCTCGGGGCGCTTGGCGAAACCGAGGCCCGGATCCAGGACGATCATGGCTGGGTCCACACCCTCCCTGGTGACCACATCGACCCGGCGGCACAGCTCCTCGATGACCTCGCGCACCACGTCCTGGTAGACGGCCCGGGTATCCATGCTGTGGCTGTGTCCCCGCCAGTGCATCACCACGTAGGGCACCCGGGCCGCGGCCACCAGCCGGGGCATATCCGGATCAGCCAGTCCGCCGCTGACGTCGTTGACCAGGCGTGCCCCGGCCGCCAGCGCATGCTCGGCCACCTCGGCCCGCATCGTGTCGATGCTCACCGGGAGGCCAGCCGCGGTCAGGCCGGTGATCACCGGGCCGACCCGGCGAATTTCCTCCGCCGCGGTGATCCGCTGTGCCCCCGGCCGGGTGGACTCCCCGCCCACGTCCACGATGTCCGCCCCCTGAGTGGCAAGCTGCTGGCCGCGGGCAATGCCCGCTTCCGCGCCGAACCACTCCCCGCCGTCGGAGAACGAATCGGGGGTAACGTTCACTACGCCCATGACCAGGCACCGCCCAGGATCCGGCAACCCCGGCGGGCTAGCGGGCCGGGTCCCGCGCGGTGCTGCGCCGGCCCCGGTCGCTTCGTCGCTCAGCACGCAGTTACCCTATGCGCCGGCCGACCGCACGCCAGCCAGCAGTGACGTTACTAGCTGGGCGGGCTGGGCTGGTCAGTCTGGCTGGGCTGGCTCGGCAGCATCCGGCGTACCCGGCGGCGAGCCCGGCCCAGGCCCATCCGGCGGGCCAGCCTGCGCAGCTCCAGCTTCGGCCAGACCAGAAACGCCTCGGCCTCCAGCGCGGCCAGGGCGACCCGCGGCGCATCCGACGCGCCCGGGAACACGAAGAACCGGGGCACCCAGGTGGGCGTGAACTTGGCGTTGAACTTGTACAGCGACTCGATCTGGAACCAGCGGGAGGCGAACACCAGGATGCCGCGCCAGGCCCGGAGCACCGGCCCGGCGCCGATCTTCTCGCCCCGCTCCAGCGCGGACCGGAATACCGCGAAGTTGAGCGAGATCTTCTTGACCCCGAGCTCGTCGGCGGCCTTGATGCTCTCCACGATGAGGAAGTCATTCACCCCCGGCTGCGCGGCGCGGTCGCGCCGCATCAGGTCCAGGGACAGGCCGTCGCAGCCCCACGGCACGAACTGCAGGATGGCACGCAGCACGCCGTCCTCAGTGGCCGTGGCGATGACGCAGTGCTCGTCACCGGGCGCGCCCAGCCGGCCGAGGGCCATCGAGAAGCCCCGCTCGGTCGGGCTGCCGCGCCAGGACTCGGCCTGCCGGGCGTAGTCAGCCATCTGGTCCCGCGGGATGTCGCGGGCCCGGCGCACCTCAGCCACGTAGCCACCCCGCGCCACCCGGGCCACCATCTGCCGGACATTACGCATGGACCGGCCGCTCAGGCTGAAGCTCGCCACCTCGACGACGGCCTCGTCGCCCAGTTCCAGCGCGGTCAGCTCACCTTCCCGGCACCACACCTCAGCGGCCTGCTCGCCGCAGCCCATCACCGCAGGCACCCAGGCGTGCCGGGCCGCCTCGTCCAGGAACGCGTGGATGGCGCCCGGCCAGGCCTCCGGGTCGCCGAGCGGGTCGCCGCCGGCCAGCATGACCCCAGAGACCACCCGGTAGCCGATGCAGGACTTTCCGGTCGGCGACCAGATGATGCTCTTGTCGCTGCGCAGCGTGAAGTAGCCGAGGGAGTCCCGGTCCCCGTGCTTGTTCAGCAGCTCGCGCACCCGTCCCGCGTCCGCCTGGCCCAGCCGTCCCGCGAGCCCGGCCGGGCGGAAGAACAGGTACGCGGTCACCACGAGGGTGAACAATCCCAGCGCGCCGGTGAGCAAGTCGAACAGGTCGCCGCGGTTCTCCGGGACAAACTGGACCGGGCCGGAGACACCGACCAGCCCGTACACCACGTGCACGATCCGCTGCCACAGCGAGTAGTCCTTGGCCAGGCCCTTGACCAGCAGGATGTAGGTGAGCCCGATGGCCACGTCCGCGATGACCAGCCCGCAGAACACCCACAGCGCGCGCCACCGGGTGCGCGGATCGCCGATCGCGTAGAACTCGTCCCGGTAGTAGAGGAGAGCGGCGAGCAGCACCGCGGACACCACAGCCGTGGTGATGCGCGGGAAGTGGAAGTGCGAGAGGTGCACCCCGACACTGATCGCCAGCAGCACGGTCACTGCTTCCCAGGCGCGGCGCTTCCGCCGCCGCAGGGCGTGCGAGAGCATCAGCAGCAGCAGGCCGATGATCACTTCGACCGTGTGCGCGACGTTGGTCAGCATCCCGGGCACGAAAGGGTGCAGCGAACGCAGGTGCAGCCTGCCCGCCAACGTGGAGTTGTACAGGCTGGGCCGGATGACCTCGATGATGTTCGCCAGGCCGATCAGCAGGCTCAGCCACGCCGCGGTCACCGGTACCCAGCGACGCTGATGCCGCCGGTCCGGTGGTCTCGGTGCCGGCGGGTTCCCCGTCAGCAAGCTGGCAGCAAGGTCCGCGACCTTGCTGCCGCCTGCGACCTTGCTGCCGCCTGCGGGCTTTTCGTTTGTTTCGGCCATCTGGGTCACGCCCTGGATCACGGACAAGAAGCGTACTCATCGCTACCCGCCCAGTGCGGGCCATTCATCCCCGTCGGTTAAGGCTACCCGCTGCTGCGCCGTCCGAACAGCAAGCTCATCGCTTCTGCCCGGGTCCGGCTGCTGTCCCGGATCACCCCACGGACGGCTGAGGTCACTGTTTTCGCACCTGGCTTGCGTACTCCCCGCATTGACATGCACAGATGCTCGGCCTCGATAACCACCAGCACACCCCGCGGCTCCAGAACGTTCATCAGGGCGTCCGCGATCTGGCTGGTCATCCGCTCCTGGACCTGCGGCCGCCGGGCATAGACGTCCACCAGCCTGGCCAGCTTGGACAGGCCGGTGATCTGCCCTTTCTGGTTCGGTATGTAGCCGATGTGCGCGGACCCGAAGAACGGCGTCAGATGATGCTCACAGGTGCTGTACACCTCGATGTCGCGGACCAGCACCAGCTCGTCATGGTCGGCGTCGAAGACCGTGGTGAGCACGTCCTCCGGCTGCTGGCCGAGGCCGGAGAACTGCTCGGCAAAGGCGCGCGCCACCCGGGCGGGGGTATCCCGGAGCCCGTCCCGCTCCGGGTCCTCACCGATCGCGAGCAGGATCTCCCGGACCGCCCCCTCGATCCGGGCGGCGTCGAACCGCGGCCCGGTCAACGGCTGTCGCCGGAGCTTCCCTGCTCGTTGTCACCATGCGGCTGGTCGCCGTACGGCTGGCCGGTATAGGGCTGGTCGCCGTAGGACTGGCCGGTATAGGGCTGGCTGCCCTGGCCGCTGCCCAACGCGCCGGACTGGCCGTTGCCGGAGGTCGGGTGCTCGTTCAGCTCGGCCGCGGTCAGCGCGAGTTCCTTGGGCGTCAGCACTGGGGGCCGGTCGGACGGCAGCCGCTTCCCGTAGCCGGTGTAGGAGCCGCGGGACGGCCGGGTCTGGATCGGCTCGAAGATCCGCAGCACCTCTTGCCGGCGCAGCGTCTCCTTGTCCATCAGCTGGAGGACCAGGTCGTCCAGGACCTCCCGGTAGGTGACCAGGATCTCCCAGGCCTCGTCGTGCGCGGACTCGATCAGCCGGCGCACTTCCTCGTCGATGGTGGAGGCGATCTCCTCGGAGTAGTCCCGGGTGTGCGACATCTCCCGGCCCAGGAACGGCTCGCCGTCGCCGGTGCCGAACTTGCGGGCCCCCAGCCGCTCGCTCATCCCGTACTCGGTGACCATGTGCCGGGCCACCGAGCTGGCCTTCTCGATGTCGTTGGCCGCGCCGGTGGTGGGCTCGTGGAAGACCAGTTCCTCAGCGGTGCGGCCACCCAGCAGCATGGCCAGCTGGTCCATCATCTCCGAGCGGGTGACCAGGAACTTGTCCTCCTGTGGGGCCGAGGCGGTGTAGCCCAGGGCCCGGCCGCGCGGGATGATCGTGATCTTGTGCACCGGGTCGGCGTTCGGCAGCGCGTGACCGACGAGCGCGTGACCGCCCTCGTGGTAGGCGATGATCTTGCGCTCCTTCTCGGAGAGCAGCACGCTCTTGCGCTCGGGGCCGGCCATGACCCGGTCGATGGACTCCTCCAGCGAGGCCATGGTGATCAGGGTCCCGTTGTGCCGGGCGGTCAGCAGCGCGCCCTCGTTGATGACGTTGGCCAGGTCCGCACCGGTGAATCCGGCGGTCCGGCGGGCGATCAGGTCGAGGTCCACGTCCGGTGCGAACGGCTTGCCGCGGGCGTGCACCCGCAGGATGCCCTTGCGCCCGGCGAGGTCCGGCTGGGCCACCACGATCTGCCGGTCGAACCGGCCCGGGCGGAGCAGCGCGGGGTCGAGGATGTCCGGCCGGTTGGTCGCAGCGATGACGATGACGCCACCCTTGACGTCGAAGCCGTCCAGCTCGACGAGGAGCTGGTTCAGCGTCTGCTCGCGCTCGTCGTGACCGCCGCCGAAGCCCGCCCCGCGGTGCCGGCCGACCGCGTCGATCTCATCGACGAACACGATGGCTGGCGCGTTGGCCTTGGCCTGCTCAAAGAGGTCACGGACCCGGGAGGCGCCCACGCCCACGAACATCTCGACGAAGTCAGACCCGGAGATGGAGTAGAAGGGCACCCCGGCCTCACCGGCCACGGCCCGGGCCAGCAGCGTCTTGCCGGTGCCCGGCGGGCCGTACAGCAGCACGCCCTTGGGAATCTTCGCGCCGATGGCCTGGAACTTGGCCGGATTCTGCAGGAAGTCCTTGATCTCCTGGAGTTCCTCGATCGCCTCGTCCGCGCCCGCGACGTCGCCGAAGGTGGTCTTCGGGGTGTCCTTGGTGATCAGCTTCGCCTTGGACTTCCCGAAGTTCATGACCCGGGAGCCGCCACCCTGCATCTGGTTCAGCATGAAGAAAAAGATCAGGATGACGAGCAGGAACGGCAGCCAGCCGAGAATCAGGTCCCAGACCGAGCTGCCCTTGGGCACCTGGACGTTGTAGCCCTGCGGGGGGAGCTTCTGCTGGAGGATCTGGGCCAGCTGCTGGCCCTGGTTGCCCACCCAGGAGGCTTCATACTTCTGGCCGGACTTGGTGGTGACCTGGATCGTCTGGTCCTTGTCGGTCAGCAGCGCCGACTTGACCTGGCCGTTCTCGATCAGCGAGACAACCTTCGACGTATCCGCCTGGGTATACGAAGTACCCGAGCTGGCATATTCGTAGACGACGAAAAAGACCAGCAGCATCACAAGGACCGCCACGAACGGCCCGCGGAAATAGCGCTTCAGATCCATCGATGAACGGTCCCGCCAGCCTTCGGCGGGTTCCTCCTGACCAGCTTCACGTCCCGCCGAGCCCGGCGGAACTGCCTTGCGTCCCAGTGAGCATGCCTGGCTTCCTTTGTCCCAACCGGCAGCGCTAGCGTCCCGGCGGCACAGCCCGGGGATACCCGACGGTACACCCCGGCCGGCGCTACCGGCACGTTGAAGCTACCGCCTCGGCGCAGCGAGCCTTCGCAGACCTCAACGCTCCCTATCGTTGATCCTGTTCCCCGCGCCGTTATCTGGCCGCCGCGGGCGGCGGATTACCCCGCCGCAGCGCCCTGACCGGTGCCGGGATCGTCCCCGCCTTTGTACACGTGCGGCGCGAGCGTGCCGATGAACGGCAGGTTCCGGTACCGCTCGGCGAAGTCGAGCCCGTAGCCGATCACGAACTCATCCGCGATGTCGAAACCGACATAGGCGACGTCCACGTCCATCTGCGCGGCGGCCGGCTTGCGCAGCATCACGCAGACCTTGACCGAGGCTGGCCCCCGCGACCGCAAGTTCCCGACCAGCCAGGACAAGGTGAGCCCGGAGTCGACGATGTCCTCCACCACGAGGACGTCCTTGCCGGTGATGTCGGTGTCCAGGTCCTTGAGGATGCGGACCACCCCGGAGGACTTGGTGCCCGAACCGTAGGAGGACACCGCCATCCAGTCCATCTGGATCGGCAGGTGCATGGCCCGGGCCAGGTCGGCCATCACCATGACCGCCCCTTTGAGCACTCCGACCAGGAGGAGTTCGCGGCCGGCGTAATCCGCATCGATCAGCGCCGCCAGCTCGGCCACCCGGGTCTGCACCCGGTCGGCGGGAATCAGCACCTCTTTGAGGTCGCCACCCAGATCAGTCGCGTCCACCGGCGCCCTCCGCGTCAGTCGGTCCCGGCGGCCCCGCCGTTCCCGGCCCGCCCGCTGAACAGCAGCTTCCCATACTGCCGCCGGACACGGACGCCCCCGGGCAGGTCAGCCCAGCGCTGGCCGTGCCAGCCGGTCACCAGGGCATCGGCCGCGGCGATGTGCCGGGCGGCCAGCGAGCCGCCCGGGCAGCCTGCCGCGAGCGCCGCCAGCCGCAGCACCCGGGCCCGGACTGCGGGGGCCAGCGCGGCCAGCCCGGCCACGTCCAGCGCGCCCAGCCCAGCACCGCCGGCCTCCGCGCCGTCCGGCCCGGCGCCGTCGAGGGCGGCGGCACCGACTCCGGCGCCACCGGGCCCCCCACTGGCCAGCCCGGGGACGGCCAGCCTGCGGGCCTCGGCGTGGGCGACAGCGTCCAGGGCGGCGCTGTCGTCGCTCAGCTGCGCGGCCGTGCGGGCCAGCGCGGCCGCGACGCCGGGGCCGAGCGCCTGCTCCAGCACCGGCATCACCTGGTGCCGGACCCGGGCCCGGGTGTACGCCGGGTCCACGTTGTGCGGGTCATCCCAGGGATCGAGCCCCAGCGCCTGGCAGGCCTCGCGCAGGACGGCCCGGCTGACCGTGAGCAGCGGGCGGCGCAGCAGCCCGCGCTGGGCCGGCATGCCCGCCAGCGAGCGCGCGCCGGAGCCGCGGGCCAGCCCCAGCAGCACGGTCTCCGCCTGATCGTCCTGGGTGTGGCCGAGCAGCACGGCCGCGGCCGCTGACTCCCGGGCCGCCTGCTCCAGGGCGGCATACCGGGCCGCCCGGGCCGCGGCCTCCGGGCCACCGTGGCCGGGCTCGGCAGGCACCGTCACGGCGATCCGGTGGACCGGATCCAGCCCGAGCCCGGCCAGCACGGCCTGCACCCGGGCGGCCCGCTCCGCTGACCCCGGCTGCAGCCCGTGGTCGATGGTTACGCCACCGCCGCGCAGCCCGAGCCGCGGCGCCGCATAGGCCAGCGCGGCGGCCAGGGCCAGCGAATCCGGGCCACCCGAGCAGGCGGCCAGCACCAGGCAGCCGGGCGCCAGGTCACCGAGGCAGCGGCGAACGCTGACCCGGATCTGCGCTACCGCCGGGTGCGGCCCCATGACCGGTCAGCCACCGGCGGCGAGCGCGCCTCCCCGGCCCACCCGGTCCAGCCACAGTGCGGGGGTAGCGAACTCTTCCTTGGTCGGCAGGGTCTGCGGTGAGGTCCACACCTTGTTGAAGGTGGCCATCCCCGCCTCGTCGACCACGGTCCGGACGAATCGGGAGCCCTGCGCGTACTGCTTCATCTTCAGGTCGATGCCGAGAATCCGGCGCAGCGTGCGCTCGAGCCGGCCCGCCGTGCCGCGCCGCTCGTTGAACCGCGCCCGGATCTCCGCCACCGACGGCACCACCTGCGGGCCGACCGCGTCCATCACGTAGTCGCCGTGGCCCTCGACGAGCGTCATCACGCTGGTCAGCCGGTCCAGGATCTCCCGCTGCCGGGGGGTCTGGATGGCCTCGATCACGCTGCTGTCCCCGCCGCTGTCGCGGACCGCACCGGCCACCGCGTCCGCGGCGGACCGCAGCCGCTCCAGGATCGTCGCCGGGTCCAGGTCGGAGGCGAGCAGGAACTCAGTCATCTGCTCCTGGACGTACCCGCGGAGCCAGCTGACCGAGGTGAACTGGGTCCGGTGCGTCTCCTCGTGCAGGCAGACCCAGCGCCGGAAATCGTGCGGGTTGACCCCGAGCTCGCGCTCGACCATGAGGATGTTGGGCGCGACCAGGGTCAGCCGCCCCGCCGGGGCGGCGCTGTCCGGAGTCGCCGGGTCCGGCGGCAGGAACAGCTCGTACTGCCCGAGCACCCGGCCGGCCAGGTAGGCGAGGATCAGGCCGGCCTGCATCCCGGTGACCCGCGAGCTGACCGCCCCGATCATCGAGCCAGGCGGCGGGGCGGTGCCCTTCTCCCGCAGGTGCGCGGCTAGCGGATCGAGGACCACCCGGAAGCCGTCCACGTTCGCGCGGATCCAGCCGGGCCGGTCCACCACGGCGACCCAGCCGCCGTCCTCCTCCGGGCTGGACAGGCCGGTCACCGCCTGCACCGGCTCGGCGACCGTGCTGGCGAGCGCACGCAACTCCGCGACCACCGCACGTGCTTCGGCCAGGCTCACCTGAGGGCCGGGCCGGGCCCACCGGGTCCCCGTCGAAATGGCCACGTCCCAGTCGATCATCTGCGCGCTGCTCATGTCTCCACCGTACGTGGTCGAAGGCTGCGGACCGCCCGGCTGGGCCGGCCGGCGGGTCATCCGCCGCGGCAGCCGCAGTGCGCCAGGGCGCCGGCCATCGCGTCGATAGCACCCGCAGCGCGGTCCAGGGCAGCGGCGGGTACCTGGTCGGTCATGATGGCAAACCCAAGTACCCGGCCGCTGGCGTCATACACCACGCCCGCCAGCGCGGCTACGGTGTCCAGGTTGCCGGTCTTGGCCTGGACCACGCCGAGACCGGGCGCGGCGAAGTCGCCGAACACGCTCTGCCCAGGCGCGAGGGTGCCCGAGAAGCCAGCCACCGGCAACCCGGTGATGGCCGCCCGCAGCCGCGGATGTGCCGCCCCGGCGGCCACGCTGACCAGGCTAGCCAGGGTGGCCGGGGCGAGCCGGTCTCGCGGCGACAGGCCCGAGCCGTCGAACAGCTCGATCCCGCCGGACACGCGCAGCCGCCGCAGCACGCCCGTCACCGCCGCGGCGGCGCCGCTGAACGAGGCGGGCTGACCCTCCCGCAGCGCCACCTGGCGGGCGAGATCCTCGGCGATCACGTTGTTGCTCTCCCGCAGCATCCAGGCCACGATCGCGGACAGCGGCGGAGAGGACACCGCGGCGATGCTCGCCGCGTGGGCCGGCGCCGTCCCCGCCGTCACCGGGCCGGTCACCTGGATGCCCGCGCGGGCCAGGAAGCCCGCGAACGCCGTGGCCGCCTCGGCCGCCGGGGCGAACGTCCGGGGCCGGAAGTTCCCGGGATCGTCCGCATCTTCCGGGGCGCCGGATGGGGTCAGCCGGCCCTGGTCCAGCTCCAGCGCGCTGATCGGCGTGACATTGCCGGTGGTGACGTACCCGGAGGGCCAGCCCGGCCCCATCGGCGGGCCGGTAAACAGCGAGGTGTCGTAGCTGAGCTGGACCGAGCGGCGGCCCTGGGCCCGCAGCGCCCGGGCCGTGGCCGTGGCCAGCGACTGCAGCGTGGCTGGCTGCGGGTAGTCCGAGGTGGGCACGGGCCCGGCGGCCAGAGTGGGATCGCCGCCGCCGACCAGCACGATCGACCCGGGCACGGCGCCCGCGGCGACCCACGTACGCAGCCGCGCCGCGGGGCCGAGCACCGCCAGGCTGGCCACGGCCGTGGCCAGCTTGGCCGTGGAAGCTGGCTGCAGCAGGGCCGAGCCGCCGCTGGTGAACAGCACCCGGCCGGACGCCGGATCGCTGACCACCACCCCGGTCTGGGCGCCGAGCGCGGCCGAGGTGAGGCCGCGGCCCAGCGCGGCGGCCAGGCCACTGCTGGTCGGCAGCGGGCCGGCCGCTGACGCGGCGGGCAGCACCTGCCCGGGCCGGGCCAGCCGGGTGGCTGTGACCTGGGGGATCCGCCAGAGCGCCAGGCGGGCGGGCAGCAGCGCGGCCACGGCCACGCCTGCGCCCAGCGTGCACAGGTTCAGCAGGGCGAGCGTGATCACGGTGGTGGCCCGGAGCCGGTTGGCCACAGCCCTTCCCCTCACGAGATGCTTAGATTCCGGAAACGGGACGCCAGACGGGCCGGCGGCCCAAGCCCGCCAGGGCACCGCCTGGGACACTTCCAGGCACCGGAGTCAATCACCTTCGCGGGCAGGGAGCGACATCGTGGAATTCGATGTGGTCGTGGAGATCCCCAAGGGGCAGCGCAACAAGTACGAGATGGATCATCACACGGGCCGGATCCGACTGGACAGGATGCTGTTCACGTCGACCCGGTACCCCTCGGACTACGGGTTTATCGAGGACACGCTGGCCGATGACGGCGACCCGCTGGACGCGCTGGTGCTGCTGGAGGAGCCCACGTTCCCCGGCTGCCTGATCCGCTGCCGGGCCATCGGGATGTTCCGCATGCGGGACGAGAACGGCCTGGACGACAAGGTGCTCTGCGTGGCGTCGACCGACCCGCGGATGGCTCACTACTCCGACATAAAGGATGTCTCGGAGTTCGACCAGCTGGAAATCCAGCACTTCTTCGAGGTCTACAAGGCGCTGGAGCCCGGCAAGGAGGTCGAGATCGGCGGCTGGGTGGGCAAAACGCAGGCCGAGAAGGAGATCGAAGTCTGCCGCGAGCGGCTGGCGCAGCAGTCAGCGGACTGACCACCGCCCCGCCCGCCCAGGCTGCCCGGCCGGGCAGCGTTCGCGTGACGGGCATCACATGCGCGACACTGTGAACGTTATTCAAAACCGACCAGCGAGTGCAGGCCCGGAGGACCTGCGCGAGCGGTCGGTGCACGGCACGGCGACGGGAGCCTTGGCAGATCCGTTGAATAACGCGACTTCTGAATAAGACACTGTGCGTAGAAAATGCGCAAGGAGGCACCCGTGGTTGACACGGACGACGTGCTAAGCCGGGCGCCGCTGTTCGAGGCGCTGGATGACGAGGGCGCGAAAGCGCTGCGGTCCAGAGTGACAGACGTTGATCTCGTCCGGGGCGAGCGGCTGTTCGACGAGGGCGACGCCGGCGACCGGCTCTACGTCGTGCTGGACGGCAAGATCAAGCTGACCCGGGCCGCGCCGGACGGCCGGGAGAACCTGCTCAGCGTGCTCGGACCGGGCGAGATGTTCGGCGAGCTGTCCCTGTTCGACCCGCGGCCGCGGACATCCAGCGCGGTCGCCGTCACCGAGGCCCGGCTGGCGGCGCTGGCCCACGACGAGCTCCGGGACTGGCTGACCGGCCGCCCCGATGTGTCCATGCACCTGCTCCGGGCGCTGGCGCAGCGGCTGCGCCGGGCCAACGACGTCATGGCCGACCTGGTGTTCACCGACGTGCCGGGCCGGGTGGCCAAGGCCCTGCTCGACCTCGCGGACCGGTTCGGTGAGCTGACCCCGGACGGCCTCCAGGTGCACCACGACCTCACCCAGGAGGAACTCGCCCAGCTGGTCGGGGCGTCCCGGGAGACGGTGAACAAGGCGCTGGCGGACTTCGCCGCCCGGGGCTGGCTGACCCTGTCGGCCAAGTCCGTGCTGATCATCGACGCTGAGCGGCTGGCCAAGCGGGCCCACTGAGCCCCGGCCGGGCCGCCCGCGGGTGCCGGGCTGCCCGCGGGACGCCAGGCCGCCTGCGGAATGCCGGGGCGCCTGCGGAACGCCGGGCCGCCTGCGCGGGCAGCCCGGCCGTCAGCGGCTGGTCCCGGGCGGCAGCTCGCCCTGGCGGGCCAGGTAGTCGAGCTGGGCCCGGACCGACCACTCGGCGAACGGCCAGAGAGCCCGGTCCACCTCCGCGTACACCCGGGCCACGATCTCGGCCGGCGCCCGGTCCCCGGCGGCGAGCGCCGCCCGTACCTCAGCCAGCCGCTCCTGCCGGTGCGCGATATAGAAGTCGAGGACACCGGCCGGGTCGGTGAGCAGCGGGCCGTGCCCGGGCAGCAGCGTGCGCAGCCGGGCCTCGTCGGCGAGCGCGCGCAGCCGGTCCAGGGTGGCCAGATAGTCGGCCAGGCTGCCGTCCTGGGCGATCACCGTGGTCCCGGCGCCCAGCACGGTGTCCCCGGTGAGCAGCGCGGCATCGGCGGCCAGCAGCAGGCAGACCGAGTCGTCGGTGTGCCCGGGCGAACCGACCACCCGGATTTCGCAGCCAGCGCTGGTGAGCACATCCCCCGGGGCGAGGCCGCCCCCGCCGCCTAGCCGCAGCTCCGGGTCGGCGGCCAGCACCGGCGCGCCGGTCAGCTCGGCCAGCCAGGCCGCCCCGGCGGAGTGGTCCGGGTGCCGGTGGGTGAGCAGGATCTGCGCGACCCGCTGCCCCGCTCCGGCCGCCGCGGTGGCGACCCGGCGCAGGTGGGCCTCGTCCGCGGGTCCCGGGTCGACCACGATTACCTCGGCAGACCCTGGCTCGGCGATCAGCCACGTATTGGTTCCGTTGAGGGTCATGGGTCCCGGATTCGGCGCCAGCACGCACCGCGCCCGGGGAGTTCCGGAGCCGTCGGCCGCGGCCGGGCCGCCTGCCCCGGCGCTGCCTGTCGCACCGCTGCCCGGTCGAGCGCTGCCCGCTCCGGGACCGCCGGCGGTCACAGCGGGTAGTCCAGGTCCGCCGGGAGGGCCAGCCACAGCTCGCCGTCCACCTCCACCATCTGCGGGGTCACCGGCGCCAGGTCACGCTGGGCGCGCAGCGCGGCCGCCACGTCGCCGAACGGCAGCAGGCCGCCCAGGCACGCCGCGGTGGGCGGCATCAGCCGCAGTTCGCGATCCCGGGCGGCCCGGATCGCGCCGGCCGGCCGGACCCAGGCCACCTGGTCCGCCTCCCCGCTGACGTCCCTGGTGTGCTGCCCGGCTGGCAGCGCCGCGGCAAAGAACCTGGTGTCGTACCGGCGTGGTTCCGGTGCCGGGGTGATCCACCGCGCCCAGGGCCGGAGCAGGTCCGACCGCAGCACCAGGCGGCGGCGGGCGAGCAGCCCGGCCAGGGACAGCGAGCGGTCCAGCAGCGCCTGCCGCTCCGCCTCCCAGTCCGCACCGCTGGTGTCCGGCACCAGGCTGCTAGCGGTCGGGCCGGCCAGCAGCACCCCGGACTCCTCGAACGTCTCCCGGACCGCGGCGCAGACCAGCGCCCGGGCCAGCTCGGGCGGCGCGTGGAGCAGCCGCCCCCAGTCCGCCGCGGCCGGGCCCGCCCAGCCCACCTCGGCGTCGGCGTCCCGGGGATCCACCGACCCGCCGGGAAAGGCGGACGCCCCCGGCGCGAACGACATCGAGCGCGCCCGGCGGAGCATGTAGACCTCCAGGGCAGGCTGGCCCGGCGGGACGGCGCTGGCCGCGTCGCGGAGCAGGAGCACGGAGGCCGAGTCGCGCGGCGCCGCCACTTCCCGCTGCCCGCCGGTCACCTCCCTGACCCGGTCAGCCAGGGCCGGTGGGAGGCGGAAGATGGGACGGCTGGACGGCACCAGCCCGGCGGGCGGCTCAGTCACGGGCCGGGCTCACTGGCGGCGGCCCGGGCCGGGCTCACTGGGCGGGACTCACGAGACGGCCGCATCGTCATCGACCTGTGCGATCAGCTCGACTTCGACCGGGGCGTCGAGCGGGAGCACGGCCATCCCGACCGCGCTGCGGGCATGCCGCCCGGCGTCACCGAGCACCTCCAGCAGCAGCTCGCTGGCCCCGTTGATGACCTGCGCCTGGCCCGTGAAGTCCGGGGCACTGGCCACGAACCCGGTCACCTTGACCACCCGCCGCACCGCGGCCAGCCCGCCGGCCACGGCGGCGACCGCGGCCAGTGCGTTCAGCGCGCACACCCGGGCCAGCGCGGCGCCCTCCTCCGCGCTGACCTCCGCGCCCACCTTGCCGGTCATCAGCAGCGCGCCGTCCGCGATCGGCAGCTGGCCCGAGGTGTACACGTACGCGCCAGTGCGCACCGCGGGCACGTAGGCGGCCAGCGGCGGGGTCACGGCCGGCAGTTCCAGCCCAAGGGCGGCCAGCCGCTCCTCCGGAGTGCTGCCCGCGGTGGCCCCGGCGGTCATGAACTGCCCTTGGGCCGCTTCATGTAGGCGACCAGCTGCTCGGAATTGGGCCCGGGCACCAGGGCCACCAGTTCCCAGCCATCATCGCCCCAGTTGTCCAGGATCTGCTTGGTGGCGTGCACCAGCAGGGGCACCGTTGCGTACTCCCATTTCTGCATGGCGCCACCCTAGCGAGCCGGCCGACCCAGGCGCCGCACGCCGGGGCGCCTCACCCAGGCGCCGCACGACGGTACGCCCGACCCAGGCGGCGCACGACGGTGCGGCCGCCTGGGTCATCCGGCCCTGCTACGGGGCGGCGGGCGGCTGCTGGCCGTCCGTGGCCGCAGCCGGTGGTGCGTCCGCGGCGGGCGGGCTGGCCGTGGCCCCGTTGCCGCCGGCGGTCCCGGGCTGCTCCAGGATGTCCGGCACCGGTGGGATGGCGGACTCGTCCAGCTCGGGGACGGGCACCTCGGCGATCTCCGGCAGCGGGGCGTTCACCACCTCCGGCGGCGGGGCGTCGATCTGCGGCAGCGGGGCGTTCACCACCTCCGGCAGCGGGGCGTCGATCTGCGGCAGCGGGGCGTCGATCTGCGGCACCGGAGCGCCACCGATCTCCGCCGCAGCCTCGGCCTCGGCCAGCTCGGCCGCGCCGGTGTCCTCCGGCAGTGGCCTCGTGTCCGCGGGCGGGGTGGGCGCGGGCGCGTACCGCTCGAAGAACCGGAGCAGCTCGACCGGCACCGGCATGACCAGGGTGCTGTTCTTCTCGGCGGCCACTTCGACCACGGTCTGCAGCAACCGCAGCTGGAGCGCGGCCGGGTCACGCGCCATCACGTTCGCGGCGGCCGCGAGGCGCTTGGACGCCTGGTACTCACCGTCCGCGGAGATGATCCTGGCGCGCCGTTCCCGTTCGGCCTCGGCCTGCCGGGACATCGAGCGCTTCATGCCTTCGGGCAGGTTCACGTCCTTGATCTCGACCCGCTCCACCCGGACGCCCCAGGGCCCCTCGGTGGGCTCGTCGATGATGTTGCGGAGGGCACGGTTGACCGTGTCCCGCTCGGCGAGCAGCTGGTCCATCTCGGACTGGCCGATGATCGAGCGGAGCGAGGTCTGCGCCTGCTGGGACACTGCGAACATGTAGTTCTGCACGTTCACGACGGCCTTGATCGGGTCGACCACGCGGAAATACACCACCGCGTCCACCCGGACGCTGACGTTGTCCCGGGTGATTCCCTCCTGCGCGGGAACCGCCATGGCGATGATCTGCATGTTGACCTTCTGCATGCGGTCCCCGATGGGCCGCAGAATGGTCAGCCCCGGCCCGCGCACGCCCGGCAGGACGCGGCCGAATCGGAACACAATGCCCTGCTCATACTGCTGTACCACGCGCAGCGACCGGCCCACTGTGGTGAGGCCGGCCACGATGATCAACACGAGGATGATCACGAGGGCCGCCACCATTTACAGCCACCTCTTCTCCGCCGTCAGGCGCATTCTGCTACCAGCCTAATGACAAAGTAAGGGCCTGTGATCCGCTCCCCAGCGGATACCCACAACACCCCCGCTCAGGCGAGCCCCAGCACGGCATCGCCACCGGCACCGGTACCGGGCGGGTGGAGAATCTGGTGCCCGGCCACGGATAACCTCCATGGAGTGAGGCCGCGGGACACGGACTGGGAGGGTGTCCGGCTGCACGTCGTCACCGGCAAGGGCGGGACAGGCAAGACGACGGTAGCCGGGGCACTCGCGATCGCGCTCGCCGAGGCGTGGCCGCCGGGTGCTGCTCATCGAGGTGGAGGGCCGCCAGGGCATCGCCCGGCTGTTCGACAGCCCGCCGCTGCCCTACGCCGAGCGCCGGGTGGCCGTGGCGCCCGCCACCCCGGCCGAGCCAGGCGGTGATGTGTACGCGCTGGCCGCGGACGCGGAGTCAGCCCTCATCGAGTACCTGGAGATGTTCTACAACCTCCGGCACGCCGGCACCGCGATGACCAAGCTCGGCGTGGTGGATTTCGCCACCACGATCGCGCCCGGCCTGCGGGACGTGCTGCTCACCGGCAAGGCGGTCGAGGCGACCCGGCGGCGGTCCGGGGGACGGCGGGTCTACGACGCGGTGGTGATGGACGCCCCGCCCACCGGCCGGATCGGCAACTTCCTGAACGTGGCCACCGAGATATCCGGGCTGGCCAAGGTCGGCCCGATCCGGGGGCATGCGGACACCGTGCAGAGCGTCATCAAGTCCCCGCAGACCGCGGTGCACTTCGTCACCGTGCTGGAGGAGATGCCGGTCCAGGAGACCCTGGACGGCATCGCCGAGCTGCGCGGGCTGGCCCAGGGCGGCCTGCAGATAGGCGGCATCATGATCAACATGGTCCGGCCGCTGGAGCTGACCGGGGAGCAGCTGCGCGCGGCGGCCGCGGGCACGCTGGATGAGCACGAGCTGGGCCTGGGGCTGAAGGCGGCCGGGATCGAGGACAGCCGCGGCCTGGCCAGCAGCCTGGCCGCGGAACTGACCGAGCACGCCCGCGAGGCCCTGGCCCAGCAGGCCCAGCGGGAGCGGCTGGACGACGCCGGGCAGCCCCAGTACGAGCTGCCGCTGATCACCGACCAGATGGACCTGGCGGGCCTGTACCGGCTGGCCGCCGCCCTGCGCGAGCAAGGGGCGGCGTGATGCCTGACCGGGCGCACTGGCCAGCGCTTGACGTGGACCGTCTGCTCGATGATCCGCGGACCCGGATCATCGTCTGCTGCGGTTCCGGCGGGGTGGGCAAGACCACCACCGCCGCCGCGCTCGGCCTGCGCGCCGCCGAGCGGGGCCGGCATGTGGTGGTGCTCACCGTGGACCCGGCCCGCCGCCTGGCCCAGTCGATGGGATTGTCCTCGCTGGACAACACTCCGCGGCTGGTGCCCACCGCCGCGGCGGATGCGTCCGGTGGCAGCCTGCACGCGATGATGCTCGACATGAAGCGCACCTTCGACGAGATCGTCGAGGCGCATTCCGACCCGGACCGGGCCGCGCAGATCCTGGCCAACCCGTTCTACCAGTCGCTGTCGTCCAGCTTCGCGGGCACGCAGGAGTACATGGCGATGGAAAAGCTGGGCCAGCTGCGTGCGGCCGATGAGTGGGACCTGATCGTGGTGGACACCCCGCCGAGCCGGTCGGCGCTGGACTTCCTGGACGCGCCGCAGCGGCTCGGCCGGTTCCTCGACGGCCGGCTGATCCGGCTGCTCAGCGCGCCGACCAAGGTCGGTGGCCGGGCCTACATGAAGGTGTTCACGGCCGGCTTCAGCATGGTCACCGGGGTGGTCACCAAGGTGATCGGGGTCCAGCTGCTGCGGGACATGCAGACGTTCGTGGCCGCGTTCGACACGATGTTCGGCGGCTTCCGGGAGCGGGCCGAGACCACCTACCGGCTGCTCCAGGCGCCGGGCACGGCGTTCCTGGTGATCGCCACGCCGGAGCCGGACGCGCTGCGTGAGGCATCCTACTTCGTGGAGCGGCTGTCCTCGGACCAGATGCCGCTGGCCGGGCTGGTGGTCAACCGGGTGCACCGGTCCGCCGCGCCGCAGCTGTCCGCCGCGCGCAGCCTGGCCGCGGCCGAGGCGCTGGCCGCCGCCCCGGGGCCGGCCGGGCGCGCACCGCAGGACGCCGCTCCCGCTCATAACGGCCGCAACGAACCCCCCGCCGCCGCCACCGCCCCGCGCTACCCGATCGCCATGACCGCACTACGCCTGCACGCCGAGCGGATGCAGCTGGCCGAGCGGGAGCGGCGGCTGGAAGCCGGATTCGCCGCCGCCCACCCGGTCATCCCGGTCACCCAGGTTCCCGCGCAGCCGGAAGACGTGCATGACCTGACCGGGTTGCGGTCGATCGGCGAGGAACTCAGCCGCAGCGCGAGCTAGCGCGACGTCCGCTGGTGGTGCGGGGTAGCCTCCGGCGACAGCGCCGTGCGTGTGCGCTGGCCGCTGCCCTGGCGGCGGTCAGCCCGGGCCACAGTCCGAGGCCGTTGGGCACACCCAGACAGCACGAGGCGGCCAGCGCAGTTCAGCTGGCCGCCTCAGTGCTCGTTGCGAGCTTGTGCCTTTTTAGGGGCGCCGAGGGCTAGCTTCTCGGGGGAGAGCTAGCCCTCGATGGCGACGAGCTCGTCCGAGGACCGCTCGTACTGGTTGCGCGCGTGCTCGAGCAGCTCGCGCCAGGACGTCACGTCGGGGCGGCGACGCAGCAGCGCACGGCGCTCACGCTCGGTCATGCCGCCCCAGACGCCGAACTCGATGCGGTTGTCCAGGGCATCGGCCAGGCATTCGGTGCGGACGGTGCAGCCGCGGCAGATCAGCTTGGCCCGGTTCTGCGCCGCACCCTGGACGAACAGCTCGTCCGGGTCCGTTCCCTTGCATGCGGCGCGGGCGGTCCAGTCAGTGATCCACATGTGGCCCCACTCCTCCTGATCGTCACGGCCCGGAAGGTCGTCACGCCGGGACGGCGTTCACCTGCGGTCCAAGGGCAGACACCGGGCGTGCCTGCCGCCGTTGTCGTCGTTGCGAAAAAGTAACTTACGGAAGTCCAGCGGGAAGTGCCAGGGCCCGTTGGGCCCATTTCGCATATAGCCCGCCCGGACTATGCCTTGGTCACCGAGTGGTCACCGTTCCGCGCGGGTCGACAGCCTCTCGCGACGCGACGTCATTCGCAACCGGCAGCGCGTACCCTGAGGACCGTGCTGACACCAGGCCCGCTCGGTAAGGCCGCGGTGGCTGGCCGGCTCCTCACCCTGTCGGCAGTCGGCGGCCTGCTCGCGGCTGCCCTCGTGCTGCCGGCGGTGGGGGCGGCCGGGATACTCACCCGCAACGCGGCCAACAAGTTCAACACACTCAAGACGTCGACCTTCGGCCAGCTGCCGGAGCGTTCCGAGATCCTGGGCGCCGGGGGCCGCCTGCTCGCGTACTACTACCCGCAGGGCATCGACCGCGAGCCCGTGGCCTACAGCCAGATCGCGCCGGTGATGCGGAAAGCCATCGTGGCGATCGAGGATTCCCGGTTCTACCAGCACGGGGCCATCGACATCAGGGGAACCTTCCGGGCGATCGTCAACGACCTGGAGCACAAGTCGGTCCAGGGCGGGTCCACGCTGACCCAGCAGTTCGTGAAGAACGCGCTGATCCTGACCGCCCCGAACGCCCAGATGGCCGAGTCGGCCTCAGTGGACACGGTCAGCCGCAAGATCAAGGAACTGAAGCTGGCCATGGACCTCGAGCACAAGATGTCCAAGAACAACATCCTGGCCGGGTACCTGAACGCCGCGTTCTTCGGCACGTTCGGCGGCAACCAGGCGTGGGGCATCCAGTCCGCCGCCCAGCGGTATTTCAACACCAGCGCCGCCCAGCTGACCCTGCCGCAGGCAGCGCTGCTGGCCGGGATGGTGGAGAACCCGGTCGGCTACGACCCGGTCACCGAGCCCGCCGCGGCGCTCAAGCGGCGCAACGTCGTGCTGGCCCGGATGGCCCAGCTGCACGACATCACCCAGGCCCAGGCGGTGGCAGCGGGCCAGCAGCCACTCGGCCTGAACCTCACCCCGCTGCAGACCGGGTGCACCAGCGACTCGGTCGGTAACGCCGCGTTCTTCTGCGACTATGTCGTGTCCCTGATGCAGCAGAACAACTCGTTTCGCCAAGGCGTGGAAGGAGCTGAACAGCAGCGGCGGGCTGAGCATCTACACCACCCTGGACGGCCAGGACCAGGCGGCCGCGACCAACGCGGTGAACTACATGGTGCCGTCGCCGCCGTCCGGGTCCAACCCAGGCGGCAACGCCGCCGCCGAGGTGCTCATCCAGCCGGGCACCGGGCAGATCAAGGCCATCGCGAACGACCGGCCGTACGGCAACGGCGCCGGGCCAGACCACGATGGACTACGCGGTGAACTCCACGTACGACGGCGGCATCGGCGTGCAGACCGGTTCCTCGTCCAAGCTGTTCATCCTGCTCACCGCGCTGGAGCAGGGCATGCCGTTCGGCTACCCGCAGACGGTGAAAACGCCCGCCACGGTGACCGGCTTCACCAACTGCGAAGGGGCGCCGGCTGGGAAGGCGACGCGGGCCCGGGCTCCTACTCGCTGATCAACGACTCGCCGTCGGAGCAGGGCGGGTTCACCCTCTACACGGCCACCGCGCAGTCGGTGAACATCTACTTCGCGATGCTCGAGCAGAAGGTCGGCCTGTGCAACGTGGTGAAGATGGCGAGCGCCCTCGGCGTGACGGCGGGCGGACGGTAAGTCCCTGTTGCAGCCGGACGGGAGACCGAGCCACCCGCGGACGACATCCCGTCGTTCACCCTCGGCTCGGTCAACGTCTCGCCGATGAGCATGGCCGCGGCCTACGCGACCGTTGCGGCCCGCGGCGTGTCCTGCAACCCGGTCGCGGTCAGCCAGATCCTCACCCGGACCGGCGCGAAGCTGCCGGTGCAGTCGGCCGACTGCCACCAGGCCGTCCCGGCCGACGGTGGCGGATGCGGCCGCTTACGTGCTGCAGAGCGTGCTGATCAACGGGACCGCGGCCGGCCTGGGCATCGGCCGTCCAGCGGCGGGCAAGACCGGAACCTCGGACAGCTTTGACTACGCGGCCTTCGGCGGCTTCACCCCCGACCTGACCGGTTACGTGTCGGTGTTCAACCCGGTCGACCCGGTCACGCCACCCGATGTCCGGGATCGGGTCGTGCTACCGGCTCGGCTGCGACCCCGGGGCATGTTCGGCGCGGACGCGCCCGCGCACACCTGGCAGATGACGTTCCTGCACGCGGCGCTGGCCAACCCGCCGCTCAACTTCGTCCGATCGCTGACATCAACCCAGCTGTGGTCCATGGGCAACGGGCAGACCAACCCGGTGCAGAAGAAGCGCGGCGGGGGCGGCGGAACGGCGGCGGGGGGAACGCGGCGGACGGCGGGAAGGCGGCGGGGGCAACGGCAATGGCGGGGGAACGGCATGGCGGCGGTGATTCGGCGGCACCGGCGGCGGCCCGCCGACGAACGGCTGACCGCCCCGCTGATGGGCCAGGCTCGCGTCAGGCTCAGGTCGTCAGGCTCAGGTCGTCAGGCTCAGGTCGTCAGGCTCAGGTCGTCAGGCTCAGGTCGTCAGGCTCAGGTCGTCAGGCTCAGGTCGTCAGGCTCAGGTCGTCAGGCTCAGGTCGTCAGGCTCAGGTCGTCACGTTCAGGTTGTCACGCTCAGCCGGCCTCGCTCAGCTGGCGGCGGACCTCGGCCGCGACCCGGGCCCCGTCCGCCCGGCCAGCGGCGACCTCGGCGGTGACCACCTTCATGACCTGGCCCATGGCCCTCATGCTGGTGGCCCCGGTCTCGCTCGATCGCGGCCGCCACGATCGCGGCGATCTCGTCGTCGCCGAGCTGGGCAGGCAGGTAGGCGTCCAGGACCTCACCTTCGGCGCGTTCCGCGGACGCCTGCTCGGCCCGGCCCGCCGCGGCAAAGGCCTCCGCGGCCTCCCGGCGCCGCTTCGCCTCCCGGGCCAGCACCGTGCGCACCTCGTCGTCGCTGAGCTCGCGGGACGCTGGCCCGGCCACTTCCGCGGTGGACACCGCGGTCAGCGCCATCCGCAGGGTGCGGGTGCGCACCTCGTCCCGGGCCTTCATCGCGGTGGTCAGGTCCGTACGCAACCGGTCCTTGAGTGCAGCCATAGGCCCTATCCTGCCCGGTTCCGGCTCGCCCTGGTCCGGGGCTGGCCAGGAACCGCGGCCATGGCACCATAGGGGGATGCGATCACGAGCCCTCCAGGCACTCGGCACCACGGCCGTGCTGGGCGGGGCCGCCCTCGTCTATGCGCTCGGTGGTCGAGCGGAACTGGTTCGCCTGCGCCGCTACCGAGGTCCCGGTGCTGCCCGCCGGGCGCGGCGCCGGTCCGGGTGCTGCACATCTCCGACGCGCACCTGACGCCGGGCCGCCACCGGCTGATGTCCTGGGTCCGGTCGCTGGACGCGCTCGACCCTGATCTGGTGGTGAACACCGGCGACTCGCATCGCCCACCCGGAAGCGGTGCAGCCGTTCCTGGACGCGCTCGGGCCCGCTGCTGGACCGGCCGGGCGTGTTCGTCTACGGATCGAACGACCTGTACTCGCCGAAGCCCAAGAACCCGCTGCGCTACCTGTGGCGGGACAGCAGCGCATGAGCACGCCCGGCACATCCCCGACCTGCCCTGGGCCGAGCTCGGCGCCGGGATGGCGGCGGCCGGGTGGCTGGACGCCAACAACCAGCGTGGCCGGGTCAAGGCCGGCGACCTGGACATCGAGGTCGGCGGGGTGCATGACTCGCACACCAAGCGGGACCGCTACGAGGAGATCGCCGGGCCCGGCCGACCCAGCCGCGGACCTGCGGCTCGGCGTCATGCACTCGCCTGAGCCCGCGGGTGCTGGACCAGTTCGCCGCGGACGGCTACGACCTGCTGCTGGCCGGCCACACCCACGGCGGCCAGCTCCGCGTGCCGCTGCTACGGCGCGCTGGTGACCAACTGCGGCATCGACCGCGCAGCGGGTCAGCGGCCTGCACCGGTACCCGGCCGGCCAGGCCGAGCCCGGCAGCCCAGCCCTGGCTGCATGTGTCCGCTGGGCTGGGCACCTCCCCGTGGGCCCCGGTCCGGTTCGCCTGCCGGCCGGAGGCTACGCCTGCTCACGCTGGTCCCGCGGATCGGCTAGACTGCCGGAGGTTCCGGAGCCTCCCGGGGCTGCGGTCAGCGGGGTGTGGCGCAGCTTGGCAGCGCGCTTCGTTCGGGACGAAGAGGCCGCCGGTTCAAATCCGGCCACCCCGACCAGGAGGTCTTAGCAGGTCAAGAGGGATTTCGGAGCACCGCTCCGGAGTCCCTTGGATCTTGATCAGGTCTTCGGGAGCCAAACGGGGAGCCACTCTTCATCGCGGACTTGGCTTGGTTGTGCTGGTTGAAGATGGTGTTCATGGTCTCGGCACCCTTGGTGATCACCGGCTTGAGCTGGTGCCGGTAGACCTCCTCGGTCACTGCCGTGCTGGCGTGCCCGACGAGATCAGCGATGGTCTCGATGGGAACGCCATTGTCACTCATGATGGACACGAACGAGTGACGCAGCTCCCTGGGTGTCCAGTTCTCACCGATTCCGGCCTGCTTGGTAATCGCCTTGAACGACCGGCGGACGTCGGGATGCGTCCAGGGGCGTGCCTCCTGGCTGGAGAAGCGAGGCTACGATCTTGCCATAGCGAACCGGCCGCCAGTCTCTCCTTCGCTTGCCGTGCGCGGTGCTCGCGGAGGGCATCGGCGGCCTGGCCGGGGA
>CAWDRD010000017.1:0-24115 GCA_963804455.1 uncultured Actinomycetes bacterium
GTGTGGCTGGCCCTGCGGCCCTGTCCCGTGCTGGTCCGGCCTGGGCCCGCTCAGCCTGTGCTGGTTCCGGTCGTGCTGGTTCAGCCTGTGCTGGCCCGGGCTGCGGCGGTTCGGCGCGGGCAGACTCGGGGCGAGCGGTCTCGGGCCACGAGGTTTCGTCGTTTTCGGGCACACTGAAGTTTTCGGGCACGCGGAAGCGGCCGGGGCGCGAGCGCGCTCCAGCCCCTGTTCGGCTGTGCCTACCACTCATATCTTCGCGGCGAGCCCGCGCAACCTCTCCTTGACCTGGGCCGCGGACGGGTTCGTCAACGCCGTCCCGTCAGAGAATACAACGGTCGGCACCGTCATGTTCCCCCCATTGACGCTCATCACGTACTCGGCGGCCGTGGCATCCTGCTCGATGTTCGACCTCCGCCATCTCTATCCCGTCCCGCGCCAGCTGGCTCTTCAACCGGCGGCAGAACGCACACCATGACGTGGTGTACATCGTTACCAGGTCTGACACGCGGCCACTCCCCTCACAAGGTTCCGATCTCTCAACACGCGCGGGTCCCGCCAGCTTCCCGCCCGCAGATGTGATCCAGGCCGCTTCCGCCCGGCGCCCGTCAGTCCTGTGCGGCAGGATGGCGAGCACGGGAGGTACACAGTGGATGCTGTCGCTGAGCCCCAGCCCTCGCCGGGCACCAGCGCGGACAGTCCGGAAGCGGTGCTGGCCGGGCTCGATCCGGAGCAGCGCGAGGTGGCCCTGGCCAGCCGGGGGCCGGTCTGCGTGCTGGCCGGCGCGGGCACCGGCAAGACCCGGGCGGTCGCGCACCGGATCGCCTATGCGGTGCGCACCGGGGTGGTCGACCCGGGCCATGTGCTGGCGGTGACGTTCACCACCCGCGCCGCCGGTGAGCTGCGAGCCCGGCTGAACCAGCTGGGCGGGAGCGGCTACGGGATGGACCGGGTGCAGGCCCGCACCTTCCATGCGGCCGCACTCCGCCAGCTCACCTATTTCTGGCCGCAGGTGGTGGGCGGCCTGCTGCCCACCGTGCTGGCGGCCAAGGCGGGCCTGCTGGCCGAGGCCGCCCGCCGGGTGCGGGTACGGACCAGGCCGGCGAGTTGCGCGACATCGCCGCGGAGATCGAGTGGGCCAAGGTCACCCAGGTCCGGCCCGCAGGGTACCTGGAGCTGGCCGTGAAGGCGGGCCGGACGCCGCCCGTCAGCCTGGACGTGGTGGCCCGGCTGTACACGGCCTACCAGGAACTGTGCCGGGAACGCCACCTGGTTGACTTCGAGTCGGTGCTGGAGCTGACGGCCGCCATCCTGGCCGAGCATCCTCAGGCCGCGGCGGTGGTGCACGATCGCTACCGCTACTTCGTGGTGGATGAGTACCAGGACGTCAACCCGTTGCAGAAGCTCTTGCTGGAGAGCTGGGCCGGCCCGCGTGACGACGTGTGTGTGGTCGGCGATCCGCGGCAGACCATCTACTCCTTCGCTGGGGCGACGGCCGCCTACCTGACCGGTTTCACCGCGGAATTCCCGGACGCGACCGTGGTCCGGCTGGTCCGCAACTACCGGTCCACCCCCCAGGTAGTAGCACTGGCCAATCAACTCGGCGGCGCGGGCCAGCGGGCACGGTCGGCGCTGTCCCGGGCGGTGGCCTCCCGGGCTGGGACGGCCGGGCCTGGGGCTGCGGGCTGGAGCGGCGGGGTGGCTGGGTGGGGCGGCGGCGCCGCGGATCTGGTGGCGCAGCAGGCCACGGGCCCGGCGGCTGAATTCACCGAGTACCCGGACGAGGCGGCGGAAGCCGCGGCGATCGCCACGCGGGTGCGCGCGCTGCAGGCCGAGGGCGTCCAGCCGCGGCAGGTCGCCGTGCTGGTCCGCACCAACGCGCAGACGCTGCCGATCGAGCGCGCTTTCGCCGAGCTGGGCATCGCCTGCCAGGTGAGTGGGGGACAGCGGTTCTTCGACCGGGCGGAGGTCCGCCAGGCCACCGGGCTGCTCCGGGCGGCGGCGAGGTCGGCGGGCTCGTCCGGTGCCGCGACCGAGGTGCGGGACATCCTGACCGGGCTGGGCCTGACCCGGGAGCCGCCGGCCTGCGGGGCGCGACCCGGGAACGCTGGGAGTCGCTGCAGGCCCTGGCCCAGCTGGCCGAGGACTACTTCGCGGCGCAGCCAGCCGGGGGACTGGCTGGGTTCGCCGCCGAGCTTGGCCGCCGGGCGAGCATGGAGCACGTTCCAGCCATCCAGGGGGTGACACTTACCTCACTGCATGCCGCCAAGGGCCTGGAGTGGGACGCGGTCTTCCTGCCCGGCCTGACCGACGGGAACCTGCCCATCGTGTACGCCCAGACTGACGAAGCCCTCGAGGAGGAGCGCCGGCTGCTGTACGTGGGCGTGACCCGCGCGCGGCAGCGGCTGTTCCTGTCCTGGGCGCTGGCCCGCTCGCCCGGCGGTCCCCGGACCAGGAAGCCGTCGCGGTTTCTCAGCGGCCTGTCCCGGCGTGCCCGGGCCTGACCGGTGCGCAGCCGGCCTGAGATGTGCGCGCTGGGCCTGAGCGGCGCGCGTCCGGTCTGAGGCGTGCGAGCCTGAGCGGCGCGCGCCGGGGCCTGAGCGGCGCGCGTCCGGTCTGAGGTGTGCCGGCCTGAGCGGCGCGCGCCTGGGCCGGATGACCCCGCAGAAAAAGAGTTGCCCCGCTGCGATTGGGTCCTTAGGCTTCTGCATGTCCCTGAATACACAGCCGACACCATGACGAAAGGGGGTGTCCAGGTGATGAGCAATGTGACTGTGCTTCCGGTCGCGGCAGATCCGCGTGCCGGGGCTTGTGCTGCCGCGCTGGGCGCTGCCCTGCCGTATGCGGTGCCGAACGCCCGGCCCAGGAGCGCAGAACACCTTCTGATGACGTCCGCGCGCGTCACCCCGGGTGCCCGTATGCCTTGGCAGGACCAGGCCGCGGTTAAGCAGCCGAGCCTCGGCTCTGCCCTCAGCCTGCAGGACACCTCCAGCACTACGTACATCCACGCTATCCGTGCCGCTGCCAACGGTGGTGGCCAATCGGGTTCGCTCCCCGCCTGGGATCCGGTCTAGACAGGCCGGCCTGGATCCCCTAAAGGCCGCGGACCCGCACCGGGTCCGCGGTCTTCGTTATGTCGGGCCCGCCGTTTTGTCAGACCTACGAGAGACGGTATGACCAGAACGAAAGGGGATCACCGATGTACGGGCCCGGTACCGCCGCCGACGCAGCGGGCGCGGCGGGGTTCGAGGCAGTTTCCGCACCAAGATCCGTAACCTCAGGGTCAGCGTCAGCACTCGCGACGGCCCAGGTCACAGACCTGCCCAGGGCAGACCTGCCGGGAGCTGGCGCTCCGGAGGCGGGGCGTAACGGGATGCGGTCGGTGACCCGCAGCCCACAGCTGCCCTGTACCGACGACCCGGAACTCTTCTTCGCCGAATTGCCGGAGGATGTGGAGACCGCCAAGGCGCTCTGCACCGATTGCGCGGCCAGGCTGGAGTGCCTGGCCGGGGCGATGGAGCGCCGGGAGCCCTGGGGAGTCTGGGGTGGCGAACTCTTCCTGCGTGGCGAGATCGTGCCGCGCAAGAGGCCACGCGGACGTCCCCGTAAGACCGAGGTCGCGGCCTGAGGTCGTCGATCCATCAGTTAGTAATCGTCAGCGCAGACGGGCGGTGGTTGAAGTGCTTCCGATCAGCTATGCCGCCAGCCGACATAAGGAGCTGCTGGCTGAGTCCCGCAGGGACTCGCTGGTAGCGCAGCTCCGAGCGCTCCGCAAGGCAGAACGCCGGGCGGAGCGGGCATCACGTCGGCTGGAGCGGGCGAAGGCCGAGGCGCGGCGGCTGCGTAGTCAGGTGAGCCAGCTCTCCTGACTGGCGCAGCGCCGGGCCGGCCGTGCGGGGGCGGCGCGGGATGGGCAGCAGCCCGTCCCGCGTGCCCCGGCCCGGCGCACGCCCGGTCGTGGTCCATGGCTCCCTGAGGGCCATCGTGCCTGGTGTTCCCTCAGGGCCTCCTGTCTGGTTTCCCTCAGGGAGTCGGTGTCCCAGAGTTGGGCGCTGGGGGGCCGGGCAGCGTTGGGGGTTCGTGTTTCTTTCCCGTCGGCCGCTGGTTGTCGCTCGCGGGCGGGCGGCTCTTGGCCACGGGTCGCTGGCGTTTCTTGCCTGGCTGACGGTTCTGCCCGGCGGCCGAGCGTTTCTGCCCAGTGGCCTGGGCTGTCTGGGCCGCCTCACGCACCGGAGGCGTCACCTCGGCCGCAGGAAGCACGTCGCCGAGGGCAACCGTGCACGTGGGGGAAGCCACGTCGGCAGTGGGCACCGACGTCGGCGGCGGGCATCGCGGTGGCGGCGGGCATCGCGGTGGCGGCGGGCACCGCGTCAGCGGCGGGCCGTGCGCCATTGCCGGATGCCAGGGCCGCATCCGCCGCGGGGGCCGCGCCCACCGGGGCTGGCACGCCCACCTGGGCTGCTGCGGTCGCTGGGGCTGCCGTGCCCACCGGGCCTGCCACGTAGCCGGGCAGCCACTGGATCATCTCGGCGCGGAACGGCCCCTCGGATTCCAGCTGGCACAGCACACCTATGCCCTCGGTGGACACCCGGTGGATCAGCACATAGGACGGCGGCAGGTTGAGGCGCCGGCCCAGGTTGGAGGAACGTGGGTCGGTCACCCGCGCGGCCTCGCCACGCAGCCATTCGCGGCTGAACTTGAAGGTGTCCCGCTTGGACGGCTCGGCCAGCGGCGCCAGGAAGGCGTACAGGGCATCCGGGTTGACGTCGATGCCCTCGCGGAGAAACCCTTGCTCGCGCAGTTCGTCCTCGGCCTCGTGGAGGTCGCCGTCGTTGTGGATGATCCGCAGCAGCTTGCCGATGAACGGCGGGAAGCCGTTGGGCAGCCGGTCCACCGCGCCGAAGTCGAGCACGCCGAGCCGGCCGTCCGGGAGCATCCGGAAATTGCCCGGATGCGGGTCAGCGTGCAGCAGCCCGGCCCGGGCCGGGCCGGAGAAGAGAAACCGGGCGAACAGCAGCCCGGCCCGGTTCCGTTCCTCCTGGGACCCAGATTCGATGATCTTGGCGAGCGGGGTGCCGTCCATCCACTCGGTGATCAGCACATGATCGGAGGCTTCCACCACCGGTGGGATGTAGATATCCGGATCACCAGCGAAGGCGGTGGCAAAGGCCTGCTGCGAGCTGGCTTCCAGCTGGTAGTCGATTTCCTCGGCGACCCGGGCCCGCAACTCATCCAGCAGCGGCTTGACCTCCAGCCCGGGCATCAGTACACCAAACAGCCGGGCGACCCGGCTGAGCTGGCTGAAGTCGCTGAGCAGGGCACGGCCGGCGCCTGGGTACTGGATCTTGACCGCGACCTGGCGGCCGTCCTGCCAGGTCGCGCGATGCACCTGGCCGATCGATGCGGCAGCCTTCGGCACGTCGTCGAAGTCGGCAAACGCCGACCGCCAGAATTCGCCGAAGTCGCCTGCGAGGACCTGGTGCACGCTGCGGGCGGGCAGCGGCGGCGCGGACTCCTGAAGTTTGGTCAGCGTAGCCCGGTAAGGCCCGGCGATCTCGGGCGGCAGCGCTGCCTCGAAGATGGACAGGGCCTGGCCGAACTTCATCGCCCCGCCCTTGAGTTCGCCGAGAACCTTGAAGATCTGCTCGGCTGTGCGCTGCTGGATTTCGGCGGCTACGATCTCGGCGGGCCTGCCGCCGAGCCGCTTCCCCAGACCGAGGGCGGTCCGGCCGGCCAGCCCTGCGGGCAGGGTAGCTAGCTTCGCGGTCCGGGTTACGGCACGTCGAGGTAGGTCGCTCACCCCCTCATTCTCGGCCAGGTTGCGGTGCGTCTGCTACAGCGGCGCCGGCTGCGCCTGTCCAGGGGCCCGATCCGGCCTGGTTCACCCTGGCCACCGGCCTGGTTCACCCTGGTTGGCGGTAGCTACCGCAGGAACACGCGGGATGCGGTAACCATGTCCGCCGGCGCCACTGCCAGCCGGGCAGCACGAGTTCCAGCGTGCCGTTGGTCACCGCGCCCGCTGCGGCCCGGTCGAGGAACGTCAGCAACTGGCCAGCGGCCTGTGCCGCGACCGCCGTGCCGAGCGTCGCGTCGCAGGCGGGTGGCTGCGGATCGCGGCCGGCGATCTGGGCCAGGATGAACGGCCACGCCGGATCCCGGTCTGTGCGGGCCAGCTGGACGCAGTTGAGGCAGGCGGACCGCCCGGGCAGGACCAGCGGGCCGACCGCGCCGATCGCCTCGCTGGCGCAGGCCACAAGGTGCGGGATGCGCTGGCGCAGCAGGGCAGTGGCTAACTCTGGCGGGTAGCTGCTGGTGAGCACGGCCAGATCCGGCCGCCCACCGCTGGCCGCATGTCCGGTGGCCGCATGCCCGGTGACGTGCTCAGCGCCCGGTCCTTCAGCGGCGGGTCCGTGACTGGCGGGTCCGTGACCGGCCGGTCCGGTGGTGCCCCGTCCATCAGCCGCTGGTCCGGAGCAGGTGACGCGGCCGACCCCGGCGGCGCTGAGTAAGCCGGCCAGGCACGACCCGACCGGCCCGGTGCCGAGCACCCGCACTGACGCCAGCTGCCGGCGCGCGAGGACACGAGCGCCGCCGTCAGTGTCACCGTGCGCCAGCGATGCCGCGGCGAGTTCGGGTGCCAGCCGGGCCCGTGGGCCGTCCGCCAGGCCCCGCAGCGTGGCGGCCGGGAAATCCTGCAGCACGCCTGCGGTGAGTAACAGGGTGAGGACGCGCCCGGCGACATCCTGTGGGACGCCGCGCTGCTGCGCGGCGGCCAGTACCTGGGCCTCGTCCCGGCTGCCGTCCAGCAGCCCGATCAGCGGCCCGGCACCGGCCATCCCGGTGATGGCGATCGCGCGCCGCGGATCGATGCCTATCTGCAACGTGTCCGGGTCACGCCAGACCAGCAGGAGCCCGGCTCTGATCGCTGGTCGCATGGGGTGAGCCTGCCACGGCACACCGACATTGACGCCGGGTCCCCCAGGCGGGGAACAGGAGCCGGAACATGCCCGGTCTCCCCGGCGGGTCGTTCGCCCCCTTCCCCGGGAGTGACAGCGGCCAGCCAACCCAGGGGACCCGTGCCAGGCGACGCTAGGCACCTAACCCGCCGCGGTCAAGACCGGGCTGTGCATAACTCCGTGGATGACCTGGGGATATCGCGGAGAGTCGCGGTGGATATAGCGGGGGATCGCAGTGGATTCCCCGGCACTTTCGCCGCTATGCCCGCGCCGACCGGCCACAACGCAATCCACACCCTGTGCACAACAACTGGATGCCGGGGAACTACGGCTAGCGTCGACCCGCCGGGCCGCCGCCCGCCCGCGCCGCCCGTCGGCCCAGCATCCGAAGGGCCGCCGCCCGAAGGTCCAGCATCCGAAGGCCCGTCCTCCGAAGTCCCACCGTCCGAAGGCCCGGAATCCGGAGGGCCGTCCTTGCCGTGCGGGGCATCCGGGCCGGCGCCCTCTCCCAATGCGGCCTTCAGCTCTGCGTCCAGCTCTGAATCCAGCCCGGAGATGTCCAGCGTCGCCCGCCCGGCCACGAAGCCCTCGGGGTCGTCGAAGTCCTCCGCGGTCGGCAGCAGGTCCGGGTGGGCCCACACCGCGTCCCGGCCCGTCGATGCCGCGGGCGTCGGTCAGCCGCTGCCAGATGGCCGCCGCCTCGCGCAGCCGGCGCGGCCGCAGTTCCAGGCCGACCAGGGTGGCGAAGGTCCGCTCGGCGGGACCGCCGGTGGCCCGGCGGCGCCGGATCGCCTCGGCGAGCGCGCCGGCCTGCGGCAGCCGGTCCCCGGCCGCCGCGTCGACCACCGTCGCGACCCAGCCCTCGACCAGCGCCAGCACGGTCTCCAGCCGGGCCAGCGCGGCCTTCTGCTGCGGGGTGTCCTCCGGCTGGAACAGCGCGGCGTCGGCCAGCGCGTCGCGCAGCGCCTCCGGGTTCGCCGGGTCGATCTGCGGCATCGCGTCACGCAGCGCCGAAGCGTCCACGCTGATGCCCCGGGCGTAGTCCTCGACCGCGCCCAGCAGCCGGGCCCGCAACCACGGCACGTGCGCGAACAGCCGGTGGTGCGCAGTCTCCCGCAGCGCGAGGAAGATCCGGACCTCGTCCGCGGTCACCGACAGGCCCTCACCGAACGCCACCACCCCGGCCGGCAGCAACGCCGCCACTCCTTCCGGGCCGAGCGGCAGGCCCACGTCGGTAGAGCTGACCACTTCCTGGGCCAGCGCGCCCACCGCGGCCCCGGTCTGGCCGCCGACCATCATCCCGCCGATCCGGCGCATCATGGCACCGAGACCGCCGAGACCCAGCGCGCAGACCGCCCATGCTGCGGGATCGCCGAGCCCTCCGGTCACCGCCTTGAGCGCTGAACTCAGCTCCTCGGGCAGCTCGCCGCCGAGGCCTCCCGGGTCCTTCGCTGAGCATCCCGCCCATGGCGTCGACCGCTTTGTCGGCGATCGGGTCGCACAGCGTGGACCACACCGGCATCGTCGCCTCGACCCACTCTGACCTGCTCCAGGCCTGTGCGCTGCGCACCCCGGTGGAGAACGCGGTCGCCTCGTCCAGCCAGAGGTCGGCCAGCCGGATGGCATCGACGATCTTGCGCCGGTCCGCCTCCAGCACGCTCGGGTCACCCGCCGCGGACACGGTCTGCCGCGCCACGTTCTTGGCCAGGTCCCAGTTGACCGGGCCGCCCTGGTAGGACATCAGGTCGGCGAACTGGCGCAGTGCGTCGGCGAACTGCTGGGGATCACCCAGCGGCCCGAACGGGCTGCCCCCGCCCGGGCCCTCGGGACCGGAGCCTCCGGAGCCGGAGCCCCCTGAGCCCCCGGAACCCCCCGGGCCGCCGAAACCGAAGCCGCCGGAGCCGCCAGAACCACCAGAACCACCAGAGCCGCCGGAACTCCCGGAGTCACCGGAGCCGCTGGGTAGACCAAAGCCGAAGGGACGATCAGCCATCTCCGCGACCTCTCAGGCAGGATGGAAGGGTCACAACCGCCACGTTATCCCGGGAGCGGTACACGTTGAGCACTGCATCAGCCCAGGTTCGCCGCGAGCGCACGGACCGCGGGGCGCTGCCAGCGCGCTCCGGGCCCGCAGCGCCGCCGCCACCAGAACCCGAATCCCCGCCAGCCAAGCCGCCAGCAGGCCCGCCATTGACCCCGCCAGCAGCAACGCTTTCCCAGCCCACCCCGCCGGAACAGGAGCGGGCGCCGCGGGTGCACCGGGCTGGCCCCAACGGCCGGGGCCCGGTGGTGGGGATCACCGGCGCGGCGCGGGGGCTCGGCCACTCCCTGGCCGTCCGGCTGGCGTCGTCGCCCGCGGTGCGCCGGGTCATCGCGATCGATGACCACCGCGGCGACGTGGTCGGTGTGACCTGGCGCCTGGCCGACGTCCGGGACCCGGCCCTGGCCGGCCGGCTGAGCGGGGTGGACGTGCTCGTGCACACCGACACCGATATGTCCGCCGACACCGAGCACCGGGCCCGCCGCGCCCACAACGTGCGGGCCGCGCAGACCGTGCTCACGGCGGCCGCCGCGGGCCGGGTCGGCCGGGTGGTCCTGGTCACCAGCGCCATGGTGTACGGGGCCAGCCCGGATAACCCGGTGCCGCTGCCGGAGAGCGCGCCGCTCGGCATTGACCACGACGGCAGCGTGGCCGGGGACCTGCTCGAGATCGAGCACCTGGCGCAGCGCTCGCCGCGGTCCCATCCCGGCATGGCGGTCACTGTGGTCCGTCCCGCGGCGCTCGTCGGCGAGGGCGTGGATACCCTGGTGACCAGGCATTTCGAGGCCCCCCGGCTGCTGTCGGTGAAAGGCTGCGCGCAGCGCTGGCAGTTCTGCCACATCGACGACCTGGTATCCGCCCTGGAGCTCGCGGTGATCGGCCAGGTCACCGGGGCGTTCGCGGTGGGCTGCCCGGGCTGGCTGGAACAGGATGAGATCGAGGAGCTCAGCGGGCTGCGCCGGGTCGAGTTGCCCGCCGGGCTGACCCTCGGCACGGCGCAGCGGCTGCGCCAGATCGGCATCACTCCCGCACCCATCTCCGACCTGCGCTACGTGGTGTATCCGTGGGTGGTGGACTGCCAGGCGCTGCGGGCGGCTGGCTGGGAGCCCGCCTACGACAACGCGGCCGCCTTCGAGGTGCTGCTGAAACAGCGGGCGGAACATCACGCCGTGGTGGGCCGGCGCATCGCCAAGGAGGCCACGATCACAGCCGCCGGGGCGACCGTTGCGGTGATCGGGACCGCCGCCATCGTCCGCGTCGCCCGGCGCCGCAAGCGCACCTCGTAGCGCCGGCACCCGGCTCGGTCACCTCCGTCAGGCGCTACCTTGGGCTGCGTGAGTGTCATCCGGATGGCTGAAGTGCGGGACAGCCCGCTGTCCGTGGACGAGGTGCGTGCGGCCGTGGCGGATCCCGGCGCGGGCGGCATCGTGCTGTTCGCGGGCGCGGTGCGAAACCACGATCATGGCCGTGACGTCGAGCAGCTCTCCTACAGCGCGCATCCCAGCGCGGAATCCGAGCTGCGCCGGGTCTGCGAGAAGATAGCCGCCGCGTTCGATGTCACCGCGCTCGCTGCCGTGCACCGGGTCGGTGACCTGGCCATCGGTGACCTGGCCGTGGTGGTCGCGGTGTCCTGCGCGCACCGGGGCGATGCGTTCACGGCCTGCCACGCGCTGATCGACGAGCTCAAGCAGACGGTGCCGCTATGGAAGCATCAGCTTTTCGGCGACGGCGAGAGCGAATGGGTCAACAGTGCCTGATTTCCGGGACATGTCCCGCCGCACCGTGACCCTGTTCATGGCCGGCGCCGGGGTCGTGGTCGCGTTGCTGGTGCTCTCGCTCGTCCCGGTGCCGTACGTCGTGCTCATGCCCGGTCCCACGCTGAACACGCTGGGCCGGACCTCCAGCGGGCCGCTGATCAGCATCACCGGCCACCGCACCTACGCCACCTCTGGCCACCTCAACATGATGACGGTGTCCTTTTTCGGCGGCCCCGGCAAGCCATTCGGGTGCTCACCGCGCTGCGCTACTGGCTCCAGTCGGCCACTGCGGTAGTCCCCGTGCAGGAGATCTACCCGCAGGGTGAGTCCCAGCAGCAGGCGGTCCAGCAGGACATCGAGCAGATGGCCGGCTCCAGCAGACCGCGGAGGTAGCGGCCCTGTGCACGCTGGGCATCCACTTCACCACCGTGGACACGATCACCCAGACCGAGAAGGGCCTGCCCGCGGCCAGCGTGCTGCACCCCGGAGACGTCGTCCAGGCGGTGGACGGCACCCCGATCGGCTGCACGGCGGATACCGGCGACCTGATCCGCGCGCATCCCCCGGGTACGCCGATCCGCCTGACCATCCTCCGGAAGGGCAAGGTCGAGCAGGTCAGCGTCAAGACGGCCAATGTTGCGGGGCACACCGTGATCGGCGTGCTCGTCCAGGAGAGCTACCGGTTCCCCTTCTCCATCAAGATCAACGTGGGCAACATCGGCGGTCCCAGCGCTGGCCTGATGTTCGCGCTGGGCATCGTGGACAAGCTGACCCCGGACAGCCTGACCGGCGGCCGGTTCGTCGCGGGTACCGGCGAGATCTCGGTCAACGGCGCGGTCTCCGCGATCGGTGGCATCCAGCAGAAAATGGCCGGGGCCCGGGACGCGGGAGCCACGATCTTCCTGACCCCGGCCGCCAACTGCCCCGATACCAGCGGGGCGGTACCGGCCGGGCTGCGCCTGGTCAAAGTGAGCACGCTGCGCCAGGCTATTAACGCGCTGGCAGCCATCAAGGCTGGACGTCCTGTTGCGGGGTGCTGACCAGCTGCAACGAACCTCCCGTCAGCGCACCTGCGCCCCGCTGGCGGGTGCGGCCCGGCGCGGGCGGCGCGCCATGGCTCTCAGCATCTGGGAACCTTGCCGGGTGCCGGTAAGTTCCCGTCAGGGAGCGCACCGCCCATGCGGATTCCCGCGTGGACGTGTGCGTGTGACGTAAGGGGAAAGCGTGTCGTTCCGGTCCTCCGGACAGGCCAGGCAGCCCGCTGGCCGGTCGCCGCTTGCCCTGATCCGATGGCCACGGCTGATCCTGCCGGTAGTCGGCGGGCTGATCCTGCTGATCGTGCTGATCGCGGTGGTGGCCGGGGTATGGACCGACTACCTGTGGTTCCACGCGGAGCACTACACCTCGGTCTTCGGTACCACCTACGGCACGAAATGGGCCATGTTCTTTGCCGCCGGGCTGTTCATGGCCCTGGTGACGGGGGTCAACGTGTGGCTGGCGTACCGGTTGCGGCCCATCTACCGGCCGGTGGCCACCCCCGGCCAGGGCGCGGACGGCTACCGGCTGGCGCTCGATCCGCACCGCCGGGTGCTGCTCGGTATCGCGCTCGCCCTGGTCGGCCTGATCTCCGGGCTGACCGGCGCCGGGTCCTGGCGCACCTGGCTGCTGTTCGCCAACCAGGTCCCGTTCGGGGTCAAAGACCCCCAGTTCCACCGGGACATCTCGTTCTTCGTGTTCACCTACCCGTTCATCCGGATGGTGCTCAGCTACCTGTTCGCGGCGGTGCTGCTGTCGCTGGTCGGGGCCGCGCTCGTGCATTACCTGTACGGCGGGCTGCGGGCGCAGGGCCGGCGCCTCCGGGTGACCGTGGCCGCGCAGGCTCACCTGTTCGTGCTGTTCGGCGTCTTTGTCCTGCTCAAGGCCGTGGCGTACTGGTATGACCGGTACGGGATCGACTTCTCCCAGCGCGGCGCGGTGACCACCGGCGCGTCCTACACCGACGTCAACGCCGTCCTGCCGGCCAAGACGGTGCTCGCGGTGATCGCGATCCTCTGCGCCCTGCTGTTCTTCGCGGGGGCCGCGCGGCGCAGCGCCATGCTGCCCGCGGTCGGTTTCGGCCTGCTGGTGCTCTCCGCCATCCTCATCGGCGGCGTGTACCCGGCGATCATCCAGCAGTTCGTGGTCAAGCCGAACGAGCTGGCCAAGGAGACGCCCTACATCCAGCGGGAGATCAGCACCACCCGGACGGCCTATGGGGTCACCGGGACCGCGGTCAAGGTGAGCCGCTACTCGGCGTCCTCCTCCAGCCGGCTGCGCAGCTCGGCTCCCAGGTGAGCACCCTGCAGGGGATGCGGCTGCTGGACCCGGACGTGGCTTCGACCACCTTCCAGCAGCTCCAGCAGGTGAAGAGCTACTACCAGTTCCCGGGCACCCTGTCGGTGGACCGGTACCAGCTGTCGGGGGACGGCCCGCAGCCGCAGGACATGGTGGTGGCCGTGCGCGATATGGGCGGCCCGCCGGCCGGCCAGGGCAACTGGATCAACACCCACCTGGTGTACACGCACGGGTTCGGCTTCGTCGCCGCGACCGCGAACACGATCCAGGCCAACGGGAACCCCTCGTTCGTGGAGAGCGACCTCCCGCCGCAGGGAGCGCTCGGGCTGACCCAGCCCCGGGTGTACTTCGGCGAGCAGGAGAATTCCTACGCGATCGTGGGCGGCGCGCCCGGCGGCCGCAACCAGGAACTCGACTACCCGTCCCAGAACGCGGCCGGCGGCCAGGTGGACAACACCTACCACGGCGGCGGCGGGGTCCCGGTCGGCTCGCTGTTCGGCCGCCTGCTCTACGCGGTCAAGTTCCGCGAGCTGAACATCCTGCTGTCCGGGGCGATCAACGGCAACTCCGAGATTCTCTACGACCGGCAGCCGCTGGCCCGGGTGGCCAAGGTGGCACCGTTCCTCACCCTGGACGGCAATCCGTACCCGGTCGTGGCCAAGGGGCAGATCCTGTGGGTGGTGGACGGCTACACCACCACCGACCTGTACCCGTACTCACAGCGCATCGGCCTGGACGGGGCCACCGCGACGAGCGACGCGCAGGGCGGCACGGTGGCCGGGCAGGACCCCGGCCAGATCAACTACATCCGGAACTCGGTCAAGGCCGTGGTGAACGCCTATACCGGCCAGGTCACCCTGTACGCCTGGGACGCCGCGGACCCGGTCCTGCGCACCTGGATGAACGCCTTTCCCGGAGTGATCAAGCCCAAGTCCGACATCCCCTCCTACCTCATGCCGCACCTGCGCTACCCCCCGGATCTGTTCGAGGTGCAGCGGCAGGTGCTGGCCCAGTACCACGTGCTGCAGGCACAGGCGTTCTACGGCGGGCAGAACTTCTGGGCCGTGCCGAACGACCCGGGCGGCGTACAGCAGGCCAGCCAGCCGCCGTACTACCTGACCATGGCCATGCCGGGCAACCCGGGCGCGGAGTTCTCGCTGACCACGTCGTTCGTGCAGCGCGGACGGCAGAACATGGCCGCCTACATGGCCGTGGACAGCAATCCGCTGTCCACGGACTACGGCACCATGCGGGTCCTCCAGCTACCCCAGGACACTGCCATCCTCGGGCCGCAGCAGGTGCAGAGCACATTCGAGTCGGACCCGACCGTGTCCGCGCAGCTGTCGCTGTACCGGCAGAACGGCTCCACCGTGATCGAGGGCAACCTGATCACCTTGCCGGTTGGCGGCACACTGATCTACATCGAGCCCATCTACATCCAGGCCGCGGAGGCCTCGGGCGGCGGCAGCAGCGGTTCCTACCCCGTGCTGAAACGGGTCGCGGTCTCGTTCGACGGGAACGTCGGCTTTGCCGCGGACCTGCCGGACGCGCTGGCCCAGGTGGTTCCCGGGCTGTCCAGCACGCCCCCGTCCACCACCAGCCCCGGGACCGGGACCAGCCCGCCCAGCGGCACGTCCGGAGCAGCCAGCCCCACCGTCCGCAGCTACCTGCAGCAGGCGGAGACCTACTATGAGCAGGCCCAGGCCGCGCTCAAGGCGGGAAACTTCGCTGCCTACGGCACGGATACCGCGCTGATGAAGAAAGCGCTCGACGCGGCCCTGAAGGCGGCTCAGGCGGCTCCGGCGGCCTCTGCCAAACCCGCGGCCACCCCGTCCGGCAAAACGTCGGCCTCACCGTCCGCCACGCCATGAGACAGCAGCAGGTGCGCACGGTCGCAGGGGACAGCGGAACATGAGCGTCGATGCTCACCGGCGCCGGCGGAGGGCGTACGCTCGGTCGTGACGGGACTTCCATGCAATCGGTTGAATCTGCCAGGGATCCGGCTCGCCACGGTCCTGGCCACCCAGGCCCGTAGGTGGGGGAAGGAGAAAGACTGCTCGTGGCACCTCGGGTGCTAGTTGACGCGACCACCGTGCCGGCGGACCGCGGTGCGCTGGGCCGCTACGTGGACGGCCTGATCGCTGCTCTGGGCGCGGCTGAGGCGGATCTGGCCGTGGCCTGCCAGCGGGCCGATGAGGAACGGTACGGCCGGCTCGTGCCCGCCGCGCAGATCGTCGCAGGCCCGACCGCAATTGCCCACCGGCCGGCCCGGCTGGCCTGGGAGCAGACCGGCCTGCCCCTGGTGGCCCAGCAGGTCGGCGCGGACGTGGTGCATGCGCCGCACTACACGATGCCGCTGCGGCCGGGGGTGCCCACCGTGGTGACCATCCACGACCTGGCCTACTTCACCGAGCCGGATGCGCATAACGCGGTGACCGCGACGTTCTTCAAGTCCGCGATCCGCACCGCCACCCGCCGCGCCACCCGGCTGCTGGTGCCGTCCAAGGCGACCAGAGACGAGCTGGTCCGGGTGCTCGAAGCCGATCCGACCCGGATTGACGTGGCCTACCACGGCGTGGATCACACCCTGTTCCACCGGCCCAGCGCGGAGCGGGTGCAGCAGGTATCTGACCGGCTCGGCCTGCACGGCCAGGCCTACGTGGCGTATCTGGGCGGCCTGGAGCCGCGGAAGAACGTGCCCGCGCTGATCACCGGCTGGGCCGCTGCGGTCTCGGACATGCAGGACCCGCCCGCGCTCGTGCTCGGCGGGGGCAGCGGCTGGAGCGAGGAGGTGGATGAGGCGGTCGCCGCGGTGCCGGCGCACCTGCGCCTGGTCCGCCCCGGTTACCTGCGCTTCAGCGACCTGCCCGGCTTCCTCGGCGGCGCCCTCGTGGTCGCCTTCCCCAGCCGCGGCGAGGGATTCGGGCTGCCGGTGCTGGAGGCCATGGCCTGTGGCGCGCCGGTGCTCACCACGCACCGGACCTCCCTGCCTGAGGTGGGCGGGGACGCGGTGGCCTACACCGAGCCGGACGCCGAGGCCATCGAGACCGCGCTGCGCGGCCTGATCGGCGATCCGCGGCGCCGCGAAGCCCTGGGCACGGCAGGCCACGCCCGGTCACTGGAGTTCACCTGGACCGCCTCCGCTGAAGCGCACATGGCGTCCTATCAGCGTGCGGCGGCGCAGCGCGGAGAGTAACCTCGCTCCTCATGCCAGGTAAGGAACCGATGCCCCCGGGCCGTGAACCGCTGGAAGCCGTCCTGCTCGTGGGTGGCCAGGGCACCCGGCTGCGCCCGCTGACGATTGGCACGCCCAAGCCCTTGCTGCCCACCGCGGGCGTGCCGTTCCTCGCCCACCAGTTTGCCAAGGCGGCGGCCGCGGGTGTCACCCACGTGGTGCTGGCCACGGCCTACCGGGCCAGCATGTTCGCTGACTGTTTCGGCGACGGGGCCGCGTTCGGGCTGGAGATCACATACGTGCACGAGGAGGTGCCGCTCGGCACCGGCGGCGCGATCCGCAATGCCGCGTTCGGGTTGCGCAGCGGCCCGGACAGCCCGGTCATCGTGCTGAACGGGGACGTCCTGTCCGGGCACGACATCGCCGCCCAGATCGACCTGCACCGTAAGAGCGATGCGGCGGTGACTCTGCACCTGGTCGAGGTGCCCGACCCCGCCCGGTTCGGCTGCGTACCCATCGACTCGTCGGGCCGGGTCACCGCGTTCCTGGAAAAGACGCCGAACCCGGTGACCAACCGGATCAACGCTGGCTGCTACGTGTTCCGCCGCCGGGTCATCGATGAGATCCCGGCCGGCCAGGTGGTCTCGGTCGAGCGGGTGACCTTCCCCGGCCTAATCAGCGCGGGCGCGGTCGTGATGGGCTACCCGGATTCCGCCTACTGGCTCGACGTGGGCACCCCGGAGGCTTTTGTGCAGGGCTCGTGCGACCTGGTACGCGGGCACCTGGCCTCATCAGCGGTGCCGGGCCCCCCTGGCGAGCGGCTGGCCCTGGACGGCTCGCACGTGCACCCGCAGGCGGAGGTGTCCGGCGGCACCACGGTCGGCGCAGACTCGGTGATCGCCGCGGGTGCGGAGGTCACCGGCAGTGTCCTGTTCGACGGGGCCAGCATCGGTGCGGGCGCCCGGGTTACCGCCAGCGTGCTCGGCCACGGTGCCCAGGTCGGTGCCGGGGCAGTGCTGGACGGAGTGGTGATCGGGGACGGCGCCCGGATCGGCCCCGGCAACGAGTTGCGTGCCGGGCTCCGCGTCTGGCCCGGGGTGGACCTCGGCGACGTCAGCATCCGGTTCTCCTCCGACCAGTGAGCCCAGCGGGTCCGGCTCGGTGAGCTCAGCCCCGGTGAGCTCAGCCCCGGTGAGCTCAGCCCCGGTGAGCTCAGCCTTAGGGAGCCCAGTGAGCTCAGGTCAGTAAGCAGAAGCGGGGCCGCCGGCGTGTACGTCTGCGCAAGCAGCCACGGACAGGTGAACATGGGCGAGTGAGCACGGGCATCTGAGCACCGGCGAGCGAGCGCGGGCAAGTGAACGTCGGCGAGCGAGCATAGGCGGGGGTGAGCACGGGCGAGTGGGCACGAGCACAGGCTGGGCCGACGCCAGCTGGGAGAACACTGGCTGGGAGAGCACTGGCCGGAGGAACACTGGCTGGGGGAGCGCTGGCCGCGGCAGCGCCGGCCGGACAGGCCGCAGGCGTATCCACCCCGCGCCGGTCCCGCTCGTCCCGTGGACCGAGCCCGACGCGGCGGGTGAGTGGCAGCCACCCTTCCCGCTAGACCTCATCCGTACCCTGGCCGTGCACCGGCGCGGCTCCGGTGACCCTGCCTTCCGGATCGCACCGGATGGCAGTGTCTGGCGCACTGTGCTGACTCCAGAGGGGCCTGGCACGCTCCGGGTGATGCTGGTCCGCCTTCCCGCCGGGGCGGCTCCTGCCCCGGCTGCCCTTGCCCCCGTCCCCGTCTCCGCCCCGGCTGCCGCCATGCTGGCTGCGGCCGTGCCGCCGCCCGCCATGCCCGCCCCCCAGGCCACTGCCGTCTCAAACACTGCCGTCTCAAACACCGTCCTCTCAGTCACTGGCATGCCGCCTGCCGCCGTCCGGCCCGCCACTATCCCCAAAGCCGCCCCCGCGGCCCAGGCCGCCGCCATCGCTCAAGCCGCCGTCAGTCCGGCCGCCGTCAGTCCGGCCGCCGTCAGTCCGGCCGCCGTCAGTCCGGCCGCCGTCAGTCCGGCCGCCGTCAGTCCGGCCGCCGTCAGTCCGGCCGCCGTCAGTCCGGCCGCCGTCAGTCCGGCCGTCGCGTAGTCCGGCCGTCGCTAGTCCGGCCGTCGCTAGTCCGGCCGTCGCTAGTCCGGCCGTCGCTAGTCCGGCCGTCGCTCGTCCGGCCGCCGTCAGTCCGGCCGCCGTCAGTCCGGCCGCGGCCACGCCGGTTTCAGCGACCCCAGCCACACCAGCAGGGGCCGGACCGGCAGATGCGGCACCGGCGGGGGTCGCGACAGTTCGCGCCGCAGCCTGGGGGCCCGGCGCGTCCTGGCTACTCTGCAACCTCCCCGCGGCCCTCGGCGTCCACGACGACCCGACCGGCTTCGACCCAGTGCATCCGGTGCTCCGCCAGCTGTCCAAGCGCCATCAGGGTCTGCGCATCGGCCGGTCCGGGCTGGTCATGGAGGCCCTGGTACCAGCAGTGCTGGAGCAGAAAGTGGCCAGCGTGGAGGCGCATCGCGCCTGGCGGCTGCTCCTGCTCAAGTTCGGCGATCCCGCCCCGGGCCCGGCGCCGCCGGGCATGCGGGTGTTCCCCCCACCCCAGATCTGGCGCCGGATCCCGTCCTGGGAATGGCACCGCGCGGGCGTGGAAGCGGTGCGCGCCCGCACCATCATCGGCGCCACCCAGGTGGCTAGCAGGCTCGAGGAGATCGTCTCGCTGACTCCCGCCGCCGCAGACCAGCGCCTGCAATCCCTGTCCGGCATCGGCCCGTGGACGTCCGCCGAGATCCGCCAGCGCGCCTGCGGCGACCCCGATGCGGTAACCGTCGGCGATCTGCACCTGCCCGGGGTGGTGGGCTGGGCGCTGGCCGGCCAGGTGGTGGATGACGCTGGCATGCTCCAGTTGCTCGCACCGTACGCAGGCCACCGGCACCGGGCAGCCAGCCTGCTGGTGGCGGGCCGGCTTGGCCCGCCGCGCCGCGGCCCTCGCCTGCCCATCCGCGACTACCGGGGCTTCTGACCGGCGTGCTTCTGACTGGCGTGCCTCTGGCCGCCACCTCATCGGTGGCGGCTGGTGGCGGGACCGCGCAGGCGGGCAAAGATCGTTGGCGGTGCGCGGCCGGGCGTGTCGTCGCTCGGTTACCGGTTGGCCTGCATCGTCGCTCGGTTACCGGTTGGCCCGCGTCGTCGCTCGGGGTTACCGGTCGGGCGTGGTGTCGGTGGGCAAGCGGTCGGGTGGGGCCTGGTAGCTGCGGCCGTGGGGCAGGGTCCAGACCAGCACTCCCGGTTCGGGCTGATCGAGGCGCCAGCCCTCAGCCTGTTTCGCCCGGTGATGCCGACGGCAAAGCGGCGTGAGGTTGCAAGCGCAGGTACGGCCGCCCTGATCGTGCGGGATGGTGTGGTCTAGGTCGCAGCGTTTCGCGGCGCGTCGGCAGCCGGGGAAGGAGCAGGTCCGCTGCCGGGTCTCGACCAGGTGCCGCAGTTTCCGCGATGGCCGGTACCCGGATGATTGCCCCTGATGAGAGCACTCTGGCCCGAGATCCGTAATCGTGACGGTGAACTCCCAGCCTCCAGTGGCGGAGGCTGCGGGCCTGCGGCGGGCGCAGCCGTGTCCCGCCGCCCGGCCGGCGGAGTCCGTCAGCGTCAGGCACCAGCGGCTGCCCCGCTGGCTAGCCGCGAGTGCGGCGGCCAGGGTGCGGCAGGTGCCAGCGTCAGCGGGCCCGAACCCGGCAACGTCCCCGGGCGCGGCGCCGCCGAGAAAGCTGGCCAGCGGCATGGTCAGGTTCACGCTGCCGCCCAGCCCGCTCAGCGCGCTGCCTAGCAGCCCGCGGCTCGCCAGCCCCGGCCCTGCCGATCCAGCCTCTGCTGAGCCTGAGCCTGAGCCTGCTTGTGCAGCGTTGCCGGTGGGTCCCGTAAGTCCGGTGGCTCCGGGATCGCCCTGGCCATGGTCGGCGGACTCAGCGCTGGCGGCCGGGGTCGGCCGCAGCGTCTCGACCGGCTGGCCGAGCAGCAGCGCCACATAGACCCGAGCCCGGAGCTGATCCATCGTCCCCGCCGCCCCGTCGGCCTTCAGCCCGCAGGCCAGCGCGTTGATCCGGTTGTCGGCGGCCAGCACCTCGGCTGGGGGCAGATCCCGCCCGGCTAGTGCGGCGGTTCCGGAGCGTTCCGGCCACGCCTCCACCCGCGCGTTCCGCTGTGCTCTTTCCCGCCGCCGGTCAGCCGCGCCGGGGTCGGCGGCCAGAACCGCCCGCCGGGCTGCCGCCCGCAACTGCCCCGTCGTCAACCCAGGAGCATCCCCAATGACTGCGTCCTCCACTGCGGCGGCATCGGTGTCGCCGAGGCCGCTGAGCTCATCAGCGATCACGGCGGCTTTGGCCTGATCGATGTCCCCACGGGCCAGTGCGGCTCTCGTCTGCGGCAGCCGCGCCAGGGCGCAGGCAAGCTCTAGCACCCGGTCCGCTGATCGGGCGGTCAGCGTCAGCGCGGCCGCGACCTCATCACCCAGATGCTCCAGCAGATCCCGGCCCGCGCCTCCAGCGACCGCGGCCCGCCGCCGTCCGGCCAGCTCGCTGACCGCAGCCAGCTCACCAGCGGCGGCCCAGGATGCCAGCCGCCGCCATGCCCGCAGCAAGCCGACCAGCTCATCGTCCGATAGCCCAGGGCCGCCCAGCACGCCGCTCTCCGGAACGTCATCAGGCCCGGCGCTATCGGCCTCGTCAGCCCAGCCCAGCCCGGCGTCATCGACCCCGCCCGGCCCGGCGTCAGCAGCCCGGGGCCCGGCGTCATCGGGCTGGTCGGCCCAGCCTGGCCCGGCCTCCTCAGCCAGCTGGGCCAGCAGCGAGCCAGCCACCATCACATCCGCTGACCCGCCCGACCCGAACCCCGGCCCGCCGTCCGCGCCGCCGCGGGGCAGGAAGCCGGCCGCCAGTACCTGCGGCAGCGACGGCCGCGCAGCCACGGCCAGATGCACCTGGAGAAGCGGTTCCGCCAGCCCGGCCAGCCCGGCCTCGGCCCCATCCGGCGGGTCAGCATCTGGATCTGGGACCAGCCCGCACAGCTCCTCCAGCCCGGGCTCCATCGCATCCAGCTCAGCCAGGTCAGGCTCAGCCAGGTCGGGCCCGACCAGGTCACAACCTAACGGGTCGAGGCAGGCCCTCAGAGGGGGACGGGTCAGCTAACGATCCCGTGGAGTCGATCGACATCATGCTCCTTAACGGGCACGGCGAATCAGACGCCACCCATTCTATCGAAGTCTCACCGCAGATCAAGAGAATAATTCAGAAATAAATTCGATACTGTTAGCCGCTTCTCATCCGCCGGCGGCAGGGGCCGCGCCAGCATCTTGCCCGGTGCCCGGTGCCCGGTGCCCGGTGCCCGGTGCCCGGTGCCCGGTGCCCGGTGCCCGGTGCCCGGTGCCCGGTGCCCGGTGCCCGGTGCCCGGTGCCCGGTGCCCGGTGCCCGGTGCAGCCCCGACGGGTACTGAAGCCCGGCGGGTACTGAAGCCCGGCGGGTACTGAAGCCTGGCGGGTACTGAAGCCTGGCGGGTACTGAAGCCTGGCGGGTACTGAGAGCCTGGCGGGTACTGAAGCCTGGCGGGTACTGAAGCCTGGCGGGTACTGAAGCCTGGCGGGTACTGAAGCCTGGCGGGTACTGAAGCCTGGCGGGTACTGAAGCCTGGCGATGGCACTGAAGCCCGGCCACGGGCACCGAATGGCCACAGGCACTGAATGGCCACAGGCACTGAATGAGGAGACAGACTGAATGCGCAGACAGTGAATGGCGACAGGTACCGAACCAGATCACGCGAACCGCCTGATGCCGGGAAAGCATGCCCGGAAAGCGAGCCACCCAGCCGCGGTCAGGGCGCTCCCAACGGCACCCTCGTCCAGCGCCCGGTGCCCGGCTACCGTGCCCTCCTCCAGTCGCCCGTTCTGGCTACCCACGCCCTCGCCCAGTGGCCGGCCCCGGCCACTGGGCAGGCGCCACCTAGAGTTTGGAGCATGACCGCTGAGACCCCTCGCCCTGGCCGGACTACGCCTGCGCGGACTACGCCTGCGCGGACTACGCCTGCGCAGACCAAGCCTGCTCGGGCCAAGGCTGTGCTAGCCACGCCTGTGCCGCCCGCACCTGTGCCGTCGGCCAGCGCCATCCGCCGGGCGCTCGCCCGGGCGCGGGACGGCAAGCCGCTCGATCTCGCCGAGGCCACCATCCTGCTGCACGCCCGGGGCGAGGACCTGGCCACGTTGCTGGGGTATGCGAGCCGGGTCAGGGACGCAGGGCTCGACGCGGCGGGCCGCCCGGGAATCATCACCTACTCGCGGAAGGTCTTCATCCCGCTGACCCGGCTGTGCCGGGACCGCTGCGGTTACTGCACGTTCGCCACCGTGCCCGGGCGGCTGGACAGCCCGTACCTGTCCCCGGACGAGGTACTGGCCATCGCCCGGGACGGCGCCGCGCTCGGCTGCAAGGAGGCATTGTTCACCCTGGGTGACCGGCCGGAGGACCGCTGGCACCAGGCTCGCGAGTGGCTGGACGCCCACGGCTACGACGACACGCTGTCCTATGTCCGTGCCATGGCGATCCGGGTGCTGGAGGAGACCGGCCTGCTGCCGCACCTGAACCCGGGCGTGCTCGGCTGGCAGGACTTCCAGCGGCTCAAGCCGGTCGCGCCGTCGATGGGCATGATGCTGGAGACCACCGCGGCCCGGTTGTACACCGAGCAAGGCGGCCCGCATTTCGGGAGCCCGGACAAGGATCCCGCGGTCCGGTTGCGGGTACTGGAGGACGCGGGGCGCAGCAGCGTGCCGTTCACCACCGGCATCCTGATCGGCATCGGCGAGACCCTGGCCGAGCGGGCCGAATCGATCTTCGCGATCCGCCGGGTGGCTCGCGAATACGGCGGCATCCAGGAGGTGATCGTGCAGAACTTCCGGGCCAAGCCGGACACGAAGATGCGCGGCGTGCCCGACGCTGATCTCGACGAACTGGCCGCCATGATCGCGGTAGCCCGGCTGGCGCTCGGGCCGTCCATGCGGATCCAGGCGCCGCCCAACCTCATCGGGGATCAGTACCGGCTGATCCTGGACGCGGGGATCGACGACTGGGGCGGGGTCTCGCCGCTGACCCCCGACCACGTCAACCCGGAACGGCCCTGGCCGCAGATCGACGACCTGGCCCAGCGGACCGAGGCCGCCGGGATGACGCTGGCCGAGCGGCTCACCATCTACCCGGGGTACCTGCGGGAGCCCTGGCTGGACCCGAGGGTGGCCCGGCACGTAGCCGCGCTGGCCGACCCGGCCACCGGGCTGGCCCGGGCCGGTGCGATCCCTCGCGGCCTGCCCTGGCAGGAGCCGGACGGCGGCTGGGGCGAGGCGGCCGGGCGTACCGACCTGCACGTGACGATCGACACCACCGGCCGCACCGCCGACCGGCGGGAGGACTTTTCCGAGGTGTACGGGGACTGGGCGGAGGTGGCCACCCGGATCAGCCCAGCCGCGTCGAGCCCGGCCGCGGCCAGCCCAGCGACGGCCAACGGCACGCGGGCCGGCTACGGCGCTGGTGCCCCGCAACGGGTGCGCTCCGAGGTGGCTGCCGCGCTGCGCAGTGCCGAGCGCAACCCGGCCGGGATCACCGATAGCGAGGCGCTGGCGCTACTGGACGCGGACGGCCCGGAACTCGAGGCGCTCGCGGCCCTGGCCGACGGGCTGCGCCGGGACACGGTCGGCGACGACGTCACGTTCGTCGTGACCCGCAACATCAACTTCACCAACGTCTGCTACACCGGCTGCCGGTTCTGCGCGTTCGCCCAGCGCCGGACCGACGCGGACGC